>JAKAFL010000002.1 GCA_021817945.1 bacterium | reverse complement strand
CCCTCCTCGGTCCCCGCCACCCATGGAGACTGATGGGGAGGAGGAACGGAGCAGTTGGTTTGTGGAGATTTATAAAAACTCAAACGCGGAGGCTGAGGGTCACTCTCTCAAAAACTGAGATGCGCCCCCGTGACCAATCTTGCGCATTTCCGCTTTGCGCAAGACCCGGGTTCACGCTTAAAATACCTGCTCATGAAAATTGTTCTGGCATATTCAGGCGGCTTGGATACCTCCGTGCTCCTTTCGTGGATCAAGGAAAAATACCAGGCGGAAATGATCGCGTTCTGCGCGGACATCGGGCAGGCGGATGAACTGCGCGGGCTTGCAGCCAAGGCGCGCCGCACCGGGGCTTCCAAAATTTACATAGACAACCTTCAGGAAGAGTTCGCTCGTGATTTTATTTTCCCCATGATCCGCGCAGGCGCCATCTATGAGGGCCAGTATTTTCTGGGCACCAGCATCGCCCGGCCGCTCATTGCCCGGCGCATGGTGGAGATTGCCCGCAAGGAAAAAGCCGTCGCCATCGCCCACGGCGCCACCGGCAAGGGCAATGACCAGGTTCGGTTTGAACTCACCGCCGCCGCCCTGGCCCCGGATATTGAAGTCATCGCCCCATGGAGGGATGAACGCTACCGCAGGGAATTTCCAGGCCGCCAGGAGATGATTGATTATTGCAGCCTCCATAAAATCCCCGTGCAGGCCAGCGCCAAAAAGCCCTATTCCATGGATCGCAACCTCCTCCATATTTCTTATGAGGCGGGCATTTTGGAGGATCCATGGTATGACAGCACACACCCGAAAAACCGTGATTATTTCACCACGCTGTCCGTCTTCCCGGAGGATGCCCCAGACAAACCGGAGTTTGTGGACCTGGAATTCCTTCGTGGCGATTGCGTGGCGGTCAATGGACGCCGTCTCAATCCGCTGGGTGTGATGCTGGCCTTGAACAAACTGGGCGGCAGGCATGGCGTGGGCAGGGTGGACATGGTGGAAAACCGCTTTGTAGGCATGAAATCACGCGGGGTTTATGAAACCCCGGGTGGCTCCATCCTTCACTTCGCCCATCGCCAGATGGAATCCCTCACCATGGACCGGGAGGTGATGCACCAGAGGGATGCGCTCATTCCCAAATACGCCGAATTGGTTTACAACGGCTTTTGGTACGCGCCTGAAAGGCTCGCCTTGCAGGCCTATGTCGAGGAGTCCCAAAAAAATGTCACTGGCACGGTGCGGGTCAAGCTTTACAAGGGCAACATCATGGTGGCAGGAAGAAAATCCCCGGTTAGCCTCTATAATCCGCACATTGCCACCATGGAAGCCGACCCCACAAAGGCATATAATCAGGATGACGCCACCGGTTTCATCCGCCTGAATGGGTTGCGCCTGAAAGTGGCTGCGCGCGTCCATAAAAAAAGGTAGGACGCTTCAACCCCAATCATTGCAGTCGCCAAAGTTGTGATCCTGCCTGAAAGACAAGGCAGGCGGGGCCAGGTTGTTCTACCCAGTTGTTTGGTGAATGCCGAAAAGCGGGACCCGGGTGTGCCAAGTGCAGGACGCGGGAACCTTTGCCGGATGAAAAACGGCTTTAGGGCAGCGACGCCCGGTAAAACCTGATGGGACTTGATGCTGCAGAATCCGTGAACTCCAAACTGCCGGTCAAAGGTGAATTGGTGATAAGATTTGACCAGGATTGGAGTCCGGGCTGGCTTGCCGCTTGGATGACATAGTTCACGCCAGGGGTTCCTGAAAGCCGCAAGGGAAAGGCGTTTCCGGCGCGCAAACCAGGGTGCAACACAGGTGGTTGTATGCTGGATGGCAGCAGGGACCCTTCCACCACGCCGCTGGTCAGGCCAATGATTTGCCCTGACCCGTTTACCTCCAGATTCCCCAGCATGCAGCCCACGGCGAATTGCCCATCCAAATAGACCGTTCCTCCAAACAAAGGCGTCTCAGGTCCCGCAGCCGAAAAGAGATTAAAAACAGGCCCGAGGCTCGTCAAATTGCTTCGAACCATTTCAAATGACACGTTTTTAGCCGAGTTGGTGGTGTAGGTATGATTCCCCCAGACAAGAAGGTAATTCGCGCCATCATAGGCGATGGCATTGATGGTGGCTTGGTTGGTGTCAATCATCACCTCAGGCCCCGGCGTGGATCCATCTGGTTGCAACATCCTGGCCACAACGTTCCAAACCGGGCCGCCTGAAGAGGTGCGGGTAGAATCCCGGTTCATGCCCACCAAAAATCGCGTCCCATCCGTGGCTGCCGCAGGTGGCATGGCATCCAGCGAAATGTGCTGGCTGATTAAAAAGGGCCCGGTCACCACCCCGCTGTCCGATACAAAAGTTCCTTCCGTGTCCCATCCGCCTGATGTGGAATTGGTGCGCATCCATGCAAACAAAAACTGGGACCCGCCATATGCCAGCGCCGCATGGGTGTTGTATTGTGGCGCAGCCAGGGTATTTCCCAGCAGAAGAGGTGAACCCACAAACTGTCCCTGTCCATTCACCCGTTGCCCGTAAAAAACCCCAAAACCCGGGTTCAACGTGCCTTCATCCTCCCAAACCACCAGATAATTGGTGCCTCCATATCCAACCGCTGTCTCGGCGGAGTTTGGAGATGCGGGCAGATTGAAGCTGGCTCCGGCCTGGCTCCCGTCCAGATTAATCAATGCACCCTCAACCTGGTTGCCCGCCCATGTGGCGAGAAAATTAGTTGTGCCAGCCGCCACCAATGCCGCGCCCTGGCTGGGTCCCAGGTTTAAAAGCGGCGCTGCCGTCACACCATTTGAAGACATGAGTTGCGCGCAGGCATTGGTTTGGTTCTGTGCCAGGCCCACCAGAAAATTCCCGTCCGGGGAAGCCGCCACTCCCCCCGCCAGAAAAATATCAACTGAGTTGGATGCGATTGGGAAAAAAGGCAAGGCCTGGACACGTCCAGCTTCCAAAACCATTAACACCATTGCGCTCAAGAAGAGCAATATCCCGGGAAAACGTTTCTTCTGAAATAGAACCCAAACCATGCCAACTACCCTACAATTGCCAGTGCCAAGGGTCAAGTGGTGTCAGAATAACCGAAACAATGCCACCTCGCGCGGACGCGACGAACCCGCTTCAAAAAGATCAAGGGTCTTGCGTCAGGCCGCTTGCTGGTTGGAATGGATATCCTCATGATGAAGCACATTCCGCTGCACCACTTTGCCTCCTCCATCCACACGCCGGTTCTCCACCAAGCTCCAATAGTGGTGTTCCTTGCCATCTTTGAAATGCTTGCTCTCTTTGAGAAACACATTCGCCTTCCATTATGGACATGAAAAAGGGCGGAAAAAGAGGGCGGGTCTGCACTACAGCCATTTTGGAAAATCCAAATACGGCCCATCAACCACTTCCGACAAAAGCGGCCCCCAAAAATCGCCGTTTAATGAGTCGAATAGTGGAAGTCGGGTTGGAGAAATTCCAAGGTTGCCAAGGATGTTCAAGGGTTTGCTTGATGGTGCGACCTCTGTGGCTGTACATTTCGGCGTCACCCCGCGCTGGGCCGTGGTCGCTGCCAAAACCGGACAGGTCCGGAATGGTGGCGATGGAGACGGGCGGGGGCAATCCGAACGAAATGGAAACCAATGAACTGCCGGTGCTGGCGCCCGCGCATGGCTTGTTGCCGACCGAGGTTTTTCCTTGGAGCCACCTTATTTTGGTGGCAGTCCTGGGAATCGTCGCAGCTCTGGCCTTGGCGGTACTCGTTCGGTGGCGAATGCGCAAACGGCATACTCCAGAGCCAGACCCTGCCGCAGCCGCCGCAAAAGCCTTGGCAGCTTGGTTGGATAGTCCAGAGGATAAATCTCTGCTGGCCGGCGTCATGCAAATTCTGCGTCAATATGTCACCGCGAGATTCCACCTGCCACCCGGAGAATGGATGGTCAGGGATTTGAGTCATCATCTTGCCAGTAGTGCATCCTTGGAAAAGGATTCACACATGGAATTCAGCCAGTTGATGGAAGAGTGCGCAACTCGTGTTTACTCGGCTGAAGGGCCTGGCTCGGCCCGGGGCACCGTGGCTCGGGCACAGGCTTTAATAGTCCGCATCGAAAGCCAGGTCAAAGGCCCCGGTCGCGAGGAGAAGCCAGCATGAGCGAAACATGGACTTTTGAATTTCCCTGGGTTCTGGGCATGCTGGCTCTGCTCCCCCTCTATGCCTGGTGGCATGGCAAGGTCGCAGGCCGGGCCGCATTGATTTTTCCCAGCGCGGAAATAGCCCGGGCCGTGGCCGTTCCGGCCCGGTCCTCCGCAGGGCGCTGGCTTTTGTTCCTCCGCCTGTTGACCCTGGCCCTGACCATCGTGGCTCTTGCCGGACCGCAGCGGGTCAATGCCCGCGTGGAAACTCACACGCCTGGCATTGACATCATGCTGGTCCTGGACCTTTCATGGTCCATGGAAGCGGTTGATATGGGTCGTCCCGATCAGAAATTATCTCGGTTTGCCATCGCATCCGGGGTGTTGCGAGACTTCATTGCGGGGCGTCCGGATGACCGGATAGGGCTGATTTCTTTTTCCGGCGTGCCCTACCTTACAAGCCCGTTGACCTTGGATCATCATTGGTTGATTGAAAACCTGGACCGGCTTCACATTGGCATCATTTCAGACTTGGGCACTGCCATTGGAGACGCCGTGGCGGTGGCGGCCAAGAGACTGGCTGCCGTGCCGGGTAGTCGCAGCCGGGTCATGATTTTGCTCACGGACGGGGACAACAACCTGGGCAAGGTGGATCCACTCCCTGCCGCACAGTTGGCCGCAGCCATGGGGGTTAAAATTTATGCCATCGGCATCGGCAACGAGGAGCCCTGCAATCTTCCGAGGTTTGACCCTGCCACCGGGCGCTTCCTTCTGGATGAACAGGGGAGGATCATTCCCACTTTGGTGCTTCAACCCGCCAATTATGCGGTCTTGGGCCAAATGGCCAGCCTGTCCGGCGGGCGTTTTTTCAGGGCAACCACCCAGCATGAACTTCAGAGCATTTACAAGGAGATAGACCGGCTTGAAAAAACCTCCGCCGTCACGCGCCAATATACCATCACCGAACCTTTCTACCAATACTGGTTGCTGGCAGCCCTGGCGGTCTTAACGATTGAGTTTTTGTTGCAAGGCACCAGGTTCTGCCGCATTCCCTGAAAATGAATCCATACGCTTTTCATTTTTCTGATCCGAACTGGCTGTGGCTCGCCGGCCTTGGGCCCCTCGTCTTGGTGGCATGGCATCTGCGGACAGCGGCCAAACGGCGTCGGCTCATGAATTCCATGGTTTCAGCAACGCAACGCGGATGGCTTGCCACCTCCCACAGTCCGGCCCGTCGTCAGTTCAAGGAGTTCCTCCTCACCTTGAGTGTAATGTTGATTGGCCTTTCCATGGCGCGGCCGCAATGGGGGCGCATCAAGGATAACATGAACCAAACAGGCGCAGATGTGGTTTTTGTGCTTGATTGTTCACTGAGCATGACCACCCGGGACGCGGTGCCAGACAGGTTGGATCGCGCCAAATTATCCATCCTCCAATTCGTCCGCACCCAGGGGTTGGGGCGTTTGGGCCTGGTGGCTTTCGCGGGTAGCTCCTTCCTGGAATGCCCATTGACCTATGACCGCGAGGCCTTTGAGGAGACTTTGATGGATTTGAACGAAAAAGCGCTACCCGTGCCAGGAACGGACATTGGCGGTGCCCTATTGGAAGCGGCAAAGGCGATGGACCCTCAATCCCACCAAAAAAGAGTCATTCTGCTGACGGATGGCGAAGATCTGGAGCAAACGGGCGTGAACGAGGCGCGGCAACTGGCCACAAATCAAGTGGTGGTTTTTACAGTGGGCGTGGGAACCCAAGGCGGCGGCAGTATTCGCATCCAATCACCAGGCGGCGCTTCGGATTGGCTCAGGGATGATCAAGGCAGGGTGGTGTGCAGCCGCTTGGATGAAAGCACACTGCGTCAGATTGCGGAAATCACCGGTGGCCGGTACCATCCTTTGGGATTGCTGGGTGAGGGGCTGATGCAGGTTGGCCCGGACCTGAACCGGCTTGAAACCCCCCGCAGCAACCGAGGCGGTCGTGGAGTTGACTGGTATGGAGTGGACAGGCAGTACTGGCCCCTGGGTTTGGCCTTGGCGCTTCTGGCTTGGGAACCCTTGATGGGAACACGTCGCGCTTCCAAAAAAGAACAATCACCCGCCCCCGGGGCTCCATGAAGTGAACCTGCAAATCATCATTTTGGGTCTGTGCGTGGCCTGCCTTGGTCTGGTCCAAGCTTCGCCGACCCCGCTTTCTGCCGCCCGGGACATGTCAGATGCGACCGCTTCAACCTTTGGAACCCAGCCGTCCCTTGATTCCTTATTGCAAATGGCTTCATCTGGGGCAGGAAATGCCATTTCTCTCTACAATGCCGGGACAAGATGCCTTGGAGCAAAAGACTTCACTACCGCACAAATCCTGTTCCACGCCGCCTTGGCGGCACAGGATGATGGGGTGCGTCCCTGGGCGCTTTATAACCTTGGCGAAACCTGCGTGGCTCAAGGCACAGCCTATTTGAAAGCAGGCCCAAACGCCTCCAGAACAGAACAGGCAGGTGCGGAGGCACTCTCGACGGGAGATGCCGCGCTCAGTCACATTTCAACCGCCTTGAATGGAAACGATTTGAGTGACCTGGAAGCAGCCTATTGGCAGGGACGAGGCGCCCTCAAGGAACTGCACGCCGTTGGAAAAGCCCTTCAGGCAGCCTTGGATGCACACGGGAAAACCCTGCGCGCATGGCAGCAGGGCGCCGATGATTTTCACGGGGTGCGGGATTTGAACCCTGGGGAATCCCAGGCAGCCTCAAATGAACAATCGGTGGATGTGGCCATCGCCAAACTGGTGGATTCGCTGCGTCAAATGCAAAAAACCGCTTCGGCCATGGGCGCCCAAGGAAAAAAGTTGCAAGATGCATTGAAACAGTTGCGGGGCAGAATGCCCAAACCCGGACCTTCGCCGGGCGGCCCGGGCGGCGACTCGGATGATGATGGGGATGGCGTAAATGGCCCGCAACCCGCAGATCTAGCCGGCCTGAAGGAAGGAGATACCCGGGAAGGTCAGGAGCTACAGCTTCACATTTCCCCGGAAGAAGCCGCCCGCATCCTGGATGGACTGATGCTGGATGGAGGACGACGGTTATCCATGAGTGACCAGCAAGGAACCAAGCCCACGGATAGAAAGGGTCGAAATTGGTGAAACCTGGCCCATTCAATAAAGCCCTGGCAACCGGCTTTTTCCTTGGGATGCTGGGAATCATCCGGCTGGCGCATGGCCAGACGGCAAATCCGTCCCCTGCAAATTGGATTCTGAACACTCGGCAGGAAACGGTGGCCCTATCCACAAGGGCATCGGCAAAATCTTATTTTGATCCGGCCATGGCCAGTCCCGGCGACTTGGTTTTTCTGCGGGTGGAAGTGAGCGGCACTGAATCCTCTATATCATGGCCCAGCAGGCTGGCTTGGCCACCCGATTGGATTCCTTTGATGGATACGCGAGGACAATTGACGCGATACCATGGCAATCAGTACGACCCACTGACCACTTATTTGTATGAGTTAAAAATTCCAAAAACCGCCCCAGGCCAATACACGCTGCCTGCTTTTTCCATTTCATGTGCCGGCGCGCCGTTGCAAGTGCCTGCCACGTCTTTGACTGTGACGGGAGACTCACCCAAAGCTCCCCCGTTGGAATTGGGCGTGGAGGTTTCCTCCCGCGCTCTTTATCTGGGCCAGCCCTTTCGTGTACGGGTTCTCCTGCCGGCAGGTCCGCAAAACCAGATACAGGCCCTCCGGGAAATTCATGTCATTGGCAAAGGCCTCATGTCAGGGCAGGATTCCCAGCGCGAATCCATCCAGGTGGTCAATGATCACGGAACGCTTCGTCCCTCTTTTGTGGCCGATCTCAGCCTCATTCCCATTCAAAGCGGTCCTTTGACGCTCTTTGCGCAGGCTTACACGGCCGGACGGGAGTTTGGCGGGCCGATCACCATCCGCGGACGTGTTACGCTGTCCGGGGGGGAGCCGGATTATCGGCTGCTTGTTTCCGAGCCGGTAAAGATCGCTGTGCAGCCAGTCCCGCAAGAGGGGCAACTGCCTGGATTTACGGGCGCCATGGGCAGGTTTTACGCGGATCCACCCACGCTGGGAACAAATCGCATCCACACAGGGCAGCCTGTCCATTTGCAGTTGGGCTTTCATGGCTACAATGAATTTGCGCGGCTCGTTCCGCCCCAACCGCCTGCATCCTCCGATTGGCAGATCGTGGCCGATGAACCGCCCTCGGTGGGATTCACCCTGGTTCCCCTTACGGACACCGTGAAATCCACCCCGGCCATTCCTTTTTGTTCCTTCGATCCGGAGACCGGTCGCTATTGCGATCTCACCATTCCACCTATACCTGTGGAAGTATCCGGCCCCAGCCTCCCGCAGAATTTCCGGGAAACGGATGTTGGGGCAGACAGAGGGAGCTTGACGGCCATGGTAGATAAGCCGGGCAGATCACGCGGCACCCTGGTTCCACCGCAGTGCAGGCCGAGTGATTGGTTCGGCGCGTTGATGCCATTGTTCGGTTTCATGCTGCTTTGGCTTTGGGACCGGCGAAGGCGCTGGAGGGCCGCGCATCCGGATTGGGTCCGTCGCAAGAATGCCAGGAAGGCATTGAAGAAAATACGCAGGGCATTGAATCGAGCTGAGGCGGACGGGGACATGGTTGGCTGTCTGACCCTGACCGCAACAGCCCTTAAGGTGGCGGCAGCGCCTCATTTCCCTGCCCAACCAGACGCGCTGACTTGCAGCGACGTCTTGGTTCAATGGATGGCCGCAGGCCATGACCGCGCCTCCGCAGCAACCGTGCGTCAGATTTTTGCCATCGCCGACCGGCGTTTTTCAGCCGATCCAGATCTGAAAAATAGCCCGGGATTGGAACAGCATCGGTCTGCCCTAATCCGCCTGGTTCATCAGGCTGGACCTGTTCTCGATGACTTGGAGGGGCGCTTATGAGCTTCCGTCTTGATAGACCGTGGAGTTTCGATTTGGAGCAAAGGCCCTAATGGCAGGGTGCGATTAAGAGAAAAAGTCCTTTGAAAACGCTGACTGAAGAAAAACAAATCCGGACGAAGAGTCGTCCGCCTGTGGCTTGCATTGGGTTGGGTTGCGCAGTTCGTGGCGGGAATCTTCCGGTATCGGGCCATTTGTCACGACCCAAATCACTTGATGCAGGCTCTCTTTTTACTTTTATGCAGGCTCTGGGCCATGGCATTAGGCCATTTTGCACCTTTTGGATCCTGGCCTGGCTCCTTGCCACGGATACCAGCGCGGGCGCTGGTTCCATGACTGGCAGGGAATGGTTTGACCGGGGATTGGCGTTGTCTCGCCAAGGCCTTTTCCCTGAGGCATCGCAGGCTTTTGAAAATTCCGCGGACCTTCGGCCCACAGCCGGAGCCTATGTGGACTTGGGGCTGGCAGAATGGCACCAGGGCCACGCTGGAAAGGCGATTCTGGCCTGGAAAAGGGCTTTGTGGATTGCCCCGGCAAATTCTCAGGCGCGCGAGAATGAGGCCGTTGCCCGTCAAATGTTGGATTTGGAAGATGCAGACTTGCTCTGGTATGAAGAAGCCTCCACATGGCTTTCTCCCTACGCTTGGATTTGGCTTTCCGCCGCCATGCTATGGCTGGCCGCATCCAGCCTTGTGTTGCCAGTGGTTTTGTTTGGGGCCCGGCGTGATTGGCACCGGCTTGTCGCAGCCATCGCGCTGGCCGTGTTCTTCCTTAGCCTCATCGGTAATGCTGGCGTGGTTGGCCGAATGAATCTGGGCGTGGTACTGGGCGAGTCCGTCCCGCTTCGCCTCACGCCCACCACCCAGGGTGAAGTCATTGCAAATCTCTCCTCCGGGGAATCTTTGCGTCGCCTGCGTTCCCTCGGCCATTTTGACCTGGTCCAGTGCGCAAACCTCACCGGTTGGCTCGCCCCCGACCAGTACGCGCTTGTTTGCCCGGGTTCCGTTTCCTCGGAGCATTGAGGAGCGGGCGGGTTGAGAGGTTTTAAGCATCCCTTCCGGCACAGATAAACGGAGTGGGCATTCATATTTTTTTTGGAGGAATTTCACGTCTATTTAAATGCGTGCGAAAGAACAGCCAAAAGGGTATTCTGCGGGGGTCGTTAAACCTGAAAATTTGTTTTATTTATGGCCAGCTTGAAACCATTTGCCGCCTTGCTTCCAAAACCGGAACTGGCTGCTCAAATATGTGAATTGCCCTATGATGTGATGTCCTCCGAGGAGGCCCGGGAAATGGCGCGGAACCGGCCCTTGAGTTTCTTGCATGTCAGCAAGCCGGAAATTGATTTGCCCCCCGGGATTGACCTTTATGGGCAAGAAGTTTATGCGCGGGGACGGGAGAATTTTGAACGGATGATGGCTGGCGGATCACTGGTGCAGGATTCCAGGCCCGCTTTTTATTTGTACCGCCAAATCATGGGGGCGCACGCGCAGGTGGGTTTGGTGGCGGCGGCCAGTTGTGAAGAATACATCCAGGGAACCATCAAAAAGCATGAATTCACCCGGCCAGACAAGGAAGATGACCGTGTCCGGCACATCGAAGCACTCAATGCCCAAACCGGGCCTGTCTTCCTGACTTACCGGGCCAGCGAAGCTTTTGATGGCTGGGTAAGAGAAATGATTTCCAAGGCGCCCGATGTGGATTTCACCGCCCAGGACGGTGTTCGCCACACTTCATGGAGGCTCGCCAGCCCTGAGGCCATTCAAATGGTGGAATCCACCTTTTCCAGGATTCCCACCCTGTACATCGCAGATGGCCATCACCGCAGCGCCGCAGCCGCCCGCGTATTCCAGAGTCGCCATGGGGCCGGTCAAAGCAGCCGTTTCCTTGCGGTGGTTTTTCCCCACAACCAGATGCAGATTCTTCCCTACAACCGGGTTCTGAAGGATTTGAATGGGTTGTCTCCCAGCCAGGTTCTCGAACGCCTGGCCAAAGTTTTTGACATGAGTTCCAAACCGGGTCGTCCGGTTCCCGCCCGCAAACATGAGGTGGGGTTTTACTTCCAAGGCGCATGGCGCTCCATGGTTTTTCGCCAGGAACTTACACAGGTTTCCAATCCCGTCGAGGGTCTGGATGTAAGCCTCCTCCAAAAGCATGTTTTGGCCCCGGTTTTTGGAGTGGACGATCCGCGCACCAGCAAGCGAATCCAGTTCGTGGGGGGAATCCGTGGTTCAAAGGAATTGGAGCGGTTGGTGGACCATGACGGGCAGGCTTGTGCCTTCTCCATGTTCCCAACCAGTATCGAAGATCTCATGTCCATTGCCGATGAAGGAGGGATCATGCCTCCCAAAAGCACATGGTTTGAACCCAAGTTGCGGGATGCCATGTTCTGTCACCGAATCAGCCAACCCTGACCGCAGGTCGGAAAAGCACTGGAAACGGTTTGAATGGCTTGGATTTTTACTGGGGCAGTTTCATAATCGAATCGTGACAGCAACCCGCCTCGAACGAAGTTTGCGAGCAACCTTTTTGGGGATCGCGGTCAATCTTGTTCTCGGAGCCGCCAAGTTTATCGCGGGCGTGTTGGGCCATTCCCACGCCTTGATTGCGGATGCCACCGAGTCTTTCGCGGATATTTTAAATTCATTGATCGTTTGGCGTGGAATTGTGGTGGCGGAAGCCCCCGCCGATGTGGATCATCCGTATGGCCATGGCAAGGCGGAACCCATTGCGGCAGCTTTCGGGGCCGGAATGCTTCTCCTGGGCGCCTTATGGATTGCACTCAAGGCTGCCAACGATATCAGCGCCCTGTTTAGCGCCAATCCCTTGATACACCGGCCGGCTCCAAATGGGTGCACCCTTTTCGTCCTGGGGTTGGTGGTGGTGGTGAAAGAGACTCTTTTTCGCTTCGTTTTGAGCGAGGGTGCCGCGCTGGATAATTCAGCGGTGACAACAGATGCTTGGCATCATCGCAGCGACGCCATCACCTCCGCGGCCGCTGCCATCGGAATTACGGTGGCCTTGGTCGGAGGGCCAAAAATGGTGGCGGCAGATGATGTGGCCGCCATTTTTGCAGCCGTGGTGATTGGCTTCAACGGTATCCTCCTGTTGCGCCCGGCCTTGGGTGAATTGATGGATAAGGCGCCGGACCCCAATTTTTTGAGCGATGTCCGGCGCATTGCCCAGGGGGTGGCAGGGGTTGGGCGGGTTGAAAAGTGTTTCGTCCGCAAAATGGGCTACCATTTCTATGCGGAAATGCACGTTGAAGTGGATCCCCAAATGACCGTGATCCAGTCCCATGAAATCGCCCATAATGTCAAAAAAGAAGTCCAAGCGGCCCTGCCGCGGGTTTATGATGTGTTGGTTCATGTCGAGCCCCTTCGTCAAAGGGTGGATTTGCCCAAGCCATGAGGGTGGAGGAGCAATTCAAAGGTTGGACCAAGCCTGGACCTGTTCCGCCAGGTTCTTTTTCCCACACCAGCCCAGCAGAAGGAGAGACCTTGGATGCCATTAGCGGCCATTACAGGCTTTTCCAACGATCTAACGGCCACCGGTTTTCAACCGACGACGTGTTGACCGCATGGTATGGAACAACCTGGTGTCCCTCCGCCAGCCGCGCACTGGATTTAGGAAGCGGGATCGGATCAGTCGCAATGATTGCAGCATGGAGGCTGCCCGGTTCAACTTGGGTGACAGTGGAGGCCCAGGGTGAAAGCGTTTCTTTGGCTCGCAAATCAGCAACTTATAACGGGTTGGAAAAACGGCTCGACATCCGACAGGGTGATTTTCGTGAGACTGCCATGCTGGGGGATCATGAACTTTTTGATCTCATCACGGGAAGCCCGCCCTATTTTCCACCGGGGGAGGGGGTCATGTCCGAGGACCCGCAAAAAATTGCCTGTAGGTTTGAAATGCGCGGTTCAATTGCGGATTATGCCTCCATTGCAGCCCGTCACATGGCTCCTGGCGGATTTTTTGCGTGCGTTTTTCCTCATCTTGCAGCCTCCTTTGCGCGTGCCCGGGCGGCTGCCAGCCAGGCTGGATTGTCGCTGGTCCGGCGCCGCCCGGTGGTTTTTCGGGAGGGGAGCGAACCCCTCCTGGATTTGTTGGGCTTCATGAGCCAAAAAGACCTTCCAAGTTGGTTTAGGGAACTGACCTGGGAAGAGCCTCCTCTCGTGATCCGGCGTCTCGATGGATCCGTGCACCCGGAGTATTCAGCAGTGAAAATCTCATTCGGGTTTCCTCCCTGAACCCCGGCATCCAACCCTGGACGGATTGCGTTTAAACCCGCCAAATTTTCTTGAAAGATTGCAGGGGTGCTGAAACCTTCCGATTGGTGCTTTTTAATTTTATGGATTCCATTTACCAATCCCGTTGGTTGCCGGTTGCTTTGTTGACCTGTTCAAACATTTTCATGACCTTTGCCTGGTATGGTCATCTCAAGTTCAAGGACAAGCCGTTGGTGTCGGTGATTCTGGTCAGTTGGGGCATCGCTTTGCTGGAGTACTGTTTCCAAGTGCCCGCCAACCGCTGGGGCAGTTCAAAATATTCGCCATACCAGTTGAAAATCATGCAGGAAGTGATCACCCTCACGGTTTTCGTGGTTTTTGCCTTCTTTTATTTCAAGACAGTGCCGGCTTGGAACCATCTGGCCGCTTTTTTGTGCATGGTGGCAGCCGTGGCGTTTGCCTTTTGGCCTGCCTTCTAAGCCGTGCCGATGTCGCGGGATGAGTGCCCCGGCACGCGTGGCCCCGGGTGAACCGCACAAATGCTGCTTGGCAGGCCGGTGTTCTTTTGATTTATTGCCGACGCCCGATGACAAAAATTCCCGCAATGACAGCGCTGCTGCTTTTGGCAGCGTTGTTGGCCATTCCAGTTTTGGCAGCGGATGATTCAAGCGAAATTATCGAAGCTCTCAGCAAGGTCATTCCCGGGCTGTCCCAGGGCCAGATGTTTTACGATGCCGCCACCGGAACCATGACGTGGACCAACGGGGTCTATTTGCGCCATCCCGATCCCAAGGGCAACGTGGTGCTCACGGCTGACAACGCCTCGCTCAATGAAACCACCGGTGAGGTGATCGCAGATGGCCATGTGCGGATCGAGTCCGAGGGCCAATTATGGGTGGGGGATCACATTCAATATAATTTTAAGACGCACCGGATGATGAGCGAACAGTTCCGCTCGGGGTTTCCTCCTGCCTTTGCCGGGGGCGAACATTTGGTGGGGCAGATTCAAAATGGGCAGGGTGACGGGCGGCTTACTGCCACCAATGCGTTTTTGACCACCGATGACGTGGCCAGCCCGTTCTACAGGGTTCAAGCCAGTAGGATTGTGGTTATACCGGGCAAATCCGTGCAAATGTGGGATGCGACTTTTTACCTGGGCAAAGTGCCTGTGTTTTATTTCCCCTACTATCAACGGGCATTGAACACGCCGATGGACCATCTGACCATCCAGCCCGGGTACCGGAGCTTTTTTGGAGCGGAAATGCTGGCCACCTACCGGTGGTTTTTGGGTGATTATGCAGATGGGAAAATCCATGCGGACTACCGTTCGTTCCGGGGGCCCGGTTTCGGCCCGGATGTCAATCTCCACCTTGGCCAATGGGGTGAGGCCAGCGTGCGGTATTATTATCTGCATGATTCCAAGCCGGACATAGACACCAACGGCCTGCCGCCATTTGGCAATATTCCCAACAACCGGCAGATGTTTTACCTGGGCTGGCAGGCCACGCCCTATACCAACCTCAACCTCAAAGCCCTCGTAAATTACCAGTCTGACCCGCTTATCATTCATGATTTTTACCCGGGCGATTACACGGCCAATCCCCAGCCTGATACTTTTGTGGAGGCCAATCGTTATTGGGATAACTGGAGCGTGGATGCCCTGACCACCCCGAGGGTTAACAGTTTTTTTTCCCAGATTGAAAGGCTCCCGGACGTGCAGTTGACCGGGTTCCGACAGCAGGTCCTGGATACGCCGGTTTACTATGACAGCCAAAGCTCGGTCGGGATTTTCAGGTCCTACACCGCCAACACCACCAATAACGTGTTTGACCCGGCAATTGGTTTTTACACCAATTCCAGCGCGCGATTTGACACTTTTCATCAACTGGTCCTGCCTTGGACATTTTTCAACTGGCTGAATGTGACGCCCAACGTGGGAGGACGGCTGACTTATTATTCGGCGGGTGCGGACGGCTTGGCGGCTCCCCAGCATGATATAAACCGGGAGGTGCTGGACACAGGCGTGGGTGTTTCTTTTAAAGCCTCACAACTCTGGGCCGGCGCCACGAATGGCTTGCTGCAGGTGGATGGACTGCGCCATATCATCGAGCCTTCCGCCAATTATGTGTTCGTGCCAAACCCTAGTGTGCCGCCGATGGAATTGCCCCAGTTTGACAGTGAATTGCCCAGCTTGATGCTCCTGCCGGTGAATTTCCCCGACTATAACAGTATTGACTCAATTGATTCCATGAACGTGATCCGGTTTGGCTTGCGGAACATCCTCCAAACCCAGCGTGCGGGTCAGTTGCAGGATTTGGTGAACTGGAACTTGCTCATGGATTGGCGGCTGCAACCCGGTCCCGGGCAGAGCGCGCTCAATGATCTCTACTCGGAATTTTCCTTCCGCCCTCGCACCTGGCTCACGTTCGAATCCCAGGTGCGTTACGACGTTTTGGGGGGTAATTTAAACTTGGCTTTTCATCAGCTCACCTTCACGCCCAATAACCGCTGGAGCTGGGGCCTCGCCCACTGGTACCTGCGTGCCGGGGCCTGGGGGAATGGAGTCTGGCAGCAGAGCGATTACCTTTCCAGCACGCTGTTTTATCGCGTCAATGACAACTGGGGAGTTCGCATCCAGCATAATTTCGATGCCACCTCCGGTCGCTTGCAATCCCAGTTTTACTCCCTTTACAGGGACATGCGCAGTTGGACCGCATCCCTCACGGTGTACGTTGAAAATAACCTGGGCACTCCTGTGGACTACGGATTGTCCTACCAGCTTTCACTCAAAGCCAGCCCGTCCAGCGCCGTGGGGTCCGATTCGGTCAGTGCCTATCCCCTATTGGGCGAGTGATTCAACGGGTCGGCAAAGTCAGGATAAATGAGGATCCCCGGCCCGCTTCACTCTGGACCTCAATTGCACCGCTGTGTTCCTCCACTATCCGGCGGGTGATGGACAGGCCCAGACCCGTCCCGTTCTTTTTTGTCGTGAAAAAGGGCTCAAACAGCCGTTCAAGATTTTCCGGCAAAATTCCCGAACCGGAATCCCGGATGGTGATGCGAAGCTGGCCCAGGCCCCCGGGGTTGGCTTTATTTTCAGTGTGCACCTTCAGGCACCCATTGCTGCTCATGGCTTCCACCGCGTTCAGAAGCAGGTTCATGAAGGCCTGTTGCAATTGGGACTCGTTTCCATTTAAAAGATCGTTCCCAGCCTCGTATTCCCGCTCCACCATGATCAGGTTTCCCCGCGTTTGATGGTCCAGCAGGCGAAGGGATTGGTCCAGGATTTCATGCACGTGAATTTCAGAAAAATCCCGCGTTTTGGGCGATGCGTACCTTAGCATCTGGGTCGCCAGCATGTCTATCCGCCTCAACTCACGCTGCGCCATCAAAGCCATTTCCTTCTCCTCTCCCTTTTGCAGAAGCAAATCCACGAAAACATTGATGGAAACAAGGCCGTTTTTTATTTCATGGGCCAATCCTGCGGACACAAGGCCCAGATTGGCCAAGCGATCCAGCCTCCGCAGGTTTTCCTGCAGGTCACCGCTCGAAACAGGCTTGCCAGAAATTGCCGCCATGAATTCCGGCTGCTCGTGAACCGATCGTTCTGATCCTGTGTTTGACATGATTCCATTCAATACCCTGAAGGGTCCAGGCCAAGACCGCCAAAGAGCTTGAGAAGTCAAAGTAAATCCACCTGTCCACCTTTCAAAGCAAAAAACCATAAAACTTTTCATTACTTTACGTGAATTTTGTGTCATTTTGGGTGCGACGATCTAATTCGGTTCCTCAAATGAAGAATCCTTTTCATTCAATTGATGATGTCATCAATGCCATTCGGCGTGGCAAAATGGTGGTGGTTGTGGACGATGCCTCCCGTGAAAACGAGGGGGATTTGATTTTTGCGGCGGAGAAAGCCACGCGTCAGAACGTCAGTTTCATGGTGCGTTACACCTCCGGCGTCATTTGTGTGCCCATGTTGGGGGATGATCTGGACCGGCTGGACCTGCCCCTTATGACGCAGCAAAACATGGAACGCATGCGCACGGCTTACACCATCTCGGTGGATGCCGCGCAGGGCGTTTCCACCGGCATTTCCGCCGCCGACAGGGCGCACACCATCCGGCTCCTCGCCGACCCCGCCGCAAACCGTGATGCCTTTGTGAGGCCTGGCCATGTCTTTCCCCTGCGTTACCGCGATGGGGGCGTGCTACGCCGGGCCGGACATACCGAGGCGGCAATAGATCTCACCCGACTCGCTGGCCTTCGCCCGGCCGGTGTGCTGGCGGAAATTGTCAATGATGACGGTTCCATGGCCCGGCTGCCCCAATTGATCCGCTTTGCCAAAAAACATGATCTCCCCATCTGCACCGTGGCGGACTTGATTGAATACCGGCGGTCGCGCGAGAAATTGGTGGAACGGGTGGAGGCGGTCAACCTGCCGACCGAGCATGGTGATTTTACCCTGCACCTATACCGGTCATGTGTGGATGGTCAGCATCACCTGGCATTGGTTCGCGGTGACGTGGTTGGCAAACAAAACGTCCTAGTGCGCGTCCATAGCGAATGTCTCACCGGCGATGTGTTTGGCTCCAAAAGATGTGATTGTGGGCCGCAGCTTCAGCAAGCCATGCGCCAGGTGGCCGAGGCCGGTTGCGGTGTGATATTATACATGCGGCAGGAAGGACGTGGCATAGGCCTCGCTCCCAAGATCAAAGCTTACAAACTCCAGGAAATGGGCCTTGATACCGTCGAGGCCAATGCACGCCTTGGTTATGGCATGGACCTTCGGGAATACGGGCTTGGAGCCCAAATGCTGGTGGATCTGGGGTTGAAAAACATTCGTCTCCTCACCAATAACCCCAAAAAAGTCGTTGGGCTTGAGGGATATGGACTCCATATCTCCGAACAGGTTCCCATCCGAATCAAACCCAATCCCCACAACGCCCGTTATCTCAAGACCAAGCGCGAGAAATTGGGTCACCACCTTTGAAGCATTTCCCGGCTCTCGGTTGAACCGGGCTTCAACCGTGGCCGGGCGTCTTTTGCAGTGCCAACCCCTTGGCAATTCCAGGGATTTGCACCATCATCAGCGTGCTTCATCCTTATGCTTAAGAAAGTTGCCAGAACCAACCGCTCCAATCGTGGCGGGCGCTTTGCGATCATTGCATCGCTTTACAACGCCCGTTACGTGAATGCCATGCTCCGGGCTGCCAGGGTTGAAATCCAAAAGGCAGGGGGATCCGCTTGGGTTGTGCGAGTGCCGGGGGCCTTTGAAATTCCAGTGGTGGCCAGTTGTCTGGCCCGCCGCGCACACGATTCTGACCCTGAGGACCGGCTGGATGCCCTCATTTGTCTAGGCGTCATCCTCAGGGGCGCCACCACTCACGCACAACATATCGGCGAGGCTGTGACCAATGCTCTGGTTCAAATTCAAATCATGCACCAAGTCCCGGTCGTTCATGAGGTGCTTCTCCTGGAAAACCATCAGCAAGCCCGCCAAAGGTGTATGGACGCCGACCATAACCGCGGACGCGAAGCAGCGCAAACCGCCTTGGCCATGGCCCGGACTATGCAGAATTTGCGTTGAAACCAGGCCAAAAATGAAGGGGTCTGCGGAAACGCAGGGGGTGTTGGCCGGATTCATCATAAGGAATAAAAGCCGGTTGTGTAGTCACAATATCAACAAGCCGAATGTGTTGTAATTTAAACGAAAGTCCAGTCGGGCGGATTTGGGCAGCTTGTGAAATTTTTCACAATTTGCTTGTCCATCCTTTCTCTTGGTGCTATTGGTGATGGTCTATATGAAAAAAGCTCTCGTTCTTTCATTGATGGGCGGTTTGGCTTTAGGTATCGCCGCCAAGGCTGGAAATATCACGGGTGAAATCACGTTTCAAGGAACCCCTCCGCCGAATGTGGAAATTATTCCCCTGGAAAACGATCCGGTATGTGGTGCCTTGCACAAGGACAAGCCATTTACTCATTTCTATGAAGTTGGCCCCAACGGCGGTCTTGGCGATGTGGTCGTGGCATTGCAGGTCACCGGAAAATCCACGGGAGCCAGCGCTCCCCCGGCCGTGCTGGACCAGCGTGGTTGCATCTATCTCCCGGGCATCATGGCCATCCAGACCGGCCAGAAACTTGTGGTGAAAAATTCGGATCCTTGCATTCATAATGTCCACACCACTTCCAAAAACGGCAATCCCGAGCATAATGATGCCCAGATGGCCGGAGGCCCTGATCTGACCTACACCTTTGACAAGCCTGAGGATTTCATGAAATTTCAATGTGATGTGCATCCTTGGATGTTTGCCTGGGTCACCATCGAGGACAGCCCCTATTATTGTGTCACCGATACCAATGGCGACTTTACCATTAAAGATGTGCCTCCTGGCACCTATACCATCACCGCCAGCCATCGCAAGCTAGGCACCCAGACTTTGCAGGTGACGGTAACGGATTCCGACGTGAAAGTGAATTTTCCGGCTTTCGCAATCAAATAATAATCCTGGAGCTGAATCTTCCCGGGAAACCGGGGTGGTTGGGCCTTTCTTAATGATACCGAAGCCATTCACTACACCCAATCTTTGGTTGTTCCGCTTCGCGGCGCTCACGGCGCTCTTCACCTTTCTCCTGCTCGGCGCGGGAGGGCTGGTGACCAGCCACGAGGCGGGAATGTCTGTGCCAGACTGGCCCAATAGCTACGGTTACAACATGTTCTTGTTTCCACCTTCCAAGTGGATCGGGGGTATTTTCTATGAGCATACCCACCGCCTATGGGCAACCTTGGTGGGGTTCATGACCACCGTTCTAATGGTCTGGTTGTGGCGTTCGGACGAGCGGGCCTGGGTGAAAAAGTTAGGTGTGGCGGCATTTTTGGGCGTGGTGATACAGGGAGTTTTGGGTGGCTTGAGAGTGACCTTGAGGATGGATGACTTGGGCATTTTTCATGGGATTGTTGCTCAATCCTTTTTTGTTTTGACCTGTGCCTTGGCCCTTTTTACAAGTCCGTTTTGGTTCAGATTATCACAGCATCCTGAGAAGCAGGGTAAACTCGTCGCAGGAGGTTTACGCAGGCATGTGGCTTATGTCGCCGGACTCATTTTTCTTCAGCTCATCCTGGGTGCCACCATGCGGCATCAACACGCAGGCCTTTCCATCTCAGATTTTCCTCTTGCCCACGGTCAACTCTGGCCGGACACCAGTCCCGCAGCCATCGCCCGTTACAATGCTGACCGGGTGGACCCCGATCAGCTCAACCCCATCACGGCCTTCCAAGTGATCCTTCAAATGATCCATCGCATCATGGCCTTGTTGATCGTGCTCGGGGTGGCCGCCGCCGCCATGCTTTCGCTAAAACGCCTTGGCAAGGGGGATTATTTGACTCGGCTTGCTTTTGTGTGGTTAGGTTTGATATTAGTGCAGGCGGGTTTGGGAATCATGACCGTGCTTTCAAATAAGGCGGCGGATGTGGCCACTGCGCATGTTTTGGTGGGAGCGCTTGTCTTGGCGGTTGGCGCGGTTTGGTTCATGGTGGCATCGGTTCGCCGGGAAGAGGCCGTTGAATGTGAGTCTGGGACATTGATCAATCCCAGCCCGTCCGTGATTGGGGCCGAATAAAGAAAAATCGCCGCTAACCCATGCAATTAGAACCAGCAAGCGTAGTATTATTGAATGCTGACAAAGCCACAAAAAGCTGGCTGGCAGTGTTCGCCGACTTGGTCAAGGCTCGTTTGACCACCTTGGTCCTTCTTACGACACTGGTTGGTTTTTACCTGGGATGGCGCGGCCCCATGAATTATCTGCTCCTGTTCCACACCCTGCTGGCAACCGCCTTGGTGGCAGCAGGAGCCTCCGCCCTAAACCAGTGGATTGAAATGGATTATGATGCCAAAATGCCCCGCACCCAGGATAGACCGCTGCCTTCCGGTCGCATGCAGCCCGTTTCGGCCATGCTTTTTGGAGGGGTTGCATCCGTCTGCGGCCTGGTTTACCTGGCTTTTGCGGTCAATCTCCTGACTTCGGTTTTGGGGGCCGTGACCTTGGTGAGCTACTTGTTTGTTTACACACCTCTGAAGAGAGTGACGTGGATTAACACCCTCGTGGGTGCCATCCCGGGGGCCTTGCCTCCGCTCATGGGATGGACTGCCGCGCGGAATCAGTTAAGTGGGGAAGGATGGGCGCTCTTTGCCATTCTGGCCTTCTGGCAGTTGCCTCACTTTTTTGCCATCGCCTGGCTTTACAGGGATGAATATGCCAAGGCGGGCTTTGTCATGCTGCCGCACGTGGACCCTGATGGCTCCCGCACGGCCCAGCAATCCATCAGCAATACGCTTGCCCTCTTGCTGGTCAGCCTTTTTCCATACCTCTGGCAAATCAGTGGCAGGGGTTATCTGGTGGTCGCTCTGGCCCTGGGTTTGGCTTTCCTCATGTTGGCCGTCAGGTTTTCCAGGCGGTTGACACGCTCCAGCGCCAGACAGTTTTTTCTGGCCTCCATCCTTTATTTGCCTTTATTACTTACGGCATTGGTGTTGGATAAAACGAAATGAATTTATGAACTCTGAAATCCAGCAATTTCCTCCTTCCCGGCATTCAACTGTCAGCCACGAGCAGGAGCACGGTCACTCGGAGGACGCCCACCACCAGGAAAACGCCCACCACGAACCCAATTTCTGGCAAAAGTATATTTTTTCCAGCGATCACAAAATCATCGGCCTCCAGTATGGCATCACGTCTTTGGCGTTCATGTGGCTGGCTTTGATGCTGATGCTTCTGATGCGGTGGCAGATAGCCCATCCGGGAAAACCTGTTCCCATTTTCGGACCCGTGCTGGCCAGCATCCTGGGGCAGCCAGCGGCTGGCGGGGTGATTTCACCCGACCTTTACAACTCTTTTGGAGCCATGCACGGAACCATGATGATTTTCCTTGGAATTGTGCCACTGGCTTTTGCCGCCTTTGGCAATTACGTGGTCCCTCTCATGATTGGCGCGCCCGATATGGCTTTTCCACGTGTGAACATGGCCAGCTATCAAGCCTATTTCCTCGGCAGCCTCGTGATGTTTGTCAGCTTTTTTATTCCTGGTGGCGCGGCACAGGCGGGTTGGACTTCCTACTCTCCTCTTGCCACATCCATTCCCACCCATGGCCAGCTTTTTTGGATTATCGGCATGGTGCTCCTGATCACCTCTTCCCTTCTCGGGGCTGTGAATTTTATTGCCACCATTATCCAACTCCGCGCACCCGGAATGACTTGGATGCGACTTCCTTTCTTCGTTTGGGCTCAGTTTGTCACGGCGTTCCTTCTTCTTCTGGCGTTTCCGCCCCTCGAGGCCGCTTCACTCATGCAATTGATGGATAACGTGGCCCATACAAGCTTTTTCCTGCCCACGGGCCTCGCCGTGGGCGGAAATCTGGCCCATATCAGCGGCGGCGGAAGCCCTCTCCTCTGGCAGCACCTTTTTTGGTTCCTGGGCCATCCCGAGGTGTATGTCCTCATCCTCCCAGCTATGGGTGCTGTTTGCGAAATCATCGCCAACAACACCCGCAAGCCAATCTGGGGTTACAAATCCCTGGTCTATTCCGTTCTCACCATCGGTTTTCTCTCCTTCATCGTCTGGGCCCACCACATGTACATGACCGGCATGGGAACCAAAATCTCCACTTTCTTCCAGGCCACCACGATGATTATATCCATTCCATCAGTCATCATTTTAACCTGCCTCTTTATTTCTTTGTGGGGCGGTTCCATCCGGTTTAATACACCCATGCTGTTTGCCCTCGCCTTCCTTCCCATGTTCGGCATCGGCGGGTTGACCGGTCTCCCGCTTGGATTCAACCTCAGCGACGTTCACCTTCATGACACTTACTACGTTATTGCCCATTTCCACTACGTGGTGGCTCCAGGCACCATTTTCGGTCTTTTCGCAGGACTTTATTATTGGTTTCCAAAAATAACGGGCCGTAAAATGAACGAGTTCTGGGGCCGTGTCCATTTTGTCTGTTCCCTGATTTTCATGAATATTGTTTTCATGCCCATGTTTGCCCAAGGCATGGCGGGAATGCTTCGCCGCATGTCGGATGGAGGAGCCAATTATTCAGCCGCGATGAATAGTCGCGCCGGAGCCGATGTGGTGGGTGGTTTGAGTGACAACATGATGTCCCTCCATGTTTGGATACTGTGGGCGGCCATTGCCCTGGGTATCGCTCAAATCCCTTTCATCATTAATTTGTTCTGGAGCATCAAGCATGGAGAAAAGGTGGGAGATAATCCCTGGCAGGCCACCACTCTGGAATGGCAGGCTCCAACACCCCCTCCTCACGGCAATTTCGAGCATGTTCCCCACGTCTATCGTGGGCCCTATGAATACAGCGTTCCGGGTCACGACACCGATTTCACCCCCCAAAACGAACCGGAGCGCCCGGTGGGTTCCAAAGTGTCCCTTGCCACAGCTCACTAAATTTTTTCATGGAAATCCCATACACGGTCAAACCTCGTCCGGATACCGGCATTTACAACGCCAAGGTCGGCATCTGGTTGTTCTTGGCATCTGAAGTCATGTTGTTTGGCGGGCTTTTTTCCGCATACGTTCTGCTGCGAGTGGGAGCGGATGAGGGATACTGGCCGCACGGCTGGCTGGACGTGCGCCTTGGCACTTTGAATACCGTCCTGTTGGCACTCTCTGCCATCACCACCCTTCTTGCTTGGGTGGCCTGTAAAGTGGGGCAGTTCGGGCGGTTCAAGTTTTTTCACGCCTGCACAATAGTCCTCGCGCTCACCTTCCTAGGCGTCAAAATGTATGAATACCATGACAAATGGATCCATTATGAGATCAAACTCAAGGATGGCCGGTTTGCCGATGGGCACATGATCGCCAGTGATGACACTTCCGTCACCATTGAAGGACGCTATGTAACGGATGAAAAGGCTCTTTACGATTTGCGATCCCAGGGTCCCATTCCGCGTGATGAAATTAAAATTTCACGGTCTGACATTCTCTCCATGGAAAACTACGGTCCGTGGCATAATACCTTCCTGGCCTTGTATTTCACGCTCACCGGGTTGCATGCCCTGCACATTTTGGGCGGCACGCTGGTGATTGGTTATCTTTGGGGGCCAGGTAGTCGAATGTGGAAAAAGGACCCCGAACGATTCACCAATCGTATTGAGGTTTCAGGCCTTTTCTGGCATTTTGTGGACTTGGTTTGGATTTTTCTGTTTCCAGTACTATATTTAACCTGATTGGACCATTAAACCATCAATTATGAGCGATTCCCATCCAGTGGATTTCAAGTCTTATTTGCAGCGGTGCATCTTTATTTTTGTGGGCGTGCTTTGCGCGATAGGCTTGATGATTTACATTTCCTACCTGCCACCCCACTATTCATGGGCTTTCAAGGTGGCGCTCATCCTCTGCGTGGCATCCATCAATGCATTCCTCGTGGCAGGTTTTTTAATGCACCTGCTTTCGGAAAAAAAGCTGATTTACACCCTGTTGGTTTTCACGGTCTTTTTCTTTGTGGGCCTCATGGGGCTTACTCTCTATGCCATGCAGGATTTTCCCATGGGCACCATGATGCACTAACATGTCTCTCAAGGCTTTCCATCTCATATTTGTCTCCATGATGACGGCCCTTGCTCTGGGGTTTGGCATTTGGGGTTTTGTAAACCAGCTCCCTTGGCTGGGGCTGGCCAGCCTGGGGGTGGCGGGACTGGTGGTTTTTTACGGTTTTTATTTCCTTAAAAAATTAAAAAAAATCAGCTACTTATGATTTTTAATCGCGCGGGATACTTCCTTTTTCTTTCAATTCTTCTGGCCTTTTGCCAGGCTTCTCCCGCCATGGCTTGTGCCGCCTGCTATGGACGTTCCGATTCCCCGCTCGCCAGCGGCATGAACTGGGGTATCCTTACTTTAATGGCTTGCATCGTGACGGTGTTGGTCAGCATTGGTGGCTTTTTCATTTACATCATTCGCCGGGAAACTTCCCGTGCGGCCAACGAAACAAATTCCCCTGATTTGTCAGAAGCTCAAATATGAAAGAATGGTTCGGTAAATACGTGCTCGGGCTGCCCCCGCTCGCCTCAGAAAATGGTCAGGACGTGGATAATCTCATCATCTACGTCCACTGGCTCATGCTGGCCTTGTTCATCGGCTGGATGGCCTATTTTATATACGCACTGTATCGCTTCAGGGCTTCACGCAATCAACGTGCAGATTACACGGGGGTTCAAAACCATGCGTCCAGCTACATCGAACTGGCCGTGGCCTTGGTCGAGGCTCTCTTGCTGGTTTTTGTGGCCGTCCCTCTTTGGTCCAAGGCTGTGGATCATTTCCCCATGGCCAGCGAATCCACCGTGGTTCAAGTGGTTGCCCAGCAATACGCTTGGAATGCGCGGTATGCGGGCCCGGACGGCATCTTTGGCCGGCAAGACATGAAGTTTGTGGCCTCGGACAACGTTTTTGGTGTGGATCCTTCGGATGTCAATGGCAAGGACGACATCCAAACCCTCAACGATATACACGTGGTGGTCAACAAGCCCGTCATCATTTATTTGAGTTCCAAGGACGTGATTCACTCCCTGAAAATTATCGCCATGCGGGTGTGCCAGGATGCCATCCCCGGTTTGCGCATCCCTGTCTGGTTCAAACCAACCCAGATCGGCAGGTACCAGATCAATTGCGCCCAACTCTGCGGTCCAGGCCATGCCGCCATGACCGGTGGTTACGTGACCGTGGAATCTCAGGCCGATTTTGACAAGTGGATCAAATCCAAAAGCGGTGCCACCGCCAGTTACGAATAGCCTTCGGGGCCGCCCGGTTGAAACATGTCTGATCCCGTACAGCCACTGCCAAGGAGTCTGTGGATAGGGGTCCTTTTGGTGCTCGTTCTTCTTGCTTTTGCTTATCTCCTCTCACTGGCCGAGTTTTCACGCGCCCATCAAACCTCCCTTCCAGTGCTCGGCGTCATCCCTTCATTCGACCTTACCAACCAGTACAACCAGGCCGTCACTCTCGCCAACTTGACCAACCACCCTTGGGTGGCAGATATCATTTTTACTCGTTGTGCCGGATCGTGCCCGGGAATGACCCGCCAAATGCGCCAGATCCAGGATGCCTTGCCTCCTTCCAGCGCGGCTCGCTTGGTGACTCTGACCACCGATCCGGATTTTGACACCCCGCCGGTTTTACACCGCTACGCGGAGCATTACGGGGCCGATTCAAACCGTTGGATGTTTTTGACAGGGACTCCCCAATCCATTGGCGCGCTCGCTGGTGGAGCACTTCGTCTGGGATCCACCCCGGTGCAGCCGTCAGACCGAAAGTCTCCGGTGGATCTCTTCATTCACAGCACCATTTTTGTGGTGGTGGATAAAAAGGCGCGTCTCCGGGCGGTTTTCGAGACCTCGGGTGATGGCATTATTTGGAGCCAGGTTCAGGATCGCATTCTGCAAACACTCAAAAGGCTTGAGGCGGATCCTTGATGGCGCTGATCGTGAAACGTTGGACACATGAATATTTTTATAATGCCCGCCATCAACGCCTCTCTGAACGCGGCCAGCGCGGTTTTATTGGCGGCGGGGTTTGTTTTCATCAAGCAGGGAAATAAATCCGCCCATCGCGCTTGCATGGTTTCCGCCTTCGGCACGTCCGTTGTTTTTCTGGCTTGCTATCTGTTCTATCATTTTTCCCTTTATTGGACCTATCACCGCGGACCCACCCGTTTCCTGCATCCGCATTGGTTTCGTCCGATTTATATTTTCATTCTTTCCACCCATACCGTTTTGGCCATGGTGATTGTCCCGCTCATTCTGTCCACGCTTTGGATGGCGGCAAAGGGACGATTCGAAACGCACCGGAAGCTGGCGCGGTGGACATGGCCGCTCTGGATGTATGTCTCCATCACGGGGGTCCTGGTATATTTCCTCCTGTACCGCATTTTTCCACAGTCTTGAGGAAGGGATCACCCCGTGATGAAGGGGTTTTGCAGGTCCGGGTGGCCCGCTCCAGCCAAGCCTTTTATGGCCTTTAAAATGCCTGCAAGGTCTTCAGGACAGCCTGTACGCGTCTCACTTCGTGGGTCCTGAACAAATCCGTGCCGCCCAAGGCGGCCAGCACGGCAAAAAACGGCTCCGCGCAGCGCACTTCTTCTTCAAAATATTCAAAGGCGTGGGGCAGCGCATTGCAAATGGGATGGCCCAACACCCGAAGCCGGTGCGAATTTAAAAACACCTCCATCTGGTGCCGCACCCGCACCGCGCTGTCCTGAAGGTTCCGGTAATAAAAACCCAGCCCGGGATCCAGAAATATTTTCCGCACCCCGCACCGCGAAGCCAGCTCGATTTGTCGCCCGAAAAATTCATGAAGCATGGGAATGGGGTCCCCGCTCAAATCCAGGTCCCGAACCCGGCGAACATTTTTCCCCGCCACATGGCAGATGATCACTGCCGCATCATGATCCGCCACCATTCGGAAAATTTCTCTCGATCCTTCCGTGCCTGTCAGATTCAAAACCCGGGCCCCCGCTTGCAGGCTGGCGCGTGTGACGGCCTTGGAATAAGTCTCCACTGACACAGGGATTTTTAAACGGCTCAAGTGCCGGATGACCGGCAGCAGCAGGCTTTTCTGGGCCGAACTTCCCACGCGTTCTGCCTGGGCCAGGGTGGATTCCGCCCCCACATCCACGATGTCCGCCCCCTGGGCGGACAGCATTATTCCCCTTTTGATGGCCGCATCCGCGCTCATGCAGACGCTTTCCCGGTACCATGAATCCTTTGAAAGATTAATCACCCCCATCAAGGACGGTCGCTCGCGAAACCGCAGCTTTTTAGCGCCCACTGAAAATTCCGTAACTTTGCCCAATGATGGGCCGCGTCCAAGAATTGCCCGCATTTTCTCCAGGGGAACCATTTTTCCCTTTAATGCGCGGCCTTCAAAAATGTGTCTGCCAATGATCCATGTTCTGTCTGAATCACATTGCCCGGGTTGATGTGATGTCGTGAAAACCATCCATCACTGGTTTCCAGCACAAAACGGATGTCATCGCTCGCTGAAAAAACCCCGTTGGTGTCATCATGTTCCAGGTGGTGGATTTCTTCAATGACTCCGTCTGTGTTAATGTAGGCGGCGGAAATGGATTCGGGACAGTTTTTCATCCAGAAATCCGCCCGCATGGGGTAGGGCAAAAGGAACAGCATGGAGTCGGAATCCTGGATGTTGGTGCGAAACATCATTCCAGTCTGGATTTCACGCGGGGTCAGCGCCAGTTCTGAATCCAAGGTTTCCGGTCCCACATAAATTTTCATGGTCTGCAGCTTGGGTTGTGCCTGGGTTGGTTCCCAGTGTTTCATGGTCGTGTCCGGACTGGATGAACCATTCGCGCCTGGGTTGCACCCGGCCACGATGATGGTCGCAGCCGCCAGGCAGGCGCATGCCAGACTTTGTTTCGTCTTCATGGGGCTATTTTGCCGCAAACTCCGCTCCATTTCAACCATCCAGCCCGGTTCTTCCAAATCACCTGCTGGCGTTCAGCGTTTCATGGCCAGGACCAGCACCCCGCCCGCCATGAGTGCCACCCCAGTCCATTCGCGTAAATTCAACCGCTCCAACAATAGCCACTGTCCCAAAAGCGCCACCAGCACAAGGCTGAACTTGTCCACCGTCGCCACCTTTGCGGCAGGGCCCAAATGCAATCCCCGGTAATAACACAACCATGACGCGCCGGTGGCCAAACCGGATAAAATCAGGTAAACCATCGGGCGCGCAGGCAGTGCCATGGGATTGGTCCATTTCCCCGCTGCCATGACCCATCCGGCCATCATCACAAGAATGATGACCGTCCGCCATAAGGTGGCCAGGTCCGGGTCCACTCCTTCCAAACCTTTCTTTGCCAGAAGAGTCGTCAGTGCCGCGAAGGCGGCCGATCCCATTGCCCATGGAAACCATTGCATGTTGCCTTTCATTTCTGGCGCTGTTAAACGGCTCCTGTCTGGAACTTAAAGGCTTCGACTCTTCGCAGAATGGCCGCCCCGGCATGGTATCCCGTTGTGAAACCCTGCCTCGTCCTCGGCCAAAAGTTGCTCAGTCCTGCTGCCTGCATGGCACCAGAAAACACCATCCCCTCGGTCGAGTCACTGTTTTTATTGCAAATCAGCCAAGGAATGTGGCGTCTCTCTTCATCAGCCCGATTTCGACGTGTGAAAACGCAGGGTGATTTTTCCTCCAGTCGGTTTGCCTGCGCCACGAAGCTGATCAGCCCGCAGCCCCGGATGGCTGAAGACCACTTCGTGGGCCACCAAGGAAGCCCAGTCCTGCGCTGCAGCCCTGTCCTCCCTCGTTCCTCCCACTAATTCGTGGCTTCCAGCTTCGCTTTTAAAAAGTTCAGCCATTCCAAACCGCTGGATGATATGCCCATTTTTTCTCACCTGTTTGAAAGGCATCCAATTGATCCGATTTTTCGTTGTCATGCCCCCAATCATGCATCCTGAGGTGGGACATGCACTGTCCAACCCTCGCTTTTTTGAAGGAATCCTAAAAAGCCTGACTGCGAATAACGATGGGTCTCTTTTCCCCACCCCAACACCCATTATCCTGAAGTGCCATGCGGGTGGTCCTTTTTTCAATCAGGGTTGCACTGGGGCCTGATGGGTGGAAGGAGAAAGGATCAGCGCGGGCATGTCCTGAATGTTGTTGGCGTACCAGGTTGGGGAAACCAGATATTCGGAAAAAACACCGGTGGCTCCCACCAAGGCGTTGGTGGAGGCGCTTGCGGCAGAGTAGCTGGGGAAATTTCCCGTCCACGCATAAATTTTAAACCAGACCTTTGTCCCCATGGGCATTCCTGGAAATCGGTAGGCTGTCCCGGAGGGATCAAATAATTGTCCGTTTCCCATGGCGCCAATGTCGCCCCTGGCAGAAAGAATCTCGCCCAGGCTCCCATCTCCCAATGTTTTGGAGCTGTCCAGCAAAAGAATGGTGACTGCATTGGATGGAGAAACCGTCTGGGGTGTCTTGCCATAGGCCAGTTCCACGTTTAAATCCCTATTGGTATCCAACGCCGCGCCTGATCCGGCATCCAAAAACACCCTGCCCTTGGACCCGGCCGTGGGTGATAGTGATGTGTTACTGGTCCCATCAAAATAAATGATCCCCTGCGAATGCGCCGCCATTCCCAAACTCAAGCCCCAATAAACAGACAACATTTTGGTTTTCATGCAATTATTGTTCCATCGAAACCCTAACACTCAAGGGCCGGGTTGGTGACGGGCCGCAAGACCCATTCACTCCCTCCTGCTAAAACATGGCACGCAAAATCCTAACACACTCTCACCACATTTCAAATGGGCAGGATTACGGGAGCCATCCCAAAATTGCCTTTCACCAACCTGCCAGACCCGCCCCCACGTCGGTATGATGGGATGATCCCTTCAATTCGGTTGTGTTTAAAACCATGGACTGGGGATCAAAAATGGCGGATTCCTATTAAATCCCTCAAATTTGCCCTTATTCGCCAGACTTTGCTCATGACACCGCCAGTGGCCAAAATGAAGCCGTAAATGGTTTTGATGGCGTTAACCTCAAGGATTTATTCCCAGAACCACCGGAATTTGTGCTGAAATGGGATTTCCGGTGCATTGCCATGCCGTCCGGTTTGCAGTAGGATGGGTGATTGTGAGCAAAGTCAGCATCAAAGAAAAAAAGCCGTTGCGCGTGGGCCTGATATCGCTGGGATGCGCCAAGAATCTGGTGGATGCGGAGATCATGTTGGGCACCTTGATCAAGGAAGGCCTGGAAATCACCAATGATCCAGCCGAGGCGGATGCGGTGATTGTGAACACCTGTTCATTTATTGATTCGGCCCAGGAAGAGAGCGTGGACACCATCTTGGAGTCGGTGGAGTTGCGGGATGCAAACAGGCGCGGGCAGGCGGTGGTGGTGTCCGGGTGCCTTTCCCAGCGATTTCGGGAGGAATTGCCCAAGCTTTTGCCTGAAGTGGATGCATTCATGGGGGTGGATCAAGTGGGCCAGGTGGGCGGCATCGTGGCAAAGGCCGTGGCCAACCGCGCCCGGCACGGTGCCACAGGCCCAACCCCGAGCAAAGGGGGCAAAGCCGGAAAAAACCTTTCAGCCCAACTCGCAGAGCTGGAAAAGCAGGTCCCGGAAAAGAACCATGAACGCCATGGAGCCCATGAATATCCCTCCGAAACCGGGCGGCCAGGAAAAACCCGCAAAGTGGTGGCGCCGGCATCCCATGCGCCAGTTCCCATGGTGGATGTTACTCACCGGCCTTCGTATATCCCTGATTTCGCGACGCCGCGGCTGCGGCTGACACCCCGGCATTTTGCCTACCTTAAAATTGCCGAGGGCTGCAATCATCCATGCAGTTTCTGCATCATCCCGCGCATGCGCGGTTCCCACCGCAGCAGGGCGCAATCGGATATCGTGGCCGAGGCGCGGGCCTTGGTCTCGGATGGCGTGCGGGAAATCAACCTCATCTCCCAGGATTCCACCTATTACGGTCTGGATTTGCGCCCCAAGGCCAGCAGGGCCATTTCTTCACCGGAAAAATTTGCGGCAGCCAGCCGGACACTCTCCGGGAACGATGCCAGCATCTGCACGCTGTTGCGGGAATTGAATGCCATCCCCGGCGATTTTTGGGTGCGACTCCTCTACACGCACCCGGCGCACTGGACGGATGAACTCATTCAAACCATGGGCGAATGCCCAAAGGTGGCGAAATACGTGGACATGCCGTTGCAGCACATCCATGAGCACATGCTGGAGCGGATGCGGCGGGAAACCTCCAGGCAGTACATTGAGGATTTGATTGGCAAAATCCGGGCCGGCATTCCCGGTATCGCCCTGCGGACCACGTTCATTGTGGGATTCCCAGGGGAAACCGAGGAAAGGTTTGAATCACTCTGCGAATTCATCCGGACAACCCGGTTTGAGCGTCTGGGAGTTTTTGCCTATTCCAAGGAGGAAGGCACCCGAGCCGGGAGCATGGAAGGCCAGGTCCCGGACAAGGTCAAACAGCGGCGGCGCGAAAAGGCCATGGCAGTTCAGCATGCCATTGCCTGTGAATTGTCCTCAAGGCAGGTGGGAAGAACACTTCGGGTGCTGGTCGAGGGCGAAGCCAGCGGCAAGGATTTTCAAACTGCACGGGTTGATTCATGGGAACATGGATTGGTGAGGGGCGGCGAGAAGCATCCATTGGTCCCAGGCGGGCAATCCCTTTCCGTGGGCCGCGGTGAGGCGGATGCCCCGGATATTGATGGAAGAGTTTATGTGCGGGGACGGCTAACCACTGGTGAATTTGCCGCCGTCCGGATCGTGGATCACACGGACTATGATTTGATTGCCGAACCTGTGTAACGGGGCTTTTCACCATTCACCCGAGATCAGCCCGGGACGATGCACTTTTGAATTTCACTTAAATGGCAACACTGGTATTTGATATTGAGACCACGGCCCTGAAGCTGGATGCCTTTGACGAGGCGCAACAGGAATATTTATTCCGGGAAGCTGAGAAGCTGGAGGATCCCGTGGCGCGGGAGGCGCGGCGGGCGGAACTGGCGCGCGGTATGAGCCTGTGGCCGCCCACTTCCCAGGTGGTTTGCATTGCCATGCTGAACGCCGAAACCCAGCGCGGCCAGACCCTGTTCCTGGCCGAGGATTTTGAAGAGGGAGACGAGGGCGCGGGTCCGGTCCAATTCGTGCCTTTTGCAGACGAGGGGGAATTATTGGCTGCCTTTTGGGAAGTGGCCCGGCATTACGACCACATTGTCACCTTCAACGGGCGGGGCTTTGATGTGCCATTCATTTACCTGCGGTCGGCCATATTGAACGTGTCCATCAGCCGGAAAAACTGGCTGGGTTACCGCTACGCCACCGAGCCTCATTGCGATCTCGCCGAACAACTCACCTTTTACAACGTCAGCGGACGGGATGGCGCAGCCCGGAAATTCAACCTGGATTTCTATTGTAAAACTTTTGGAATAGAATCACCTAAAAGTCATGGGGTGACCGGGATGGATGTGGCAACCCTGATGGAAGAGGGGCGGTTTCGGGACATTGCGGAATACTGCCTGCGCGACGTGCGCGCAACCCTGCAATTGTACCAAATCTGGAAGGAGAGACTCTCGGGAATCAAATGAGAGAACCTGCCATGGAATCGTCACGGATGGGGGACGGGATAACCCTGGTCTGCTTTGCCTTGCCTGAGGAGGCTGCCCCTTTTCGCAGGCTCGTTCAAGAAACGAGCCGCATTCATTGTCTTGTCACCGGCATCGGCAAGGAAAATTCCCGGCGACTTTTCAAACAATGGCTGGAGGCCCGTCCGCGTGCGGAAGTCCATCCAGCCCGGATTTTAACCTGCGGTTTCGCTGGCGGACTCCATCCGGAGTTGAAACTGGGCGAGGTGCTTTTTGAAACAGCCGACCCGGTTTTGGCGCAGTCCTTGAAGGCATCAGGGGCGCGCCCCGGCACCTTTCTATGCTCCGACCGCGTTCTGGTCTCAGCCAGCGAGAAGCGGGAAGCGTATTTGAAAACACAGGCCGACGCGGTGGAAATGGAATCAGCCGCCATTCAGGCCATGAGCCGTGATGCAGGCATTCCTTGCGCCACAGTGCGGGTGGTTTCGGACACGGCTGGGGAGGATTTGCCCTTGGATTTTAATGCGTTATCCAAGCCGGACAAGAATCTGGACTATGGCCGGTTGTTGTTGGCAGTGGGAAAGGCGCCATGGAAAATACCGGGACTGCTGGCGCTTCGAAAGAAAACCAACCACGCAGCGGGCCAATTGGCCCTGGTGCTGGAGTCGGTCATTGCGGGGCATCCTGCGCCCGCGCCGGGGGAGGGGCGGGCTTCTCCTTGAGATGCTCGCTATAGGTGATGCAAGCCGCTCCAATCATGATAAACCCCACGCCCAGCCAGCGCACCCACGAAACGGTCTCACCCAGGAAAAGCATTGCCGCAAGGGTGGCAAAGACAAAACTCAGTGCGGTTAATGGCCAAAGAAAACTGATGTCACTGCGGGACATCAGCAGAAGAAGACAGCCAAAAAACAAAGCTTCAAAAAATACCCCCAGCAGGATTTGAGGGTTCGACACCCCGGACCGGGCCAGCCTTAGAATTTCCCCCAGGCTGTACCCCTGAAGCGGGCTGATGTGCATCATTCCTTTCTTCAAAAGAATGACGCCCGCCGACTCGCAAGCCAGCCCGGCAAGCAGTATGAGAAGCAGTCGAATCATGTTTCTAAAACGTAGGATATTTCAGGAAAATTTGCACGCGGTAAACCGGGCCTTCAGTAAATATGGGTGCATCTCTATTTTTGAGCGAGTCTTCACCAGCGTTTGAAATATCAAAAACCTCCGCAAACCCGGCGTCTTTTTCTCCATCTCCATCAATCCCTATTGATTGAGAGGACAAGGAAGGGGTGGCGCTGAGTTTTAGGAATTGGAATTTGTCCGTTTATCGCACTGGGTGTTTGCGAATTCCCTCCTCTTCCCGGAAGCTTTCTCAAATCAGCGAAGGAGACAATGGGTGGCTATGGTCATATCAATGAGGCGGCGATCCAAAAGTTGCGATTGTTTTAAAAACATTCAACCGATTGAATTTCAGTAAAATACAGAACGATGAGGGGGTTCCATGGCCGTTTGGGGCAGATCCTTTTGCTGGGTTGGTTTTTAATAGCAAGTATTTCCGGGCTGGCAAATTGTTCACGGAAACAGCTTTTTGGGCAGGGTAACCCCTTGTTCAGCCGCCGCCAATTCCATGGAATCTGGATGCAGTGAAATGGTGGGAGGCTCTCTTGTGAATAAATTTTGATTTTCTTTGCGCTAAAACCGCCTATGATGCCGCTTTAATGCAAGAGGGGCGGGGAAAATCCCGGCTCGTCATGATCAAATTTATGCCATTAACTCATACTAAAGACCTGTTCGCAAAGGCTCTCAAAGGCAAATACGCCCTGGGTGCTTTCAACGTGAATAACATGGAACTCATCCAGGCCATCATTGAGGCCTGCGAAGAGGAAAAAGCCCCGCTGATCCTTCAAATATCAAAGGGGGCCAGGCAGTACGCCAATCCAGTTTATCTTAAAAAACTGATTGAAGCCGCCGTCAGCGTCTCCAATATCCCCATTGCCGTACACCTGGACCACGGAGACACTTTTGAGCTTTGTAAACAGTGCATTGATGAGGGTTTTACCAGCGTCATGATTGATGCCTCGCATGAAGCCTTTGATAAAAACGTGGAAATCACGCGCAAGGTGGTGGAATACGCCCACAAATACAATTGCTCAGTGGAATCCGAACTGGGTCATCTCGTGGGCGCCCAGTTTGACGAGGGTGAAGAAGGCGGGGCTCATTCCATGAGCGGCCATTACACCGTGCCCGAGGAGGCCGTGAAATTTGTACGCGACTCCGGTTGTGATTCCCTTGCCATTGCCATTGGCAACTCTCATGGAGCCTATAAATTCAAGGGGGAACAGCACTTGGACTTGGAACGGTTAAAACTCATCAAGCAGGCCCTGCTCGATGCCAACCTTGGAGATTATCCCCTGGTGCTGCACGGCGCATCAAGCGTGCCCAAATACTTGGTGGACGAAATCAACCGGTATGGTGGAAAAATGCCCGACGCACAAGGCGTCCCTGAAGCGGACATCGAAGTCGCACGTCGGGTGGGTTGCACAAAGGTGAATATTGACACCGACTTGCGCATGGCCATGACTGCCGGCATCCGCAAGGTTTTCGCCGAAAAACCCGGCGAATTTGATCCGCGCAAATTCCTCGGACCTGCCAGGCAGATGGTCAAAGACCTCGTGCGGCACAAGGTCAAAAATGTTCTTTGCAGCGCAGGCCACGCTTTTGACTGATCTCTTTATTCACCATTCTTACCCCCGGGCGAGCCTTCGCCCGGGGTTTTTTATGTGACAAAAAGAGACGTAATGGCTCATTTTAAAAACGCAGGTTTTATTAAAAGAGTCAAAATGGCTCTATTTTGAGTTGCATCTTGATTTTAAAAATATGCAACACATTGTTGTTAAGCATTATACAAAATGATGAGTTGGCTGGCATGGCTCAAGCTCAAATCATTGTGTCGGTTGAACAATTAACAACAACATCATTTGAGAAAGGAAAAAATATGAGACTGATACAATATGAACGGCCCGCTGTGGCGGGATTTGGACTGGACCGGCTGGCGAATCTTCAGAGTGAGATTGACCGGTTGTTTGATGTGCCGCGTGCCTGGGCGCCTGCCTTGGATGTGGTTGAGGACAAAAACCATTTCCATGTGAAAGTGGAGCTTCCAGGTTTTAAGCGAGAAGACATTGAAGTGACCTTGGACGACGGTTCTTTGGTCATCAGTGGCGAGCGCAAACTTGAGGCCCTTGAAGAGGGGGTGGAGGTTCATCGCCAGGAGCGGTGCGTGGGTAAATTTGCCCGGGCATTAACGCTGCCGTCTGCGGTGGTTGCGGAAAAGATCAATGCGACCTACAAGGATGGTATTTTGACGGTGAGCCTACCCAAGGCGGAAGAGGCCAAGCCCAAAACCATCACGGTCAATTAAGGTTGGGCAGGGTACTGAGCCGGTTGAGCGGTCAGTGGTCAGTGATCCGGGGATTTTCCTTGTGGAGAATCCCCGGATTTTTCGTAAACTTCCCGAGTCTCCCCGCCACGCCAATAATCACTGTCATCCGATTGGTCCCCGGAGGCCAGTTGGATCACGGCTCGACAAATGTGCCGTGGCGAGCCAGACTGAAGCAATGGCAATGGAATCTGGATCGCCCTTTGACTCTCTTTGGCACGAGTATGCCCGGGTGTTTCTGGATTGGGATGACTTGACGCTGGGGCGGTGGCTGGTGCAGACCCTGGGTCAATTTTCCGGGCGGGCATGGCGATCTTCCCACCCGTTGGTGGGGTCCTACATGTTGGCAGCCAAGGTGGCGCACGACCGCCAGATTTGGTTGAAGCGGCTGGCCTCTGCTCCTGCAAACTACGGTGATTCAAATTGTTGCAGAGCGCCCTTTCTGCCGTTGATCACCCGGGATGTGCGGCAGGATGGTTTGCTTTGCCAGCATTGCAGCGAAACACTGGTGCCATTCGATGAAATCCCCGAGGAATTCCGGCGCATGCTGGAGGCTTGGGCTAGGAGCTATGAGCCAGTGCATGCCGTGGCGCATTGGGATGACCGGCAGCGAAAGACATGCGGCAATTTTGACGAGGCCTATGAAGACGCGGCCAACCAGGCTGAATCACACCTGAGAAGACTCGGGGGGGAATTGGCGCCAAAGTTTCTGGACCATTACGCTGCGGTTGTCTGGGTGGACCAAGATGAATGTTTGGAAGTGCGCCCGGAGGATGTGGCCCCACTTTGAGCTGTGAGCCATTCCACCGCTCAGACCTTTGAAGCCAGGCAAACCAAAATCTCATGATTCGTTGGGTGATTAAGTGGGTGTTTCGACTCATCGTGCTGGCCGTCGTTTTGGTGGCGGCTTTCCTGCTCTCGCTCAACACGCTTCTGCGCATTCTCGTGGAGCACAATATCCGGGCCCAAACCGGCATGGATGCGGAAATTGGAAGATTCCAGCTTGGCATCACAGAGCCCACCATCACGGTGCAGGACTTGAAGATTTACAATCCACCCAGTTTCGGCGGGACGTTGTTCATGCGAATACCTGAAATCCACGTGGAGTATGACCGGCAGGCTTTGGCGCGGCGGCAGTTGCATTTCACCCTTGTCCGATTCAACCTGGGCGAGGTTTGCATTGTCAAAAACCAGCGGGGACAGACCAATCTGTTTTCAATGGGGTTGAACCCGAAATCCGCCAGCCTGGGGAATGGCGACAAGGCCATGGACACACTGAGGCAACAGACGGGACTCAGCTTTACAGGGGTGGACTCGCTCAACGTGTCCGTGGGCACCTTCAAATTCATTGACCTCCAAAACCGCGCCAAGGACAGGACCCAGGTGGTGGGTTTGGACAACCAGGTTTTGATGAATGTGCGCCGCCCGGAGGATTTGATGGGTTTGGAGGTGCTGGTGGCGCTGCGCAGTGGTGATTTTTTCACCCAAATTTTTGAGCCTGGCACCGGGCAGGGAGGGGGCTTTTTTCCCCATTGGTGAACACCCTGCCAAAGCATGCCTTCCAGCCAAATCAATTAGGAACCCAGCCATATTGAAACCCGACCCAGCCATCCTGAAAACCATTGGAATGTGTGTCGAACTTTGGGCTTGGTCCGACGGCGGCCTTTTTTTTAACCTCCATTGTGATTCGTTCCACGCTTAATTCCGCCACCCGTGTGGTGGTTAAACTCGGCACCGGGGTTCTTACGGATTCCCGCAAGCGCATTGATCCCAGCCAACTGAAACAGCTTGTGGACCAGGTCGCCGCTCTGCGCAAATCTGGACGTGAGACCATCCTTGTCACCTCCGGCGCGGTGGGTGCCGGCATGGGCGCCTTGGGCTACTCCTCCCGCCCCCGGGAGTTGGCCGAGAAACAGGCCTGCGCCGCAGTCGGCCAATCCCGCCTCATGGCTTCTTACGATCAACTCTTCGCAGAGCATGGCTTGGTGGCCGCCCAGGTGCTTTTGACGCACGATGACCTGCAACATCACGAACGTCATTTGAATGCCCGGAACACACTCGTCACCCTGCTCAAGAAAGGCGTCATACCCATCATAAATGAAAATGACGCCATCTCTTTTACCGAAATCAAGTTCGGGGATAACGACCGGCTTTCCGCGCTGGTGGCTTGCCTTCTGCCGGCTGATCTTCTGGTGATCCTCACCACGGTGGATGGTGTGATGGAAGGTTTTGGAACCCGCCAGGCGCGTCTGGTTCCGGTCATCGAGCAATTGACCCCCGAAGTGGAGGAAATGGCCGGTGGCACCACCAGCGAGACCGCCGTTGGCGGCATGAAATCCAAGATGGACGCTGCCAAGATTGCCATCCGGTCGGGAATTCCCCTGATCATCGCCTCAGGACTGCGGCAGAATTCCCTGCTGCGTGCTGCTGCGGGAGAAAACGAAGGGACGCTATTTGTTCCAGCAACCAGAAAAATGCAGGGAAGAAAACGCTGGATCGCCTTTTTCCATCATCCCAAAGGTTCCATCAAGGTGGATGATGGAGCCAAAAAAGCACTGCGCGAGCAAGGGCGCAGCCTGCTGCTGCCCGGGATCATCCGGTGCGAAGGTTCCTTTGACCCCGATGAAGTGGTGCGCTTGTGCGACGAAAATGGAACCGAGTTTGCCCGGGGCATTGCGCGCCTCGCTGCGCGCGAAATTCGTTCAGAAAAAATTTCCCGGGCTATTGTGGTTCACCGGGATGACCTGGTGATTTTGTGAAGAATAAAAACAATTCATCCATCCAGGAATTACAAAAGGTCATGGCCCGTTTGCGTTCCCCCAAAGGGTGCCCTTGGGACCGTGAGCAAACCCACGCCAGCCTGCGGCGCCATGCCATCGAGGAAGTTTATGAGTTGGTGGATGCCATTGAAGGGGGCGATGACGATGAGATGGTCGAGGAACTGGGAGATATCCTGTTGCAAGTGGTGTTTCACTGCCAATTGGCAAGGGAAAGAAAAGCCTTTGATTTCGACCGGGTCTGCCGGACCTTGGTGCAAAAATTGATTCGCAGGCACCCTCATGTCTTTGGTTCCACAAAAGTCAGGAACGTGGATGAGGTGTGGGCGAATTGGGAGCGCATCAAAAAAGATGAAAAAAAGGGCACGTGGCAGGAGCGCAAGTCCGTCCTGGACGGCATCCCACGCCATTTGCCAGCCTTGCTGCGGGCGGAAAAAGTGACCAAAAAAGCCCGAAAGGCGGGTTTGGTGCCCGCTTCAAAGGGCCGCCGCGTGTCCAAAGCCGCCCTGGCCGGGGAATTATTTCGCCTCGCCAGCGTGGCTCTCGACCATGGCTGGTCAGCCGAGGAATTGCTTGTTGCAGAAGTCAGGCGGCAGGAACGACTTTTTCGTAGCTTGGAGTCCCGCCAGATGAAGAATTGAACCTTTTGGGGGTAAACTTGGTCCAATGATATGGATGGTCACACGGGTACATACCAAGCCCTGTTGACAACCAGGCAAATGGGAACGATAGTCAACCAAGGCCTCTTGCCGCCATCTGTTTAAGCATATGAAAACACAAATTTTACCACAAATCCTGGCGGCGGCATCATCGGTTGCCATGTTGGCGTTCATCCCGGCGCTTCAGGCCCAGGATACGGCACCCGCCAATACCTCCCAACCTGTAACGGTGTCCAACCCGGCTCCAGCGCCTCAGTTGCCTTACGGAGCCGCGCAAATCATCCAGCTTACCAAGGCACAGGTTGGGCAATCCACGGTGTTGGCTTACATTCATAATGCGGGGAATAGCTACTCACTGGATGCCAATCAAATCATTTACATGCGTCAGCAAGGCGTTTCTGAATCGGTTATCACCGCGATGTTGGATCAACCCAAGGCGGGTGTGATGCCGCCCTCCTCTCTGCCCCCTCCCACGGCCAATTCCGCTGCTACGGTGGCAGCCAGCCCGGGGGCATCCGCTACCACTATTTACGACGGTTCCACTGCCGCCCCGGCCACCACGGCTCCCTCCGTCACTTACGTGGAAACTACCCCAACTTATGCTTATCCGGCCACCTACTATAACGTCGGGTACCCCTACGTTTACGACTATGGCTGGTATCCGGGCGTTACCTTGGGGTTTGGCTACTATGGAGGATATGGTGGTTGGTACGGAGGCGGCTGGCGCGGCGGATACGGTGGCTGGCATGGCGACGGCGACTGGCATGGCGACGGCGACTGGCATGGCGGATACGGTGGCTGGCACGGTGGGGGCTATGGCGGGTTTCATGGTGGTGGTGGATTCGGTGGAGGAGGATTTCACGGGGGTGGCGGCGGCGGGGGTTTTCACGGAGGTGGTGGCGGCGGATTCCATCATTGATCTGTGGTTGGCAATGCCAGTCCGAGCCTTGGGAGGTTCGCCTTGGCTGAGGGTTGTGTCGTTCTGGGAGGTGCTGGCCGGGGGGATGGGTTATATCAGCTTGGCAACTTGACCATTGGTCTTTTCGCATTGCGTAAGATGTGAAAGAACTGGCTTCGGGACATCAAGCCGATGGAGTCGTTCCAAAAAATTTCAGATCGTTCGGTAATGTTGGCCCGGAAAGCGATTGTTCCATTGAGAGGCGGTAAAGCGAATCCGCCTTGCTATAAACCGCCCAATTGGCATACATCAAACCCCTGGGCGGCGAGGTGCCGCACCAGCCGGGCAAATAGCCCTGGCTACCCAGGTGAATGATGGCAATAATATTGGACATGAGGCTTAAAATGTGGAAATTATGCTGATGTTTCAAACCTGCTCCAAATGCGTTTCAAATGGCGGATGACGGCAAATAAAATCTACAACCCATGAATATTAAAAACCGAACGAATCTGCCGTCCGGTGGTTCCACTTTAAGCCGCCTCTGCCAAGCAAAAGCCCGTTTGAAATGGTCATGCAGTGGGGTGGGCAGGATTAGAGGCGCTGTGACGTTCGTTTTTGGAATCTCGATGTTGTTGACCTTGGGTGGATGTATGGGCTGGGTGGGTGATGGAGGGTATTACGATAACGGCGGGTATTTTGGCGATGGCGGCTACTATGGCTACGGCGGGGGGTGGTGGGGGAACGACGTCGGTGGCTGGTGGGGAGGCGATGACGGAGGTTATTGGGGAGGGGATCGGGGGCAGTGGCACGGAGGTGATCGTGCGGGTTGGGGTGGAGGAGGGCGTGGATTCAATCGAGGCTACAATATGCAGGCTTTTAGCGCCCGCGGGGCGGCGAGTCGGGGTGGTTTCAGTGGAGGTGGCGGCTTCCGTGGTGGCGGCGGATTTCATGGGGGTGGTGGTTTCCATGGCGGCGGTGGCAGGAGGTGAACGGTGAACAATATTATGATTTGGCTTGGAACAAAAAACTTTTGAAGTCCACACCATGAAAATTTTCGATTCATTGCCTCGTTTTGGCGGGCTTTTAGCCTTGGCGCTTTTTGGGGCGGGCGCGGGCATGCCATCCTCAAGACTTCATGCGGCGGAGTCGGGAACGGAGGCTGCAAACCCCCTCATCTCGGAGGAATTGTTTGCTTCACCGGATGCGGCCATAAAGGCTTTGCAAACAGCTACAAAATCCACGAATCAAGCGGCACTCCATGAAATCTTCGGTCCGCCGTTTTTGGAGTTATCCACCGGAGACCCGGTGCAGGATGCCATTAATGCGCAGCGCTTTGCCACCAGGATGGCTCAGGCTTGTTCGCTGACAAATGAAGGGAGTGACACAATCATCCTCCTGGTTGGCACAAATAACTGGCCTTTTCCCATTCCCTTGGTGAGAGCAGGCGGGCAGTGGTATTTCGACACGGCGGCAGGAAAGGAGGAAATCCTCAACCGGCACATTGGCAAGGATGAGTACAGCGCCATCGGCGTTTGCCGGGCTTATGTGACGGCGCAAAAGCAATATGCCCAACTCAATCTGGCGGCAGGCGGAGTGGCGCACTATGCGCAGAAATTCAAAAGTTCACCTGGCAAAAAGGATGGCCTCTATTGGCCGGTTCAGGGAAATGAAGCGCCCAGTCCTTTTGGACCCTTGGTGGCGGAAGCACATGCCGAGGGTTATGGATTGCACAGACACGCCATTCCCCATGCCTTTCATGGATATTATTTCAAAATCCTGACGCGGCAAGGTGAGGCTGCGCCCGGAGGAAAAAAGAATTACCTGAGCCACGGCAGCCTCATCGGTGGATTCGCACTGCTGGCTTATCCTGCGGATTGGGGCCAGTCAGGCATCATGACCTTTATCGTCAATCAGGATGGCAAGGTGTATCAGCGTGATTTTGGCGGGCAGACGGCACGGATCGCCCCGACCCTGGTGGAATACAATCCAGACAACTCATGGACTCTGGTATCGGATGAGGGAATCCTAAGCGCAGCGTCAGAGAAATGACGTCATCAGCGCCGGTTTTGCAAATCAGAAGTTTCGCCGTCCAGACTGGGCGACGCGGCAAAGCCTGATTGCGGAAGACTGAAAAGCTGCGCTGGAATCCGCAGATCAGGGGCTTCGCGGGATTAACGGCAAAAGGCGTTTTGATCCATTTCCGGCGGAAACGAGACCAACGGACGACGGCATTCTTTCATGAACTTGATTTTTTCCACAGCCATTATTCTTGTGATTGCAGCAGCAGGGTGCGCGTGTCCGCCTCATAAAATGACTGCAACGGCGGCAACGTGTAACGTCCGTGATTTTGGGGCCACTGGCGACGGGACCAACGAGGATACGGTTGCCTTCCAAAAAGCGCTGGACGCGTGTGCCATTTCTGGCGGCGGGTTTGTGGTGGTTCCGGCGGGAAAATATTTGATCGGCAGTGTGCAGATTGGCAATCGCACCATTCTGCGGCTGGAGAAGGATTCCATCATCATGGGTAGTCCCGACCTTAATGACTATCCGATGATGGATGTCCGCTGGGAAGGCCGCTGGCAGCCGGGCCGGCGGGCGCTGATTTATTCGGCAAACGTGGACGACACCGGCATCATTGGGCCGGGGCGCATTCAGGGAAATGCGGCGGTTGCCGCGCCGCAAAATCCGCGGGGGGTTGTCGTGCTTGAACCGATGAACTGCAAACGGGTTCGCTGGGAGGGTTTTACGGTCACGCAAGGCGGCAATTGGGCCACGCACCCGACTTTTTGCACTGATGTTCTCATTGAAAACGTTCACATTGTTGGTGGTCGTGACGGCATTGATGTGGATTCCTGCAAAAGGGTGCGCATTGAACATTGCGATATAGACACTGGCGATGATTCCATCAGCCTTAAATCCGGGCGCGGATTGGACGGGGCTCGTTTGGGCAAGCCCACGGAGGATGTGGTCATCACCCGGTGCGTTTTGCATGGGCGACGTTTTGCGTGTATTGGCATTGGCAGCGAGACCTCCGGGGGCATCCGCAATATTCGCATTGAGCATTGCAAGCTGGCCAGCCGGACTTTTGGCATTTATGTGAAGACCCGCATCGGGCGCGCCGGGGTCATTGAAAACATTGCGGGCAAGGACCTGGACATTCTTGCGGGGGGGTTCTTGAAAATCAACCTGACCAGTGCCGGCAACTTAAACACTGAGGATGATCCGGTGGAGGGCCTTCCGGGTTTTCCCCTGGGGCGGAATTTCAGTTTTTCAGAAATTCGTGCAGCCAACTGCTCCAAGCTGGTGGACGCCAGGGAAATTTCTCCCCGGCGCCCGCTGGAGGGATTGTCCCTGGTCAATATCTCGGGCCATTGCAAACAGGGCATTTCACTTGCAAACATGTCCGGCGTGAGACTCAGCGGCATCCGAGTGAACGGCTGCACCGGTCCTTTGCTGAGCCTGACAAATGTGCAGGGCAGCGGACTGGTGGCCTCCAAATGAGGCTGCCACCCGGCTCGCTCTTCTCGCGCTTTAGCGGGGCATGTGGAGGTTTTTGAAATTTCAAATACCGGGGATGAACCGCTCAAAAGCCAGGATGCACCCTTCGCCTCCACGCTTTGCAAAGGAGGCTTGCCAGGTGTTTGCAGGCTGGCGATGCTTGCGGGCATCGTTGAGCCATGAACCCTTTTCAAAACCTTTTCTTTCGCCTCAAAGAAGGCAATCTTCCATTGGGCCGGATCGAGGCATTCAGTGATGGCATATTTGCCGTGGCAGCAACCTTGCTGGTCATGGATTTGAAGGACATTTCATTGCCAGCACACCCTACTCCATTGGAGTTGGGTCGGGCTTTGGTTGCCGCCTTGCCCCAGTTTCTAAGTTGGATGATCAGTTTCGTCATCGTGGCCAAATTCTGGTTGAATCACCACCACTTGCTCCATCTGGCAGGGCATGCCGATTATGGGATGGTTTGGATCAATTCCATTTTCCTGATGTTTCAATCCCTGGTGCCCTTTCCAACCGCGCTGATGGGACAATATCCGAATAATCCCCTGGCGGTGGGTTTGTTTGGGGTGACAATGGCTGTCAACACGATCCTTTTTATTGGGTTATATGCGTATATTTTAAAGAGAACAGCCCGTCCGGAAATGCTGGCGCTTGAGGATCCTCTGGTTCTGCGCAAATCCTGGGTGGGGCCGGTTTCCTATCTCACTGGAGCGGGACTTGCCTGGGTTCACCCGGCTCTGGCGTTTGGAATTTATTTTGCCACGCCACTTTTCTTTATCACCCCTTTGCATCGAAAGCACATGGCCCGGCCCGGACGATAGAGCGCGGCGATGGAACAGTTTGAACTGCTGGGTCGTCTGTTGAATCCGAAAGGCATCTACCTAATTTAACCCCTTCAAGCCGTGTGAACTCTTGTTTGCAAAACTCAGTTTGAGTTTCCTCCCAAGGTATCAGCCACCCTGTAAAACAAATTTCGCGAAGTTCCCAGAGGCGGTCGCAGCTTGGCTTCGGGCCAGGTCTGTCCCATTTTTTCATAAACATCTTTGAATCATATAGTTGCATGCTAAAACAGCAGGGCGATGAGTTCCTTGGACCTGAAATGGGATGGATCATGGCGCTGTAAGGCTTTAGGATCAAGCGAGCGACAATAAATTGGGGCTGCCATTACTTGCGCGCAAACCGCGATGAGGCCAATTGGCGCCTTGTTGGTTCTGCCGTGCCGTCAAATGGGCAATCGCGCGAACTTCCGTGGACTTTTTGAGGGCTTTGAAAAATTAAAAATCAATCGTTGACAAGTTTTCTGGCCTCCTGTTTAATGTCTAACCCTTTGCGGGATTACTTTATGTACGCTGTATTAGAAACCGGAAGCAAGCAGTACCGTGTCGCTGCGGGCGACACCATCGAAATTGAACGCCTTGAGGTTGAGGCCGGCAGCGCGCACACCTTTGATCGTGTCTTGTTGGTAAATAAAGACGGCAAGGTGAGCGTGGGCGCGCCAACTCTTGCCGGGGCCACTGTGGCCGCCGATGTGGTCAGCCACATCCGAGGCGACAAAAAAATCACGTTCAAGATGAAACGCCGCAAAGGTTATCACAAAACAATCGGGCATCGGCAGGAATTGACCGTTGTGAAAATAACCGCCATCCACGCTTAATATTTAGATTTTATGGCACACAAAAAGGGACAAGGCAGCGTTAAAAACGGGCGCGATAGCGTCAGCAAGCGTCTGGGTGTGAAAGAGTTTGGTGGCACCCAGGTCACCGCCGGCAGCATTCTCATCCGCCAGCGGGGCAGCCGGTTTATCGCCGGTAAAAACGTGGGAACAGGCCGTGATTGGACCCTGTTTGCTCTCGCTGAGGGTAAGGTTCAGTTTGATAAAGGCAGCCGTCGCGTGAACGTCATCACCACTCCCGCCACGGTAAAAAACTAGACCCTGTTTTTTTAAAATTCGCTTTCAATAGTGAGGCGAGGTCTTGGGCCTCGCCTTTTTTGTTTGGTTCGAATCAATCTTTCGTTTACAAAAGCCGGGGTGATTGCTCCGGCAGCTTTGCATGTTTATTGATGAAATTAAAATTTACGCCCGTGCCGGCCACGGGGGCAAAGGGTGTGTGGCCTTTCACCGTGAAGCCTATGTCACCAAGGGCGGGCCCAGCGGAGGCAATGGCGGACGTGGTGGCAGTGTCATTTTGCAGGCGGACCACGATTTAAACAATCTTATCCAGCAATATTACGTTCCGCGATTGATAGCCCGGGATGGTGAGGCGGGAATGGGCAAGGGCATGGATGGTCATGCCGGAAGCGATCTGGTCATCAAGGTTCCGTGCGGGACCCTTGTCTGGAAGTTGCCGGGCAACCAGGCCGCATCCGATGAATCCAAGGATGAATCCCCCAAAGACTTTTCCTCCACTGTCAGCCTGCGTCCCATTTTCCGCAGTTCCCAGGGAAGCATGGCTCAGGAGATTGACCTGAGCCGGGAATCCCCGGGTTCGAGCCACAATGAAGCGTCCGTAAATTCTCCCGGGGAATTGGTGGCGGACCTTACTGTTCATGGCCAGAAATTTATTTTATGCAAGGGAGGCCGCGGCGGTTTGGGAAATCGTAATTTTGCCACGGCCGCACGGCAGACTCCGCGTTTTGCCCAACCAGGGGAACCTGGGGACGAGGGCGAATTCTTGTTTGAATTGAGGATCATGGCGGAGGTGGGATTGGTGGGTTATCCCAATGCGGGAAAGTCCACGCTGCTGACCGCCATATCCCGGGCACGCCCCAAGGTGGCTCCCTATCCTTTCACAACACTTCATCCCCAAATCGGGATTGTGGAATACCCCGATTGGAAGCGCCTGACCGTATGTGACGTTCCGGGCCTGATCGAGGGCGCCCATTTGAACGTGGGGTTGGGTCACGAATTTCTGCGCCACATCAAACGATGCAGCGTGCTGGTCATGCTCCTGGACATGGCCGGAACGGATAACCGCCAGCCTTGGGATGATTTCCACCAATTGCTGCGGGAACTGGAACTTTACGATCCAGCAATGCTGGAAAAACCGCGCCTGGTCGTGGCCAATAAAATGGATGAACCGGCGGCGGAAGCCAACCTGAAGAAATTCAAGCAGAAGGTCAAAAAAACCAAGGTTATGGAATTATCCGCCGCCTTTGACCAAGGCGTGGATGTTTTCTTAAAAACCATTCGCCAGGCCGTGGAGAAGGTGGACAAGGCAGGTTAGACCATTGTTCCCCCGGGGTGGTTTTTCAAAACCGGAGGGACGTGGTTTTTCCAATTTTCCCGAAAGCCGCCTGCCAGGCAGTTTGGATCGCAGGAGACGTTTTTTGGACTCCAGAATTTCGGGAGGCCATTCAGGGGGCGACTCAGTCCAGCGCGGTTTTGTTCACCTCCAAAAATCCATTCAGCAGTTTGATGCGGGTGGGATGGCGCATTTTGCGAAGAGCTTTGGCCTCGATTTGCCGGATTCTTTCCCGGGTGACATTAAATTGAACGCCCACCTCCTCAAGCGTTCGGGGGTTGCCATCCCCAATTCCAAACCGCAATTCCAACACCTGGCGCTCCCGCTCGTTGAGGCTGCCGAGGACGTCGCCAATCCTGTCTTTCAAAAGACTGAAGCTGGTGATGTCCAGTGGATTCTCAGCGCCTTTATCCTCGATGAAATCGCCAAAACTGGCATCCTCCCCGTCACCCACGGGGGATTGAAGTGAGACGGGCTGCTGTGCCATTTTAATGATGCCGCGAATTCGGTCCACGGGCATTTGCAATTCATCGGCAAGTTCCTCCGGCTGCGCCTCGCGTCCCAGCTCCTGCAAAAGTTTTTTCTGGGCGCGCATCAGTTTGTTGATGACCTCAATCATGTGCACCGGGATGCGAATGGTGCGGGCCTGGTCGGCAATACTGCGGGTGATGGCCTGGCGGATCCACCAGGTGGAATAGGTGGAGAACTTGTATCCGCGTTTGTATTCGAATTTTTCCACCGCCTTCATCAACCCGATGTTTCCCTCTTGAATCAGGTCCAGGAAGGAGAGCCCCCGGTTGGTGTATTTCTTGGCGATGGAAATAACCAGCCTGAGGTTGGCCTCCACCATCTCTGTTTTGGCTTGGATGGCCCTGGTGGAGGCGTCCCGCAAGCGGTCATACGCCGCTAGAAAGTCGGTGTGGGTCATCCGCACCAATTCCTCCAGTGCCCGGATCGTCTGCTGCTCCGCTTCGGCCAGGTGCTTCTGTGCAATGGATTCTCTCTGGTCGCGGGTTTCCTCCAGTGCATGAATGGAATACTGAAATTTGTCATGCATGTTGTGGGCCACCGGCATCATTTCCTCAACCACCTTGTGCTTGAAGCCGAATTTTGGGAAAAGCCCCTTGAGCCGGCGCTCCAGTTTCTCGTATTCAGCCCAGATCTGCGCCCGCTTTGCCCCTGAATGGGCGTCTCTCCATTGAACGAATTTGCAGTCCACCTGGTGATCCAGATCCCGCGCATGTTTTACCAGCCGTTTCAGACGCCGTATATGAACCTCCCTTTTCTCGACCAAAGACTCCAGAACCACGCGGTCAAATCGTTCCCGGGGTGGATCCGCCAGCAGATGTTCCGCCATGGTAATATGTTCCTTGGCCGCAAACCCAAACCGGCAAAAAATTCGTCGCAGGTCGCCTTCGGCTGCTTCGATGCGCTTGGAGATGGCCACTTCTTGCTCCCGGGTCAACAAATTTACCGCACCCATCTGCTTGAGGTACATGCGCACCGGATCCTCCAGTGATTCCGTCTTAGGCCCATCCTCTTCTTCCTCTGCCTCAACTGGTTTCACCATGTCCATGTCCGCTGCATCCACCACCTCGATCTCCAGTTCCCGCAGTTTGGCCAATACCTGGTCCAGATAGGCCGGAGTGGAAAATTCATCGGTCAAAACCTCATTGACATCTTCAAAGGTGATCTGGCCCTGCTCCCTGCCCAATCGAACCAAAGCCTTGATTTTCTCGGCAAAAATCATTGCCAAAGAGGGCGTACCGCTCTTTGGCGGGCCGACCTGGGATTCTTCCTGGACCTTTGTTGGTTTGGTGGGGTGCGTCATAAGGCCGTCCTTGTGGTCTGTTTAAATCTGATGGCCAATATGAAAAGGGCTGCCTGCTTCGTCAAGTGATGTTTTAACCGTTGATTTAATTATTAATTCAACCGGGGGATGGCGTCACATAAATGCCTCTTGCTTGAAGGTGCGGCAAGATCATTTCCACTGTGCGATTCACCGCGCCTTGGTTTGAATGAACCGCCGCAAGCGCCCGCGCACCCAGATCTGCGCACCGCTGCGGGTTCCCAAGCAGGTCTGCCAGTGTTTCCTCCAAATGCCTGGAATCCCGCACTGACACCGCCGCCTGATGGTCCATCAGGATGCGGACGATATCCTTGAAATTTTGCATGTTGGGGCCGAAAACCACCGGTTTTCCCAATGACGCCGGTTCCAGCGGGTTTTGGCCGCCTTTCGCCGTAAGGCTTTTACCCACAAAAACCACGCTGGCCGCCTCATAAAAACAGACCAGTTCACCCGTGGTATTCACCAGCAGGACGTCCACCGATCCCTGGGCAGATCGTGAGGATGGTTCCACTTCGCTGCGCACCGCGAGGCGTGCGCCTTTGCCCCGCAATTGCTGGACCAGCGCTTTGGTCCGTTCAAAATGACGGGGTACCAGGATCAAAAACAGCGAGGGAAATTTTTTGCGCAAATGGGCTGCGATATCCACAAGCATTGCTTCCTCACCATCGTGCGTGCTGCCCGCCACCAAAACAGGGGCGTTTTCAGAAACTCCAATACTCCTGAGCATTTCCCGTACATCCAGTTTGCGGGGGTTCGATGCTTTGGCGGCATCAAATTTGAGGTTCCCCACCACTTTCACCGCGTCAGGACGGCATCCCACCTCCACCAGTCGGGCTGCATCTTTTTCACTCTGGCATCCCACCCCGGAAAAAGATCCAAACAAATCCCGAAACAACCATCCATGACGACGGTACCGGGGAAATGAGCGGTCTGACAACCGTGCATTGGCCAGGAATAGTGGGAGTCTAAGGTCCCGGGCACGCCAGATGAAGTTGGGCCAGATTTCCGCTTCCAACAAAATGATGGCTTGCGGGTTGATCACCGCAATGGCCCGCCGAACATAACGGCTTCGGTCCACGGGATAATAGATCTTCAGGATATGCGCCGGCAGTCGCCTGCGGTATTCCTGCATGCCCGTCGTGGTGGTGCATGAAACCACAAACTTAACATTTGGCGCCCGCGGCTCCATGGCGCGGATCAACTGGGTGCAAAGACCCACTTCTCCCACGCTTACCGCATGTATCCAGATCACATGCCGGTTTGTCAGCGCCTGATTCACCCCGCGGTCGTAGCGCGCAAATCGCTGGCCAAAACCATCCACCCAATTGCCCCGGCGAATCAGCCGCCAAAAATAATAGGGCGATGCCAGCACAAAAAAAACCTGAAAAGCAATGTTATATAGGGTTCGCAATTTGATGATCCCGGCAGCCCGGCGATGCAACCGCACTCTCCGGCAACCTGGCAGAGCGCAAATAATTTCATATTTGCCCCAAAAACTCAACTGCGTAAACCGCCCTCAAAATCAGACATCTCATTTCTCATCCCCCCAAAAAGACATGGGAAGCCGGTGGTTTTATTGAATCCCGCGTCCGCCTGTCTCCAAACCGGGATGAGCGATTATTCCGGCCAGTCAATCCACCGCCATTTGCAGTTTATTCCAATCCGAATTTCATCGCTAGAATCACCGGTGTTTTGCATATTGACCCCATGAAATCCATGACAGGATGCGGTCACGGTGAATGCGCGGAGGATGGTTTCAAGGTTTCCGTGGAACTGGCGGCGGTGAACCGGCGACAGGCGGAATTGGTTGTCAGCCTGCCCAGGGAATGGGAGGGTCTTGAGGGAATCATTCGTGAACGGATCCAGGAATCCATCGCGCGGGGAAGGGTCACCGTTCGTGTTTTCATTGAAGTGGGCTCCAGCCTGCTGGGGGCGCGGCCCCGGTTGAACTTGGACTTGGCCCGAAGCTATGCCAGCGAATTGCGCTCGATGGCCAGAGAATTGGACCTGGCCGGAAGCTTGAGCCTGGACCACATTCTTCGTGTGCCCGGGCTTTTCGAGGCTTCCAATGAATTGAAGGATCATGAGCAAATCCAGCCTGTTCTCCAAAAAGCGCTGGACCAGGCCATTACCGCGCTCCTGGCCATGCGAAGCCGGGAAGGACTGCACCTGGCTGAAGACCTTTCATCCCGTGTTCAAATCATGCGCCAGTCCGTGGAGCGCATACGCCAGCAGGCCCCCAAGGTGGCGGAAAACCACCATAAGCTCCTCCTGGGTCGCATACGCGCCTCCGGCTTGGCATCCGTGGTTGATGACGATGAGCGCATCCTCAAGGAAATCGTCCTCTTTGCCGATCGCTCGGATATATCCGAGGAATTGACCAGGCTGGAAAGCCACTTCCAGCAGTTTGAAGACTGCCGCCAAGCCGCCGGATCCGTGGGCCGCACGCTGGATTTTTTATCCCAGGAAATCAACCGGGAAATCAACACCATCAGTTCCAAAGCCAACGATGCCTTGATCTCACGCGAGGCTGTCAACCTGAAGGCTGAACTGGAAAAATTTCGTGAACAGGCCCAGAATGTGGAATGAACGCAGCCAGCCGGGTCTTTGCCGCCCAGGTTATGGAACCCCGTAAACACGCGCCATTATTGATCCTCATTTCCGCCCCCTCCGGGGCGGGAAAGACGACCCTTTGCGAGGGGTTGCTCAAAGCCAGGCCGGAAATGAGCCGGGCTATCACCTGCACCACCCGTCCCCCGCGGCCTGGGGAAAAAGATGGTGTGGACTACCATTTTTTCAGCGCGGCAGAATTTCTCAAACGGCTTCAAGCTGGCAATTTTTTGGAGCATGCCACCGTTTATGGAAACAGTTATGGCATCCTGAAATCGGAATTGCTCATGAAACTCCGCCAGGGCAGGGACGTGCTTCTGAACATTGACGTGCAGGGGGCGGCGACCATTCGTGAGCGGGCGGAATCCGAGCCCGAGTTGAAACACGCCCTGGTCACCGTTTTTCTCACCCCGGATTCCGCAAAGGTGCTCGAACAAAGGTTGCGGCGCAGGGCTGCCGATGCGCGAAGCGTCATCCAAAAAAGACTTTCGCTTGCCCGGCAGGAAGTCAGCCAGTGGCGCCATTTTGATTACCTCCTCCTCAGTGGCACCAAGACCGAGGACCTTCACCGGATGCTGGAAATCATCGCAGCCGAGAAAATGCGCACATCAAGGTCGGTCGCCCCCGGTTTTTAACTCGTTGCCAATGCCCGCTTTCCAGTCCATTTTTTGGGTCGCATCGGGCAGCCAAAGGTTTAAAATGTCCCAAGCCGCATCCGCATGAATAAAAAAATTGTCCTGGGTGTCACGGGGTCCATTGCCGCTTACAAGGCGGCCGATCTGGCTTCCTTGCTGGTCAAAGCGGGTTGTGATGTGCGGGTGGTGATGACGGCGGATGCCATGCGGTTTATTACGCCACTGGTTTTTAAAACCCTCACACGCCATCCTGTGGTTACCGATCTTTACGACGAGGAGGAGGATTGGAAGCCCTCCCATATCCGCCTGGCCGACGAGGCGGATGCGCTGGTCATTTCCCCGGCCACGGCTAATATCATCGCCAAACTGGCATTGGGCCTGGCTGATGACGCCCTTTCCTGCATTGCTCTGGCGCTGAACCCCAAGGCCCGGCTTTTGCTGGCGCCTGCCATGAACGGCAAAATGTGGCTGCATCCCGCCACCTGTCACAATGTCGCTTCATTAACCCGGCGCGGAGCGCAATTTCTGGGGCCTGACGATGGTATGCTGTCCTGCGGCTACGAGGGCGTGGGTCGGCTGGCGCCGGTGGATAAAATCGCCGAATGGACCCTGGGTTGCATTCAATAATTTCGCCGGGGCCGGCTCTCCTCCCGACTGTCCGGCCAACGGCACGGTTCCAATCATGAAGGCTCATTATCTGGCATGGCTGAAAGGTTTGCTCCAGGCCATGGAAATCTCCGTGCCGGATCCTCAAATGCAGCGCCACCGGCTCCTCCTGGTGGAACGCAATTTTGTCCTGCCCGTCAAGGTCGTCATGGTGGGTATGATCATCTACTCTTTTGATTTTCATCCTTGGTTTGTCACCGAGGCCAGCGTCATGGAGGTGGTGGTGGAGACCGTCCAGTTTTGTTTCTGGGCTTACCTTGCTCTCAGCGTGCCGGTGGTCCTCCTGCTGGCGCTCGGGCAATGGGTGCCGCTTTCGGTGTTGCAGTGGACAGTGCTTGCAGATGGCATCATGGATGGCCTTTTGCTTGCCGGTCTGGCGCTCATTTCAGGTGGGATGGACAGCATTGTTTTCTGGCTCTTCGTGGCATTGATCATAAGGAATTCAGCCAGCATCCCGCCCGGTATTTCGCAACTGATCCTGAATACCACCACCAGCCTGTGCTTTGGGCTTGTTGGCGTTTTGCAACTGGCGGTGATGCATAGCGTGGATTCCACCACGCTTAAAACCATTGATTTTGAGTCCCAGGGAGATTTGGGCCAGCCTTTCGCCTTGCGCATCATGGTTTTGGGCCTCACCACCCTGTGCTGTTATGGGGCGCAGATACTCATGGAAAGGCAACGCATGGCCAGGGAGGAGGCCGCGGAATTTGCCGCACGCGAGGGACAATTGCATTCCGCCGGCAGGCTGGCCGCTGAATTTGCGCATCAAATCAAAAATCCCCTTGCCATCATCCGCAATTCCACCCATTCAATCCAACGCGCCATGGAACAGGACAAACCGGTGTCCAGGGACCACGTCTCCATCATTCAGGAAGAAGTGTCGCGGGCAGACCGGGTGGTGACGCAAATCATGGGCTATGCCCAGTTGACCGAGGGCCGGGTTCAGAAATTGGATGTGCGCGAGGAATTGGATCGGGCCATTGCCGCCGTTTTTCCGCCGGCCTTGCCTTCCTCCAAACGTTTGGTGCGCCTGGATCGTCCGCCTTTCCCGCCCCTGTTGATGCAGCAAAATCACCTTTCCGAAATCCTCCTCAATCTCCTGACCAACGCCAGGGAAGCCACCCGCGCCGATGGCACCATCAAGGTCACCACTCGCTGCAACCGCGAGCTGGCCGTCGTCATCACCATTGAAGATGATGGCCCGGGCATTGCCCCAGAGCATCTCAACCGCATCTTTGAAGCTTATTACACCACCAAAAGCCAGGGTAGCGGCCTGGGCTTGACCATCGTCAAACACAACGTGGAACTTTATAACGGTGTCCTGGAGGTGGATTCCGAGCTTGGAAAAGGCGTGCGCTTCACGATAACCTTTCCCGCTAAAACGCTGCCCAAGCTGGCCAAACCATGAATTCAAACCTCCCTCCCCTGCTGGTGGTGGATGACGAGCGCAACATGCGCCGGTCATTGCAAGCCATGTTGCAGGACGAGGGTTATAAGGTGTGCCCGGTGGAATCCGCAGAGGAGGCCCTCGCCCGGCTTCACAAGGAAATCTTCTTCATGGTCATTACTGACGCAAGGTTGGGGGGTATGAGCGGCTATGATTTTCTGGCCCGGCTTCGCAGCCAATGGCCCGAGCTGCCCTCGCTCATGATCACAGCCTATGCCACGCCCAAGCTTGCTGTGGAAGCCATCAAGGCGGGCGCAATGGATTACCTGTCCAAGCCGTTTGAACCAGAGGAGCTTTTTCATGCCGTGGCCCGCTGCGCGGAACGCTTCCAGTTGATGCAGGAAAATGCCGAGCTCCGGGCGCAGGCTGGCGAGATGCCAGGCTTGGACCAAATGGTGGGGGACTGTCAACGAATGCGTGAAATTCGTCAACTCATCCGGACCATTGCCCCCACGGATGCCAGGGTGCTGGTTCTGGGCGAGAGCGGTACGGGCAAGGAACTGGTGGCAGGCGCCCTGCACTCCTTGAGCCCGCGCCGCGCCCGCCCGTGCATCCGCATCAATTGCGCCGCCATCCCGGAAAATCTCCTCGAAAGCGAACTTTTCGGCCACGAAAAGGGAGCGTTTACAGGCGCCCTGAAGCTAAAACGGGGGCGCGTGGAGGAGGCCGACCAGGGAACACTTTTTCTGGATGAAATTGCCGACATGGGCAAGCCCCTGCAGGCCAAACTGTTGCGGTTTTTGGAAGATGGAACCTTTACTCGCGTGGGTGGGTCGGAGGAATTGCGCGTCAATGTGCGCCTGGTGGCAGCCACCAACCGGGACCTCGCCAAAGCCATGGCCGATGGTGATTTCCGCGAGGACCTTTACCACCGTTTGAATGTGGTGCAAATCAACCTGCCCGCATTGCGCGACCGCGGGGATGACATGATACTGCTGGCTGACCATTTCGTGAGATTTTTCCGGGTCCGCATGAACCGCAGCGTGGAGGGCATTACCCCGGAGGCCCAGGCCATCCTGAAATCCCTTCCCTGGCCCGGCAACATCAGGGAATTGAAAAATGTCATTGAGCGCGCCGTCATTTTGGAAACCAGCGCCGCCATCCGCCCCGCCAGCCTGCCGGATTTTAACAGCCAAATCCTCCGCCCCAATCCTTCCGCAATCGTCCCTGCGCCAGGTGAATCACTGGATGACATCCTGCAACGCATGGAACGCGACATCATTGGCGGCGTACTCGAGCAAAATCATTTCAGCCTGACACGCACGGCCGCCCAGCTTAGAATGACGAGACATGCCCTGCGCTATCGAATGCAGAAATTGAACATGAAACTGGCCGGGGATGACAATGGCGCCCACTCTGCTGACGAGGGTGAATGATGAGAAAATTCTTTCTTACAGCCAACGCTGAGTCGCTCGATTACCTGATCGTTCCAGTGCTTTTTTTGCTCATCACCCTGGTCGTGGGCCTGGTGACGGTGTGGGTTTTTCACCGCAAGCCTGCGCGCAAAAAACGGCGCAAGCATCGCCATTCCCATTCGCGAAAAACACCCGCCGGGCAACGCGATTCCGCCACGCCCGTGACAGCCAGGTCCAGCCACCCGGATGATTCCTGATGGAAACCAGCCTTGCCATCACTCGCAAAAGCGCCTCGAACCTCGCGCTCGCCTTTGTGCTCCTTCCCAAGCCCAAGCGGGACGCCATGTGCGTGCTTTACGCCTTTTGCCGCGAGGTGGATGACGTGGCGGATGAAGATTCCGTGCCTGTGGAGGTCCGTCGTGACCGCCTGGCCGCCTGGCGCAAAGACCTGATTCTGGCAGTTCAAGGACAAATACCGCAATCCCCCATTTTGCGTGAACTCCAACCAGTCATTCAAACTTTTGGTTTGGATGGGACACTTCTGGACGAGATCATCAAGGGTTGCGAGATGGATCTTGAAACGCTTCGATACATCGACTTTGAACATCTGGACCTTTATTGTTACCGCGTGGCTTCGGCTGTGGGCCTGCTCAGCATACGGATTTTTGGCCACAATCAGCCAGCCACGCGCGATTACGCCATCCACCTGGGCAAAGCCCTCCAACTGACCAATATCCTGCGGGATGTCAAAAACGATGCCCAGCGCGGACGCATTTACCTGCCGCAATCTGAACTGAAAAGGTTTGGAGTGACGGATCAGGAAATCCTGGATGGCTGCTACTCTGCAAGGTATCAGGCGTTGGCGCAGTGTGTTGGCGTGCGCGCCCGCCATTTTTACAATCTGGCCCGCCAGGTTCTTCCCGCCGAAGACCGCCGCAACATGGTTGCGGCGGAGTTGATGGGTTCAGTATATTGGCAACTCCTGCTCAAGCTTGAAAATGCCAGTTTCAACGTCTTCGGCCCCCATCCCTTGAAGATAGGCAAGGTCGGCAAGCTGGCATTGATCCTCCAGGCGTGGCTTCGACACATGGTCGGGGCAAGGGAATCCTATTACGGCGCTGCTTCAAACTCCGTGTGACCCGCTCCGCACCCTCATCCCCAGCCCGTCGGCTGATTGTCAACGCGGATGATTTCGGATTGTCCGCGTCTGTTAATGCAGCGGTCATTCAGGCTCATCGCAATGGAATCCTGACCACGGCCAGCCTCATGGTCAATGAGTCCGGGTTTGATGAGGCGGTGGCATTGGCGCGACAGAATCCGCGACTGGGCGTGGGTTTGCATCTCACCCTGCTCCAGGGGCATGCCTCACTTTCCTATGAACAAATACCGGGACTCGTGGGGCCGGATGGCGCCTTCACTCATTCTCCGGCAGGGGCGGGGATGAAATATTTTTTCAAAAAATCATTGCGTGCGCAGCTCCAGGGGGAAATCCGGGCCCAACTCCAAAAATTTCGGGAAACGGGGCTGGTGCCCGACCATGTCAATGGCCATTTGCATATGCATCTTCATCCAGTCATTCTTCCCCTGTTGCTCCAAGAGGTTTCCCTGGCCGGTATCAGGCATGTGCGTCTGACGCGCGATAGCCTCCGCCTGAGCCTCCGCCTATCCAGTGGGCGATGGTTTTACCGCCTCTCTCATGCCGTTATTTTTGGGATTCTCTCCAGGCGGGCCCAGTCCGCATTCCGCCCCCTTTCCATCCGCCACACCGGCAAAACCTTTGGACTTTTTCAGGATTCGCGTATGGATGAAAACCACGTTCTCCAGCTCCTTCCCCTCCTCCCCAAAGGGGTGTCCGAGTTGTATTCACATCCTTCGCTCGACCGGTTCCGGCATGAATTGGAAGCTTTAACCAGTCCGAAAGTGAAGGGAGAGGTGCAGCGTCTGGGTTTGGAGTTGATCCGCTACCAGGATTTAAATTGAACCCAAAAAGGAAAATGAAAAGGTCCAATGTCCGGCAAGATGCCAGAGCGGAAACTCTTTGGAAAAATCGAAACCATACCGAAGCGGTCTGGTGAGATTTTTCCAAGGAATTTGCGCCCGGTAGATTGGGGCAGATTGGCTTTTTGAATTTCGTTTATCGAGTGGAACGCGCAGCGCCTCCAAATGTCGGGAAACAATATCCTCATTGAGCCAGATCATGCCCAAGTATTATTTTCTCAGATCCCAAAAAGGCAGGGGGAAGTCACAACTGCAAAATATCAGGGTACACGGGCGCGTCTCAGTTTTTGAGAGAGTCACCCTCAGCCTCCGCGTTTGAATTTTTATAAACCTCCACCAACCAACTGCTCCGCTCTCCCTTCTCATCAATCTCCATGGGTGGCGGGGACCGGGGAGGGGTGGCGCCGAGCTTTCGGAAAATGAGATGGCTCATTTATCGCGCTGGCTGTTTGCGATCCCCCCTCTCCTTAAACCTCTCCCCGCGCTCCGCTGGCGGGGCGAGGAAACCAGAGGCGCAGGGTTGTTGAGTGCGCTTGAAATGGCGATTACCTTCGACCTTCGAAATGGTTTAAAACCCTATTGAATCCACCACCTCTTTCTCCCTCTCCATCAATCCCATTGATGGGGAGGGCCGGGGAGGGGTGGCACTGATCTTTCGGAAACGGGCAATTTGCCCCCCAGCCCCGTGGGGGGCGGCAAATATAAGGAATCCAACCCAAGCAAAATTGCAGGGAATATCCACCCCTCGTTGGGCATGCCTATGCTCCACCTGGTCAAACACAAACCCAAAACCGCCCCTTCGCTCTCCTTCCACCCAAATTTCACCAACCTAAAAATTGAGATGCGCCAAGGGCACACCTGCCATTAAATTTACAACTGCCCGGTCAGGTCGGGACATGTAGAATGGTCCGAAGGCGGTTCAACATGCGCTGGCTCATACGTTCGTAGGGCTGCAAGGGACGCCCATGCATTTTGATTTCATCTATGGCTTCCAAGGTCATGCTGAAATCAAAATCGTGAAAAGCCCGGTCACGTTTCACCCGGCGAATCCAACGTTTCAAGTCTTTAACCTCCGGTATTTCGCCTGCATGGCCGGGCCGGAAGGAAATTCTCCAGTCGTCGCGCCGTTCGTAGCCGTCCATGGGACCTTTTTCTTCAAACCATGAATCACAGAGGAGAATGCACACCGACTTCGTTCCAGCCGATCCCAGGCGATAAAACACCATCCGGGCGGCGGTTTCACTGAAATGATCGTAGGCCAGCGCCAAGGCGTCCTCATCCGGGGGTGAAAACCTGGTTTGAAATCCAAAACTAAAGCTCCCCGGATGGGCGGGCGAAGGTTCAATAATCAGGTTTTCCGCAAAAATCCAGACCGGTTCCACGGGCAAATCATGCTTCCGAAGCACTTCCTGCCACGTCTCCAAGGCCGTTTTCAGGGACGGACGACTGAATCCAGTTGTGTTCATGCAGATTGTCAAGGCACTATTAGTGCCTGTTTTTTAGAAACCAATCAACAAAAAGTGGTATCCCTTGGGCGACCTTGACCTTGGGATGGTATCCCAGCCGGGACCGGGCCTTGGAAATGTCCGCATGGGTGTGCGGCACATCGCCAGGCTGCAGCGGCTGCCGGTCAATCAGCGCAGCACGGCCCAAGGCGGTTTCAATAAGCTGAATCAGCCGGGCCAGCGTAATGGTTTCTGACTCGCCCAAATTGAAGATTTCAAAGCCAAATTCCTGGCGCGTGCAGGCCATGATTCCGTCAAGGATGTCATTGATATGGGTGTGGTCGCGTGCTGTGCTGCCATCCCCATAGACAGGAATAGGCTGGCCAGCAGCGATCATTCGCGTGAATTTATGGATGGCCAGGTCGGGTCGCTGCCGGGGTCCGTAAACGGTGAAAAACCTCAACATCACCACATCCATGCCATAAAGATGGTGATACACATGTCCCAAGGCTTCGCAGGCCAGTTTGCTTGCGGCGTAAGGCGAAACAGGGTGAAAAATGGGATCATCCTCCGAAAACGGACTTTTGGCGTTTATTCCATAAACTGAAGAAGACGATGCAATCGTGATTTTTTTAACGCCCGCCTGCCGGGCCGCCTCCAAGACAGTGGCCGTTCCCTCCACGTTCACCCTTTGATAGAGAGCCGGCTGTTGGAGGCTGGGGCGCACCCCGGCCCGGGCCGCCAGATGGATGACTTGGTCAAATGCGACAGACCCAAATAATTCCTTCAAGGTGTTGGCGTGCGTGACATCCCCCTGGATGAATTCGAAAGGGCGTTCGAGTAAAGACACTGTCTGAAGGTTGTCCCGTTTTCTCCGGGGATCATAAAAATCATTGAGGTCGTCCAAAGCCCAAACCTTGTGACCCTGCTGCAGTAAACTTTCACAAACGTGCGAACCAATGAACCCGGCTCCGCCGGTAACCAAGAAGTTCATAGCCCCCAGACTAGTGGACTGTCCTTGAAACACCAAAATATTTGTTGCCTCATTGGGCTGATGCCCCTGCTGTTGCTTGAAATGGCGGTCACCATTGCGATGGTCGAAATGGCTCAAAATGAAGGTCGCCAGGTTCAGTTTAATGGGTGAATAATCCCAGGAGATGTTTTTCCCATGCCTGGCCATCGAGCGGCAGTTCCAGGGTCCTGTCCAAGAGGGAGGAATAAGTAATGGCATTGGCCAACTCCAACGAGTGAATGCCCTGGCTGGCTGGTGCTATCAGTGGCTGGCATTCCTGTATGGCCTTTACGAAATTGGCGGTGATTTGTGCATGCAGATCGGCCATTTCCGGAAAGAGGGTCTCCGTGGTGGTGGCTTCGGGCTTTTCAAAGCCGGTTTTCGCTTTTTGGCTGAATGTCTGCATGTCCATTTCGTTGCGTTTATAAACCAGGCGGTGGCCCTCCAGGATGGCCGTGGCTTGCGTGCCCACTATTTCCAAACGATTCGTCCCGGGTGCCTCACCTGTGGAGGTGACCATGGACCCGGTCGCCCGGTTGGCCCACTCAAAATAGGCCGTGACCTGATCTTCCACCTCAATGGGATGAAACCGGCCCATCTGGCAGAAGCCACGGACCCGCAAGGGCATCCCACAAAGCCATTGGAGCATGTCCAAATTGTGCAGGCATTGATTGATCAGCACTCCACCGCCTTCGCCTTTCCAGGTCGCACGCCATCCGCTGCTTAGATAATAGGCATGAGTCCGATACCAATCGGTGATGATCCAGTTCACCCGAACCAGGGGACCCAGACGGGCAAGGATTAAGTCGCGCAGGGCTTGAAAGCGGGGTTCGCAGCGGAGTTGCAGCATGGTTGCAAAGGTAATCTCGGGGTGAAGGGCGTGGCAGGCCAGCAGACGCTCGGCATCTGCCTTGTGTGCAGCCAGTGGTTTCTCCATCAGCACATGGAGCCCCCGCTCGAAGGCTGCCATGCCCAGCTGAACATGCTGCCAATGAGGCGTGGCAATGATCACCGCATCCACTTTGCCGGATGACAAAAGACTGGCGCCATCCGGGTAAATGGCCGCAGCCGGAAAGAGCGATCGGGCTGCCTCCCCTTTGCTGGTGGCTATGGCCGCCAAATCCGCTCCGGGCACAAAGCCCGTGGCAAGATGACGGGCATGAACCACGCCGATATTTCCCAGCCCGATGATTCCCATCCTTACGCGAGTCATGATTCCATCATGGGGGATTCATCCAGGGTCCGAAAGCCTGTATTCCACCCCTTTCAAACCCCCGAATTATCTCAACTTCGCGAGCCAAATGGGTTGGGGCGCATCTCGGTTATTGAGCAAGTCTCCCCCGGTGTTTCCAATTTCAAAAACCTCCGCAAATCCTGTGTTTTTTCTCCCCCTCCATCAATCCTGGTTGATGGGGAGGGTTGGGGAGGGGTGGCACTGAGCTTTCGGGATGTGAGATGCTTTATTGATCGCGATGTCTGTTTGCGAGTTCCCCTCTCCATAATCCTCTCCCCGCGCTCCGCTGGCGGGGCGAGGAAACCCGAGGTGCAGGGCTGATGTGTGCGCTTGAAATGGCGATTACCTTCGACCTTCGAAATGGTTTAAAACCCTATTGAACCCACCGCCGCTTTCTCCCTCTCCATCAATCCTGATTGATGGGGAGGGTCGGGGAGGGGTGGGACTGAGTTTTCGGGATGCGAGATGGTTCGTTGATCGCGCTGGCTGTTTGCGATCTCCCCTCCTTAATCCTCTCCCCGCGCTCCGCTGGCGGGGCGAGGAAACCAGAGGCGCAGGGTTGTTGAGTGCGCTTGAAATTGCGATTACCTTTGACCTTCGAAATGGTTTAAAACCCTATTGAACCCACCGCCTCTTTCTCCCTCTCCATCAATCCCATTGATGGGGAGGGCCGGGAGGGGTGGTCCTGGTCTTTCGGAAACGGGCAATTTGCCCCCAGCCCCAGAGAGGCGACATATTTGTAGAAATCCAATCTCCAAAAATCATTCCGAGCCCCGTTGGGAAGGCATATACAAGGCATCCAATCCATGCAAAATTGCGGGGAATATCCACCCCCCGTTGGGCATGCCTATGCTCCACATGGTCAAACACAAACCCAAAACCGCCCCTTCGCTCTCCTTCCACCCAAATTTCACCAGCCCAAAAGTTGAGACGCGCCCGTTGCATTTAGTATTTGAATCAATGAATTGATTTCGTTTAAATTCTTGAATAATGGATCGCAATGTAGGCAAATCGAGTTTGGGCAGCTCGCCCGCCAGGGATTTCCTTCCCTTGCTCGAGGCCAAATTGCGCAAGCTGCTCGAACAACGGGAGCGTATCAGCCAGGAAATTGAGGAAACTTCCAAAATGATGGATGAACTAAAAGTCAAATTGGCCGGGGGTGAACTGCCACTACCGACAGGTGAGGCTCCCGAGGCAGAATTTCCTGATAAAATTCAAAAAAACAGATCTTCATCAGAATAAATCGTGGCTTGGTTTATGTACTGTTTTTGGATTCAAAGACATAATCTGTCTTGTTTTGAGACAGCCTTTGGTTTTTCGCAATGGCTCTATTTGATAAAATTTTGGTATTCCTTTGGCCAAATTATGGCTAACCTGTTATCTGTAAAAAATTTATACAAATACTAGCGATTTAACCAGGACGGAACCGATTGGTTTCAAATTTTGGACTCTGCAAAAAAGCCTAAAACAGGCACGTTAAACCAGTATCGGATGGTTTGAAAATGTGCAACAACTTTATTATTAATTGGTTGGAGTCCACTTCACGGCTTTTTAACGGTCCTGTTTTACTAGTTTCCTGAATACGCGATGCTGAGGATTGGAATATTGAAACTTTTGCCGACTTTCGATGTTTGTATGAGGATACATGGCATTCCATCTGCTAGAGGGAGTGCAACGCGGTTACGACAGGCAATTAATAGAACGAATATGTCATCATCATATCTAACCCGCCTGTTGTGATGTTCTGCCGCAAATGATAGATAAAATGAAAACACTGAAAACAAATCGGAAGGCCGGCTTCACGCTGGTGGAAATCATGATTGTTGTGGCCATCATCGGATTGCTGGCTGCCATTGCGATTCCCAACTTTGTGCGCGCCCGCCAGACGTCCCAAACCAATGCCTGCATCAACAACCTGCGCATCATTGACGCCGCCAAGCAGCAGTGGGCCTTGGAAAACGGCCAGCAAACATCTGTCACGCCCGATAGCTCCAATATTGTTCCGTACCTCGGACGGGCTGGGTCCTACATGCCCGCAGAACCGTTGGGAGGTAGCTACGTAATTAATGCCTTGTCCGTTGTCCCCAATTGTAACATCGCAGGTGCTCCAGGATCAACCAACAATCCTTCTCATCCAGCCTTCTTGACTCAATAATTCCTGTCAAAGTAGCAGATCAAACATAGTAATTCCAAGCCCGGAGAAATCCGGGCTTTTTCATTTGATACCCTTTCGCCCAATGAATTTTGTGGCATGCTGGTTGCTCTTAGGTAGGTTGCGGTTGCCAACGGCTATCTCGGAACAAAACAGAACTTATTCATACATCCGCCGCTGGTGAAGTTCCGCCGCTGTAGAAACATAAAAGTCATGAAAACATTCAAAATAAAAAGGCGGAGTGGGTTCACGCTTGTGGAGATCATGATTGTGGTAGCCATCATTGGTTTGTTGGCTGCAATCGGAATACCCAATTTTGTGCGTGCCCGGCAAACATCCCAGACAAACGCCTGCATCAACAACCTGAGGGTCATTGACCAGGGCAAACAACAGTGGGGTTTGGAGTACGGTCAAATCGCCACTGCGACTCCTGCATCCAGCGACTTGGTGCCTTACTTGGGGCGTGCAGGTTCGGATATGCCAGCGGAGCCAATGGGTGGTTCTTACAACATTAATCCGCTGAATGTTGCTCCCACTTGTTCCATTGCGCTAGTCAGTTCCAATCTACACGCAGCATTTCTTCCCTTCTAAAAGTTGGGAAAACAGATTCCAAGGAGTGCTCACCCTTCCGGGAGGGCACTCCTTTCGCGTTTTGACGTTTAGCCTTTAAATTCAAAGGTATTCTGCTACCTAATACGGCATGAAACGCCCATTGGTTGTGATTCTGCTACTGGTTTTAGGAACCTTGCTGGTTTTTTTGCAGACCACCCACCACCCTTTCATTGATTACGACGACGGGGAGTATATCGTCAACAATCCGTATGTGAACCAAGGTTTAAATTGGAGGGATATCAGGTGGGCTTTTACCTCATTTTATGCCTCCAACTGGCATCCGCTCACCTGGATTTCCCTGATGTTGGACTGCGATTTGTTTCGGCTGAATCCTGCTGGACCTCATTTGGTCAACAATTTATTCCACGCAGCCAATGCCGCCCTGGTTTTCATTTTTGTAAGGCGATTGGCGGCAGCGGCCGCCCTTGGCACGGAAAATTCTGTTTTGTGGGTGGCCATACTGGCTGGCGCGTTTTTTGCCTGGCATCCGCTGAGGGTGGAATCCGTTGCGTGGGCGGCTGAACGCAAGGATGTCTTAAGCGCATTCTTATCTCTTCTGGCCCTCTTGAATTATTTGCGTTACGGGGAGTCCAAGAAAACAGGGGAGAGATCGCGAAGAGTTTTTGGGTTGTATCTGGGCTGCCTTCTCTGTTTTATCCTGGCTTTGCTCTCCAAACCCATGGCGGTCACCTTGCCTGTTCTCATGGTTTTAATGGATTTCTGGCCTTTGAAACGGTTCGGGTGGAGAGACACGCCGCTTTTTAATCTAAATCTGTGGATCGAGAAAGTTCCTTTTTTTCTTCTCTCAGGCGCCTTGTGCTTTATCACGGTTTTGGCCCAGCATCATGCCGAGTCCTCTTTGACCAATGTTCCTTTGGGATACCGTTTGCCCAATGCAGCGCTTGCGTGTGTCACCTATTTGGGCAAAACCATTTGGCCGGCCGGGTTAAGCATTTTTTATCCCTACATCCCTCAAATTCCCGTTCTCGCCGGGGCGGAGTCAGCGCTGTTTTTGGGGTGCGTGACTGTTTTAGCCTGGCTGATGCGCCGTGACCGTCCTTGGCTCATTGTGGGTTGGATTTGGTTTGGTGTATCTCTGCTGCCCGTCATAGGCCTCATCCAGGTGGGTTCTCAGTCCATGGCGGACCGCTATACCTATTTCCCATCCATAGGCCTTATTCTGGCGGTTGGTTTGGTTCTTCAAGAATGGGCAGGCCGCAGTGTTTTTCTAGGAAAATGCCTGGTGGCCTCCTCCCTGGTTCTACTGGCCTTTTGCGTTTGGCTTACTCAGGTTCAGCTTGGGTATTGGAAAAACACCCAAACTTTGTTTCGTCACGCCCTGGAGGTTCACGATAGCGCGGTTGCTCATATTGAGGTGGGCGTGGCTCTTCAAGACCATGGAAACAGCAATGAAGCGATGAACCAATTTTTGATGGCTTTGCGGGAGCAGCCCGATTCGTCACTTGGAAATTATAATTTGGCTCTTTTGTTAGGTTTTCAAGGAAAAGACGGTTTGGCCGGTGCCTATTTCAAACGCGCTTCTATCCATGACAATTCAAATCCTTTCATATTCGAGGATTTTGGTCGTATTTTGGTAAAACTGGGTCATTTGGGGGATGCCCGGGGGGCTTTTGAGCAAGCCATGAAGATCAGTCCTGAAAGGTCCGAGCCTCATTTTTTGCTGGGCCGCCTTTATTTGAAACAAGGAAAGGGTCCCGCTGCATTGTCCGAACTCGCAAAGGCTGCGACCATGGATCCTGCCAATGTGGAGATCCTTATATTTTATGCTTCGGTGTTGGCATCCAGCGAGGATTCCAAACTGAGGGATGGCAAAGAGGCGGAAATTCTGGCTGGTGCGGCAGTCCAGGAAACCGGTGGAAAATCTGCGGCTGCCTTGGATGCGCTGGCCATGGCACAGGCCGAGTCCGGCAAATTCCATGAATCCATCCAGAACGAGCGCCTGGCCATTGCCCTAAGCCAGGACACACAAGGCAGCGCCGATTTGGTTTTGTTGCAGGAAAAAATGAAATCATTTCAAGGCCAAAAGCCTTGGCGGGAGTCGTTTGACCAATAGCCCTTTAAAATTTAATTTCATTTTCTGGCATATTTCTGGCTGAATAATGGGGAAGTTGGATTGTGAAATCGCTATTGACACATGGCTGCCATATTGAAAGCAGAAAATTTACGGGTGGAATTCCGCAGCCGCGAAGCGGCCCAAGGCACCAAGGTTGCTTTGCGAGGTTTAAACCTCGAGGTGAATGCCGGGGAGGTGTTTGGCTATTTGGGGCCAAATGGCGCGGGCAAAACCACCACGATGAATGTCCTTTTGGGGTTCGTTCAGCCCACCAGCGGCGCTGCCAGTCTTTTTGGCATTGATGTCCGCCAACCCATCGCCCGCCAGAGGATCGGTTACCTTCCTGAACTCACTTACTATTACAAATTTTTGAGCGCGGAGGAGTTGCTGCGCTTTTATTCCACTCTCTTTGGTTTGAGTCGGCTTGAGGCAGACCGCCGGATTGACGAGCTTTTGAAACTGGTGGAATTGGAACATGCTCGAAAACGCCCAATTCGCACCTATTCCAAGGGAATGCAACAACGCGCTGGCCTGGCCCAGGCTTTGATCAACAATCCAGACCTTCTGGTTCTGGATGAACCCACCAGCGGGCTTGATCCGTTGGGTCGCATGAAAGTGCGTCAAATCATTCAACGCCTCAAAGGCGAGGGAAAGACGGTCTTTTTTTCCTCCCACGAACTCGGAGAAGTGGAGACGGTCTGTGACCGGGTCGGCATCATCCATCAGGGTGAACTGAAAGTGGTGGGCCCCATTTCTGAAATCCGCCAACCCCGCCACGCCAACCTTGAGCAGGCCTTCCTGGAAATCATCGGCTTTGAGACCCAATCCGCATCATGAAAACCATCCTTGCTGTCGCTGGCGTTGTCATAAAAGAATTGTACCGCCGAAAGGATTTTTACGTTCTCTTCATCGTGACCATGTTGATCTGCCTGATCATGGCATCGGTGAGGATTTTCAATGATGACAAGATCATTCGCTATCTCAAGGAATTGTGCCTGTTGTTGGTGTGGGTTTCCTCACTGGTCATCGCCATCACCACCACGGCGCGCCAAATTCCCGCGGAGCGCGAGAACCGCACCTTGCTTCCGCTTCTGGCCAAGCCGGTGACCAGAACACAGCTACTGTTGGGAAAATTCCTCGGTTGCTGGCTGGCTTGCGGCATTGCCTTGGTTTGCTTTTACCTCTTTTTCGGGGCTCTTGCCGCCAGCCGTGAGCATCAGTGGCCCCTGTTGAATTATTTCCAGGCCGCATCCCTCCATTGGTTCATGCTTGGAATCGTCATTGCCATGGTCTTGCTGGGTTCCCTGGTTTTTGCCGCTCCTTCCTCCAACTCCACCATTTGCTTTGTGGTGGTGGGTGGCATTCTTCTTTTGGGGCGGCATTTGGATAGCGTGGCTCTCACCCTTCCTGAACCGGTGCGATCTGTTTTTTTGATCATTTATTATTCCATCCCCCACTTGGAATTTTTTGATGTCCGCGATCTCATCATTCACGACTGGCCCCTGATCCATTGGGGCTATTACGGCCTGGCTTTGATTTACGGGATTGGCTACATGGTGGTTTTTCTCACCGGAGCCAGCCTGGTTTTCAGGCGACAGTCGGTCAACTAAACATGTCTGGCCCCCGAATTCAAATCTGGTTTTTGATTCTATTGTTGGTCGTGTGCTTTGCGCTGGCCTGCCCGCTTCAATCCCGCTTTGTAGCCTGGCCTGGCAGCAGGGCAAATGGCGATGTTTTTGCCATAACACTTGGTGAAAGCCGCAAGCTTTTCGCTAATGAGTTTTTTGTCAAAGCGGATTCCTATTACCACAGCGGCTTTTATCCCACCATTTTTGACGACAACCGGGCTTTTAAAACGGCACACATGGCTGAGGACACCGGCGCAGTGAACAGCCAGAACCACGGCGAGGAGGAGAGTTTCATGGGGCCGCCCCGAAATTGGATTGATGCCTTTGGCCGGCATTTCATGCCCGACCGCCATACTCACTTGGATGAAGGGGGCGCCAGTGGCGACTTGAGCGGCAGCGAGGGCGTGCGGGAAATCCTGCCCTGGCTGAAATTATCCGCCGACCTGGATCCCCAGAATGTCCAGAATTACATCGTAACAGCCTATTGGTTGAGGCAACGCATGCACCAACCGAAAACGGCACAGGAGGTATTGCTCGAGGGGCTTCATGAAAACCCCGGCAGTTGCGACATCCTTTTCGAGTTGGGCCGACTCTATGCGGAAAGCGATCATGACACCAACCGGGCGGTGAATGTCTGGATGGCAGGCTTGCACAACTGGCGTCCTGTCAAGGGCACCGAGGATGAGGTGGCGGCCAACAATTTTATCTACGAAAAACTGGCCACTCAAATGGGAGCCGAGCAAGCGGATGTCGGCAATTGGCAGGCAGCCATCCAATGGTTCGAAAAGGCCAAGGCTGTTTCCAAAACCCCGGATGGCTTGCAGCAGATGATTGAATTGCTGCAACAGCATCATTCCATTAAGCCCAAACCCTGAAAGGGCGAATCTCAGTATTTGGGCGGTTCACCCGCACTGTTTGAAATTTCAATAGTTTCGGCAAAGTCACCGTTTTTTCCCCTCTTTGATCCTCTTCCAGCCCTCCGCTGGCGGGGCAAGGAAACCAGAGGCGCAGGGTTATTGAATGCGCTTTAAAATACCGGTCATCCTCGACGCTCGAAATGGTTAAAACCCTATTGAATCCATCGCCGCTTTCTTCCTCTCCATCAATTCCCATTGATGGGGAGGGCCGGGGAGGGGTGGCGCTGATCTTTCGGAAAATGAGATTGCTCATTTATCGCGCTGGCTGTTTGCGAGTGCCCCTCTCCCTTGGAGAGCCTGTCTGGAAATGGCAAAGGGTGCTGTTGTCTGTCGAAAACCCATCGGGCGGCGTGTCTTTTGTCTTCAGCCTTTGTTGTTCACTCCTTACAGACCCACGTGGGGTATGCTCGTCGCTCACGGCTCGGCTGAACCCAAAATCCATCGCCGCAGCTCCCATCGTCATTTCCAGAAAGGCTCTTTCCCTCTCCCCCACACTCCGTTCGCGGGGAGAGGGAATAAGAGGCGCTGGGTTGTTTTATGCCTTTGAAGGGGTGGAGCGTTTGGGGCGCTCGAAATGGAATAAGGGCCACCTTGAATCCGTCGCGTCTTACCCCCTCTCCGCCAATTTCATTGGGGGAGAGGGACGGGGAGAGGTGGTGCTGAGTTTTCGGAATGGGGGTGTTCCGCCAAGTCCCAGAGGGGCGACCTATTCGTAGAAATTCAACCTCCAAAAATCATTCCGAGCCTCATAGGGGCGGCACATAAAAAGCATCCAATCTAACCAAGATTGCGGGGAATATCCGCCCCCCGTTGGGCATGCCTATGCTCCACATGGTCAAAAACAAACCCAAAACCGCCCTTTCACTCTCCTTCCACCCAAATTTCACCAGCCTAAAACCGATATGCGCCCGAGCTGAGCTTTCGGGAGGGGCTTATGTTGCATTTTTCAATCCGAGTATTTGCAATTTCCACCCCCATGAGTCTCAACGGTCAACGCGGATTCATTTAAAAGACCCGGCTATCCAAAGGGGAGCGGGCGTGGCAACCCGGAAGGAGCTGTTCGAGTCGGTTGATCAAAGAAGGCAATCCTTGCATGAAAAGAGGAATGTAAGGAAATCGCCAGTTGCGCGTCTGACCTGCATGAGGCAGTTTCTTAATCGTGCGTGCGGGTTGGTCTTTCTTGCCATGGCTTTGGCTGGGTGCCGACCCAGTGAAAGCGCTGGTTCGGGGCTGGCATCAAACAATTTCACCATGAATCATTTCACTCCCATTCCACCGGCTGAACGAAAGCAAAAACTCACTCCCATGCAGTACCGGGTCACCCAAGAGGCCGCCACCGAGCCGCCGTTTGAAAATGAATACTGGGACAATCATGCGCCGGGTATTTATGTGGATATCGTCTCAGGAAAGCCTCTATTCAGCTCGCTGGACAAGTTTGATTCCGGTTGCGGTTGGCCCAGTTTTACCCGGCCTGTGGATCAGAACGCCATCATTGAGAAAGCGGATGACTCTTTTGGCATGGAGCGGACTGAAGTGCGTTCGGTTGGCGCGGATTCCCACCTGGGGCACGTTTTTGAAGACGGACCGGGGCCAACCCATCAGCGTTTTTGCATCAATTCCGCTTCGCTTAAATTTATTCCCCTGGCCCAAATGGCCGCCGCTGGCTATGGCGATCAGCTTGCCCCATTCGTTCAGGCTGGCTTGATCCAACCTCAACCCAAAACCGAAACCGCAATCCTGGCGGGTGGCTGCTTCTGGGGGATGCAGGAAATTTTGCGTTCCATTCCGGGCGTCATTCAAACCACCGTTGGGTACACCGGCGGCCACACGCCCGATCCCACCTATGAAACGGTCTGTTCGCGCACCACCGGGCACGCTGAGGCGGTGAAGGTGGTTTTTAATCCCGCCAAGTTGAGCTATGAGCAATTGCTTGGCTATTTCTTCCGCATGCACGATCCCACCACGCGTGACCGCCAGCAGCACGACGTCGGATCCCAATATCGGTCAGCGATTTTTTACACCAGCCAGGCTCAAAGGGAGGTTGCTGAACGCGTCAAAATGCAGGTGGACAAATCCGGAAAATGGAAGAATCCAGTGGTCACGGAAATCATTCCTGCCACGATATTTTATCCTGCGGAGGAATATCACCAGGATTACCTGCAAAAAAATCCCGGTGGATATACCTGTCATTATCTGCGGAATTGAAAACCGGTCATCAAGCGACATGAGGGAAATCCACGGTCGGGGTTCAGCCCTAAAATGACTGCGGGCCCGGATGGTGAAGTTGAGGTGGTTTGCAAAGATCGCTCCTTTTCATCTCCGGACAAGTTTCAGGATTGAGGCTTCACGCAGATTCCATGGTTCCGGTTGAAAATGGGATTCCAGCAAGAAAGAACTCAAACTTCATTGGAACTTCCCGTGGACAGCCCTATGATACTGCTTGAATAGCGTCCCCAGCGACATGTTGGCCTTTGTTAAGAAAAAATGGAAGTGGTTTGTACTCGGGTTGGTTGCCCCCGGGTTTTCATTGGTTCTGGCCTGGGCGGTAACGTGGCATTTTATTTCATCGGGCGGTTTGATCGCTCGTCAAAAACCTCCTGCCTGGGAGACGTCTCTGGCAGGTCACATTTTGGATTTAAGCGTGCCCAATTCGGCGCGAAAGCTCAAAAACCCGCTCAATCCGGCAGTGGATGGCGCGGATTCCGAGTCAGGGCGTCTGCTGTACCAGTTGGACTGCCAGTCATGCCATGGTTGCGATGGCAAGGGTAAAACTTCTGCGGGAAGCGGTTTTTACCCACCACCATTGGATCTGAGCCGTGATGCGCTTGAATCGAGAGGAAGAATGGATGGCGAGTTGTTCTATTTCATCCGCAATGGAATACGAAACACAGCCATGCCAGGCTGGCAACTACCAGATCGGGAAATATGGCAGATCATCGTTTATATCCACAACCTGCCGTTAACCGTCGCGCCCGACAGCAAGGCCCGTTCCGCCACCGCACGGAGGCTGTCAGCAACAGCGCATTACGTGGGATCCAAGGCTTGCGCCAATTGCCACGCGCAGATTTATAATCATTGGGCAAAGTCGCTCATGGCAAACGTCGTTCGCGATCCGCGCGTCCATCCCGGTGCCTTGGTCGCCGATTTTACCGCCAGCAATAATCTCGTCACCTTTTCCACGAACGATATAGCCTTGGTTTACGGTTCCAAGTGGAAGCAGCGGTATTTTAAAAGAATAGGGGCCGACTATTATCCGCTGCCGGCGCAATGGGACATCACCCACGCGCTCTGGCGGCCTTATTTTGCCAGGGACGATTGGTGGGCGCCGCTTTATCCTCCGGATAATTTCAAGCGCCCCACAGGTCCCACCTGTGACGGATGTCACTCGGTCAATTATGATGTTCAGGCAAAAACCGTCACCGAGTGGAACGTGGGGTGTGAAGCTTGCCACGGTCCCGGCAGCGAGCATGTCAGGAATCCAGTCGATGCCACCATCATTAATCCTGAACGATTGAATTTTGTTCAAGCCAATGACACCTGTATTCAATGCCATTCCCAAGGCAGACCTGTGGCCAACCCGGTGAATGGGATGTATTATGATTGGCCCGTGGGTTTTCACATGGGTGAAAAGCTTTCCGATTTTTGGAAGCTTGAAGCGCATAAACTGGGAACCACCACTTTCACCCATTTCCCTGATGGAACTGCCCATAAAAACCGGATGCAAGGAAATGACTTTGTCCTGAGCCACATGTACATCCACGGCGTGACCTGCTTCACCTGCCATGATCCGCACGGCAGTGATCAGGCTGCCTTGCTTCGAAAGCCCGCGAGTGTCTTGTGTCTAGATTGTCATGGGCCGGGTTCCCCAAACGGGCCCCATGCACTCACGCTCCAAGCGCACACGCACCATAAGCCAGGAAGCAAGGGAAGCGACTGCATAGCATGTCATATGCCCCCAATTGCCCAAACAATTGCGGACGTGAATGTGCGCAGTCATACCTTTCGGTTCATTACTCCGGCAGACTCGGAAAACTTGGGCATTCCCAATGCCTGCAATCTTTGTCATAAGGATAAAACCACGAAATGGGCCGAGGAGGCATTGAATAACTGGAATGGAGTTTCCCCATGGCGAATGAATAATTAAAGGCATCAAGCATTCAGGTTGGTGGCGCACCTCTTCTCCATGGAGATAATGCGTAAAAAAGCATCAAGCGCCGGGACGGGGGTGCCGGCCTGAGCGAGGCATGCCCCTGTCATGGGATTTAAGCAAGTGAATCCCATTTTATCCGGAAGCACCTGATGAGTGGTGCTTCCCGCCCCAGTTTGGAAAAGGACGCGAAAAAGCATCACATGCTGTTCAAGGCGTCAATCAGTTGGCGCAAGCGGCCGTAATCGCGTCGGTTGAAAGGAAGCGTGATGCGTTCCAAATCAAGGTTGTCTTGATCTTCAAGTTCTTCCGGCGTGGGTGGCGCTGGCTGGATCTTGCCGTTCAAAAGAATGTCATTAAAATCTTTATTCAATGCGGCCAAAGTTGCATTTCCTGGGAGGGTCTTAAGGCGCATCACCAAAAGCTCGCGGACAAAACGACTGGATTGGTAGTTTTTATAAAACTGACGGATGATCCGCACTGCTTCATCGGTGTTGTCAGTGATCTGGTACAAACTCAGGTCATCGGGTGAAATCAGGCGGTTGCCCAGGAGTTCCTGGCGCACTTGGACATCCCAGTTTTTCCAATAGGATCCGCCGGGCTTTTCCACCAACACCAGCGGCATAAGCTGGGACTTGCCGGTTTGCATGAGGGTAATGGCTTCATAACCCTCATCCAAGGTGCCAAAACCGCCTGGAAATAGAACAATGGCGTCCGAATGCCGGATGAAAATGAGTTTGCGGGTAAAAAAGTATTTAAATGTGATGAGCTTTTTGTCTTCAGCGATGACAGGATTGGCGCTTTGTTCCCAAGGCAGGCGGATGTTGACGCCAAAACTATTTGCCGGGGTGGCACCCTCATGGCCAGCCTGCATGATCCCCGGCCCGGCACCCGTGATCACCATGAATCCCGCCTCGGCAATTTTGCGTCCAAAATCAACTGCCTGATGATATTCCACCGCATCGGGCCGGGTTCGGGCGGATCCAAAGATAGACACCTTGCGTTTGTCGGCATAGGGTGCGAAAAGGCGAAAGGCATAGCGCAATTCCCGCAAGGCTGTTTGAATCACCCTCACATCACCACGGTCCTGGACATCGGTCAAAAGCTTGAGCGCGTTTTCCACGATGTCAGCCACTTCCTGTTGATTGTGCCCTCCTCCCTTGTAGGTGATCAGTTCTCTTATGCGGCGCAGCAATTCAGGATCGGACGGGCTTTTTCCTGTGTTTTTCATGGCTTCATTTCCATATTGCAAATGGTTGATGCACGCCACGATACCGGGCGGTTGAAAAAATTCAATTCTGCAACCAAACTCATTCGGGCGAAAATGGTTTACCCGGCGTGGAATCAGGTGTAAACACCCTCAGTTTCCTGCAATATGATTTTTTCAAAGTTCTTGAAGACAGCCCCTTTGTTGGGTTGGATGTGCTGTGCTCTGGCCGCTTGGGCGCACGCAGGGGATGTCCAGTCGCTCGCCGGAAAATGGCGTTTTGAGATGGATCCTGCGGATGTCGGTGAAAAAAGCCAATGGTTTTCCCACACACTGTCCGGGGAAATCCATTTGCCTGGCATCCTGGAAGCGCAGGGCTACGGAGATGCCATTGGCATTCATACCCCTTGGGTTTTGACGCTATATGATCATTACTGGTACTTGCGATCCGCTTATGAGGGCGACACCAATACAGGACGGGTTCGGATTCCTTTTTTAAGTCAGCCTCCGCGGCACTATGCCGGCGCGGCATGGTTCCAGCGGGATTTTGACGTTCCAGTGGGATGGAAAGGACAGCGCATCACCTTGTTTCTGGAGCGTCCTCATTGGAAGACCACCCTTTGGGTGGACCATCACCGGGTGGGCTCGGACATCAGCTTATGCACGCCGCACGAGTATGATTTAGGCTCGCTGGAGCCAGGAAGGCACGAGATGACTCTGCTGGTGGATAACCGCATGATTCTTCCGTACCGACCTGATGCCCATAGCATTTCCGATTCGCTGGATGATTCATGGAATGGAGTGGTCGGCAAAATTGAGTTGAGGGCAACGCCCAGGATTTGGCTTGAGCGGGTACGGGTTTTTCCGGATGTCACCAATCGGTCCGCCGTGGTGCAGGTGACCATTGGCAATGCCACGGGAGAGTCTGGATCCGGATGGTTGTCCGTGGTGCGCGGAAATTTAGCTTCATCGAGGAAGTCCTCAGACGCCGTCCCGGTGAGTTGGCAGGCAAACGGCGCGGAAACCCAATGCATTATCCCGCCAGACCCCCATGCAGGGCTGTGGGATGAGTTTCATCCTGCTCTGGAGACTTGGACCCTGTTGCTGACCAGCCGGGAGGGAACAGATGCCAGGACCGTCCGCTTTGGCTTTCGGAGTTTGACGACTTCTGGAACTCAATTTTACTTGAATGGGCATCCGGCATTTTTTAGGGGAACCCATTTTGGAGGCGATTTTCCCCTCACGGGTTATCCTCCCACCGAGGTGGAGTCGTGGCGTAAATTGTTTGAGACCTGCAAAGACTACGGATTGAACCACATGCGCTTTCATTCGTGGTGTCCACCCGAGGCGGCTTTTACCGCCGCAGACGAGATCGGCTTTTACCTGCAAGTCGAGCCTGGCATGTGGAATGCCTTCGCTCCCGGCAGCGCGGTCACCCTTCAGCTTTACTCAGAAACAGAGCGCATCCTTCAGGATTTTGGAAATCATCCTTCTCTCATGCTCATTTCCGCCAGCAATGAGGCCTCAGGAAGGTGGAAGCAGGTTTTGCCTGAATGGGTGCGCCATTTCAGAAAGGAGGATTCGCGGCATTTATACACTCCAGACACCGGTTGGTCCCTGGTGGATGACCCTCATGAACCAGTGAGGAGCGATGCAGATTACTTGGATGTTGGCAGGGTGGGTGGATGGCATGTGCGAGGTGAGGGCGGATGGTTTGGCGGTGACTATGAGCGTGCGATCCAGGGTTTGGACGTGCCGGTTATTTCCCATGAAGTGGGCCAGTGGTGCGCCTATCCCAACTTGGACATGATTCGTGTTTTTCATGGGTTTATGCAGCCCGGCAATTTCGAGATCATTCGCGATTCGGCCCGTGCTAACGGTGTGTTGCCCATGAACCATGCTTTCGCCGCCGCATCGGCGTCTTTCCAACTGGCTTGTTACAAGGAGGAGGTCGAGGCGGCGCTCCGGACGCCCGGCTTGGGAGGGTTTCAATTGTTGGACCTCCACGATTACACCGGGCAGGGGACGGCTCTGGTCGGACTCCTTGATCCCTTTTGGAAACCCAAGGGGCGGCTGACTCCGGAAATTTTCCGGTCTTTTTGCAGTGATTTGGTTCCCCTTGCCCGGTTGAAGCGCCGCATTTTTACAACCCAAGACACCTTGGTGGCCGGCTTGGAAGCGGCAAATTTTAGCGCGGCGCCCCTTGCCCGAGTGCGGGTGCAGTGGTTTATCGCAGATAAAAATGGCAGACCCTGTATTTCAGGTCCACTCACGGAACAGGCTTGTCCATTGGGTAAAGGTATTCCCTTGGGAACCGTTCATGCGGAAATGGCATCGTTGCCTGTCCCCGGGCAGTACCAGCTTCAGGTCTCCTTGGTGCCGGTGGATGATGCCGGAAAGGCGCTGGAAGGTCAGGCGCGGACCAATCAGTGGAATCTTTGGGTGTATCCACCTGTTGGAGCGAATGACATGCGATCAAAAACGGAAGTGGTGGTGACCCGGTTTTGGGACGATGCGGCCAAGCAACTTGCTTTGGGACACAAGGTGTTGCTTCTTCCCCAGCCCTCCACGCTGAGTTGGTGGAGTCCGCCTCTGGGCCGGGTTCCGGTTTTTTGGAATGCTCTGATGGGGCCATCTTGGAGCCGGATGCTTGGCTTGTACTGCGATTTGCATTCGGCAGCTTTGTCAGGTTTTCCCACCTCGGATTTTTGCGATTGGCAATGGATCTCTGTGATTGGACAATCGCGCGCCATTGACATGGACCGCATGCCCAAGGAATTGCGACCCATTGTGTGGGCTATTGATGACTGGAACCGCAACGAAAAACTGGCCGTCATTTTTGAGGCCAAAGTGTTAAAAGGCAGCCTTCTGGTTTGCACGGCCGATTTGGATTCCGGCCCGGCAGGAGCCCAACTGCGACGCTCCCTGCTGGCGTACATGAACAGCCCTGGGTTTGCGCCTCATGTTTCCGTGTCTTCCCAAAACATGTCCGATCTCTTTTTTGACAACCTGTCCATGGAACGGTTGGGGGCAACGATTCTTGCCGATGGACAACCAGCCCCGGAATTGATGGATGGCGACCCCAACACCTTTTGGTCGAGCGCAGACGCCAGGGGCCGCGGACCCGCGCATCCCCACGTTTTCACTATTTCATTCCCCAAAACGGTCCCCACTCATGGACTCCTGCTTATGCCCCGGCAAAATCAACGGGAACATTTAGGCGATATTCGGCAATACCTTTTGGAAGGCAGTCTGGACGACATCCACTGGCAGGTGGTGGCTCATGGCGAATTGGCTTCCAGCTACGACCCCCAAACCATCGAATGGAAACGGGGAATGAGGGCGCGGTATTTACGTTTGACCGCATTATCCGGTTTTGGGCCAGACACATCCTCCGCCCTGGCGGAACTGGCTGTTTTGCCTGACGACCCCCTGCCGACCGAAGAGACTGGCCAGGTCCAATATCACGATGTACCCACGGCTTCGCCCGATATTGACGCAGGTGGAGGCAACCCTTTGGAAAAAAACAGGAAGCCATGAATGAGAGCGGGTTAAGCAAATTTACAACCAGCTCAAAGTGAGCTTTTCCGAAAAGCGAAATTGAAAAGGCCAATTTGCCCCAATCTACTGGGCGCAAACTCATTGGAAAAATCTCACCAGACCGCTTCGGGTATGGTTTCGATTTTTACAAAGAGTTTCCGCTCCAGCATCTTGCCGCATCTTGACCCTTTCAATTTCCCTTTTCGGGTTAAACCTTCGGAAAATGATCCCACGGGCACAGCGCCGCTTCAGGCGGGTGTTTTTTCTTTGCATCAAACTGTTTCCAGCTATGCTAGGCCCTCATGATAAACCAGCAAACAGCCTTGGAGGCGGGGCGGGTGGGACGCCCGGGTGGTTTTGCCGGGCTGGTTTAAAGAATTATTTTGTTGTAAATGGACTCAGCGCACATCCGAAATTTTAGCATCATAGCACATATTGACCACGGAAAGACGACCTTGTCCGACCGTCTATTGCATCGCACGGGGACCATCGCCACGCGGGACATGGAGGATCAGTTGCTCGATGCCATGGACTTGGAGCGCGAGCGAGGCATCACCATCAAGGCTCATCCTGTGACCATGATGTACCGTGCCAGGAATGGTGAGACGTATGAGCTGAATTTGATAGACACCCCGGGGCATGTGGATTTTGCCTACGAAGTTTCCCGGAGTCTAAGTGCCTGCGAGGGGGCTTTGCTGGTCATTGATGCCGCGCAGGGGGTTGAGGCCCAGACCGTGGCCAATTACCACCTGGCTGCCAAGCAAAACCTCCTAATTATCCCTGTCATTAACAAGATTGACCTGCCGCATGCCAATATTCCCCAAGCCCGGCAACAATTGGAGGAGGTGCTGGCGGTGCCTTCAGAGTGGGCCATCCCTTGCAGCGCCAAGGAAGGAATAGGCATTGATGAAATCCTGGAAGCCATTGTGGAGCGCGTGCCTCCCCCTAAAGCCACTGGGGCAGCCAGCCTGCAAGCGCTCGCTTTCGATTCCTTTTTTGACACTTACAAGGGGGTGGTCACCCATGTCAGGGTCTTTAACGGGGAGATCAAGCCCGGCATGATGGTTAAGTTGCTGCACTCCGGAAAATCCTTCGAGGTCAAGGAGGTGGGAAGCTTCAATCCCAAGCCTTACACCCGGGAAAAATTGGAGACCGGCGAGACCGGGTATATCACCGCCAACATCAAGTCCCCAAGCGATGTCAAAATGGGTGACACCATCACGGACGCCCGGAATCCTTCCGGCGAGCTTCCCGGATTCAAGGAGATTCACCCCATGGTGTTCAGCGGGATTTATCCCATCAACACTGCGGATTATGAACAGCTCAAATCCTCCATGGCGAAATTGAAGCTGAATGACTCCGCTTTCGTTTATGCCACGGAAACCTCCGTGGCGCTGGGGTTCGGGTTCCGGTGCGGTTTCCTGGGATTGCTTCATTTGGAAATTGTGCAGGAACGGCTTCGCCGGGAATACGACATGGATATCATTGCCACCTACCCAAGCGTGGTTTACCGGGTTCACCTTTCAAATGGGGACATGAAACTGGTGGATAACCCTGCTTTCATGCCGGAGGTCACGCTTATAGACCGGGTCGAGGAGCCCATGGTCAAGGCTTTTGTGATTTGCCCCAATGAAAACATCGGGGACATCATGGCATTGATTTCCGAAAAGCGCGGCGCAGTGGATCATACCGAGACGCTTGATTCCCGCCGGGTGATGCTGACCAGCCTCATACCCTTGAATGAAATCCTGATTGATTTTCATGACCGGATCAAAAGCATCACGCGCGGATTCGGTTCCATGGATTATGAGCCGGGCGACTATATGGAGAGCGACATGGTGAAGCTGGACATGCTCGTGAACACGGAACCGATGGATGCCTTTTCCTGCATTGTTCACCGCTCCAAGGCAGAGGGGCGGGGCCGGTCCCTGGCCGAAAAACTGAAGGAAGTCATCCCACGCCAGCAATTCCAAATCAAGATTCAAGCCGCGATAGGAGGCAAAATCGTGGCCTCCGAGGTGATCAGCGCGTTTCGCAAGGATGTGACCGCCAAGTGCTATGGTGGCGATGTCTCGCGCAAGCGCAAGCTCCTGGAAAAACAGAAGGAAGGCAAAAAGCGGATGAAATCCATTGGTAATGTGAACATCCCCCAGGAAGCCTTCATAGAGGTGCTCAAGGCATAACCTGACCCAGACGGCATCGGGGCGGGTTTGGGATGATCGTTGGAGCCAAATTTATGCTAATATTCCGTTGGATCATGTCGCAAACCGTGCGGGATGCCTGCGCGGTTCGGAAGCATTACAGACGCATGCTTGCTGCGCATGATGATCTGTTGTCCACCCAGGCCCGGGGTGCCGTGCTGGAGGCCATCGGCAATTTGAATGCCGCCCTGACGCAGGGTCACCAGGGCAGTATCCGCCTGCGTTGCGAGGAACTCCAATTTGCCGCCGAGAAATGGATTCCACCCTATCCCAATGCCGCGTGGCGCGAAAATGTGGAGGTGCTCCTGGTGGCGCTCGCTGTGGCCATGGGCATCCGCACCTTTTTCCTCCAACCTTTCAAGATTCCCACCGGTTCCATGCAGCCCACCTTGTTCGGGATCACCGCATCGCCGGATTACACCCCCATGTGGGAGGCACTCAACAACGGCGAGGATGACAAGGCGCGCGCCCAGTTTGGCAAGGCGTCTGAGGTGCAGGAAAAAATGATCATTCCTGAGGGTTGGAATAGGGTCGCCGCCTGGCTTAAGGGCATTTCTTACATTCACTTTGTGGCGCCGGTGGATGGCTCCATTGAATCGGTCGGACCAGTCCAACACTTTTTAATTTTCAACCTATGGCAGAATTTTGTCTTTGCCGGGCAGACTCATACCCTGTGGTTCCCGCCTGACTACGGGGAAACGCCCCAAGGCATCAACCCCTTGTCTTATCGGGCGGGGCTGTTGAAAGGACGGGTCTTCCACAAGGGCGAGGATGTCATCAAATTACAAATGGGGGCCGGTGACCACTTGTTTGTGGACCGGCTGACTTACAATTTCCACGCGCCCAGACGCGGGGATATCATCGTGTTCGAGACGCTTGGCATACCCGAGGAGAAAAGGGAAGTTTATGGCATCCCTGACAATGAATTTTACATCAAAAGACTGGTGGGCTTGCCCGGGGAAAAGGTTCAGATTGGTGATGACCGCCATCTGGTCATCAATGGTGTGCGCCTTGATAAAAACACGCCGCACTTTGAAAATCTTTACGGTTTTGACCCGGCCCAGCCGCCCAGGGACAGCCAATGGAGCGGCCACCTGAATGGCGCCGTGGCCCGGGAATACAATATCTTCAGCCTTTTGCGGGGCCCCGGCGGGCTCCCCTATTTCCCGGATGGCCAGACCGTGGTGGATGTGCCTGACCGGGATTGCATGCCCATGGGAGATAATACCTGCAACAGCCTGGATTCCAGGTTTTGGGGACCCATTCCAGAAGATGCCGTGATAGGAAAATCCTTTTTTGTTTACTGGCCCTTGACGGGCAGGTTTGGCTTGGACAACCATTAATAACCCGTCTGCCAATGGCGATGAGCGGCATTATAGGACAATGGATTCGGGTGGCAGATGCCGCGCCTGGATACTGCTCAAAAACCCCGGAGTTTTGCGGGAATCCCATGTCTTCACCTCCCGCGTTGCGTCCTCTTTTACCCGCACCAACGGCCTTCGTCGCTTCCTATCATACCCCAAGGCCTGACATCCGGCGTTTGGGATGAAAAACGCATCAGAGACCGTGCTGGTGACGGGAGCTTCCTCTGGGATTGGCCTGGAATTGGCGCGAACCTTTGCTGAAGCTGGCTGTCGCCTTGTCCTTGTTTCAAGGCGCAAGGAAGTTCTTCAGGCCATTGCTTCGGATCTGGGAAAAAAGCACGGCGTGGAAGTGGCCGTTTTTGACTGTGACCTGTCACGGCCCAATGACTCTTTGAGCTTGTTCAAACAGGTCAAGGATTCAGGTTGGCGTGTGGATGTGCTGGTCAATAATGCCGGGTTCGGTCTCATGGGCGAATTCACTCAACTGGCCCTGGACCGGCAGATGGAAATGGTCCAGGTGAATGTGGCTTCACTGGTGCATTTAACCCATCTTTTTTTGCCTGCCATGCTGGAGCGCCGCCAGGGGGGTGTCATCAACGTGGGATCCGTGGCCGGTTTTCTGCCCGGTCCGAACATGGCCGTCTATTACGCGACCAAAGCCTTTGTTTTATCTTTTACCGAGGCTCTCGCAGCGGAAACTGCCGGATCAGGCGTGCGGGTCTCCGTCTTGTGCCCCGGACCCACCGAGTCCAATTTCGGACAGGTGGCGCGCGGTGGCAGGCCGCGCAAAAGGGAACGGAAAAAAATGGGCGGCCAGGAGGTGGCCCAGGCCGGCGTCATGGCTTACCGAAAAGGTAGGGTCATCGCGGTGCCCGGTTGGTCCAATCAATGGCTGGTCCAGTCAACCCGGTTCCTGCCCCGCTGGCTGGTCCGGGCGGTGGTAAGCCGTTATAATCGGTTTTAAAACCCCCATGTGGCGATGGACCGCCCCCCCTTTTGCCTCCTTGCCTTTAAAGCTGATTCAGGACCAAAAGCATGGCGCTCACAAGTTTTCATAATAGGGTCGGAATAAAAAAGGTTTCCCTTTGGCTGCGGCTGATTCACAATCACCTTTCGGCCTGCGGCATGCAAAGCGGTCGAAACTGCATCGCTCAAAAAGGCGATGCGCCGGTGCGTCATCTAAAAAATAAAAGATGAAAAAGGCTGTTACCATATTGGTGGTGGATGACAACGACGAGATTCGCCAGCTTTTTGGCAGCGTGCTGAGGGATGCGGGTTACCAGGTGCTTGAGGCCAATACGGGCCAGCAAGCCCTTCACATGGCCCAGCACCGTGTTCCCGATCTTGTCCTGTTGGATGTGAGGCTTCCCGATATCAGCGGGGATGAGGTGTGTCGCCGCATCAAAACAAACCCCCGGTTGCAGGATGTTTTCGTGGCTCTGTGTTCCGGCGAGGCGGTGAGCGATGACCATAAGGTGAGCGGGTTGGCCCTGGGGGCGGATGAATACCTGGTCAAGCCCATGAGCCTGCGCGAATTGCTGGCCCGGGTCCAAACCCTCGTCAGGTTGCACAGCACCACCGTCGCCCTCAGGGAAAGCGAAGCCTACCACCGGCGGTTGATAGACATCCTTCCAGACGCCGTGTTCCTGATCCATCCGCGTGGACGCCTGCTTACCGCCAACAGCCAGGCGGTTTCAATGCTCGGCTACACAGATTCAGCACATCTGCTCGAAAAAACCATTTTTGATCTCACACCCGAACAGGACCATGACCGGATCAAGCAGGATATAACCCACGCCCTGAAGGTGGGGGTGCTGCGGGATGCCCAATATACGCTCATTCGCAGGGATCACACCCGCGTGAGGGTGGAATTGAGCGCAACCGTTTCCCTGGGTCTCACTGAACAACCTGCCGGATTGCTCAGCATGGTCCGCGATGTGGATGAAAGGACGCGCGCCCAGGATGCCCTCCGGGAAAGCGAGCAGAAATTCCGGCAATTGGCTGATAATATCCGCGAGGTCTTTTGGATAAGCAATGCCGACAAAAGCAGGTTCATTTACGTCAGTCCAGCCTTTGAGCATATCTGGGGACAACCCTGCACCGGGCTTTGCGAATCATCCCAGTACTGGGTGGATTCACTGCACCCGGAGGACCGCAGCAGGGTTTTGGCTGGCCTCTTCTCGAGGGGCCAGGAAAGCGAGTACGACGAAATTTACCGCATCGTCCGGCCCGACAATTCCATTCGTTGGATTCAGGACCGCAGTTTCCCCATCAAGGATGAATCAGGCCGGATTTACCGGGTGGTGGGAATCGCTGATGACATCACCCACCGCAAGGCTGCCTTGGATTCCCTTGCGGAAAGCGAAGCCCGCAAGAGAGCCATCATGCAGGCCGCCTTGGACTGCATCATCACCATTGACCAGCAGGGAAACATCATTGAACTCAACACGGCGGCCGAGAAGATTTTTGCATTAAGCCAGTCCAGATGCGTGGGGCAAAACGTGGTAGCCATCATTCCGCCTCCCTTCAAGCCATGGTTTTTAAACGGCCTGGCCTCGGGCTTTTTGGGAGTCAAGGGCCCGGCGCTGGGCAGCCGCATCGAAATCCCCGCCTTGAGGGCGGATGGAAGCCGTTTTTCAGCGGAATTCACCATCACCCCCATCAATCTGGCGGATCATGTGATGTTCACCATGTATATCCGGGACATCACCCAGCGTAAAAAGGCCGAGGCGGAGCTGCGCTCCCTCCCGCAACGCATCCTGAAGGCGCAGGAAGCGGAGCGTTCCCGGATCGCGCAGGAATTGCATGATGGCATCAATCAGTTGATCGCATCGGTCAAGATGAGGCTCAGAAAAGTGGAGACCGGACTGCCGGACCTGAAGCCTGCGGCACGGGAAATCCTGCGGCGCTGCGACCAGGTGTTGGTGCGGGTGCTTGAGGAAAACCGGCGCATCGCCCATAACCTTCGCCCGGCGGAATTGGATAACCTGGGCCTGGCTGCCGCTTGCACCAGCTTCTGCAACGATGTCCAGGCGCGCACCAGCTTGCGCATTGATTGCCGCGTGGCAGCCTCCAAGCAGCGCATGCCGCCAGCCAAGGAATTGCACCTCTTCCGTATCATCCAGGAAGCCATCAATAACATCTCCAAGCATGCCAGGGCCAAAAATGTCAAACTTTCCTTGCAGGTCCGCAATAACCTCGTCCTCCTCAGGATTCAGGATGATGGACAGGGCTTCGACCCCGCAGTGGTTGAGGCGGGCCGCAAAACCCGTCACGGCCTGGGACTGACCAATATGCGCGAACGCGCCCTGGCCATGCATGGCGAGTGCGAAATCAAGGCCGAACCCCAAAAAGGCACTTCCATCTTCGTTCGCGTTCCCTTGCACGATGAAGAAGTGGACAAAAGCGATGAATCCGTGGATGGAACGTTTTTGCAAAAAGCAAAGAGCCCCCCGGTCTCCAGAAAAAAGCAGGCCCGCGCGGCAGCCAGTTCAAAAAAAGGCAAACGTTAAGAATTGGCCAGGCGCTCGTTCCGGAATGGGAGTGGTTCGTCCGCCAAGGAGGCATCACCCTTTCAAACGCATAAAACTATCCAGGGTGTCTTATTCCCCCTCCCTGCCAGCGAAGTGCGGGGGGGAGGGAAAGAGCCTTTCTGGAAATGACGGTGGGTGCTGCGGCAATGGATTTTGGTTTCAGCCGAGGCGCGAACGACGAGCATACCCGCCATGGGTCTGCAAGGAGCGAGCAACGAAGGCTGAAGCCAAAAGACAAGCCGCCCGAAGGGTTTTCGACAGACAACAGCACCTATTGCCATTTCCAGACAGGCTCTCCAAGGGAGGGGGGGAAATCGCAAACAGTCAGTGCGAAAAAAGCAATCTCACTTTCTGAAAGCTCAGCACCACCTCTCCCCGTCCCTCTCCCCCAATGAAATTGGCGGAGAGGGAGAAAGAGACGATGGGTTTGTGACGGTCTCAAAACATTTCAAGCACCAACGACGATCAACCTTTTCAAGCGTATTAAACAACCCAGCGCCTTTTATTCCCTCGCCCCACGAACGGAGTGTGGGGAGAGGATTAGGGAGAGGGGCGCTTGCAAATAGTCAGAGCGAAAGATGGACAATCTCACTTTCAGAAAACTCAGCGCCACCTCTCCCCGTCCCTCTCCCCCAATGAAATTGGCGGAGAGGGAGAAAGAGACGATGGATTTAAGGTGGTCTTTATTGCATTTCGAGCGTTGAAAGGGAACCCCATTTTCAAGCGTATAAATAAACCCAGCGCCTCTTATTCCCTCGCCCCACGAACGAAGTGTGGGGAGAGGGTTAGGGAGAGGGGCGCTCGCAAACAGTCAGTGCGACAATTGAACCCGAAATGCTAAATGGAAAGGGTCAAGATGCTGGAGGGGAAACTCTTCCAAGCCAGCCCGGTCAGGAATGGCTCATCGTATCCGTCAAAAGCTTGGCGATGGCATCCTTGATTGCCAGCAAATGGGTGGGTTTGGGAATGACCATGTCTATGGCCGCAACGTCGTGTGGGGGGTGCCCGGTACACATCAGCACAGGCGTGTGCGGGGAACGGGCCTTGATTTGGTGCGCCATTTCACTGCCCGACATTTCCGGCATGGAATTATCCGTAAGCACCAGATTGTGGATGGATGGGTCAAATCTCTGCAAGGCCGCCTCCCCCGACTCCACTGAGTCCACATTGTAACCAAAATTGTTTAGAAACATTTTGGTTAAAATCCGGGTATCAATGTTGTCGTCAACGAGTAATATGCCTTTTGAGCCCTGTGTCATTTTTACTATAAAATTTCTGAAAATAAATTCACCGCGCCGCCCACCCCGGTCCTCAGGCCGCATCAAGAGGAAGTCTCAACGAATAACCAGACACAACCAATTTCCAAAACCTCTGGCACTGGCTGCCCACGGGTCCCCGACCACCCCGCCCTAAACGTCACACGATTGTTGCGTGCGGCCCATCCCTATTTTGTGCGACACTTAAAATCCTAGTTTATAAAGGGGTTTTGAAACAAGGCGACTTTGAGACACGCCATATCACCAAGCGGACATTGCCACCCATCCCCGGCCCTCCCCATCAACCGGGATTGATGGGGAGGGAGAAAGACGCGGAAGGCTTGCCTTGGCCTAAAACCATTTCGAGCGTTGAATGTGAACCCCATTTTCAAGCGTATAAATCAACCCAGCGCCCCCGGTTCCCTCACCCCGCAAACGAGGCGTCCATTCGCGGTTGACCTGCCGCCCCGGCTCCGGCGGGCGGGCAGGGGGAATTTCACTCTCAATTCCCTTGTGCGGATGCAGACTTGCCGTGTAGGATTTTGGCATGATCAAGCTAGGGAAAAAGGCTGGCACCAAAAAAAGCCTGGTCTTTTTGGTGGAGGACCATCCGGTTTTTCGCGAGGGCTTGGGCAAATTGCTCAATGCAGAGCCTGATTTAAAGGTTTGCGGCGGCACTGGGGATCCGTGCCAGGCCATCAAAATGATCCGCAAAGCCAAGCCGGACCTGGTGGTGGTGGATATCGGCTTGCCCGGCAAAAGCGGCCTGGAATTGATCAAGGAAATCCGCGATGAAGCCATCCCGGTAAAGTTGCTGGCTGTTTCCATGTTCGATGAGGCCATTTACGCACAACGGGTTTTAAGGGCCGGCGGGGATGGTTACGTCATGAAACAGGAGGACCCAGAGGTGATTGTTCTGGCTATCCGCGATGTTTTGGCCGGACGCATTTACGTTAGCGAAAATGTTTTTGCCAACGATGCCATGCGCAATCCTGTCCCCGATGACGCCTCCCTGATTGACACCCTCACCGATGTGGAATTGGAAGTCCTGGAGGGCCTTGGTCAGGGACGCAGTTCCAATGAAATCGCCGACCAGGTGGAGATGACCGTGAAAGAGGTGGACGGTTTGGTGGGCAGCATTCGGCGCAAGCTCAAGCTCAAAAATCTCAATTCCCTTATCCGTTATGCCGTTTGTTGGGTGGAGGATAGCGTCAAATAGCCATTCAGGCGGGGTTGGGACAGGCATCCTGCGGCATGTCCGCGTTAAGGCCGTTATAAATCGCGCACTCCAATCCGGTCCTGCCTGCGAATGAAATCGGCAAGCAACTTAAACATGAGCGAATCCCAACCTCCTGGCCCTTCCATGATGCTTGCAGCCAATGTCCATGCTTCCGGGAACCCACCCACGCTGGCGGGCGGTTCGGACCTGGAAACTCCGCCCCGTCAGGATTCGAAGTGGTTCGTGGCCCACACACTCCCCCGCCGGGAGAAAAAACTCAAGGCCTGCGCCGATCGCGATGGCCTGGAAAGTGTTCTTCCCACCTACAAGTCCGTGCGCAAGTACCGGGGCAAAACCCTGCACTTCTTTAAACCCCTCTTCCCAGGCTACCTTTTTTTCAAAGCCAGGCCCGAGTTAATGCAGAAAGTCAGGCAAAGCGACCATGTCGCCCGCCTTCTGGATGTCAGCGACCAGGCCCTCTTTGAAAAACAACTCAGCGAAATCCTCTTCGCTCTCCAATCGGGGGTCGAGATACTCCTGGCCCCGGAAATAGGGGTCGGGGCCAGGGTGCGAATCAAAAACGGTCCGTTGCAGGGGCTTGAGGCTTGGGTGGAGCAGCGCAGTGGCGCCAATATCGTCCTCCTTCGCCTGGATTTCATTGGCCAGGCCGCAGCCGTCTCGCTGCCCGCAGATTCCCTGGAACCCTGCTGAGCCTTGTTTGCCGCATACCCGCGCTGAACACCCTCCTTAAACCGGGGGGCCGAGCTGTATTCAAGTCGTTTTTAAACCGAATGCGAAATGAAAACCGGGTTGAAAATTTCCTCTTGAAACCCCTCACTTGGAACAGAATTTGCAGGGATGGGGCCTTGAAGCGATGAAAAGTCACAAGAATTTTACAACGACATGTATCCCAATGGAATATAAAATTCCCAAACGATCCGCAAGAGGGCTTCGGACTATCTGCGGGCGGGATAAATCAATTGCCAAATTTGAGATTTTATATAACATGAGGTTTCTAGATTAGCTGTTATTCAGGGAAAAATTTAGAGGACAATGCCACCACAAAATCACCTCACCCTTCAAGTAGGCTCAATCGCATCCTCAGAGGGCTGGCCCTGTGAGGGCGAAGGCCTGTTTTTGATTTTTGTGGAAAGCGGACGGGGGCAAATCACGGCGTTTTCCAATCAATCGAGCTTGGCCCCGGGTGACCTGCTGGTCGTGAGCGGACGGTCTGAGGCCAAGCTGGCCGTGCATCCTTCAGCCGCTGGCGCCCCCCTGGCCTTCCGGTGGTTCACCGTCTCCTCAGACAGCTTGTTCCCCTTGTTTTCTCCCGGGGAAGTCTCTTTCATCCAAAACATAATTCAGGGCTTCAGGGCTCCCAAAATTTATTCAGCCTCACAACCCGCTGCCAGCCAGTGTCATTCCCTCATCCGCCAGGCCGCTGAAAAACAGGATTTGATCCATCGCAGCCACCTGCTGCAGGTGGTGGCCCTCCTGCTGTCCGGCGAGTTTTGGTCCTGGCAACAAAAACAGTCCACGCTCGGCGATTCAGCCGATGACCACACGCTCCAGGTTTTTGAGCAGCTTTCTTCCGATGAATTGCTGACCATGTCCGTGGATGAATTGGCGGCCAAGTTCGGTTGCAGCCGCCGGCATTTAAGCCGCCTGTTTCATCAGAAATTTGGCGTTTCAGTCGCCGCCCTGCGAATGGAAATCCGTCTCCTCAAGGCCTCCTCCATCCTGCGGGATCCCAGGGTGAAAATCATCAACGTGGCCGAACAATGCGGGTTCAACCACCTGGGCTTGTTCAACACCTGCTTCAAACGGCGCTTCGGCCAGACTCCCGGCATGTGGCGAAACACCCTGCGCGAACAATCGCAGCTCGCCGGCAAATCAAAAGACACCGAACAATGCCCGCTTAAGACCTCCGGAATTTGTCCCCTCAGCGGCGTGAACCATTCCCCCGGTGGCAACCATCGGCAGACAAATCCATCCTCTTCTGCCCCAATTTCCGGTTCGATCAAGGCGCGCCTCATGGTTGAGGCTGTCAAGGGCAGTGCCGCATCCAGAGGCAGGCCGCGTCCAATTGGTGGGCAGGGGGAGGTTATCCCATGATCCGGCAATTGTTTCTTCAACCGGTTTTTGCATCAAGTCCCGGCTTGACCGCGCCTTTTATTCAGCCCTGCCTGCGCCTATTGCCGCATGTTGCCATGCCAACCCCGGGTTTTGGCGGTTTTTACCCCGAAAAACACCGTTTTCTGCGCCTGCGGCATGTCACTTGCATTAAATAAGATATGAGTCATGAATTGATTCCGGTCTCAGGTGATGAATACCGTGGATCGGACCTTCATCACGCGGCCCACGCGCCTTCCTCAGCCCAGCGCTTGAGGAGGTTTTTGGCTGCCCTCCGCCAATTCTGGTGGATACCGCTCATTACCGTTATTCTCGGCGCCGCCTTGGGTTTCATCACGGCCCGGCGCCTTGTCCCCGTTTACGTCTCCTCCGCCCGCATGTGGGAAACCCTCAAAGTCCAGTTGCCGGGGGAATCTCTCTACTCCGAGGACATGCAGAATTTGATGGGCACCCAAATCCAGCTTTTGCAGAGCGAAAAAATCCGTGAGATGACCCTTGCCCGGCTGGCCGCCAATGCCGCCAAAAAAACCATCCCACTGGGGAAAGACGGCTTTCCACTCCCGGTCATCATCCGGGTTGAATCCGCGCCCAACAGCTCCATTTTGGACCTCAGTGCCGCCAGCTCGGACCCCGCCTACACCCAGAATTACCTGCAGGCGCTCATGGAGACTTTCATCACCTACGACCGGGACACCCGCAATTCCATTTCCGGCATGACCCTCGCCTCCATCACCGATGAAATTGCCAAACTGGAGGAGGACTTGAAGAACGAGCAGGATGACCTCAGTGCCTACCAGCGCACCAACAACGTGGAGATTGTGAAGAACGAGCAGGCCGTTGCAGCCGCCTATCTCACCCGCCTCCAAACCGAGCTGGCCGACCTGGAACTGCAATCCAAATTGGTGGAGACTGCGGAAAAGGAGGAGCAAAAAACCGGGACATTGCTCACCAACGACGCCGTGATCCTCGCCGTGATGAACAACCTGGAAGGCGGCTCGGCGGGGGCCCAGGCCGATGCGTCCACTCCCGACGACCAAAACAAGGTTGATTTACTCGAGATGCGGCGCCAGGACCTCATCGTGAACCAGAAACTCCTGACCAACAGCGAGACCATCCAGGAGTTGGATGACCAAATCAAGGGAGCCAAGCAGGCCCAGGCCGCCCGAAAAAGCGCCCTCGTCCAGAACATGTACGACAGGCTGGAGGCCTACAAGCTGGTCACCCAGATCAAAATCAATTACGACAAGGATTCCATCAAGGAATGGGAGGCTAAAATCAGCGGGGAAAACGCCGTGCTCGGCCAGGCCGATGACATGCAGATGAAAATCGCCCATACCCAGAGCGATTACGACCGGCTCACCCAGCTCTCCCAAAACATCGGCATTAGCCGCAGCATTGACCAGGAATCGCTGGCCATCCTGGAGCCGGCTTCACCCTCGTACCGGTCCGCGGCCAAGGAGAACCAGGTGCGCGCCATGAGCATTGCGGGCGGCCTGGCAGTCGGGCTGGCTTTTGTGTTTTTGCTGGGCCTGCGCGATGACCGCTTCACCTCCCTCGTGGAAGTGAACCAGACCCTCGGCGATTCCGTCATGGCCATGCTGCCCCGCATGCCCCGGGACATGAAAGACCAGGCGCTGATGCTGGCGCCCAATGACCAGCGGCATCTCTATGCAGAATCCTACCGCAGCCTCCGCAGCGCCCTGCATTTCCTCACCCATGGCGAGAGCCGCCCCAAGACCATCCTGATCACCAGCGCCACCCCAAACGAGGGCAAATCCACCGTGTCCGCAAACCTCGCCAAGACCCTCGCCATGGCCGGCTCCAAAGTGCTCCTCGTGGACGGGGACCTCCGGCGCGGCCATTTGCACGATTTACTGGGTTTGAAGAATGACCAGGGCTTTGTCAACCTCCTCGCCGGAGAATGCGCCGCCGCCGATGTCATCCAGCACAACGGCATCCACAACCTGTCCTTTATCTCCAGGGGCTCCAGCCAGGCCAATCCGGGCGACCTTTTACTCTCCCCGAACCTCGATCAGTTGCTCGCCCGGTGGAAGGCGGATTACGACTATGTCCTCATGGACAGCAGTCCCGTCTTTGCCGTGGCAGACAGCGCCACCCTGGCCCCCTGCATGGATGGCACCATCTTTCTCGTGCGCAGCCATTTTTCCAGCGCCCGAATGACCCGCGAGGCCCTCGAGATGCTCGCCCAGCGCCGTGCCCGCATCATCGGCGTGGTGTTTAACATGGCCAATACAAAGTCCCGGGATTACAAGTATTACAAATACGCCGAGTATTACCCCTCCGCCAAGGCCCAGGAATGAGCCGGCCAGGCGCAGGGTTTCAGGTTTTTTGATGGTTGGGATTGACATGCTTTTGGTGTGAGTTTGGTGTGGGTCTGGTTTGAGTTGGGCATGTCTGTTGCAAGTCGGCTCGCGTGGCGGCTTTGCCAGTGAATGAAAAATAAGATTCGTTGCCTTAGGGTGAATCGCCCGCCCGTTGAAAAGCGGACTGCGAATTGACCGGGACGAAGTCTGCCCACCCCTCCCCATCAATGGGGATTGATGGAGAGGGAGAAAAAACGCCGGGTTTGCCGTTTTTTATGAAATTTCAAAAACTGAGTGTGACCTTCTCAAAAAACAGATGTGCCTGCCCGGCTGGCGAATGGTAAAACGGTTATTGGGAGCCTTGGCCTTCATGGCCCTCCTCTGCGCCCTGGCCTGGCTTTTTCATGCGCGCCTACTGGATGCCCTGGGCCGCCTCTGGACCGTCAATAACCCCGCTCCCAGGGTGGATGCCATTGTGGTTCTGGGCGGAGGGGTGGAAACGCGCCCCTTGGCAGCCGCCGCGCTCTACCAGGCCGGCGTGGCCCCGATCATCCTCTACATGAACGTGAGGGTGACTCCCGCGCAGAAATTGGGAATCACCCTGGCCGAAGCCGATGAAACCCGTCAGATTTTGCAGGCCAGCAAGGTCCCCGCTTCAGCCCTCCACGCAATCGGCTCCAGCGTCGCCAGCACCTTTGATGAATCCCGCGCTGTCCGCCAGTGGGCCATGCAGCATCACCTACGCTCCGTGGAAATTGTCACCGACCCCTTTCACACCCGTCGCGCCCGCTGGGTCTTTGCCAGGGCTCTTCGGGGCTCCGGCGTGGCCATCCACATGGATGCCGTGCCCACACTCGATTACAACCTGGATGATTGGTGGAAAAATGAGCAGGGCGTGATCGCCTTCCAGAATGAAGTGGTGAAATACCTGTACTACCGCGTGGCGCATTAAGGCACCAATGACGCATAAACCCACCCAGCGGCTCTCCAAGGGAGAGGGGCACTCGCAAACAGTCAGAGCGGAAACCTGTCGCCTTGTAGGCCGGGTGCCCTCACCCGGCGCTCGTTCAGCACCACCTCTCCCCGTCCCTCTCCCCCAATGAAATTGGCGGAGAGGGAGAAAGAGACGGTGGGTTGGAGACGGTTTTAATCTATTTTGGCACGTCAATGACGCTCGACCCATTCAAGAGCCTTAAAAAACCCAGCGCCTCTTATTCCCTCTCCCTGCCAGCGAAGCGCGGGGAGAGGGCCAGGGAGAGGGGCGCTCGCAAACAGTCAGTGCGACAAATAAACAATCTCACTTTTCGAAACCTTAGCGCCCCGGTCTCCTCGCCCCACGAACGGAGTGTGGGGAGAGGATTAAGGAGAGGGGAGATAATCCAGCCTTTATGCAATATCAAGGTGTTGTACTCACGGATTTATGACGCTGGTCAAAGGGAATGCCAGACGTCTTCGCCGCTCGATGACGGATGATGAGAAATCATTGTGGCGAGTCTTGCGTGCGGGGCGCTTTGCTGGGTTCAAATTTCGGCGACAATATTCATGTGGGAATTATGTTCTCGATTTTTATTGTCCCCTGGCCCGGTTGGCAGTGGAGCTTGATGGCTTTCAACATGGATTGCCAATGCAGTTGGAGCACGACACGGAACGAGACAAAAATTTGGCCGATCATGGAATTGTTGTGATGCGTTTTTGGAATCGGCAATGGCGAAGCCAGCGCGAGGGGGTTTTGTTGGAAATTTGGGGTCAGTTGAATGAGCGAACGGGATATGTAAAAGTGGTGCGAAAAACTCAGAATCACCGCTTTTTGCCTCCAGATCCTGAGAAACTCATCCGAACGAAAACGGCTTAAAAAATGGAGAAAGCTCAGCACCACCTCTCCCCGTCCCTCTCCTCCAATGAAATTGGCGGAGAGGGAGAAAGAGACGATGGGTTTGTGACGGTTTTAAAACATTTCAAGCGCCAATGATGCTCAACCTTTTCAAGCGCATAAAACAACCCAGCGCCTCTTATTCCCTCTCCCCGCAAACGAAGTGTGGGGAGAGGATTAAGGAGAGGGGAGATCGCAAACAGTCAATGCGAAAAATAAACAATCTCACTTTCTGAAAGCTCAGCACCACCTCTCCCCGGCCCTCTCCCCCAATAAAATTGGCGGAGAGGGAGAAAAAAGCGGTAGGTTCAATTTGGCCTTTAACTACTACATGCGCCACAGACATTCCACCCTTTCAAGCGCATAAAACAACCCAGAGCCTCTTATTCCCTCGCCCCACGAACGGAGTGTGGGGAGAGGGCCAGGGAGAGGGGCGCTCGCAAACAGTCAGTGCGATAATTGAACAAACAAAATTGCCCGGCGCCTCCGGTCTCCCCGCCCCGTAAACGAGGCTCCATTCGCGGTTGAACTACCCGTCTAAGAGACTGTTTTAAAATTGGGAGGGGCGCTACTCCGAATTTTAAATCAGTCTCTAAAAAATAAAATCTTATGAAAAAACTGCTGGTAACCGGCTCGTCAGGATTGATTGGATCCGAAGTGGTGGATTATTTCTGCCGCCTCGGCTGGAAAGTCCACGGCGTGGACAACAACATGCGGGCCGATTTCTTCGGCCCCGGCGGCGATACCCGCTGGAACCAGCGCCGGCTTGCCTCCATGCACGCCACATTCCAGCACCATGAACTGGACATCCGCGACCGCGCCGGCGTGGCCGCATTGCTGGGCCAGCTCAAACCCGACCTCCTCGTCCACACCGCCGCCCAACCCAGCCACGACCTCGCCGCCTCACGGCCCTTCGACGATTTCGATGTCAACGCCGTCGGCACCCTGAACCTTCTCGAAGCCTCGCGCCTGCACGTCCCCAAGGTCGTGTTCGCCCACATGAGCACCAACAAGGTCTATGGCGACCGGCCCAATGGCATCCGCCTCAAGGAACTGCCCACCCGCTGGGATTATGACGATCCCGCCTATGCCGGCGGCATTGCCGAGGATTTCTCCATAGACCAGAGCAAGCACAGCCTCTTTGGCGCGTCCAAGGTCGCCGGCGACATCCTCGTCCAGGAATACGGCCGCTACTTTGGCATGCACACCTGCTGCCTGCGCGGCGGTTGCCTGACCGGCCCCAACCACAGCGGCGTGGAACTTCACGGCTTCCTCAGCTACCTCGTCAAATGCAATGTGGAAGGCCGCCTCTACAAAATCTTTGGCTACAAAGGCAAGCAAGTCCGCGACAACATCCACTCCCTGGACGTCGCCCGGTTCATCCACGCCTTTTCAGAAAATCCCCGCTGCGGGGAGGTGTACAACATCGGCGGCGGACGCGCCAACAGCGTCTCCATCCTGGAAGCCTTCGACCGCATTGCCGCCCTGAGCGGGAAAAAGATGCAGTACGAATACGTGGACCAAAACCGCGCCGGCGACCACATCTGCTACATCAGCGACCTGACCAAGATGAAGCAGCACTACCCCGGCTGGGACATCACCAAGTCCATTGACGACGTGTTCTCAGAAATTTATCAGGCCCAAAAATCCGGCGCCAAATCCTGACCCAATGCGCGGGCACGCCCATAACCCTCAACCCTTTCAAACGCCTTAAACAACCCAGCGCCTCTGGTCTCCTCGTCACTCCAATTGGGAGCTCCGTAGGAGCGGAATATTTGTAGATGCCATGGCAAACCCATAGCCTCTTATTCCCTCTCCCTGCCAGCGAAGCGCGGGGAGAGGGCCAGGGAGAGGGGCGCTCGCAAACAGTCAGAGCGGAAACCTGCCGCCTTGTAGGCCGGGTGCCCTCACCCGGCGTTCGTTCAGCACCACCTCTCCCCGTCCCTCTCCCCCAATAAAATTGGCGGAGAGGGAGAAAAAAGCGATGGGTTTGATATGGCTTTAAAACATTCCAAGTGTCAATGACGCTCCACCCTTTCAAGACCGCTAAAAAACCAAGCGTGTCTTATTCCCTCTCTCCAAAAATAAAGTATCATCCTCGTGAATTGGCGTCCATTCGCGGTTAAATTGCTGGTTGGGTATAAATTTTCATGATTCGTACTTTTTTTCGTTTGTTGGCCCGGTGCTACCGGCTGGCCCGCCCGTATGGCCGGTTGAAAATGTTCGGCGTCCTCGCACTGATCCTGCTGAACGGCGTCTTGCAATTGGTGGGCGTCAGCGCCGTGTTCCCCTTTTTCGCGTTGGCAGCGGATCCGCACCGGCTGAAATCCTCCCACCTCGGCGGCATCTTTCTAAAACACCTGCCGCCCCTGACCGACAACCAGTTGCTGGTCGTGGCAGGAGTTTTTGCCATCCTCATGCTGGTGCTGTCAAACGCCGGAAGCATTGTCAGCGAAGTCCTCCGGATTCGATACGCCTTTGGCTTTTGTCACTGGCTGAGAGGACGGTTGTTTCAACACTACGCCAGCAGGCCTTATGAATTCTTCCTTCAGCGCAATTCCGCCGAGTTGAACCTGAGATTATCTGATGCGCAAACTTTCATTCAAAATGTTCTTTTGCCGGTCGGCGAAATTCTCACCCGGCTGGTTCTGATCATCCTGCTTGTGGGTGCCATTTTCTTTGTCCAGCCCTGGGTGGCCTTGGGGGCCTCAATTTTTTTTGGCGGCTTCTACCTGCTGGTGTTCGTGGCTCTGCGTCCGCGATTGCGCTCTTTGAGCAACGGCCTTCAGCAACACTACGTCGGATTTTGGAAACATACTAATCACTTTCTGAATGGCATCAAAACCGTCTTGGTCACCGGAAAAAGTCCCTATTTCATGACTAGGGCTTTGGAACATTCTGAGCGCATAGGCGTCTATTCAGCCCGGATTCCGATTTACAGCAACGGCCCTCGTTACCTGATCGAGCCGCTGGCCTTTGGCAGCCTTATGGCTATTGTGATTGTTCTTGCCTTGCGAGGCGGTTCTTTCACCCAGATATTGCCCAATCTCACCGTGATGGCTTTTGCCGGTTACCGGCTGCTGCCCGCCTTGCAGTTGCTTTATGCACAGTTCGTCAGCGTCGCCGCCGGCCATTACACCCTGCGCCAGCTTGAGGAAGAAGTATTGGCCATAAACAAAAGCAGGCCGGAATCATCAACGACAAAGTCAACTGTTGGCTTGACCTTGGAAAAAGAGTTGAGCCTTGAGGATGTCAGCTTTCAATACCCTTCAGCCGCACAACCGGTGCTTAAGAATGTTTCGATCAAGATCGCTCGCAATGAATCCGTGGGCATCGCTGGCGCTTCCGGTTCGGGTAAATCAACGCTCGTGGACCTCATACTGGGCCTTCATCAACCGCAATCAGGTTGCCTGCGCGTGGATGGAAAGGTCTTGGATCAAAACCTCATGGATTCGTGGCGGAGCATCATTGGGTATGTGGCCCAGGATATTTATCTTTTGGACGACACCATCGCCGCCAATATCGCCTTTGGCGAAAAATCAGAGGAAATCAATCCTGAATGGCTGCGGCAAGCTGCGTTGGGGGCACAAATTCTGGATTTTATTGAGAAGGAATTGCCGAATGGCATGAACACTGTGGTGGGGGAGCGGGGCGTGCGCCTTTCCGGCGGGCAACGCCAGCGCATCGGGCTGGCCCGTGCTTTGTATCATAAGCCGCAAATTCTGATCTTGGACGAGGCCACCAGCGCTCTGGACAACCAGACGGAAAAAGCGGTGATGGAAACCTTATACCGGCTGCAAGGCTCGCTGACCATGATCATCATCGCCCACCGCCTGTCCACGCTGGAACGATGCGACCGCATTATTCAACTGGAGGCAGGCAGCGTGAAATGAAAAGCGATAAATGAAATTAAAATCAGTAATAATCTGCTCTCATAACCCGCGAAAAGATTACTTGAACCGGACAATCTTGGGTTTAAAGGCCCAGACCTTCCCGAAGGAGGAGTGGAAGCTTCTACTGGTTGATAACGCCTCAGACGAGATTTTATCAAAAATCTTCGATTTAAGCTGGCATCCCAATTCACGCCATGTGCGGGAAGGAGAACTTGGCCTAACAGCAGCCCGGCTCCGAGGAATAAAAGAATCAAAATCTGAACTCCTTGTTTTTGTTGATGACGACAATATATTAAAAGCTGACTATCTAGAACGAGTGTCGAAAACATCTCAGGAAAACCCTCGGATTGGGTTTTTCTGAGAAGGGATTATTAAGCTTGAATTTGAAATTAAACGGGAGAAAGAATTAGAACCGTTCACCTTTTTTCTGGCCTTGAGAGAAAAATAAAAACCGTTTTGGTCAAACATAGCAGGCGATAACGCCATCCAATGCGGCGCAGGGTTGGTTGTTCGAAAACAAGTTGCAGATGCCTACGAAAATGCCTTTAGAGGATGAAAAATAGGAAACCGGTTGGATCGGAAGGGGGCAAATTTAAATTCTGATGGTGACGACGAGTTCTCTTGGGTGGCTTGTGATTTTGGATTCGGGAATCAAATGTATGATTCAAAATGCTTATTCAGTTTAATTCCGATTTAATATGCCGGATTCCTCAAACATAACGGATTATATAAGTGAACAACGTCTGCATTTTGGAAGCAGGCCTGATCCCATGGCGACCGGGAGATTGGCCGAAGCGCAGCGTCTAACAAACCTATTTCACAAGGGAAAAATGTTTTCATTTGGCAGGTTAGGTGACTACGATGTTGGTTTCTTGATAAATCCGGTCCAAGCTGCATCTATTTATAACAAAGCGAGTGAAAAAATCTCGGGAACCGCTGCGTTTGCGTCTCCTGGCTTGTCGCATAATCAAGCTTTCAGGTTGCGAAACTCTTTGGAGCGAATTTCATATTTGGATTTTTATGACCGTCAATGGAAAGACTCCAGCGTTCTGGATCGAGCCCAAATCAAACGAATGCCTGGCGGATTCAGAAATCCAAACAGGGAAACCTCATTTATTCTGCCAACATGGCTGGAATTTGAATTCAGGGATTTTTGTCGCGGGAAACGGATTCTATTTTGCGGAGCCGAGGCGCCTTTGCTTGAGAACTTGATAAAGACAAACGCATTTCGAAACACCCCTGCCGAAACACTCTTTTCGGAGAGCGCAGTCTGGTTTTTGCGACCACGGGAGAATGGAAAAAACCTGTCCGCAAATTTGGATTTAATAAAAACTGATATTATCCAGTTGATCCGGGAAAATGAAATTGATGTCCTGTTCTTGTCATTGGGCGGAGGAGCAAAAATTCTTTGCAGCGAAATAGCGGAGGAGCTGCAAATCATTGCAATTGATTTTGGTGTTGGATTGCGATCGCTTACATACAGCGGGAGCGATGGCAACCTTTCGGCGCGTTCTACTCATCTAGTTTTTTATCACCGAGTGCCTTTCGAAAGGTACATGGATTGTTTAATTCAATCCTACCCCGACCTTACCAAAGAAAATATTTTGGCAAAAGCTCATGCTCAGCTTTTGTTGGAAGTCCAAGAAAAAGAAGTCGGTTGGTCTCATAGTGCTTGGGAGTATGATTTCTCAGATGAAAACCGGGAGTATTTCTATAAAGGATTTAAATCCTACCAAAAACGATTTCAAGACTTGTTTAATTATTCTCTGAACACTAAAAATGATCGTCTGGGGTTTCTTCATTTTTGTGGTACTCATAAATTAACAAACGAGGGGAAGTTATTTTTAAAATGGTTCAATTTTAAAAACATGATTAAGTCAATGATTAAATCATGACCGGCTGTAATTTATTTCAGAAAAAAACCAAAACCGACTTATGCTGGTCAGAATTGTGGCCCATTCAAGCGCAATGAGGTAGGCTTTATTTAGTATAGGCATCTGGTTGAAAAAGACCCATTTGAAATGCATTTTGAAGGCATCGCGGGGCTAGATGCCAACTTTTTCATCAAAAGATTATTGCGTTTGCCGTATTTCCGGTACCGTTCCCGAAAATCAAGGTTTGGTTCTGGACTAACGACATTGGTAGAAAACAATAAAATAGGAAATACCTAAAGAATATTTAGAAGATCTGGTGGAAAATATAATATGAATGTTAAAAGGGAATTGCGGGTGCTTCTTCTTAGTGTCGACCCGCCCCAGAATGACATGGGTGTGAGGGTGGTTCTATACCGGCACCTTTATGATCGAAAGCCGTTCGATGTATTGATAGCAACCCACGCGGATTTTTATCATGGAAGTCCTCCAGGCATAAAGTTGAAACTTCCTTGGTTACCTCAAAAAGTTAAAAAAAGTCGGTTTGGCCCCGCACTTATAAAATGGATTCTAGATTACCAGAATTTAATTTGGGTCTGGAAAAATCCATTGAAATTTGAAAGGGCGATCTTCGAATTCAAGCCACAGGTTATTTTGGCGGTTGCTGACACCAGCCTTTGTTGTTTTGCAGCCAAAGCTGCGCGAAAGTATGGAGTTCCATTGGCGGGCCTGTTTCTAGACTGGTTTCCGGTAATGAAGGGCCATTATGGTCATTTGTGGACGCAATCCATTTTAAATAAACGTTTTAGGCAATTTTACAGAAAATGTGATTTGGCATTTTGCACAAGTGATGGGATGCAGGAGGTTTTGGGACCCCATTCAAATAGCCATGTGATTTACCCGATGCCGGGGAGCCACAAGCCTCCGTCTGGAATATTTCCTGAAAAGAATGGCAAATTTCGTCTTGTTTATGTGGGTTCTGTCGAACAATTTTACGGACGGGCGTTATGCTCGTTGATCAATGAAATAATTTCTTGCTCCGATCTTGAACTCATCGTGGTTGGTCCCAATGCGGATTGGCCGGAGGCGTTACTCAAATGTGCTCGGGAACGAGGAATCTACATTGGCTTCAAGCCACCGCATGAAGCAGCAAGCGTGCTTGCAGGAGCGGACGCTTTGCTGGTTATAATGAGTTTTGAACCGGAGCACAAATTGTTCATGCAGACCAGTTTCACGACAAAGTTTTTGGATTATACGGCTTTTGCCAAACCAATTGTTTTCTGGGGTCCAGATTACTGCACTCCAGTCCGAGTTGTTCAACGGGAAGGTGGAGCGGTGGTGGTGAACACCCCTGACGCCAGGAAAATTGTGGCGGTTTGCCGTGAAATTGCAAATGACAGCGAGTTGCAGGGCCGGTTGTCGGCGGAAGCTAGGAAATTAAATGAGACCCTCTTTAACCCGGAGCGAATTCAAAATATCTTTGTCACGCAGATTGAAAAGGTGGCAAATTCCAAATCATGAAATCCGTCTGTCTTGCCATTCTGAATTTCAACGGCAGAAAGCATCTTGAGCATTTGTTGCCAACTGCACTTACCGCAGCCAAGAATTCCCCGATAGCGACTTGGGTCCTTGTGTTGGATAATTGCAGCACGGAAGGGGATTTGGATTGGGTCCATGGCGCATTCCCGGAGGTTAAAACCATGACTGCACCGAAGAACGACTATCTATTTTCTTACAACTGGCTTTTTCCACAGTTAAAAGATGATATAGTTGTCATTCTCAATAACGATTTAAGGCTTGATGGTCATTTTTTAGAACCGTTGCTTCGTCATTTTGATCGGAGTGATGTATTTGCCGTATCGGCATCAAGTTATGATTGGGAAGGAAGGCAGCGAACAAGCGGGCAATCGCGGTTAAAATATAATCATGGATTTTTTCGTTGGTACTTTGAGTGTAAAAGGCAAGACTTATGCCATACACTTTTTGCATCAGGAGGATTTATGGCGGTGGACCGAAGCAAGTATGTGGAAATAAATGGATTTTCAAGATTGTTTTTTCCAGCATACTGCGAGGATGTTGATTTATGCTTTCGTGCGTGGCGCAGGGGATGGCGAACTATTTATGAACCGGAGAGTATTGTATGGCACCGTGAACACGCTAGCTGGGAAGTAAGTCCGCTGGCGAAGGCAAATGTGTTATATTTGCGCCATTCATTGTTTTTTCAATGGTCCAGCCTTCCCATGAAACGTGGCCGCCTGAAGCGCTATTGGAGCCTGGCTAAAATATTTATTGGGGAATTATTGGTAGGAAAAACTGAAGTTTTAAAGATTTATTCAAAAGCGTGGTTAGATTGGATCCGTATGCGTAAGGGATTTAAAAGTATGCGAGTGTCTGAATTGGAGCTTCAGAGGATACAAATGCAGATTGAGGAAAAGGTCAATAGTATATCCAGGGAAAAGGTATGAAACGCTGCAAAGCAGCGTCCTAGTCATTAGATGATAAGCGATAAGTCAAAAAAAGAATTAAATGTGTTAAGCGGAAAAATCCAAAAATCAATTCTAGTCGAATGATTGCACATTTTGGTTCACAACTTTCAGGCGGTGCAAATATAGCCGGGATGAGGCTTCACAGTGCGTTGCGCAGAATGGGTCATAATAGCCGCTTTTATTATGGGGCGGGTGATCCGCCCGATGAAAGCCATTTTGCTCTATTTCAAAACCGTTCGTTTTTATGGCGAAATCTGGCAGCGATTGAAGTTAGTTGGCGTAATCGGCAAACAGCGAATGGCGGATTTGTGATGCACCCAAAGTGGATTCGGAAAACGCCGGCGCCGGTTGTTGGCTGCACTCCAAGCGTTGTCAACTTGCATTGGGTGAGCCGATGGCTCGATTTACCCTCGTTTTTTAATTCGCTTCCTGCTGGCCTGCCAGTGGTTTGGACCCTGCACGACCTGATTCCGATCACCGGCGGTTGTCATTATCCGGCGGAATGCACGGGCTTTGAGAATGAATGCGGGAATTGTCCTCAGTTGAGGAAGCCGGGCAAGAGGGACTTGACGCGGCGTATATTTGGGATCAAGCGAGACTGGTATCGGCGCATCAACATTCATTGGGTTGGAAACAGCGAATGGACAACGGCCCAGGCAAAAGCTTCGGCCTTGGCAGATCATGTAAAATCAATTGAAACGATTCCGTACGGGTTGGACACAAATGAATTCGCGCCAGTGGAGAAATCTGTGGCGCGGCGCGCCTTGGGGATCAGCGATGGAAAGCTGGTTATCGGATTTTGTTGCATGGATTTGAGCGAGCGACGCAAAGGCGCGGAATTGTTGAAGGAGGCGCTGAAAGAGTTGCCGCGAAACAAGGTGAGGCTTCTGGTGATGGGGGCTGGAAAATGGCCGGAAAGCGGGGTGGAGACAATTTGCCTGGGTGGCATCGGGTTGGCGCGGTTGCAATGTGTGTTTTATTCGGCGCTCGATTTATTTGTGACCCCGAGTTTGCTTGAAACATTTGGCAATACAGCCATGGAGGCCATGGCCTGTGAGACGCCGGTGGTGGCCTATGACACGAGCGGATTGCGGGATGTTGTAAGTCACGGGGAAACAGGGCTTTTGGGCAAGGATGTTGGCAGTGTGACGGGGTTGGTGGAGATGATGCGGTGGATACTGGATCACCCTGCCGAGCGGATGGAAATGGCGCGGGCGGGTCGCAGCCGCGTTCTCAAATGTTTTAGTGACAAGCTGATGGCAGAGCGATATGGAAGGCTTTATCAAAGGCTGACCGCAGACGCTTTAAAATGAAGCGGGCCATGGGTCATTTGAGCCGGTGGCGGGCGAATGAATTCGGGAAAGCCGCATTTTTGTGGAACCGCCGCATTCGGAAGACGTTGGTGATTCAATCAGACTATGCGGGGTTGGGAGATCACTTGTTTCTGAGCCACATCCCCCGAATAGCGAAAACGACTGGGGATCTGGAAAAGGTCTATGTTTCAAGACGATCGCCATTTCGGGATGGAGCGCAACGGTCCTTGATCTGGGAAAGCAATCCTTACGTGGATGGGTTTGTGGATGCGGGAGGTTGGCCGATCTCAATGCCGCATACCGATGACCAGCTACCGAGTAAAAAATTAAGCTGGCTTTGCCGGTTGGGCCTGGAAAACAGGATTCTTGAACTGGATGCAGGTTGCAATTTGTTGGATCAAATCATGTTGAAAATGGGATTGGAGGATGGAATCCGATTTCATGACCCGGAAGTCTTCGTCAAAATCACCAAACGCGAGGAATTCAAATCCTTGACGGTTTACGACCCGAATTTCATCACCAATGCAGGGGTATTAAGCGAGGCAGACGTGGAAACGTACTTCCGAGACAACGCTGTGTGCGTGGATGCACAGATGGCATCAAGGAACAAATCCTTGGAACTGCGGGGAGTAAACCGAAAAATTCGAACGGAAACGCTGGAGGATTTCTGCTCATTGATTGTTTCCTGCAAGGAATTGTATTGCCTGACAACGGGGACTGCCACGCTGGCGGCTGCATTAGGCAAGCCATGCACAGTGTTATACGGCTCGGGAGTGAACCGTTTGTACCACCATTCGAAGCTGCATCGCTATGTCTGTTTGTCGGGAAAAAATGGTTCTTCTCCTGAGGAAATCAAGCAAACGGGAGAACCTGCGGAACCTCTAAAGAATTGAGGTTTATCGTCAAGCAGTTGAAGGAAATTTGCAGCCGCAACGGAATGAATCGGAGCATTCATGGAATGGAAATCTAAAGGATTGTGATTAATATTGCGGTTGCTAAATAGTTTACCGTTCTTCAATTAATTGAAATTAAAATGAATATCGAAGCACCTTTTGGTTTTGTTACTGGCTGCCATGCTGGGGACCGCCATTTAGTAGTAGCAACATTGGCTAGTATTCGACAGTATTGTCCAAAAGTACCTATATGCCTCACAGTGGATGGTGATTGTGATGTATCCGATCTGGTTCGTGATTACGGAGTTATTGTTTTGCGAATTTCAGAGCTTTCAAATAAAAAATTATCAAAACAAATTGAAAAAAGCTTTCATGCGAAACAGGCGGCAATGTGGGAGGGGCCTTTCGAATTCTACGTTTGGTTAGATTCGGATGCAATTCTATGGGGGGATATCACGCCTCAAATTAATAGTGAATTAGATTTTCAAATATTCTGGGAGGGAATATCTATTCCAAAAGATGCAAAAGAGGTTCCTCAATGGCTTCTACATTATTATTTTGATCCTGCATTGTTGGTAAAATATGATCCTACATTTGAATGGCGTGGAAATGTTTATTTCTCAGCTGGGGTTTATGCGGCTCGAAGAGGAGTATTTGAAATTGAAAAGTATTTAAAACTTAAATCAGAGTCGGAAAAGCAACCCAAAATGTTTGCTTTTGATGATATGGGAATACTCAATTATCTGGTCCATTCCTATACTCAAAATGGCAAAATTAAATCAGGCTATTCAGATCTTCAGCATATTCCAGAACATCATGGTAGAAAAGAATTTGAAACTGATTGTTTGGGTCACGGATGGCGTTTTCCTGAAAAAATCAAACGCCCGAGGGTCGCCCATTTTTGCGGAAAAAAGCCGTTTTTATATGATTTTAGATCGTATTCAAAACCTTACACTATTGCTCGCCTGCAACACCACAGGCTTTCTCATAATATATTAGTGGCTTGGCTAATTATAATAATTGAAGATGCAAAAACACTAAGGAATAAAGTATTTAAAAAAATAACTAAATATAAATCGTCGAGAATTTTCCGCAAAACACCTGCAACCTTTGAAGTATTTTGAAAAATAAGTTCAGGATTGTATCGCAGCAATACAGAACGTCGGAATGGAACGACTTTCAGATTGATGACGTGCTCTATTCTCCTCGGGTTAATCTTAAGGAAGCAGATGGTCTTGTAGCCCTTTATGATCCCACTGAAGAATTGCTTGAATTTTCCGGACCCAAGGTTTGGTTTACCATTGAACCAAAATGGCATCATCATTTTCATAGTCATCCCATTGGCAAGAAGTTGATGAGGAAATTGGATGAATCCGAACATGTATTTTACGGCAATCCAAATCCGGCCTACCGCGTTCCGCATCCAACGTTTCGGGGTCCGATGACATTTCCACGGCAGCCTGTGGTGAGGGAAGCGGCAGTTGCATGCGTGAGTAATTATGGAGGCAGATTATGGTTTCTGAAAAAGCATATTTGGTCAAGAAACCGCATGATTTTAGACCCTTTGGTAGAGCTTTATGGCAATCTGGACTCGTGGAAGCGTTTCAGGGATTTCCCCAGAGTGTGGAGGCGAGGTCTTCCTTTAAATCACCAAGGTAGAAGTTCCCCGGGGAATGGCTACTATAGTGATGAATATCTTCTTTTTCTTTCAGAATTTAAGGTGGCCGTTTGTCTGGAAAATTGTTTGGAGGAGCGGTATTTTACTGAAAAGTATGTGAATGCGGCCCGTGCGGGCTGTATTCCAGTTTACCACGCGCATCCCAGTGTGCGGGAAATGTTCTTGAAAGGTGCAAAGTGGGTTGACCCGGCGGATTTTGGCTTTTCGCCATCGAAAACGATTCGATATGCGCTGGAACAGGACCAGGCCGAGTTTCGTAGAATCAATGACGCATGGCTCCTGTCAGGCGCGGTGGCTGACACAGATGATCGCGATTGTATTAAAAAAATTCACCAGATACTTCGACGCAAATTAATTGCGAAAGCCGGGAAATAAAAAAACAATGTCATATGATGCAGAAAGCCAGGGCAAAATTTAAATTTGAGCCGTAATGAGGGTTAGCGTAATGATAACCTCGCGCAACCGATCTGCGGATTTGGTGCGGACTTGTGCACGGGTTGAACTTTTGAATCCAGAACCCTATGAGGTTTTGATTACGGCAGACGGTTGTACAGACGATACTGTTGAGGTTGTGAAAGAGGTCTTTCCCCATGCCAGATTGATCGTGAATCAAACAGGGAGAGGTTCAGTGGCTTCCCGGGACCACATGATGCGAGAAGCCAAAGGTGAACTGGTATTCGCTTTGGATGATGACAGTTACCCGGAACAGGCCAACGCCTTGGAATTGATTGGGAAATGTTTCGCGGAAAATCCCAAGCTGGCGGTTTTGCATTTTCCCCAAAGAACTGATGAATATCCGGATACCCTGACACAGACCGACTTCGGGCAGTCTCGATTGACGCGCACCTTTGCCAATTCGGGGGCGGTTCTCCGACGGGATGTTTATCTTTCGCTTCCAGGTTTCGAATCGCGCTTTTTTCACATGTACGAAGAGCCGGATTATGCACTTCAATGCGTGGCTGCGGGGTATGAAATTCTATATCATCCCGGGATCACCATTCGTCATCATTTCAGCGGGGCCACACGCAATGAAATCCGAAATCACCACCGCCATTCGCGGAATGAACTATGGAGCGTGTGGTTGCGATGTCCCTTTCCGCAATTTTTGGCGGTTGGAGCGTATCGGCTGCTTTCCCAGTTGGGATATGCCCGTAAACGCGGTTTGGATTGGGTGTTGCGAGAGCCTGTTTGGTGGTGGCAGGCTTTGCAGGGTGTGGGATTCTGCTTAAAAAAGCGAAGGCCCGTTGCATGGAAAATGTACAGGAAGTGGCTCAGCCATGGTTGATTCCTCTGGTATGAAGAATGCTGTTTCCCGGCAGGGTGTCGGCCATTGCGGCACCTGTTTAAAATGTGTACAGAGATTCCTTTGAATTTCAGGCAATTGTTCCGAATTTCGGTGGGCCTTAGCCTTTTATGGGCATGGGTCCAATTTGGCGCGAGGTGTGGACACGCCCAAACTTCGTTAAATGTCGCCAATTTTGGTGCGGTGGGGGATGAACGGCAGGTCTGGGTCAGGACAGTGGCCAAATCCACCATCGTTTCATTCACCAATAGTTTGAGCAGCGCGGATATCGGAAAAACGGTGATGCTGTTTGGTGTGGGCGACCTGAATGTGGGGAATAATGTTAAAGGCCTTTACGTAACGAATGCCCAGGATTTGATTGCGGTCATTGGAAATGTTGTCAATGAAACAAACGCGGTGATTTCAGGGGATATTCCACAGGTGACGTCAAATGGCGTCTATTGCATTTATGGGAAGAATAATTCGGATTCATTTCAAGCCGCAGTCAACGCAGCCCAAGGGACGAACACAATCATCAATATTCCTGCTGGTAATTTCTTGATGATACCAGATTGCCAATACACTAACTTTAATAATCCAATCTACTTTGCAGTTTTTTTATGCCAAGGAATCATATTGAATAAAGGTGGGCTTCATTTTGAAGGGGCCGGGCCTGGAAAGACCATCCTTGTGGCTGATGGAGCGTTTAAGAACCAGGGAGGGTTCTGCCTCCGTGGCGGCATTTTTAATTGCATTGGGCCGGTGACTAACAACTATCCGCTAATTTGGGAGGGGGTGACTTTTGATGGGGGTATGCCAATTGCCGACACAGGGAATGAGGGAACCCAACCGGCGAATCCCATTGATGGTCAGGGCTGGGATGGCTCCTCATATGCCGGTTTGGATTCTGGCATTCAGCCCCTTCATCTTTTCAAAGAATTCAACAATTGCGAATTCCGCCATTTTCGCGGTGAGATGATCAAAGGAATCACCGGCTCGGCGGAAAATCAGACAATTCTTGTGACCAATTGTTTTGCCTGGGATGGTAATGCGACTGTGTTTAACTATAATTTTGCGCACACGATCACAGGCTGCACTTTTTCAAACATGTATCAGGTTGAGGAGTTTTATTTGAAGTACCCCACTAATTACCCGTCTTATTTCGTTAATAATGTTACCACAAATGTGTGGCACAATGTGATTTCTTTAAACGGCGGGACGCTTACCAATGAGCCGTATATTATTTCAAATAACGTTTTTTCCTGTGAAAACAGTGGAAATGCCATTGCCACCTGCCCGGCAAGCTCGGTGTTGATTGTCAGCAACCAATTTATCGAAGAGCCGGGAGCTTCTACGATTGCTATAGACATTGGGGAGGCTGGGGCGCAACCGGGATCTCCGGACGCTTGTAACACCAATATCCTGATAAGTGGTAACACTTTTATAAATGGATTCTATACCTATTTTATGGCAGGAGGAACTGGGCCAACCGATCCAAACAGTGCGCAAAATATAATAATCACTGGAAACAATATAATAAATGCAAATGGCCCTCGTCCATTCTACGTTAATTACGGTTGGGCATCCGGCATCCAAATCGCATCAAACAATTTTAACGGAAACCAATTGCACGCCCAACAGTCAGATACCGGGCCTTACGCATTTATTGCCACAAATAATAATTACTGGGCATACCAATTGTGTGATGGGGGTGCTGGAACTAATGTCAACATTAGTTATGGTGGTGGACCAATGGAATTGTTGACCTATCATTACAGCACAAATGTCACATTCGAACTTTCGGATGCCGACTCCAACAGCATTCCGGCGGGCGCTCAACTTGTTGTGACAAATGGAAATTGGAGCAATGCCAACATTCCAATATGGTTGAATAGCGCCCGGACCTTGGGTCCGATCATTATTCCGTGGGGCAAAGTGATGGTGTTTGACTGGACCAACGGTCGGTGGGTGCCAGAGATTAATGTCGGTAATCCGGCGCCTTCGGTGTCCGCCATCACTGCAAATCCGGCGGGTGTTAGTACAAATGGCGGTGTTCTGATGTTCAATCCTGGGCCTCTTCAGCTTTCGGCCCAAGCTTTTTCAGGGGCGAATGATTCTTTAACCTGGCAATGGACAGAGGTTGTAAACGGGGGGGCGGCATCGGTTTATTCCCAGGGTTCAGGTTTGAATCCGAGCATGAGTTTTACAAACACACCCGCGATGATCGGAACCACCAATGTGTGGACATTGACCGTTAAAGATCCTAACAACGGGTTGTCCGTGCAGATGCAAGTGGTTGTTGAGGTCGTGGCCCCGGTTTCCAGTCCCATCAATGAGATTCCAATTCCTGGCCAGACTCTGAATGTCACCAATTATGGCGCGATTGGCGATGCAGTACAGTTGTATGTCAACACCAGCTCCAATTCGGTTTTGGTGACCACCACCAATGTCCTTCCAACGTCTTGTGTCGGGGATGCCATCGAGATTTTTGGTCAGGGCCAAAGCACCTATGGAACCAACTCCTATGGAACCGTCGGCTATGGAAACCAGGATCTTATTGCCAATATCACCAGGGTGATTCGCGGGACAAATGTCTATATTTCGATTCCATCGCAAAAGAGCACTGCCGGAGCCTTTGCCACCTTCGGCCACGAGAACAGCGCCAATATCCAAAGCGCCATGGCTGCCGTGACCAATGCCAATGCCGCGATTTACTTTCCCTCAGGCAACTATCTGGTCTTGGCCCGCTCAACTTCACCGGGGTACGGAAATTTCGGCATTGGATTGAATCGGGGCGGCCTGGCCTTCACGGGAGATGGTCCTGGCAATACCCGGTTGATCAGCCAGGGGGCTTGGACTTTGCAGGGCGGCAGCGCGTGGCGCGGGTTCCTGTTTGAGGAAAATCCGCCGGTCACCAACAACCTGCCTTTTATCATCGAGAACATGACTGTGGATGGCGGGGTCCAGCAGGGCAATACTTCATTGCATGGCTACCCGGCCAACCCGGTGGATGGCCAGGGCTGGGACTTGACCCACGACGCATTTCTTGTGGCAAATTCAGCCCCTGATGTGGCGTTCAACCAGATGATTTGGACTAATGTGGTGTTTCAGCATTGGCGCGGTGACATGGCAAGAACCCTGGACCAGGGCGTCAACGCCAATCTTCTGGTTCAAAATTGTTCCTTCCTGGATGGCAACGCGACCGCTTTCAACCTGGATTCTTCCATTTGTTTCAGCAACTGCCTGTTTGACAATCTTTTTCAGGTGGCTGAATATTCCCTGGCCTACACCACCAACACCTGTTATTTTGAAAACAACCTGTGTACCAACATCACCGGAAACACCCTTGAGATTGTGGGCGGAACGGGTGGAAACCCCGGTTTTGTGGTTTGCAACAATTCGTTTTACCTGGCGGGCAATGGCTTGAACGGCATCGAGACCGGGCCTGCGGACAATCTAACGGTCTCCAACAACACGTTCGTTTGCCAGGATTACGCCAACGTGGTGAACCTGGGCGTGGCGGGGTATCAGGGAACCTTTGACAACAGCAATATCCTCATCACCGCAAACACGGTGATCAATCCCGCCACTTTTTTGGAAATTTCCGGCGGATCCTCCGCAACGGATCCTCGGCGTTCAGAATCGGTCATCGCCTCGGGAAACGTACTGGAAAACCCGGATTTTGGCGTCACCCTGTTTCTGGATGGTGGATGGTCCACCAACGTTGTGCTTTCCGGCAACAATTGTTCCCAATTCAACAATTTGCAAAATTCAGTCTTGGTCCAGTCCGCTGCGGGCGGGGTGCCTTATGCCGAAATCGGGCTGGATAACCAGTATTTTACCCAGGTGCAAAGCCCGGTTGCTGCCACCAACATTCTCAGCTACGGCAATGGATCCCGGTATTATGCCAATAATTCGGCCCCTGGCTCGGCCTGGGTGATCCAAAACTCGGATTCGGGTGAAATTCCATCCGGCGCACAGGTTTATTTCGTCAATCTCAACTCATTCAGCATTCCTTTTTACCTGAATTCTGTGAATGGCGGTCAGACTATGATTGCCAACGGAGGATCGGTGACGGCGGCATGGCAGAACAACCAATGGGTTTTACAGGGGACAAACAGTTCGGGAAATACGACGTTGGCCGTTTCTGCAATATCGGTCAGTGTTCCCAACGCGGAAACCAATTCCACGGTGTACGCCGTCCAACCAGGCTCCCTTCAATTGTCCGCAAGCGCCGCAGGTCCGGCGGGCGATCCCATTGCCTGGCAATGGCTGGTGGGGGTAAACGGCGGACCTTTGGCCTCCTATTCCTCCGGCAGCGGATCCAATCCTGCCTTGGGCTTGACCTATTCGACTGCCCAGGAAGGAAACACCAATCTCTGGGTTTTACAAGTGACAGACACCAAAAGCGGTGTGTCAGCCCAAACCAATCTCAATTTGTTTGTCATGCTGCCCTCTCCGCAAGGCATGCATTTTTCATTCTCTGTTGCCGGCCAATAACCAAGTCTGTTATCAAACGCATCGCAGGCACAAACTCGGAGCGCCGACAGAAACCGAAACCTGCCGCCTTGTAGGCCGGGTGCCCTCACCCGGCGTTCTTTCAACACCACCTCTCCCCCAATAAAATTGGCGAAGAGGGATCAAAAGACGTTGGATCTAATAATGTCTCTGAACGTTTCGATGGCCAAAGACGCTCCACCCTTTCAAAACCGCTAAATAACCCAGTGCCTCTTATTCCCTCTCCCTGCCAGCGAAGCGCGGGGGGAGGGCCAGGGAGGGGGGCACTCGCAAACATTCAGTGCGACAAATAAATAATCTCACTTTTTGAAAGCTCAGCGCCTCCGGTCTCCTCGCCCCGCGAACGGAGTGTGGGGAGAGGATTAAGGAGAGGGGAGAAATGAACAACGCAGGCTTGAGCCAAAAGACAAGCCGCCCGAAGGGTTTTCGACAAACAACAGCACCCATTGCCATTTCAAGACAGGCTCTCCAAGGGAGGGGGGCATCGCAAACAGTCGGTGCGAAAGATGAACAATCTCACTTTCTGAAATTTCAGCACCACCTCTCCCCGTCCCTCTCCCCCAATGAAATTGGCGAAGAGGGGGTAAGACGCGGTGGGTTTGATATGGCTTTAAACTAATACAAGTGCCAATGACGCTAAACCCTTTCAATATCCTTAAAAAATCCAGCGCCTTTTATTCCCTCTCCCTGCCAGCGAAGCGCGGGGGGAGGGCCAGGGAGGGGGGAGATCGCAAATAGTCAGTGCGAAAGATGAACAATCTCACTTTCTGAAATTTCAGCACCACCTCTCCCCGTCCCTCTCCCCCAATGAAATTGGCGGAGAGGGAGAAAAAGCGGTGGATTTGTGACGGTCTCAAAACATTTCAAGCGCCAATGACGCTCAATCCTTTCAAACGCATAAGCAACCCAGCGCCTCTTATTCCCTCTCCCTGCCAGCGAAGCGCGGGGGGAGGGCCAGGGAGGGGGGACCTCGCAATCAGCCAGTGCGAAAGGTGAACAACTTCTTTTTCCGAAATCTCAGCACCACCTCTCCCCGTCCCTCTCCCCCAATAAAATTGGCGGAGAGGGGGTAAGACGCGGTGGGTTTGATATGGCTTTAAACTAATACAAGTGCCAATGACGCTAAACCCTTTCAAGACCGTTAAACAATCAAGAGTGTCTTATTCCCTCGCCCCACGAACGGAGTGTGGGGAGAGGGAAAGAGCCTTTCTGGAAATGACAGTGGGTGGTGCGGCAATGGATGTTGGGTTCAGCCGAGGCGCGAGTGACCAGCATACCCGCCATGGGTCTGTAAGGAGGGAGCAACAAAGGTTGAAGACAAAGGACATGCCGCCCGAAGGGTTTTCGACAGACAACAGCACCCATTGCCATTTCAAGACAGGCTCTCCAAGGGAGAGGGGCACTCGCAAACTGTCAGTGAGACAATTAAAACAAACACCCACCCAGCGCCCCCGGTCTCCCCGCCCCGCAAAAGAATTTTCATTGGCGTGAATTGGCGTCCATTCGCGGTTGTACTGCTGGCCCGCCCCCTCTGGTACTTGGCGGAGAGGAAGCAAAAAATGACGCGTTCAATTTGACTTCATACCGGATAATTTCAATTTGAAGATGTAGCCAGGGAGTTTAAATAACCCTAAAATCCCGGCAAAAGAATTTGTGATCGAAACTCTCTCCATAATGCCCGTCAGCTTTTGGGTGGTCATTCTGCTCCTCGCGTGGGGCGGCATGATGGGCTGGCATCGCATGAAGGATGGCACGGGTCTGCCGCTGCTGGCAGTCCTGGGCACCGTGGCTGCTTGGTACGTGGGTGATGCTTTTTACAATGATTACCCCCACAACCATGTAAAATTGTTTACGCCGGAAGTGCTAAGCAGCGCCTGGTGGCAGGTGGCGTGGTTTCTTGTGGTTTTCCTAGTTTCGGCACCGATGCTGCACGACCGCATCAATGGCAGCCTGAAATCGCGGGGGAGCGGGGTGATGAAGTTGTTCCAACACGGTGTGGATCAACCAATGATTCAAAGGCAAATCAAACGGGTTTTTGCGGGCTGCGCCGCTGTGTGGTTGTTTCTTCTCTTCGTGGCTTTCCTGGTATTGAAAGATCAGGTGATTTATTATGTCTTTCCGTTTCTCGGCTATCAGGCCAATCCGTGGTCACACGGCCAGATCGGCGCGGGCTTCGATTGCTTTTCGATTGTCGCCGTTTATCTCCAATTGCTTTCGGCCACCATGCTGGGTGTGGTTCTGGCCTTGGCGGCAGACCGGAAGGTTCGGATCCAGGCCTTGGCCCTGTGCATTGCAGCCTGGCCCTTTTTCATTTTCAGCCGCACACGCAACCAGTTGCTCGCGCTGGTGATTCCGGCAATCCTATGCTGGGTGTTCTTAAAGTTAAGGGGTGGCATGTGGAAAAAAGCCGCCGTTTTGCTCCTGTTTTTTCTGGCCATTAATGTCTGGATGAAATTCATCATCGCCAATCGGTCTCATACCACCATCACGGCGGCATTCCAGGAACAAGGTTTGAATTTGAGCGCCCAAAAGAAAGTCCACAACGAGGGACTCAACATGTACGAGGAGCTGTGCTGGATCAGCACTTTCATTGAGAACGGGCGTTATCGGGTCAACTGGGGCCAGCGCTATTTTGCGGAGTTGGTGAATCCCATCCCCCGTGGGTTGTGGCATAACAAGCCCTTGATCGGACTGGATTACGCCATTGCCCGGGGCCATCACATCACCGGTCCAAACGGCACGGTGGACACCACCATCTCCACCGGCATGATCGGGCAGGGGGTGGTGAATTTTGGCCGCATTTTAGGCCCCGCAGCCGCAGCGCTCCTCATGAGTCTCTGGGTGGTCTGGCTGGCCAGATATGATTTGCAGGTGCAGGAGTTCGGCCGATTGCCCATGTACGCGCTGGGCTTGATCCTGACTTTCAACCTGGGCCGGGACATTACCTTGATCACGCTTTATCCTTTTGTGTTCGGGGCCGGGTTGATCTGGTGGATCGAACGGCGTCGGGCGCGCGCCGGGGTAGGCTCGCACAGATCGGACGCGCTGCCTCAACAGGCAGCCCGCCAACCGGCGGCCGCTCAACCCGCGTGGGGGGCCATGACCCATGCCGCTCCAAGATTGAGCTTTATGTTCAGTGAAGCTCGCCGGCACGGTTTGCGCAAGCGCAAGGGGTTTACCGGGATCCGGCAGGGGTGAACGATGGCGTCCAACGATCCAGCGTGTCTTTATTCCCTCCCCATGCCAGCGAAGCGCGGGGGGAGGGTGAGAAACGGCGGTGGGACGGCCCAAAATCCATTGACGCAGCGCCCAAGGTCCTTTATAGACAGGCTCTTTGATGATTTCTGAACATGCGGTATCCGGGGCGGGAAAGCCTGGGGCAAAAAAATTGCGCGTGGCCGTGCTGTTCCATCGCTTGGGGCCTTATCATCATGCCCGGATCCAGGCCGCAGCCCGCAGAATGCAGGTCACGGCGGTGGAATTCTCCGACGTGGACCGGATGTATGCCTGGGACCCCATGGATGGAGCCGCCGGTTTCGAGCGGGTGAAATTGTTCGCCAATGAAGCGGTGGAAAACCTCTCCGCCGGGCGGATTCGCCATCGAATCCATGAAACCTTGTCGCGCATTCAGCCCCAGGCGGTGGCCATCCCGGGCTGGTCGGATCGCTGCGCGCTGGCTGCGCTGGATTGGTGTGCCAAACAAAAAGTGCCCGCCGTGGTCATGTCCGAATCCACGGCCTGGGATTTTAATCGCCAGCAAATCAAGGAAGGCATCAAGGGCCGCCTCCTGAAACTGTTCGGCGCCGCATTGGTGGGGGGCAGGGCGCATGCAGAATATCTGAAGAAGCTGGGCTTCCCGGCTGACCGCATTTTCACGGGCTATGACACCGTGGACAACGACTATTTTCAGGAGCAATCGGGTCAGTTCAGAAGTCACGCCGGGGAATTGCGTCGGCAACATAACCTGCCGGAAACCTTTTTCCTGGCATCAGCCCGGTTTGTGCCCAAGAAGAATCTGGATGGATTGGTGGAGGCGTATTCCCGGTACCGGCAGCTTTGGCAGGTGCAGGATGGGGCCAATGGCGCCAAGCCATGGGACTTGGTCATCATGGGTGATGGACCCTTGCGCGAGTCTTTGGTTGAGCGCATCCGCGCCCTGGGCCTCAGCGAAAACGTGCTTTTGCGCGGGTTCAAGCAGTACCAGGAACTGCCTCTTTTTTATGCCCTGGCCTCGGCTTTCATTCATCCCAGCATCACCGAGCAATGGGGCCTGGTGGTGAACGAGGCCATGGCGTGCGGATTGCCCGTGCTGGTGTCGTGCCGCTGCGGTTGCGCGGGCGACCTGGTGGAGGAAGGGTTGAATGGCTTTACCTTCGACCCCGGGGACACCGTGCAAATGGCCCGGTTGATGTTGCGCTGCGGACAGCCCGATCAGGACCTGGCCGCCATGGGCAGGAGATCCCGGTTTGCCATTTCCAAATGGGGCACCGACCATTTCGCCCAAGGCTTGGAACAGGCCGCGCTGGCGGCAATATCCGCCCAACCCGCTTCGTTTTCCCTGCTCGCCCGTCTGCAACTCTGGCTGCTGATGGCGCACAAAGGCAGGTCAAGCACGTGAGCGGTTTATCCAAAATAAAGGGTGGCTCCTTTTTTTTACTTGGTTTAAAAATATTTCCAATATTGGAAGGCGATATAATTCGAATTGGGAATAAGCAGGGGTATTAAATCGGGTGTTTTTAAAAATGATGAAACCCTCAATAAAAGCAATTTATTCACATACTGGTTTGCGGGGAATAGCAGCTTTATATGTTTTTCTATTCCATCTAACATGGGCGGGTGGTGGTGTCTTGCGGGCAAATCGAATATGCCAATTGTTTCAGTGGGGCGAATATTCAGTGGACCTCTTTTTTATTTTAAGCGGCTTTATTTTGCATTGGGCTTACATATCTGAAAATAAGCCTGTGGATTGGAAATCCTACTTTGTGGCCAGGGTTGCAAGAATTTGCCCGCTATACTATTTGACAACATTTCTTGCAATACCGATTGTTTTGCACAGTATACAAAAATATGGGCTAAAATTTGTTGGGTCTTATTTTGACCTACATCGAGAAATTATATTGAATCTGACCCTGATGTCAGGAGTCTGTTCTTTGCCAACTTTTAATGGTCCGGCATGGTCCATAGGTGTTGAATTCTTTTGTTACATCATGATTTTCCCGATGCTTGTTTTATTTCAAAGCCTTGTGCAAAAGAATTCCTTTTGCACCATTCTGAAAGCCGTTCTCATTCTGATCTTGGCTTTTTGCGTTGTTGGGGCATACAGACTGGGGAATGTCTCCATTTTTAATTTTAATTGGAAGCCAGCCTTCCTAGCTCGCGGAATCATTGGGTTTAGCATCGGTTTTTTGCTTTGTTCGCTTTATCGGGAAAAAATCAGCTTATTTTTGGATTTGCGTCTGATCAACTTGGCGACGCTTGCGTTCATTGGAATTTTGTTTTCGGTTGCGTTTCTTGGTTTACCGGGTTTTTCGGTTCTTTTTATTTTTCCATTTTTAGTGATCTTTATGGCCTCTGATAAGGGCATGGGTGCTCACCTTTTAAGGACCAGGGTGTTTCAATGGCTGGGTGAGAGGTCGTATTCAATTTACCTGTGGCAGGCAGCATTCATTACTATTTTCCATAACAACTATATGAAAAATCATCTTGGTGAATTTTTATCCTGTTCTGTTGTGGTTGGCTTGGTCTTGGTGGTTTCAGAGCTTTCCTATAGGTATTTTGAGCACCCTTGCAGGGAATGGATAAGAAAAGCGGCAAGCGGAATAAAAACTAAACGCACCCCTTTGTCGCATGCCGTTAACTGACCAAAACGTGGGATATATGGTAATTCGACGTTGAGTTGGCCAATGAACCAAATGAAGCTGAAAAAGTTGGCGGCCCATAAAGGCAGGTCAAGCACGTGAGCGGTCCGCAATCAGCGCGGCGGGTCATTCATCTTACCTCCTGGCTCTCGCGGCGTGGCGGGGGCATTCCCCCGGTCATTTGGGCCTTGGCCCGCAGCCTCGATGATTTAGGTATTCCCGGCGTGGTGAGCGGATTAGAGGACGCTTTTTTTGCGGAGGATTCCAAACAGCACTCCGGGTCACGCAAATCCCTGACGATCATCTCTGGCCGTGTGAAAGGTCCGGCTGCCTTTGGCTGGTCGCCAGATCTCGCAAGCCGTCTGGCGGGGGAACTGGGCAAGGGCGATCTGGTGCATGTGCACGGTCTGTGGATGCATCCCGGCATTTTGGGCCGTTCCCTATCGCGGCGGATGGGATGTCGGCGCGTGGTGTCGCCGCACGGCATGCTGGAACCCTGGGCCTTGCGCCAGGGGAGCCTTAAAAAACGGCTGGCGGGCCGGCTTTTCGAGAACAAAAATCTTCAAAGCGCGGATTGCCTTCATGCGCTATGCGACGCGGAGAAGCTGAGCCTGCGTGAGTATGGCCTGAAAGCCCCCATTGCCGTCATTCCCAACGGCATTGATCTCCCCTCTTCCCTGGTCAGGGATGAGGCGCGGCGGGTCTGGAATGAGCATCCGCATCTGGTTGGCGCGCGAATTCTCCTGTTTTTATCCCGGATTCATCCCAAAAAGGGGGTGCCGGACTTGCTGCGTGCCTGGGCGCATGCGGGCCCCCGTGCAGGGGATTGGCGGCTGGTGGTGGTGGGACCGGATGAATGCGGCCACGAAGCGGAATTGCGGCGGATGGCTGTGGATTTGAGCCTGACCGACCAGGTGGTTTTTGCCGGGCCCGCTTATGGCGACCGCAAAAGCGCGATGCTGGCCGGGGCGGATGCCTTTGTGCTGCCCTCCCACAGCGAGGGATTTAGCATGGCCGTGCTGGAGGCTGCGGCTTCGGGGTTAGCGGTGCTTCTCACCCGGGAATGCCATTTCAGCGAACTGGCCCGGGCCGGGGGCGCCGTGGAGGTGTCGGCGGGCGTGGATGGCATTGGGCAGGGACTGGATAAACTCCTGGCCATGGGTCCGGCGGAACTGGCCGCCATGGGTGCAGCCGGGCGCAATTTGGTCCGCAAAGATTACACATGGCAGGCAGTTGCCGAAAAAATGAAGGGAGTCTATGACTGGCTCACCCACGGAGGGCCGCCCCCTCCCTGGGTTGAACTCGCGTGACTCAGCGCCTCCAAGGGAGAGGGGGTGGTCGCAAACAGTCAGTGCGAAAGGTGAACAACTTCTTTTTCCGAAATCTCAGCACCACCTCTCCCCCAATGAAATTGGCGGAGAGGGAGAAAGAGAGGATGGGTTTGTGACGGTTTTAAACTAATACAAGTGCCAATGACGCTTAACCCTTTCAAGACCGTTAAACAATCAAGAGTGTCTTATTCCCTCGCCCCACGAACGGAGTGTGGGGAGGGGGAAAGAGCCTTTCTGGAAATGACGGTGGGTGCTGCGGCAATGGATTTTGGTTTCAGCCGAGGCGCGAACGACGAGCATACCCGCCATGGGTCTGTAAGGAGGGAGCAACAAAGGTTGAAGACAAAGGACATGCCGCCCGAAGGGTTTTCGACAGACAACAGCACCCATTGCCATTTCCAGACAGGCTCTCCAAGGGAGGGGGGCATCGCAAACAGTCGGTGCGAAAGATGAACAATCTCACTTTCTGAAATCTCAGCACCACCTCTCCCCGCCCCTCTCCCCCAATAAAATTGGCGGAGAGGGAGAAAGAGACGATGGGTTTGTGACGGTCTTAAAACATTTCAAGCGCCACAGATGCTCAACCTTTTCAAGCGCATAAAATAACCTGACGCCTTTGGTCTCCTCTCCCCGCAAACGGAGTGTGGGGAGAGGGAAAGAGCCTTTCTGGAAATGACAGTGGGTGGTGCGGCAATGGATTTTGGTTTCAGCCGAGGCGCGAACGACGAGCATACCCGCCATGGGTCTGCAAGGAGCGAGCAACGAAGGCTGAAGCCAAAAGACAAGCCGCCCGAAGGGTTTTCGACAGACAACAGCACCCATTGCCATTTCCAGACAGGCTCTCCAAGGGAGGGGGGGGCATCGCAAACAGTCGGTGCGAAAGATGAACAATCTCACTTTTTGAAATCTCAGCACCACCTCTCCCCGCCCCTCTCCCCCAATAAAATTGGCGGAGAGGGAGAAAGAGACGATGGGTTTGTGACGGTCTTAAAACATTTCAAGCGCCACAGATGCTCAACCTTTTCAAGCGCATAAAATAACCTGACGCCTTTGGTCTCCTCTCCCCGCAAACGGAGTGTGGGGAGAGGATTAAGGAGAGGGGTGCTCGCAAACAGCCAGAGCGAAAGATGAACAATCTCACTTTTTGAAATCTCAGCACCACCTCTCCTCGTCCCTCTCCCCCAATAAAATTGGCGGAGAGGGGGTAAGACGCGGTGGGTTTATCGCATGCCAGCACCATGTTAAAATAACTATGAGCATTGCGCATAAACCTTTCGTCAGCATCGCAGGCACGGAATTTTTGATTTGTTCAGAATGCCAAACACAGAGCATGCTGTTTGGTTTGAGCAGATCAAAACGGATTTAATCTTATCAGGCCTTTGTCTGTCTGGAATATGGCTGGCAATTTATCCGAAATGGTAATGGTTCACAACGTCTTAAAAAATGAATTTGCCAGAATCTGAAAGAAGGACCAAAGTTCTTTTGGCAAGCATAGTTCCGCCTCGCAATGATAATGGAGTTCGAATTGTCATGCATCGGCATTTGGTGGAGCGGCATCCATTTGAGTTGCATGTTGCAAGCAACGCTGACTTTGCCGACGATCTTCTTATTCACACGGTGTTGCGCTTGCCATACCTGCTGCACCGTCTCCGAAAATCAAGGTTTGGCCCCCGACTGGCCTCGTTGATTAGGGACTATGAAAATTGCGTTTGGACGCAAATGCATAACAGGGAGCTTGAAAAAACGATCAAAAAATTCAAACCACAAGTTGTTTTGACCCTTGCTGAAACTAGCCTGTGTCACATTGCTGCAAGGGCTGCCAAAAGGCATGGGATTCCGTTGGCTGGATTATTTCTGGATTGGTTTCCCGTCATGGAAGGTCATTTTGGTTCTGCCTGGACTCGAGATTGGCTGAGCCGCCAATATCGGAGCCTTTACAATCAATGCGATCTGGCCTTCTGCACCAGTGATGGTATGCAGGAGGTCTTGGGACCACATCCCAATAGCCACGTCATTTATCCCATGCCCGGAAAGCAGACCATTCCTCAAACAATTTTTCCACCTAAAAATAAAAAATTCAGGTTGGTTTATGTCGGAGCTGCGGAAAACTTTTATGGGCGAATGTTGCGTTCTTTGTTGGAAAAAGCAAAAGATGAGAGCGATTTAGAAATCATCATAGTGGGTCCTACCGGCGACTGGCCCAAAGGCATTTTGGAAGAAGCCACAAAGGCTGGAGTGTGCCTGGGCTTTAAGCCACCGGATGAAGCGGCAAAAGTCTTGGCTGGCGCTGATGCGCTGCTTGTGGTGATGAGTTTTGAGGAGGAGCATAAACTTTACATGCAGACCAGTTTCACAACGAAAATGTTGGATTATTCCGCATTTTCAAAACCAATCATTCTTTGGGGCCCGGATTATTGCACTCCTTCAAGAGTTGCAAAACGAACTGGCGGGGCCTTGGCGGTAAATTCACCAGATGCAGGACAGGTATTGGACGCTTGCCGGAGCATTGGTCGTGATGCTGAAGTGAGGAAGGACCTTTCTCTTAAGTCCCATGAACTGAGTCAGACAATCTTTAATCCGGATCGGTTGCAGGGGATTTTTGTGGGGCAAATTGAAAAATTGGTGAAGAATGAGAGAAATTAGGGTGATTCTCATTTCGTCCGTTCTGCCAGAATCAACAACCGGAGGGCAAGTTACTTTGCATCGGCACTTGATTGAGCGCCCCGGAATTTGCCTGGACCAATTTAAGCGCCAAACGGAAAACGATGGCTGCAAAAGTGTCTTTTGGAAAGTGGTGCAACGAATTAAATCAACACGCTTCAGCCGGTATGCAGAGGATTTGATGGTGTTGGAGAATGGATGTTGGATTGACGCAATTTCACCGCAGAAATCAATTCAAGCCGGACGAACAGTCGTTTTAACCGTGGCTCATGCTGGTGACTGCCAAGCAGCCTTGCGGTTTGCTCAGAAAAACAATCTGCCTCTTGTCACATTTTTTCATGATTGGTGGCCTGACATCCCCAATGTGCATTCGCCATTTCGCAGGAGGTTGGCGAGCCAGTTTTTAGAACTTTACCAGAAATCAAGCGCAGCTCTATGCGTGTGCGAGGGAATGAAAAGCGCCCTCGGGGAAAATCCCCGGGCAACGGTGCTTTTCCCAATCCCTAAAAATGCCCCGCTGTTGCCTCAAATAACAAAAACGAAAGCGGGATCAAAGCGGTTTCGGGTTTATTATTTTGGAAATTTGTTTGAATACGGACCAATGCTTGCCATGGCTCTCAAAGAAGCGGGAAAAAATGAAAAACTTCTTTTTGAAGTCCGGGGCGCCAATCCCAATTGGCCTGAAGATTTTCATGATGCCATGCGGAACGAGGGACGCTGGAAAGAATTTGCCCGGCGCAGCGAATTGGACTCATGGCTGGCTGAGGCTGATGCCTTTTTAATTCCCATGGTTTTTGATCCGCAGTTCAGGCGGCGCATGGAAACCAGCTTTCCTTCCAAACTAATCGAATTTGCGCAATTTGGAAAACCATTGGTGATCTGGGGGCCTGAGTATTGTTCCGCAGTTCGATGGGCCAGCCATGGAGACCGGGGCTTATGCGTCACCGACCCCAGTCCTTGTGTCTTGGTGGAAGCAATAGAAAACCTGGCCGAATCTCCCCCGCAGCTACGACATTATGCCATGGCCGCTGCAGAATCCGCAAGAGATGAATTTAACTCTGATCGAATCCACGCCCAATTTCTTGCAGAATTGGAAAAGGCGCTGTCGCATTCTTCCTGAGTTGTTATTCCAATTTTAACTTTTTCTTAAATATTTGTTTTTGAAAACGGATGAGTTCATAAAAAATCCCAAAATTCTATATTTTGCGGGCGCATCCATGGGTGGGTTGGCCGAATATGCCTATTGTCAGGCTGAGGCCTTGTCCAAATCGGGTGCCGAAATAATTTTTGTTTCCACTCCGGACTTTTTGAATGGTCGGCCTGTTGCGTTTGCTAAACGGGAATTTATTGGCGGTTGGATCAGGCTGGAATCAAGTGATTGGCCTAAAAAACTGATTCTGCTGTGGAACTATTCAGTATGTCGGCTGGTGTTGGCGTGGCATGTGGCAAAACATCGTCCTGATTTGGTTTTCCTGCATAATTTCGTCGAATACATGGCCCCACTCTGGATATGGCCTCATTTATTTCTGGCCAAGGTCTTCGGTAATCGCTATGCGGCCAATTTACACGATCCCGTTAGAAGTTATGCGGTCGGACCGAAATGGTGGCACCGATGGTCTGTCTGGTTGGCGTATCTTCCCCTGGAATTTGTCACCATCCATGAAGCTCTGGCCGATCCATCGATGGTTCCTAAACGAATTCGAACTGTTTTTGTCCCCCATGGCTTGTACGAAATCAGCCCTGGTGGCTTTGATCCCGCTTCGATTCGGGCTGAATGGGGTGTTGCTCCTGGCCAAAAGGTCTTCCTCGCCTTCGGATTTGTGCGCGATGCCAAAAACCTCGATTTATCCATTCGCGCACTGGCCCAAGCGCCCAAGGCTTTTCTGGTCGTGGCGGGATCTGTGGTCTCGCCAAAGGACAGGCAGTTTTCAGATTATCGGGCGCTGGCGGATGAGTTGGGCGTAGCCGGACGATGCCGGTTCTTTGAGGGGTTTGTGGACGATGCAGAGCTTGGCAAATATTTTGCCGGGGCGGATTTTGTTTTGCTCACCTACGCCTCCAGCTTTCATTCCCAAAGCGGCGTCCTTAATCTGGCGGCAAGGGCACGCAAACAGGTCCTGGCCTCGGGGTCGCCTAGCGCGTTGGTTGAAACGGTCAAAAAATTCGATCTGGGAATCGTGGTCGCCCCAGACTCGCTGGATGCGGTGGTTGGTGGAATGAAATCGCTTTTAATCCAAGAAAGTAAACCGCGCTGGGATGAATATGAAGGTTTTGCATCCTGGGCTGTCAATGCTGCGGAAGTGCTCAAAGCCGTTGGAAATTCGCATTAAATTAGAGTTCAAGAAATGCCACGAGTCTCCATCATTACGGCTCTCCACAACAAGGGGCCATACATTGCTGAAACCATCCATTCAGTGATTGCCCAGACGATTTTGGATTGGGAAATGATCGTGGTGGAGAACGGATCATCCGATAACGGATGCGAAGTTGTACGGGATTTTAAAGACCCGCGCATCCGGCTGATTGTTTCAGAAAAAGTGGGGCCCGGCGCGGCCCGAAACCACGGTTTAACTTACGCCTCAGGCGAATGGGTTTTGTTTTTGGATGCCGATGATTTGCTGGCGCCAAATTATCTGGCGGAGCGCCTGGGGTTGGTGGAAGGAATTCCGGCTGCAAATATTTTGGCAGGCTTTTGGGAGGAGTTTCCAGATGGTGAACGGCAAAAGCTCAAAATATGTCGTCCAGCCACGTTCGGAATCCCCTCCCGTGCTGTCCAAGAAATCTCAATAGCTTATCCGCCATGGATTTTGCACGCGGCGCTAATTCGGAGAAGTTGGCTGAAATCTTTGAAACCTTGGTCGGAAGATTTCGACCGGGTGCAATCAGAGGATGCAGTATTTTGGTTCGGGGTTTTGCAAGATGCCACATTGGCATGGGGAGAGGCAAGCGGCGCCATTTACCGGTTGTCCACACCTAGCAGCCGCGATGCCGTTCGGGATCTTAAAATTCGATTTGATTCCGTCTGCCGGGTTGTTGAAAGCAACCTGGATTTTCTCCGCCAGCAGGGAAGGGCACCGACCTTGTTACAGCGATCTGTGTTGGTCCGGGTTTTTGAGCAGGAGTATTTGCAGTTGTTGGCTTGCGGCTTGGATGTGGTTGCCGACGAGGCTTTGCGTCAGGCCGAATCTTATTTGGCAGGCCCTGGCTGGTGGTTCTCACCAGGAATGCTGGCCCGCAAATGGATGGGCATCCGAAAAATTAATCAATTGCGCCATTCTATGCGTCGGAATTGAATCGCCCCCGGCAATGTGCAGCAGACCGTTCAGCAATGTAAAAATATTTCTGTAGTTGCATGGAAGTCTGATAAGGCAAGAAGATGAATTGGGTAATCGTTGAGGACTCGCTTACAGATCGGGCTGGGCATTGGTTCGAGTATTTGCTTGGTTTTCAAAACGAACTGAAGGGATTGGGCGATGAAGTTTTGTTTTTCGTTCCAAAAAATGCCAGTTCCGAGGTGCTTCAAAAGTTTGCCTCCAAAGCTGTTTTGCCCGGGTCTATTTATAGGAAATTAAGCGACAGCGCGCCGACATGGCGGCGTTACGCACGCGTTCCATGGCATGGTTTAAAAACCTATCAGGCGGTGAGCCTTTCCTTGCAAAACGATAATGGGATCAAGTTTTATTTTGTCCCGACGGCCACGGTCCATCATCTTGTCGGCTGGTATTCGCTGGCCAAACTTCGGTTGAAATGCCAAACAGTTAAAGTGCTTCTCTTTTTTCCAGGATTGCCTATCACGCAAGATGAGAATGGAGAGAGTCTGGCAAAAAGCCATACGGCAAAGTTGATGCGATTGATCTTGCGCGGATTGTCCAAGGAGGTCAAGGCAGGCAAAGTCATTTTGGGTGTTGAGACCGAAGCGATGCGGTATTCCGGGGAAAAGGTTTTCGGACTTCCATTTCGATATTTTCCGCATCCTGTCCAGCCGGTGAATCGGAATTTTGTCTTCGATAAAGTGACTGAGGACAAAAAAGATATTCTAATTGGCTGCTACGGTCCTGGGAGATACGAAAAGGGAAGTGATGTGCTGGTTGCTGCGATTGAGTTGTACCTGAATCGGTTTCCCAACACTCGGGCCAGGTTTGTTCTTCAATGGGTGAATGATTTCAGATTACCCGATGGGAAAATGGCTTGTTTGCCTCAGGCCATTAAATATCATCCTCGTGTTGAAATAATCAGACGGCTTTTTCGAGAAGGAGAATATGGCCAATGGTTGGCTAGAACAGATGCCTTGGCGCTTCCATACCGGCGATCCTCCTATGGGCTTCGTGCGTCCAGAGTTGTCATTGAAGCGCTGGTGAATGGGTTGCCCGTGGTCGTTACCCGGGGAACAACCCTGGCCCAGCAGGCCAAGAAATTTGGGGCTGCGGTGGAATGTGAGGACGGGGATGTGGAGATCCTTGTGTCTGCATTGCGTCAACTTGAAGAAAAAGTCAGCGCTTTAAAAATGCAATCAATGGAAAAGGCACCATTGGCGATCAAACATTTTTCAGTCGAACATTTTCGAGAACTTTTAGTGGATGCTGGTGCATAAAATAACCAATGACTTGGATTCTTTGTCTTGGCTCTGGGGCGGGTGGGCATTGAATTGGAAAAAGAAAAAGGCCATGCTTAGGCAGATGTCATTTTGAATTGGCGATTGTTAGTCGGCAATATGGTGGCGTTTGCCTACAATTCAGGAGTTGGCAAAATTCCATGCAGCGCCTTGAAGAAAACCTATTTGCGGCGCTGACTCGGCTCAATTGGGCAGGGGACGCCAATTCAAGTAGGCTGCAGTTTTTTAAACGGAAGAAAAATTCATTTTGGAAATAGAAATGTCATCAATTTTGGCCGCTGGTTTGACGGCCGGATTTTTAATTTTCGGACCGGCGATGATGGATTTATTTGGTCCAACGAGGTTATTATGACTTTGTGTCGCGACCCTCAAAGTTCAACTTTCGCGGATCGAGGAGGAGACGTCCTTATTGAGCCTTCTTAGCAGAAATTGTGAGCCAAACCATAGGCTTTTACTCCATAAAAAAATGTTAATTTATGATTTGCAAGGCAAACATGCGCTCCGTCATCCAACCAGCATTCGCCTCCGGGCGGCAAGTTATGGTTGGAACCACAAATTCTGCCCGAGAGGGCTTTAAAATGAGGATGGATTTGATAGGGACGGGGCGAACCATTTTCAATTACCCAGGTCCATTGCCCATCGATCCCCATTTCGCCCCGACCAGTAGTTCCTGGATGCACCTGGTCGAGAGGTTCTTCCGAGATCTGAGCGAATATGTTGTTCGGGATGGAAGCTTCACCAGCACAAAGCAACCCACCGAAGCCATCCTCGGGTATTTGGCCGAGCGCAATCCCTATCCTGTGCGGTATGAGTGGAGGGCCAAGGGAGCCGAAATCTTGAAAAAAATCCAACGCGCACGAGAGAAATTGGCCACAGATGCTTAAATGGACTTGAGGGACACTACATTAGATAATACCGTTCATTGCCATTTTTAAAAAGTGTTACAAAGATGCGCATCACACTGATCAATCAGACTTTCTATCCCGACCTGGTTTCCACGGCCCAGCATCTCAAGGACCTGGCGGTATGGTTGCAGGAGGCGGGTCACGAGGTGACCGTGGTGGCCAGCCGCCGCGCTTATGACAACCCAGCAAAGCTTTTCCCAAAACGCGAATCCTGGCGCGGCATCCGGATTGACCGCGTTTCCAACACGGGATTCGGCAAGCGGTCCAAGCTCTCCAGGATCATTGATTTTGCCACCTTCATCATTTCCTGCTGCTTCAAACTGATGCGCCTGCCCAGGCAGGACCTGGTGGTCACCCTCACTTCCCCGCCCATCATCTCGTTCATTGGAGCCCTGTATGTGCGATTGCGGGGCGGACGGCTCTGCTACTGGGTGATGGACCTGAACCCGGATGAAGCCGTGGCCGCAGGCTGGCTCAACCCCCATTCACCCGTCGCCAAAGCCCTGGAATTTTGCTCCCGATTCAGCCTCCGAACCGCGTCAAAGATCATTGTCCTCGACGAATTCATGCGGGATCGGATTTTGCAGAAGGGTATTGCCTCCGAAAAAATCGAGGTCGTCCCGCCCTGGTCCCACGATGAGGATGTAAGGTTTGACGAGGCGGGAAGGGCCAGGTTTCGCCAGGCCCACGGTTTGGATGGCAAGTTCGTGGTGATGTATGCCGGCAATCATAGCCCGTGTCATCCCTTGGACACGGTTTTGGCCGCCGCAGCGGATTTGGCGGACCGGTCCGATATTGCCTTTTGCTTTGTGGGCGGCGGCAGCGAATTCAAACGAGTCAAAGCCTTCAAGGAATCCAAGGGGCTGGCGAACATCCTCTGCCTGCCCTACCAACCCATTGAACAACTGGCCGGGTCGCTCTCGGCGGCGGACTTGCACTTGGTGGTGATGGGCGATCCTTTTGTGGGTATTGTGCATCCCTGTAAAATCTATAATATCATGCTTGTGGGTGCCCCATTATTGTATGTGGGACCCAAACCGAGCCATATTTCGCGAATTCTCGAAGCGGGCGGCACGGAAACAGCTCAATCCATGGCGAAACACGGGGAATCCGGTATCGTGAAAGACCATATATTAAAAATCAAAGAATTGCGGCTCCAGCCAGGGGCAAATGGGGTTAGGATGCTGGCTCGGGGTTTTTCGAGCCGACAGTTGGTGCCTCGGTTTGGGGCGGTGCTTAAGGACTTGATGTCTGTCAATAATCATGGATCATGATTTCCTGTTTTTTTTAAGTAAACTATTTAACGAAAACAATTAACATATAAAGCCAATAGAGTGTTCGGATCGTTTAACAAATATGTGGCGGTTTTTTTGACCGGGTTTGTGGTGGTGTATTTTCTCACCCCCATTGTCCGGGCATTGGCCCGCCGGTATGGGGTCGTGGACCTGCCCAATGCCCGGCGGCCTCACAAACAACCCACGGCGCGGGGCGGCGGCCTGGCCATCGTGATAGGCGTGCATGTGGCCTGCCTTGTGGCCATGTGTTTCCCCTGGCCCGATGTGGCAGGCAACCTGAGCGTTCATTGGTGGCGGCATTTCGTGGCGGCTTCCCTGGTGTTGCTGGTGGTGGGCGTGATTGATGACGTGCGGGGTATGCGCCCGATCATCAAGCTGGCCGGCCAGGCGTGCGCGGCCCTCCTCATGACGTATTCAGGAACACAATTCGGCGATTTTTTCGGGCTGCACATGCCGATTTGGCTGGATCATATCGTGGTGGTTTTATGGCTCCTGGCGGTGATCAATGCATTCAACCTGATTGATGGCCTGGATGGCTTGGCCTCCGGGTTGGCGTGCATTTCCGCAGTGGGCTTGTGCGGCGTTTTCATTCTGGGCCGGATGCCCGGCAATGTGATGGTGCTGATGGGTTTGATAGGCGCTTGCCTGGCCTTTCTACGCTACAACCTCCATCCGGCCAGCATTTTCCTGGGCGACACCGGGAGCATGTTCCTGGGTTTCATGCTTGGCGTCATTTCCCTGGATACCTGCACCAAAAACACCTTCCTCCTCTCGCTCGCCATTCCCATGCTGGTTCTGGGCGTGCCCATTTATGACACCATGCTGGCCATCTGGCGCCGGTCTGTGCGCAGCCTCTGGGTATCGGAAGGTCCCGAAGGCTCAAATCACGGAAAATCAGGAATCATGCAGCCGGACCTGGATCACCTCCATCATCGGCTGCTCAAATCCGGCCTCAGCACCCGTCGTGTAGCCATGGTCCTCTGTGTCGGCAATATCGCCCTGGTGGTTTTTGGCCTGATGGTGACCATGTTCGAATCCCACGCTGCGGGCATCTTTTTGATCGCCTTCCTGGCGGGCGCTTATGTGTTGTTGAGGCATTTGGCCATCATCGAGCTGCGGGATACCGGAAATGCCCTGATGCGGGGCCTGCGCCGCCCCACGCCCATCACTTTCAAGGCGCTGGCCTATCCCGCCTGGGACATGGCCTGGATGAGCCTGGCCGTATTGGTGGCCAAATTTTTGACCGAAACCTATACCTCGGATTTTTGGTATGATTGGTTCGTCAGCCTTCCCATCTGGCTCACCCCCACCTTCGCGCTGCTGGCTGCTTCCCGCACCTACATCACCATTTGGAGCCGCGCGCGGTTGCGGGATGTGCTCATTCTTTTCCTGACCCTGGTCCTGGGACTGATGCTGAGCCTGGGCCTGGCGCTCCTGATTTACCCGGACAACCAGTACCAGAAAATCCTGCTCGTGGCCCTCAGCATTTTTGCCATTGGCCAGCCCGCCATTCTGGCCCTGCGCGTGTTTTACCGGGTCGTCGAGGAATTGGTCGGCTGGTCTCGTTTCGGGGATTCTGCCAAGATGGGGCGTCGCCGCATCCTGGTCTATGGCGCCGGCTCCCGCTGCTGGCTTTGGTTGCGGTACCTCAGCTTTGCCAATGCGGAAATATCCACAGGCCGATCCATCGTGGGATTGGTTGATGATGACTCGACTCTCCACGGGCGATGGGTGTATGGTTACCCGGTCCTGGGTGGACGCGGGGATTTTGCCGCCTTGATCGCCAGGCATGGCATCAATGCCATCGTGGTGACGGCTGATTTAACCCCGGAATCCAGCGCCGCAGTGCGCCAAACATGCCTTGAGCATGGTTTGGAACTGAGCGAGTGGACCAGCGGGGAACAGATCATCATCATTGGCCGGGCTCCTGCGGCAAGCCCCGACGCCAAAGAATCCAAAGCCGTGGCGGAAGGCAGTTTGAAGTAGCGGTTTTCAGTGGCGGTTTTGAAACGGCAGGTTTTGGTTTTGGGATGGAAAACTAAAAAATGAAAAAACTTTTTGTCATCGGTCTGGCTTCCACCTTGGCTTTGTTGGTTGGTTACGTGGCCTTTATGAGCTATTCAAGGTCAAAGGAGGCGGGATTGATGCGGATGTCCCGCCAATTCGTCGCCCATGGCCAATTCAACGAGGCGCGATTAAGCCTCTCGGAGGTTCTCCGCCTGGACAAACGCAATGTGGAGGCCACCCGCCTGATGGCTGACATGGTGGCGGGCGACCCCCGCGGGAATGAGCTGCAATGGCGTCAGCGCGTGGTGGACCTGGACCCCAACTCGACCGAGGACCGCGTGGCATTGGCCATGGTGGCCTTGGGGGTGCATAATCTCAGTATTGCCACCAATGCCCTGAACCAGATCCCGGCATCCGGCCAGAACACCGCCCAATACCAAAATGCAATCGGTGTTCTGGACATCGCATTGCATGAACCGCTGGCAGCCGAGGCGGCTTTTTCCGCCGCCACCCGCCTGGACCCCGCAAGCGAGGCCCCCCGAATGAACCTGGCGGTCATCCGCCTGCACAGCACCAATCAGGTGTCCGTGGCCGAGGCGGTGCAGCAGCTAAACGCCTTTGCAGTAGGAACAAACGCCTCATACCGATGCCGCGCCATGCGGGAGTTGATCGCCGATGATTTCGTCCATTCAAAAATGCGCTCCGCGCTGGCACTTTCCAGGAAATTGCTGGCCGAGCCGGATTCATCCTTCTCCGACCGCCTCCTCCAACTGGACCTGTTGCAGCGCGCCTCGGACCCGGGCTTGAGCCCCGCCTTGGTCAGCGCAGAGGCTGCCGCGGGTAAAAACGTGGATTTGATCAATTCCCTCGCCCAATGGGAAATAGGGCATCTTCCGGCAGACCGCCCCCTGGACTGGCTCACGCGCCTGCCTCGCTCGTTGCAAACCAACCAGCCGGTGGCCATGCTCTCCGCCGAATGCCGCATGGCCCTGCATGATTGGTCCGGCCTGCAACAATCCCTCCAGGCACAGAATTGGCAGATCGTGGATTTCATGCGCCATGCCCTCCTCGCCAAGGCGTTTTACGGCGAACAATTGACCGATTCCATGAATGACGAATGGGCCAAGGCCGTGCAGGGCGCCGGTGTGGGTCTCAGAAACCTGACGGTTCTGCTCCAGCTAACCATGGAATGGAAATGGACCGCAGAGCAGACAGACCTGCTGTCCTCCATCTTAAAGCATCATCCCGAAGCCAAGTGGGCCGTACCGCTCATGATGAAAAACCTCGAGGCCGGCGGGCGCACGCGTGAATTGATGAACCTCTTTGAGCAGCAGGTGGAGCAGGACCCCAACGATTTGCAGGCCAAAAACAACCTGGCCATGACCGCCTTGTTGTTGAATGAAACCGAGCTGAAACCGTTCGATCTCTCCAGTCAGGTTTACGGCATGGAGCCAACCAATATCTCTTATGCATCCACCTACGCCTTCTCTCTTTACGAGCAGAACCGGCCGGCCGATGCCTTGAAAGTCTTTGCCCCATTTGATGTCAAATCGCTTTCCGATACCGGCGTGGCGGGCTATTACGGCCTCGTTTTGCGGGCCAATGGCCATGAGAAAATGGCCCGTGAATACCTGGCACGCGCCGCCACCAATCCCAACCTTCTGCCTGAAGAACGGAAATTATTTGGCCTGACCCCCTGAGGGTTTTTCCATTTCTCTGTCTGGTTCCAGCCAACTCGTCTTGAGTTGGCTTTTTTTTCGGGCGTTTGAGAAATCTCCCAAAAGTTATTTGACGCCCAAAATCATTTCTTGAGATTGGAATCCAAAAATTTGCCCGGATTCAAAATGCCATTGGGGTCCAGGGCGTTTTTGACGGTCAGGTGCAGGGCTTGGGCTTCTGCCGAAACTGCCATGGGCCACCACCGTTTCTTGGCCAGACCCACGCCATGTTCCCCGGTTATGGCGCCGCCGGACGCGATCACCCATTGAAATAAATCGTCCAGGCAGGCTTCAGATTGTTTTGAGGCACCTTCACGGTTCATATCCACCATCACATTCACATGGATGTTGCCATCCCCGGCATGGCCAAAGCAGGCCAATTGCAATCCATGGCGCTTTTGCATTTGCGCGGCGAATCGAAATAATCCCGCCAGTTTGCTTCGGGGCACCACGACATCCTCGTTTAGTTTGGTCAGCCCCGTATCCCTCAGGGCATAGGAAAACTCCCGGCGAATCTTCCATACGGTTTCACACGCCGCCGCGCCCAATCCCCGATCCACAAAAGACGGCTTCGATCCACGGATGATCCGTTCCAACTCCCGGATCTCACCCCGCACGGATTTTTCCTGTCCATCCAGTTCGCAGATGAGGTGGGCCCCGCATCCCAGCAGGCGCCGGCTTCCGGTTCGTCTGGCCGCCGCCGCCAGCGTGAATTCATCCGCCAGCTCCAGGGCGCAGGGCAAAAAACCGGCGGAAAAAATGGATTGAAGGGCCTCCACGGCGGTTGCCATGGAGGGGAACCCCGCTGCCAGGTTGGCCCGAAAGGGTGGCAGGGGAAGCAGCTTCAATGTGGCTTCGGTGATCACCCCCAAAAGACCCTCGGACCCCACAAACAGGCGGTGCAGGTCGAATCCTGTTTTGTTTTTATGCGTGCGCCCGCCCAGCCTTGTAATGCTGCCGTTGGCAAGGACCACTTCCAGGCCAAGAACATAATCCCTGGTGACGCCGTATTTCAGGCATCTTGGGCCGCCGGCGTTGGTGGCAATATTGCCCCCCAGAGAGTTGCTGGCACGGCTGGCGGGATCCGGCGGGTAAAATAAACCGCGCCGTTCCACCTCTCTTTGAAATGTCTCCGTGTTGACAAACGGCTGGACCACGGCGGCAAAGTCGCGCCGGTTGATTTCCAGGATCCGGTCCATCCTTTCCAGTGACAGGGCAATGCCTCCTTGCATGGGTACGCATCCGCCCACATAGCCATGGGCGGCCCCGCGTGGCGTGACGGGGATTCCATGCTCATTGGCAAATTTAAGAATGCGGCTCACGCTTGCCGTGTTTCGAGGCAAAGCCACCGCCTCGGGTTTATGGGTGGCAAACCATTTATCGCCGGAATATTTCTCCAGGACACCAGGGGCCAGTTCCATTTCACCGGGCAAAAGGCGCTCGAGTTTCCGCAACCAAACGGATCGCTTGGACATCCGCGCATTCAAAAGTCTGCGGCTATTGCTGTCAAGCTGGCTTCATGTGTGTTTCCCGGGAGCCACAGTTTTAAACCCCGCTTTAACCCCTTAAAAACCGCCTCAAATCAACCCATGAGCCATATCCTGTGAACGGTTGTATTCTGTGGGCTAAAATGACGTAAAATATTTATCTGTAAGCGATAACACAAATTTTAAAAGCCATCAAAAACTGATGATTGCAGCTGCATGTTTCAAAAAAGATAGAATTCCCTCAAGTCTCACCCAATGTTGCCGATATTAAGTGCAAATGGCGTTCGACGGCCACCAACTGTCGGCAGGAAATTGATGGGTGCCTGAAAGAAATCTCGTCGCGCAACATGGATGTTGCGTAAAAAACAAGCCCTTAAAACGGGCAACTCACGGAAAGAGTATATATGGGAATAGTTGTTAATACAAATACGGCGGCGATGGATACAGCCACGCTGCTAAGCCAGTCCAACTCGGCATTGCAACAGTCGCTGATGCGGTTGTCGTCTGGAAATCAAATCACATCCCCCGGACAGGACAGCGCTGGTTATGCGGTGTCTCTGAGCCTGGTGTCTCAACAAGGTGAAAACACTGCGGCTTCCAATAATATTTCGGATGCCATTTCTTTCAGTCAAACCCAAAACGGGTATTTGACCCAGGTCACCAGCGCGCTGGACCGCATGAGCGAACTCTCGGTTCAGGCGCAAGACGTCACCAAATCAAACGCTGATCGGTCCCTGTACCAGCAGGAATTCAGCACTTTGGCGAGCTATGTCAACAACGTGTCCACCGAAAACTTCAATGGTGTGAGTTTGTTTAACGGCACAGCCTTGAATGTTACAATTGATAGCAATGGCGGCACCTTTTCCATGTCCGGTGTGGATTTGACCTCTGCCACCTTCTCCTCGCTGGCCACGCAAAATATCGGTACAGTAGCCGGGGCGTCCACGGCAGAAACGGCCGTGAATAGCGCCATCACGCAAATCGGCGTTTTAAGTGCAACTCTGGGTGCCAGCCAGGAAACCTTGAATAATTACAGCGGGCAACTGGCGACGCTAAATAACAACCTCGCGGCCGCAAACAGCGCCATCATGGATGTGAACGTGGCGACAGAAAGTAGTAATTACGCCAAGGAAAACATCTTGGTACAGACCGGTACGGCGATGTTGGCCCAAGCCAATGCCATTCCGCAGATCGCTCTGAAGTTGATCGGCTGAACCGCTAAACAATTAAGTCGGCTCAAATGCCGATTCAGGTTAATGGAATCATTCTCGGACGGCGCAAATGCGCCGTCCGGGATTTTTCAGTGATACGGATGGTTGCGTCCCAGCTGAGGCAGCCCGAGTGGGTTCAAATAAAAATGCGGAACGAGAGTTCATAACGGCTATGTCCAGCACCATTTCAGGACCAGTGACGGCGTCCAATCTGCTTGCCAATATGTTGGCAAGCGGCACGCCGCCCAGCATATCCAATTCCAATACGTCCACCACCAATTCGCCCAACCTGGCGGTCACCGGCCTGGCTTCAGGCATGAATTGGTCCACGGTGATTTCCGCTCTCGCCCAGGCAGAGCGTGCGCCAGAAACAGCATGGAACCGGCAAATCAGCAATCTAAACTCCCAGCTTTCCGCTTATACCTCCATCAATGGTGATTTCGCCACCCTGCAAACCGATATTCAAACGCTGCAGGATTCATCCTTGTACACGGGTTCCACGGTACAATCGTCCAATTCCTCGGTGGCCACGGCCACGGTGGGTTCTGCTGCCGAATTAGGCAGCTACACTTTCAACATCAGCCAGTTGGCCACGGCGGCTAAAATCAATGGGACGGGCAACATCAGCCAGGTATTGAGCCCTGGTGGCAACATCAGCTCCACAACCATCGGCACGGCGGGTTTTTCCACCCCGGTGACGGCGGGTTTTTTCACGGTTAACGGCGCCCAGGTGAATATCGCCACCACCGATTCCCTCCAGCAGGTTTTCAACAACATTGCCTCCGCCACGAATAATGCAGTGACCGCCAGTTACAGCGCCACCACCGATGAAATCACGCTCAGCAGCAGCAGTCCCATAGTGCTGGGCAGCGCTGCGGACACCAGCAATTTTCTCCAGGTGGCCCAATTGTACAATAACAATTCGGGAACCGTCACCAGCACATCTGCACTGGGGCATGTTCAAACCAGCGTGACCATGTCCAATGCCAACCTGGCCACAACCATTTCTGATGGCGGCAGTGGGAAGGGCCAATTCTCCATCAACGGGGTGACTTTCAATTTCAACGCCAGTTCGGACAGCATCCAAAACGTGCTAAACCAGATCAACAGCTCCACCGCTGGCGTGACGGCTACGTATGATCCCATCAACAACCGGTTTACCCTGACCAACAACACCACCGGGGATGTGGGCATTTCGATGCAGGATGTCACCGGCAATTTTCTTCAGGCCACCGGCCTCACGGGTGGGACGCTTCAGGCGGGCAACAACCTGCTATACACCTTGAATGGTGGAACCCAGCAGTTGGTCAGCCAGTCCAACACCATTTCCCCAGCCACTTCCAACATTCCAGGCCTGACCGTGAACGTGGCGCAAACAGGCAGCGTCACCCTGAACGTGACCAGCGACACCAGCGCGCTTTCCACTGCCATCCAGCAGTTCGTGACGGATTACAATACCCTGCAATCGGCCATTACCAACGATCAGGCAGTAAAAACCTCATCCAGCGGGGCGGTCACACCGGGCGTCTTGACCGGGGACCTGACAGCCGACGGTATTGCATCAGGTTTAAGGTCTCTGGTCACCAGCCCTGTGTCTGGCCTGACCGGCGCAGTCCAGATGCTTTCGGACCTTGGCATCCAATCCAATGGCCAGAATAACACCCTTTCCGTAAACACCTCCACGCTGAACAGCATGCTGGCATCAAACCTGAATAGCGTTCAATCTCTGTTTAATGACCCGACCAACGGCTTGGCCACGCAGGTGAACAATTACATCAACGACACCACCGGAACCAACGGGACCATCACCAACCATGAGGCCAGCTTGAACCAGCAGGTAACGGCTCTGAATTCGCAAATCACCAACTTGGAAAACAAAATCACATCGGACACAGCCCGGTGGACCAGTGAATTCACGGCGATGGAAACCGCTCAAAGCCAGTCCACGCAGCAGTTAACCTATCTTTCTGAACAAATCACCAATGGAACTCTTTGATTGATCGTGAAGACGCGCTTATTCAACCCTGGCTGCCTGACGGTGGTTCTATTGACATTTTTAGTGGGGTCCATGGTCGGGTCACAAGGCGGCGTTGTTCCTGGTAACAATGTCTATTCTGCTGCCGGCATTTTGCCAACCTCCATCAAGCGCGTCCTGCTCCTGCCGGTGGCGTATGAACATTCAGCCCCGGACCTTTTGGATGGCTGTTCCATGCTTGATCCAGTGGTGAAGGCTGAACTGATTAAAACCGCGCGGTTTGAGGTGGTGGTGGCTTCCGCCGAAACACTGGAAACCCTTACCGGACAACCCACATGGAACGGAACCGAGGAGCTGCCTCCCAGTTTTTTTGGCTCCCTGAAGGACCATTATGGATGCGACGCCATTTTGTTTTGTCAATTGACGACTTTTCACGCCTACCCGCCCATTTCCGTGGGTTGGAGGTTCAAATTGGTGGATCTTTCCTCCCAGACCATCATTTGGGCGGACGACACCGTGTTTGATGCGGGAGACCCCGCCGTAAGCAAAGGCGCCGAGGATTACGAGCGGGTCCAGCGGGGAACTGTAAAGTCGCAGACCTTCTTTCGGCACATGTGGTCCTGGTTAAACCGGCAACCCCAGCCTGTATCAGATGATCCGTGGACGGTGTTGAATTCACCCCGGTATTTTGGCGAATACACGGTGTACACGGTATTTGGGACCTTGCCAAAAAGATGAGTTCTTCTGCTAAAGTTGTCGGGCTAAAAGCCGATTAGAAGTTGCGCCGCACTCTTTCGGCTGGAATGATGTCGCTGTTAAAAAAATCATGGAAGTGAATTTAAATCCTGGCCAGAGCGTGAATGCTGAAACCGCACAGCCGGTTGCACGTCCGACACAACCCCAGACCGTCACCCCAGCCATGTCCTTTGAGCGCACTTCAGCCTTGGAAAGCCGGCTTCAGCAGGTTTCATCCCTCCGTCCCGAGAAAGTTTTGATGGCCAGCAGTCTGGCTGCGGACCCCAACTACCCTTCCGAGAAACAAATGACCCAGTTGGCCGGGTTGCTGGCCTCCAAGCTGGGCCAGTCATCCATTCAAGGGGGTTGATTCAGGTTTGTTTTGAGCCATGACATCCGCCAACCCATGGAAATCCTACCGCCAGGTGGCCGCGCAAACGGCCCCGCCCGGGAAATTAATTTTAATGTTGCTGGATGCCGCCATCCATTCCATGCAGCGTGCCCTGCAGGGTTTCGATATTTCCAGCCCCGGTCCGCGCAATGAAATCATCCATAACAACCTCCGGCATGCGGCGGAGGTCATTCGCCAGTTGAATGCCTCGCTGAATTTAGAGGCGGGAGGGGAGCTGGCGCAGACTCTGCGACGACTCTACGTGTATTTTGATGCCCGTCTGATGGAAAGCAACCTGCATAAGCGGCGGGATGGAGTTGACGAAGTGGTGGGGCACATCACCGGAATACGTGATGCCTGGGCCACAATGCTCACTCGTCTGGGGTCTGATGGCGCGGAATCAACCTCACAAGCAGCGGCATTACCCAATGCCTTGGTTTCATGAAGGCTGAAGCTGCCTTGTGGGGAGCCTGCTCAGAATGGGAGCGCCTTGCCAAAGCTGCCAGTTTGGCCATCGAATCACGAAACTGGCCCTTGGTGGACGAGTGCCATCGTGTCATCTCCAATATCCAATCTGAAATTCAGGAGTTGCACGGTCGCGCCTGCTCGGAATGGATCCGGCAGGGCATTGACCCCAAGGTGGCCGCGCGCCGGTTTCAACCCATTGTTTTGGGATTGATCAGACAGGTGGAATCCAATATATCTTTGTTGAAAAGGGTTCGGGCGCGGGTGGACGGCGAATTCCGACAGGGGCAGGAAGCGGGACGGAATTTGAGGCGTTTGCAGCAATCTTACGCAGCAGTCCATCACACGGCTTGGTCCACCTTTTCATGAACTCAAATACGCCTGCCAAGTCAAATGAACGATGCAGAGGCCCCTTTCAAGCTGCCTAATCCCATCCTCCTTGTGGATGATGACCCGGCAGTGTTGAAACTTTTGGAGGAAGAATTGGGGCGGGCAGGTTACAAGACCGAAGCGCGAACCGATCCTACGGCAGCCTTGGAGGATGTTCGCAATAAAACTTTTTCCGTCATTCTTTCGGACCAACGCATGCCAGGACTTTCCGGTTTGCATCTTTTGGGCCAGGCAGCCCGCATTCAGCCTGCCGCCACCCGCATGCTCATCACCGGGGTGATGGACATGGAAACGGTGGTGGAAGCCATCAATACCGGGGAAATTTTTCGTTTCATCGTCAAACCCTGGCTCCGCGAGGAATTGCTTGCAGCGGTCAAAAATGGAGTGCAGCGACATGAATTGATCAATCAAAACGCGCACCTCCAGTCCGCCACCCAGGCGATGAACCAGCAGTTGATCGAGCTGAACCGTTCATTGGAACAGCAGGTCAAGCTGGTGGCTCAGAAGAACCTTCAGTTGCACAACCTAAATGATGCGCTGGAGGACAACCTTGTGCACACCATGGAATTGTGCGTGCACACCATGGAAACCTTCTATCCATTGCTGGGGAACCGTGCCCGTCGCTCCTTTCAGCTCTGCAAATCGGTCTCCGAGCATTTGAAACTGGATGAGGAGGACTCCAGGGTGCTGGAATGCAGTGCATTGCTCTATGACATTGGCCTGGTGGGGGTGCCGCGCCAGATCATTCGTCAATGGGAAGAGGAACCCGAATCCCTGGGCGATGCCGAGCGTGCCCTCATTGAGCAGCATCCGGTGCTGGGGCAGGAATTGACCGGATTTGGCACCAACTTGGAGGCGGTGGGAAAAATCATCCGCGCCCACCACGAGCGTTTTGATGGAGGGGGCTATCCTGACAGATTAGCCGGGGAAATGATACCCTGGCTGGCCCGGCTCCTCACCGTGGTTGCAGCCTTCGTCTCCAGCCCGTTTCAGGACCACGAGGCCCTGGAGTCCATCAAGGCCGGTGCGGGTACTTTGTTTGATCCTCAAGCTGTCCGCATTTTCATCCGTGCCCAGCCCACGGCGGTGGTGCCGCGCAAGGTGCGTCAGGTCCTGCTGAACGAACTCCGCCCAGGCATGGTGCTGGCCAAGGGCGTTCATACTTACAATGGTTTGTTGCTGGTGGCGGAAGGCCAGCTCTTAAACGCCACCTTCATCGAAAAGATTCTCAATCATAACCGGATCCAACCCATTACGGACCTGCTGTTTGTTTATGCCTGACGGCCTTATGTCCTCGACCCCCAGGCATCATGGAGACGGCCAGCACGATGCCGCCGGACGCTGGTGGAAATCTCTCTTCAATGCCTCGCTGGATGCCCAAATTATTTGCCGCGCAGATGGCAGTGTGGCCCATGCCAACCCCAAGGCCGGACGTTTGTTCAAATTGCCTGCGGAAATGGGACCCGGAATGGTGTCCATTCACAATGTCCTCCCACCCGCCGCCCGCCAGATTTTTGATTCCATCTCCATCAGTCCATCTGCAGACCCCCAGCGCGGCAAATCCTTGAAAGTGGTTTTTGACGACGGCGGCAGCCTGGTCATGGACCTGGATTTCATCCCCATGCCGGATGGGTATATTCTCATCAATTTTCGCGATACCACCACGGCCCACAGGCTGGAGTCCCATGTTCAAAGGTTGATTACTGCCATTGATGCCACACCGGATGTTTTCCTGGTCACCGACAGAAATTTTCAAATCACCTATGTCAACCCTGCCTTCCAGTCTGCCACGGGTTATGGCATCGAGGAGGTGATGGGTCGCACGGACCAATTCCTTCGAGCCCCTTCTGAACAAGGCCGCGTGACGGAATATCTGGACCTGGTCCGCCAGGGTCGGGAGTGGGTGGGTGAGTTGGTGAACCTGCGCTCCAATGGCGAAGCCTATCTGGTCGAATCCACCATCTCCCCGATATTTGACCTGGCCGGTGGGTTCATGGGTTATGTCACAAGTGAGCGGGATGTGACCCTGCGCAAACAGCTCCAGGAGGAATTGCGCGAGGAGCGGGATTTCGCACGCAGCATTCTCCAATCCCTGGATAGCGCCATCTACAGTCTGGATCATGAATTTAAATTGATCCTCGCCAACGATGGATGGCAGCAGTTGCCGGAGGAACACGCTGGAATTCACCTGAACGGAAAACCGGAAACCGGTCGTTATTTCCTGGATTATGTGCCAGACCCTGCCCGGCGTGAAACCTTGCGGAGCCTTTTTCAGAAAGCCAGGGAATTTGGTAAAACACAATCGGATTATTATCACTCCGCAGATGGGCGTCATTGGATGGTGAAAATCACCCCCTTGGTGGCGGGATCCCAATCCGGGGGATTGATCCTCAGAGTGGAAGACCATTCCCTTTATGACGAGATTCAAAACCAGAGGTTTCAATCCCAAAAAATGGAAATCATTGGAACCGTGGCAGCCGGAGTGGCACACGATTTCAATAACCTTCTCCAGGTGATCATGGGTCACGTGCAGTTGCTGCAAATGCAGCTCCGCCGTGATCCCGCCCTGCCCGCTGCCTTTGGCCTGAGCCTGGAAAAAATCAGCATGGCATCCGTGCGGGCAAGGGACATCACCCAGCAACTGCTGGCTTTCAGTCGTGGCCGGGACGAGCGTCATGCGGTGCTGGACTTGAACAGCGTGATTGCCGATGCCGCCAGGCTGGCCCGGCCCAACCTGCGTGAAAACGTGGTGATGGATCTTCTGCCGGCAGACGAACCTGTTGAAGTGCGCATGGATTATTCCCGCGCCACCCAGGCCCTGATCAATTTGTTTGCCAATTCCCAGGAAGCCATGCCAGAAGGTGGTGTTATCCAGGTGGTGAATGCCGTTGTCCCGTTGGAAAAACACCTTGCCATCCGCCATCACCTTCCTGTGGGCCGCCACTACGCACGGTGCAGCGTTCGTGACCACGGCGCAGGCATCCCTCCTGAAATTCTTTCACGCATTTTCCAGCCGCATTTCAGCGCCAAATCCATTAGCAAAGGCACTGGTTTTGGATTGCCCATTGTCCAGCGGATTGTCCGTGAAGCAGACGGCTTTTTGGATGTGGAAAGCGCTGCCGGGCAGGGTGCCGTCTTCCATATCTATCTGCCGCTTGCCCGAGGACACCACACAGTAAAAGCCGAAAAACCGGAACAGGCCTTGAAGAATCCCAAGGGCCGCATACTGGTGGTGGATGACGTGGAGCTTTTGCGGGACTTTGCCCAAAATTTCCTCGAATCAGCCGGATTCACGGTCCTCACAGCAAAAAACGGAGAAGAAGCCATCCTCATGCTGGAACACATGGGCCAACCCGTGGATTTGATTTTATCCGATTACAATATGCCGGCCATGAATGGGGTGGATCTCATCAAAAAGATCGCTCCACGCTGGCCCGGCACCAAGTTCATTCTGGCCTCAGGCTACCTGGATGACCAGGCCCGGGAAAACATCCGGCAGCAAAATGCATCAACTATTCTGAAACCCTACTCGGTGGAAGATTTGACACGCCTCATCATCAAGGAGTTGGAGTCTGGCTGAGTTTTATCGGGAGGCAGGCTGGCATTCCTCCAGGGCTTTTTGCAGCATGGCCGCCGCGTTTGGCAGCACCCCCTGAAGCGAGCTCAAGGATTCATTCACACGGGCCACCACCTTGAATGACTTCATGGAAATCAACTTTTGATACCATTTGATGAAAGCCCGGCTCGTGGAGGGTTCGTCCGCTCCATGGCCTGGTGCGTGGTTGACTTTTCCATTGATCAACTCGCATAAAATCAGGGCGGCCAGGATTCCGGGTTGCCTTTCGCTGCTCCAGAGTCTCTCCCAAATGACAGCAGCGGTTGCATTTTCTCCCAGCAACATCAGGATTTCCGCTCGGTGATGATGGAGCGTGAAATCCTCTCCCGCGTATTTCACCGCTTCGGTTGTCCAATCCCTGCCAAATTCCAGAAATTCAGGGCGAGTCAATGCCGCTTCCGCGCCAAACTGCCACGCGGCCAGGTGCTTTGAATTGGCTGCAACCAGCTCGTGGAGCTTGTGAAAGGCTTCTACGCCCCGGTTTTGGTTGGTCAGAAACCGGGCGTAATCCAGCTTGATTTCCGCCAGCGCGCCGGATTGTGGCTGGGTTCTGCCAAGGACTTCCAGAAAGCATTTTTCCGAAGCTTCCGCATCGCCCTTCCGCGCCAGGCTCAGGGCCAGGCAATGTTCAGGTGCCGTGGTGTGAATATCCGTGTTGACCGGGGCCAGAGACTTTTCCCCTCGTTTCCGGATGCATTGCTGCATCTGCGCCGCAGCCTCGGCAAATTGCTTTAATTCGAAATGAGCCAGACCCATTGCAAAATGCAGCGAGGCGGTCAGTCCGCCGCGCTGGACGAGCTTCGAATTCAAAACCTCCACCACTTCCTCATGATGACGCATCTTGTACAGGTGGCTGGTGAACTGAGTCAGCAAAACCTCCCGTAATTCAGGCGCGGTTTCGTCCTCGCGTCCCGCCGTCATCAGATGAAAAGCCTTGCGGTATTGATCCACACCCGCCGCCAGGTCCCCAGACCGAACCCATTCCAAACCAAGGTTCATCAGCAGGTTCACATCCATGGGGTTTTCCAAAACTGCCAGTTGCAGCAGCCTCAAGTTTCGCTGGATTTTGTCCCGGTCCACCATCATTTGCCTTGTGTAACCGTGGTGCGTTATTTGTGCTGTCCCGATGGCGAGATCCAAACCCCACGCCTTGGTATGAGGCATCAGGCTCGGAAATATCTGTTCATGAATCCTTCCTGTGTAAAAAATCCCGGGCATGTTGCGGAATAACCGTGGCACATGGCTGCGGCCATGGGCTTCATGCTCGATATTCACCAGCGGAAGACGGTAACCCAAAACCTTGGCTTGGGCGATGTCACCCATCAGGGCGGCATGTTGGTCCTTGGGCAGTTCTTCATCGGCATCCAACATCAGAACCCAGTCTCCCCGGGCATGCTCCAGCGCCGCATTCCGGGCGGCGGCAAAATCATCACTCCAAGTGAAGGAGTAAACCTCCGCCCCAAAATCACGCGCTATTTCCACCGTCCGGTCAGTCGAGCCGGTGTCCACAACGATGATTTGCGCATTCAAACCCTGAATGGACTTCAGGCAAGCGCCCAGAAAACGCTCCTCGTTCCTGGCAATGAGGCACACTGTCAATAGAACCGGGCTTCTGGTCGGCGGCTTGATCCAATCCAGCTTTGTATTTCCGCGCAGCGGCTTGTTCAAAAACTGACGGGGCGGATTCCAGCCCGGGGCCATTTCACGGGCGCGTTGCGCGCAGGCCCGGGCTGTGGAGCCATCTCCCTGGGCTGCGGCGATTTCTGCCAGAAGCAACCACCCCTCGGGATGAAATGGGCGTGGAGAAATGGCCGCGCAGGCCGCCTTCCATGCGGGTTCGGGTTTTTTGAGTCCAAACAGCTTCCGGGCTTCGTTCAGGTTGCCCACCCGCGCCGTCGCCGGGACTCCGCCCTCAAAAGATTTTCCGGTTTTGCTGTCTTTCCGGTTCTCCTCTGCTCTTGCCAGTACGCGGATTCTTTGGAGGGCCTGTTCTGCCGCATGATTCCATGTGAAATGATCGTGAACATGCCTGCTCGCCAGCAGCCCTCGATCGCGGGCCCCTGTGGGGTCGCCAAATGCCTTGCGCATGGCTTCCCCAATTTCCTGAATTTCCGGTTCAAGCATCCATCCTTCCCCGGCCAGTTTCATTCCACCCACCGCTTCCCCAATCAGTCGTTTTTGGGCGGAAATTTGCCACCCAAACTCAGACCGGACAAAATCATCCGTCGCACCGCCCGCAGTGACAATCACTGGCAGGCCGCATGCCATTGCTTCCAAAACGGGTAACCCAAATCCCTCCCCCCGATAGGGAAGGACAAGACACTGGCAGGCTGTATAGAGTCCGGGAAGGTCTTCAGGCGGCATTTCTTCCTTGATGTAAAGAATCTCTGGCGCGCCTGGCGTGGTTTGAGCAGCGCGAATACGGGTATCAAATGTTTGCCCCGCGTAAAAACTGTCTCCGCCAAAATCCTTGATGACCAGGCAGACATCATCTGTTGCGCTGAAATTTTGCAGGTAAGCTTGAAGAAGCAGGTCCGGACCTTTGCGTCCGATGGTTCCACCCACAAAAAGAAATTTGAATCTTTTGGTGGTGGCCAGCGCTCTCGCTTCTGCGCCAGGATGGAAAAGCTTGGCGTCAACGCCATTCGGCACCACAAAAACCTTGTGAGCCGGGATCCCCGAGGCCGCATAACAATCCTTTACAAAACGGGTGGGGACCCAAAATTCATCCACCTGGGGTGCTTGGTCAACCCATTCCTTGGGGAGCATGCCGAATTCCCACGGTTGGATCACCACCAGCCTGCCATGGGTGGGGCGGCCCCAGTTGGGCGGCCAAGAATGTCGCACGGTCACTGCCACGTCAGGTGAAGCGTGTGTCTGCAAATCCTGCTCAAGAGCCTTAAAACCGTCTGCCCGTATTTGGGACGTGCTGATGCCTTTGACGCGCAATTCGGTCCTGGACTTGAAAGCGGCAAGAAGTGAGCGGTTGACATGTGAAAGACTGCCATGATCCAAAAAGGACCCTACCCAATCCACCGCGATGGGATTTGCTGCCGCACCTGTCTTTACCGCTTGGGGGCGTGTGAACAAGCTTTGGCTGGCTTCGACAATCCGGGGAGGCGTTGGAACAATAAACCTGTGTTGCTTGTCGAACCATCCCCTCCAACGACTGAAGAACCGGTTCAGGTTGTCCGACACATGATTAAACCTTCCCGGCGTCTGGCCTTCATGGTGATAAACCACCGCCTTGGGTTCGTAAATTACCTTTTGCCCCGCTGCGCGGACACGCAGGCAATAATCAACATCCTCGACCCCGTTGCAGAACACCTCGTCAAATCCCCCAAGCTGCTTGAACAAATCTGATGGAGTGATCAGACAGGCCCCGGTGACCATGTCTAATTCACGGGTTTCATTTGCCTCTGGGAAATCCGCTGGGGCATGGCGATGAGGGTGATCTGGTATTCCATTTATGATCGTAATGCCTGCATGCTGAATTGTGCCATTTGTGTATAGGAGCCTTGCCCCCGTCACGCCAGTGCCAGGCAGTTCGGCTTTTTTAAGAAGTGTATCCATCCATCCATCCACCACCTCAGTGTCATTGTTCAAAAATAATAAATATTTACCGCAGGCCTTAGCGGCACCCTGGTTGCAGGCTCGGGCAAAGCCGGCGTTTTTTTCATTAAGCACCAAACTGAGTTGGTTTTGCGTTTGTGCTCTTGTGAGAAAATGCTGAGTGCCGTCCGTCGAGGCGTTATCCACGACAATGAGTTCGAATTTTTTAGGCGGGGAATTTGCTTCAATGGCTTGCAAGCAAGCTTTGGTAAGGTCAAGGCGGTTATGTGTGGGAATGATGATTGAAACCAATAATTCTGGAATGGTGGTTTTTGAAAAAGAAGCATTGGATCGTAGTTGGGCTGGTTGTGGCGCCGAGCTTTGCTTTTTGTCGGTTTTAGAGGATGATTGAGAATCCTTGCAGACGGATTGATAATCCAATCGAAGTTTTTCGATGGTTTGGAGGCCGGATGCCGAACCGATGGACTTTGCCAGAGTAAATCCGTGTTTGAGAAACTGATTTCCTGTTTGGGGATCAAGTGTTTTGAATGCACGGGCAAGTTCTATCAAGGCATGGAGAACGGTGGGCGGATGTCTGGTATCTTGAGCCTGTTGGAGGCTGGTTATGTAAAACTGGCGCGCCAGATCCTTGACGCCCGCATCCGCAAGTGCGGAGGCGGCTTTAAGGCTGGCATTCAATTCTGCGCTGCCCTTCGCTTCCTGAAGTGCTCGACGGTAAGACATTACGGCGGTGGAAATGAATTTCTCAACGGACGAGTCCGTCTTCACCCATTTTTCTATGGCCGATTCACAGGCCTTGGCGGCCTGTTCCATCAATCCTTGGCTGGCTAATAATTCGGCGGCAAAATACTGCGCATGAGCCGTGGCGCGATCACGACGTTGTTCTTCCGAAAATAATTGAGGTGCTTTTGGTCGGCAACCACTGACTTGAAATGCCCGATAAAGAGCATCCCATTCTTGCGATCCTGTATCCACACAGCGTGACTGGCGGACTTCGTCGTGGGCCTGAATTGCAATCTGGCGGCGGAGTTGATTGTCCCGCATGAGAATCTCGATGGCTTCAAGCCAAAACTCTGGTTTATTTTCCGCCAGCCAGCCTGTGCATCCGTGCTTGACCGAATTGGTGTAAGGAGAAATTGGAGAATAAATTGCTGGTACGTAGCAAATGGAGTACTCCAGCCATTTCAGATCACTCTTGGCATGGTTGAAAGGATGGTCCAGCAACGGAGCCAGTGCCAAATCAATGCGAGAGTTTACCAGGTCGCGTGCGTGCAGCCGTAAATTGGGCTGGGAGCCGCGAACGAGTTCCACGCCGGGAATTCCCTCCAGATCCTTGGGCAGATAGCCCCAAAATCTAAATACAACTTTGCCTGCATATTTGCGGGCAATTTCCACGATGGCTGGCTTGATGATGGCCAAGTCTTCATCATGGGTGGCTGTGCCGAACCAGCCTATGACAAACGGTTCGCCAGCCTTTTCTGGAGGCGGGGAAGCTCCATCCCAAATATCAAGATTGATGTAGTTGGGCAAAATAAAGGTTTTATCCTTTGCCTGAGGTTCAACTTCGGCAAGATATTTTTTTAATGGCTCGGTGGTTACAGTTACGAAATCCGCTTCTCTTAACATTTCAAGAACGTCCGGTGTGATGGCTTGGCAGTACTTGTGGTTTGGATTGGATTCGGGAACGTTTATGAGCAGATCATCCAGTTCGAAGACTATAGGCTTGCCCAGTTCACGAACCGATGCGAGGATATGTCTGGAAAAGCGACGGTCTGCAAACTCGCGCTGGAAAACGAAGATATCGCTTTTTAACAAACGCTCAATGTCCAGTTGGGGGTCGCGCGCGACGCACCAGTGCAATTCCATCCGTTTTTGGTGTTCCAAATATTGAATGATTCCGGCCAAACGCAGTAGTGCGACAGCGCAAGTAGGCGGTTCGTGGGAAAAAACGGACACTCGGAGTTTTGGTTTTGTGCAACGCAAGAAGCGCTTTGCTTGCGGTGTGATAAATCCCGGGCAGAAATGGGCATCCGGATAAAAACCATGCTGACGGAAAAGTTCAACCCAATAAATTTCCGGGTGCATGTTAATGTGAGTCGGCTCCTCAAAATCCTCATTCGTTGAGGAGAAGATAACATGGTCGGTATGCTGGCACATATCCGCAATCATCCTACGGGCATCTGCTTCGGGCATATGCTCCGCAACTTCGATGCAGGTAATTAAGTCAAACTGGCCGGATAGCGATTCTGCGCCGTTCGCAACTTGGAAAAAGGCGCGCAAATCATTGCGCGCCTGGGAAATGGCATAAGGAGAAATATCCACGCCAAATGCTTCCACCCCTGCGTCGCGAAGATGTTCCACTAAAAACCCCTTTGCACAGCCGACGTCCATCGTTCTGTGAGGGTGATATCTTTCAACCAATGTTTTGGCGAGCGTTTGAAAGTGGTTTTTCCATGTGGGTTGGTCGCGATCATACGGTACCGCGCACATCCGATCATAATAAGCCTTCCCGTAATTATCATAATAATCCTTTCCGTAAACAACCGACGGGTCTGTTGATGGTTGACTCATGGTTTTTATAGGTTTGCGATCGGAGAGGTTTTAATCAAATCGCGCCAGGCGGGAGGCATGTTGCGATCCACCTCAATTCCTTCAAATTTTTTGCTCGATTGAATGCCGGTGGCTTTCGCCCAGCCCGACATCCGGCGCAGTCCCTCCTCCAAGGATACATTTGAGATCAAGTCGCCAAAAAAATCCTTGACTCGATCGTGCGATGAAAAGGCATGCACTACTTCCTTGCGGGCGGCAAGCCAGTTGATTTCCGGCTTTACTCCGAACTCCCGTGCTACAGCATGGGCAAGCGCTGATACTGAATAAGGTTTGTCTGCGCCGACATTGAAAATGCGGTTGTAACACTCCGGGCGTTGAACAGAGTTGGCAATCACTGGCGCAACGTCGCTGATATAACTGAAGGCGCGGGTCTGCTGGCCGTCACCGAAAATTGTCATGGGTTTTCCCTGCATAATCTGGTTCATGAAAATTCCAATTACATTGCGGTAACGGTCGCCAAGATTCTGCCGTTCTCCATAGACATTATGAGGGCGGAAGATGACGTGGTTGAGGCCGAACATTTCGTGCGATTCACGCAGATCTAGCTCAACCGCGTATTTAGCAATACCATACGGGTCTTCCGGCATTGGCGTCAGTGATTCAGTCATTGGGACCTGATTGGGGCCGTACACTGCTATGGAAGAGGTGAAAACAAAACATTTGACCGTTCCGGCGTTCACGGCGGCGTTGATGAGATTGACGCTGCCAATCAGGTTGTTCGTGTAGTTAAATCGTTTGATGAAATGACTCAAGCCCTCGGCGGCATATGCCGCGAGATGGAAGACATAGTCAAAATCGTGCTCAGCAAAAAGCCGGTTGACAACTTTGTGGTTGGCGACTGACCCCTCGTAAAAGAGGACTTGAGACGAAAGGTTCTCGCGTTTGCCTCCAGAAAGGTCATCCAAACCAACCACGGTGTGCCCAAGTTTGCCGAGTTCGTCGGCGACGTGTGAGCCGATGAAACCGGCGCAGCCAGTAACCAGTGAAGTTTTCTTTTCTGACATATTGATAGTTTGGTTTGCGTTCATGTGAGATGGAGTCCCCGCTGTTGGATCCATCGTTTGTCTATGACTATTGCTTTTTTTTAAGCCCGGTTTCTGGCTGCCCCTTTTTGGCCGCTAGTTTCGGCAGGGTCCATCCGGGTTTCATTGCTGCTGCTTTATTATTATTTTGGATTTCCTCATGAATTTCCTGCCGGTGCACGGTTACTGATGCTGGGGCTTTTATCCCCAACTTGACCGTGTCGCCCTCCACCTTCAATACTTTGATGGCAATTTGACCATCAATGACGATGCTTTCCCCGGGCTTTCGGGCAAGGATCAACATGAATGTTCAAGCCGCCACTGGCAGCGGATGATGGACCGAGTATTCAGTGGCATTGGCAAGAATCACTTGTTTTCCCAGGCCTGAGTGACGATTGATGACGATGGGTCCCTTCAAATTCATGGTCGCGTGCCCGGCCCCTTTCAGAGTGACAATGCCCAGGAACTCTGCGTCCTCCGGAGATTGAATCCCCAAAAAACTGGCGTCCGCATCCGGTATTTCCGGATGGTAACCAGGGTCGGCCAACCAGGGGTTCAGCACTACAAAAGCCAGTGGAGATGGTTCCTGTGTTTTAAGCCAGGCGAAGGGCTGTTCCCCTGAATTGGATTGAAGAGTGAAATGTTTCTGGGATTCGAATCCCAGCAAGCCCTGGGGCAGGGTGATTTGCTGGAGGCCAAGGCCGGTGTCCCAATCAGGTTCAATGATGGTGGCGGGGTTCATGGGGTGTCAGGGGAGATAATTTAAGATGGAGAGTTGCATCATGCCGGCGCTGCTGGCCAGGGCCGCCTGGTAGGCGGTCTGGGTCTGGTTCAGTTCAGTCAGTGTTTGAACCAGGTCCGCAGAGGAGGAGTTTGAAATATCTGTGGCCAAGGCGTTGGACTGGCTGGTCGCCAAGCTGGCGGTCGTGGTCAGCCGGGCTTGAACATTCCCGTTGTTGGCCACCTGGTAGGTCATGTTGTTTTCGTCGTTTTTCAGGTTTTGACTGTCTGTGGACGTGACGGCACTGGTATTGCCCGATGAAAGGTCCTTTTGAAGTTGGATCAGGTGGTTGAAAAGGTCTGCGCCGGTTCGACTATCAGTGAATAAACCATAGGATCCGGTGCCGGTGGTGTTTTGGCCCGGAACAGTCACCGCCACGGTCACCCCTGCAGCTATGGGTATTTGATTTACGGAACTGTTGCCCTGGTAGGTCACTCCGGTGACATTGCCGTTTGCATCGGTGGTGGCGGAGTAGGGGGGCTGTCCAGAGTTTGTGCCGCCAAAGAGATACTGACCCGTGGCCGGGTCCTGGGTGTTGGCAAGCTGCACCGCCTGTTGGATCAGGGCATTCACCTGAGTGGCATAGCTCTGGAGCTGGCTGCTGGAAAGCGTGCCGTTGCCTGCCTCAGTGGTGATGGTGTTGGCCTGGCTGGTCAGTGTTTGGAGCGATTGCAAGGCGCTATAAACACTGTTGGCCTGCGCCTGGGCCGTTGTGATATTGCTGGAATATTGCTGCTGCGCCGACTCACTGGCCAGGTCGTTGAGGGTCGTTTGCATGGCCGCCGGATTGTCAGACGGCGCCTGCACGCTCAATCCGGTGCTGACTTGGTTTTGCAGGTTGATTTGCTGTTGTTTCAGCAAATTAAACTGGTTCAACATGGTGTTGAGGTAGGAATCCGTGGCTATTCTCATGGGCTTGAGGGTGTCAGGCTGAATCAGCCGGTTTTCATCTGGTTCACGGTCATCATCATTTGGTTCACGGTGTTCACCAATTGCGCCGCTGCCTCATAGGCTCTTTGAAAACTCATGAGGTTGGTCATTTCCTGGTCAATGTTCACCCCGCTGACACTGCTTTGCTGGGTCGAAAGCATGTTGGACACCGCCGTCTGGTTGGTTACCTGGGTGTTGGCTGTCTGCAACGCATTGCCCAGCGCAGCCACATCGGAACTGTAGGCGTTTCCGAAAGTTTGGTTGTTCAATCCAGATTGACTCACTGTGGCTAGATTGGCCAGTTGCAGGGCAATGGTGTTGTCGCCTGAAGCCGAGGCTGACCCGGATGCTTGAAAAAGCGATGGGTTATTGGCCAAGGCGGAATTAACCCCGATATCAGAGGACCCTGTGCCTGTGAAAAATGCCGTGCCGGTCGTGCCTCCCAGGCTGTAGCCATTGGCATTGATGCCATTGACCTGGGTGATGAGATTGGAGGCCAGGGTATTGATGCTGCTTTGAAGGGTGGATAATTCGCCATCCCGGGCATTAATGGTGCCTTGGATGCTGCCTCCGGTGAGGGTGAGGTCCACTCCGCCGGTCACGGTTTGCACCATGAGTTGGCCGCTACCGCTGCCGGAGGCGTCATAGGTCTGGAGGGTGTCGGTCACCTTGGATCCGGACACCAATGTCTGGCCGCCGATGCTCACCTCCACCGCTCCATTGGCTTGGTTGCTGGTCTGGATATTGGCCAGACCCGCCAGGTTTTGAAGATCCTGCTGGCGTTGGTCGAGCAGGTCGTTGGGTGTGCCCCCGGAAAGTTCGGCGCTGGAAATCTGGCCGTTGAGCTGGGCGATGTTGGCCAAAAGCGAGTTGGCAGAGGAGACGCCGTTGGTGATTGAGGTGTTGAGCGTGGTGCGCGTGGCGTTCAATTGACTATCCACCTGGTTGAAAGAGGAGGCCACCGTCTGTGCCTGGCTGATCAGGGCCTGACGCGCCGCAATGGAGGTGGGCGAGGTGGCCACGGCTTGAAAATTGTTGAACAGGCTGCTCAACTGTCCTGAGAGGCCGCTGCTCGTGGTGTTGGTGGCGGAACCGGACGAACTCGAACTGCCCGTGCCGTTCAGAAACTCGTTCAGGCCGGTCTGGGCGCTTTGCAGGGCGGATTGCTGCGCGTTCCAATATCCATTGGTGCTTTGCTGGGAAACGATCTGGCTGTTCAACAAGGTGTTCACTGCCTGCTGGATGGCCACCACATTGGACCCGGTTCCCTGCATTCCTATGTTCGTGGAAATGTCGGCGCTGGTCTGAATGTCCACCGTCTGCCTGGAATAGCCTTGTGTGTTGACATTAGCCAGGTTCTGGCCGCTCACCTGCACGCCCGTCATCTGCGTTTGCATCGCACGGGCCGCCATGTCCAATGTGCCGTTGAGTGTGAGCATAGGTCAGGTCATCCAACGCTTTCGTACAGGGAATAAGCCGCAGACGGCGCCGAGGGTGTGCGCCCGGATTTGTCGTAGGTTTTCAATCCCGTGCCCGGAAGGATGGATTCGATGAGCTGACGGTTGAGGTCCACGGCGTGGCTCAGCAAAAGATGATTTTGCCGCGCCCGCTGCTGCACCCTGTGCAGCAGTTCGTTGTTTTCATGGACCAGGGCCTGCATCAATGGACGGTAGGCAGGCTCCAGCCGGGGAATGATTTCAGCGATGGTTGATTCCTCGGGCAGCCCAGTCTGCCGGGCCACGTTCCGCTGACGCTGGCTCCGTTCACGCCGCACCGCCGCCACCACGTCTCCCTGGCTTTGTGTTTGCTGAACATTTGCCAGCAACTGGCTGCATTGCCGCTGCACCACCAAATCCTGCTGCTGTTCCATCACCGCCAGCATCTCGCCATACTGCTTCAACTCCTCGCGCAGGGCCTCAATCAGGTTGTGTAGCAAATCATTCATGTTGGATGCTGAAAAAGGGACAATGTTTGAGGGCTGGCAAAATGCAGGGCGGCTGGCAGTCCCCCTTTGCCCATGGTTGACGCGGGGGGACTCAATTGTTGTTCAAAAACTTTGGCCAAACCCAGCGTGCCTGATTTTGACATGCTGTCGGCAAGGGTGTTGGTGATGAAATCCTGGTAAATGCCCGCCGCAGTCGAATTGTCGGTGAATTCCGAGGTGATCATCGGCTTCTGGGCCTCGCTCAAAATCTGGCGAAGAATGATGGCTTCAAATTGCCGGCTGGCTTCGGCAATTTTTTGACTTTTGGACAGGTTCCGGTTGCCTGCGAGGCTTTCCAGCGGAACGCTGGATGTGTCCACAGGCATCAGTGGTGTCTGCGCAAGGGGGGTGATGGCGTTGAGGTTCATGTCATCTTATGAGAAGATCAGCTTGCAGCGCCCCGGCCTGTTTCATGGATTGAAAAATAGCCATCATATCCCTTGGTGTCACCCCCAATGCATTCAAAGCAGCAGCCACTTTCTCCACCGTGGGAAGCTCCGGCAAGGCCACAAGGCTGCCCTTCTTTTCAGTCACATCCGTGGTGGTGGTTTGAGTCACCACCGTCTGGCCTGTCTGGCTGAAGGCATTGGGTTGGGAAACGTCTGGCGTGGAGGCGATGCTTATGGTGATGTTGCCGCTGGCCACCGCGCAACTGGATATCTTCACGTTCGCCGTGGCCACGATTGTGCCTGTCCGCTCATTGATGATGACTCGCGCCGGGATGTCCGGGGTGATTTCGATGGCCTGCAAAGCCGCGATAAAATCCATCGGGTTGCTGCGCACTTCCTCCGGCATCCGCACTACAATCGTGGTTGAGTCAATCGCACGGGCGGTGGTGGGGAAAACCCGGTTGATGGCATCCGCAGCCATGGCTGCAGCGGTAAAGCTGGGCTGGCGTAGCAGGAGTTCCAAGGTGTTGTCCCGGATGATTTGCGCCGGAATTTCCCGTTCCACAATCGCCCCGTCGCTGATGGTGGCCACTGTGGGCTGGTTTTTGGTGACGGTGGCCCCACCCGCTCCGCCCTGGCCCAGGGTGTATCCCCCCACAGCCAGCGGCCCCTGCGCCACCGCGTAAACCTTGTTGTCCGCGCCAAGCAGCGGCGTTTGCAACAGAACCCCGCCTTGCAGCGATTTGGCGTCGCCCATCGAGGATACCTGCACATCAATCCGGGCGCCGGGTTTGATGAAAGCCGGAATATCCGCCGTCACCATCACCACCGCCACATTCTTGGCAGAAATCTGCGTCATCAAGGGCTGGATGTTGATGCCGTATCGTTGCAGCATGTTGGCAATGGTTTGCTGGGTATAAATGGGATCTTTGTCCCCATCTCCGGCCAGGCCTGCCACCAGCCCGAATCCGACCAATTGATTGTCCCGCGCTCCTGCAATCATGGCAAGGTCCCGCAAGCGCACCCCATCATCCCCGCGCAACGACAGGGACATAAATAAAACAACCCACCCAAAGGTCAATAGGGATGCTTTTCTCAGCCTGCCTCCCAAGGCGCCAGCCCAGACTCGTGGTCCGGGCTGCTTGCGCGTCAATTTTCGCAGAATGCATTCTTTCATGCCGGCGCTGTAAAAATCAAAATGGATTGATCTTATCCCACAGACGGTTGAACCAACCCTTGTTCTGACTATCGGAAACCGTGCCTCTGCCAATGATCTGGACTGTGGCATCGGCCACGTTGTAACTCATCACGGTGTTATTGCTGGCCACGTCGTCACACCGTACCACGCCTCGAATAATGATTGTTTGGTGCTCGCCGCTGAAGGATGTGTCCCGTTGCCCCTCAATAACCAGGTTTCCATTGGGCAGCACATCCACAATCCTCACGGCCATTTCAGCCACAATGGACTCCGAGTTTTTGATCACACCGTCACCCGCATGCTTGTGGTCGGAGTTGTAGGCCATTGCGGGAAGCTGGCCGCCCTTTGTCAGCAATCCGCTGGAGGCGGGGCTGTAAAATAACGACGTGATGGCGGCGCTCAAGCTGGATTGACGTTCCGTGGTGGTGGCATTGTTTTTGTCCGCAGAAGAGTTTTCCTGGACTACGATAGTGAGGATGTCCCCCACGTGAATCCCGCGCTTGTCCACATACATGGGGCGGGAAATATCGTCATTCCATAGGGAATCGGCCCGGGTGGCATTCGGCAGCAATGCGAACAGCGCCAGGATAAAGGCCTTGGATACGCTTGCCCAAGCGGGGTTTTTAATGGGATTCATAGGAAGATTGCTATGGTTTGGTCGTTCACCACTTTTCCGTTCAGGTTTTTGAGTGAGGAGAGATTACGCACTTGCACAATTTGGCCTGGCGCGCCATCTTCCAGCACTTCCACCTTCATTTGGATGTTGAGGGCTCCGTCTTGGAGAATGGCATCCGCCATCTGTCCCCGGTGGACAACGGCCCTGGGTTTGAGGTCGCGCGCAAGCAACATGTTTTCCGCTTCGACATAGTTGGCCAATTCCATGTCGTTATCTGAAAGGTTGACCTGCGCCAGCGCTTCGTGCTCGGTCAATACGTCCCGCCGCTCCTGGCCCACATCCGCATCGCTGAGCAATTCCCCTCGTTCCAAGTTGGAATGAGCCACCCAGACGTTTCGCCAGACATGGGCTCTTAAGGATGCCTGATAGGTGCCAACACATTCTTCCGGTGTCCATAGTTCGAAGCGAACAATGAAGTTGGGAGCCACGCCGGATAATGGCATTTCCAGGATTTTAATCGTCAAAGGCTCATCCGGAACAGATGGCGCATCCCACGGTTCGGTGAAAATCAGCTCTAAATCGCCTCTGTTTTTTACGGATTGAACCTGCAAAGCCTGCTGCAGCAGGCTCAAGGTCATGGTTTCATTGAGAACATGGTGGCGACGGGACAGGGTTATGGACTGTGCCCCGGTCCACTGGGTCACTGTCACTGGTGGACTGGCTGAGGCAAGAAGGTTTTGAAGGTCTTCGCGAGTCAGGGTCTCGGTCTGGTCAAAAGATGGGGCATCCGTCAGGCGCAAATCCGGCAGGTTTGTTGGATTGCCGCATATTTGAGGGAGAAAAACTCCGTTGCCGTTGACCGCTGCGGCAGGCACCAAATCCAATGAAATGCCTTGTGCGGTCAGGTTGGACCCCTGCGTGTGAGAGGCGCATGCCATGAAGATGCAAAAGGCCGCTGCCTTGAGCGTTTGCGCCAATTCCATTTTTGGAAAAGAATGAAAATGGGGTTGCATGGTGTTTAACGCTGCAGGTTGTTGCTGTCCTGCATCATCTGGTCCGCGGCTTGAACCGCCTTCGAGTTCACCTCGTAGGCCCGCTGGGCCAGGATAAGGTTGACCATTTCCTGGACGACACTGACGTTTGAGAGCTCCAGATATCCTTGTTGCAATTCTCCCAGCCCGTTCTGTGTGGGTTGCCCCAGCAGCGGTGTGCCTGAGGCCTGGGTTTCTGTGTAAAGGTTTTGTCCGATGGCTTGTAATCCCCCGGGGTTGTTAAAATTGGACAGTTGGATTTGAGAACTGGTGATTCCGCTTGGAGTGGTATAGGTGATCGCCCCGGTGGCCGAAATGGTTATATTTGTGGTTCCCGTGGGCACGGGCTGGAAGCCTCCCTGCACAGGATACCCATCGCTGGTTACAATCTGTCCTTGGGAATTGGTTTTAAAACTGCCATCGCGTGTGTAGGCCAGGGTTCCATCCGGCATCTGAACCTGAAAAAACCCCTGACCTTGAATGGCAATGTCCAAGTTGCCACCCGTTTGGGAAAGATCGCCCTGGGTGAAAATACGCTCGGTCGCGACAGGAATGGACCCCTGCCCAATTTGAAGGCTCCCCGGCAGTTCATTCCCGCCGCCTTGCTGGGACCCTGCCGCCCGCGTGGTCTGGTAAAGCAAATCCTGAAACTGAAGTTTGCTCTCCTTGTACCCCGTGGTGTTGACGTTCGCAAGGTTGTTTGAAATCACGTCGAGATTCATCTGCTGGGATTCCATCCCGGCGGCAGCAGAATATAAGGCGCGTAACATGTGGGGTTCAGGCGTTGGAGGTGAGGTCGGTGATGGTCCGGCTCATCCGGTCCCCTTGTAATTGCATGACTTTTTGGTTCGCTTCAAACAAACGCATCGCAGTGATCAGGCTGGCCATTTGTGTGGTGGGCGAGGCGTTGGGCGCTTCCAGAAATCCCTGCCGGATTTTGGTGTTGGTCGAAACCGTCGGAGCCACCGTTGAATCTGGTGGCGAATAGAGACCCGATCCGGTCATGACCAGTTGCTGCGGATTTTTAAATTCAAAAGTCTGGATTTTGCCCAGGACCACATCGCCTTGGGCAATGTTCCCATTGGCCGAAACGGTCAGTGTTCCGGGGTTGTTGATGTCCAGTTGAATGGGTGCTCCATTTGCCATCACCAAATCCCCCTGCTTGGTGGTGATCTGGCTTTTGGCATTCAGTTGAAATTCGCCATCACGAGTATAAGCCGTCTGGCCAGTGGAGGTTTTAACGGGGAAAAACCCCGGCCCCTCCAAGGCAAAATCCATGCTATTCCCGCTGGCATGCAACTCTCCAGGTTGAAAATTTGTCACCTTTTGTGCCGTGGGTAGTGTGATGCCTCCAGGTTGATTCGAATCGGCTCCAGCTTGCACATCGGAGAAGGTGACCTCTTGCTTTCTGGATCCGGGCACACTGGAAGCTGACAGGTTTTCAGCAATGATATCCTGCCATTGAGCGGTAGCATCCATGGCTGCCGCAGCCTGATAGAGGCTTACTTCCATAAATCCACATTGCCTAGCAACGTGTGTGCCATGCTGAATTTAAAGCAATTTCAGCCCAAAACCTCCTCAATTTCACAATGGCAGGGCAAAAGATGCCGGTTTGCGTGGAAGAAATGGCCGGGTGTGAGTCGTCGCTTTATTTTGGCTTGGGCAAATCATCATAAATGCAGGCCAGGTCCAATACCTGCCCGCAACTGCACTGCACCCGAATGCTGCTGATCCGGTCTCCATCCCGTTCCAGAATTACCTTGGGTTCGCATCTGCCCGGGGTGCCGAAGTTTGAGACTGCTTTTTCTGCAGTCGCAGAAATGGGGTTAAATGATTTGGTATCGGCGGACTGGGGGACCACCGTTACCTTGAATTCACGGTTTTTCCCGCCTGCCAGGCCTGATACCAGCGGGACAAAGGACTCAGTTTTTGAAAAGCTCATTGAGGGGTTGTTGTGGCGTTTGGGGATGAATTGGCGGCCTCGTTTTGGTCCGACAGGGCATCCACCGATTCCTTTAACTTTAACAGGACTGTAACCCGGCGGTTGATTTCAGCATCCGGGGGGTAGCCGGCCATGGGGGCGGTGTCTGCAAAGCCGGACACCTTGAAAACCTGTCGGTCGGCCACCCCGCTGTCAGTGAGGATGCGGCGGGCGGCATTGGCCCGCTCGGTGGAGAGGTCCCATTTGTCGTGCTCCTGCGTTCCCGGGTCGGTTTTGGATTCTGTGTGACCCTCAATCTCCACATGAAACGTGGGGTAACGCGAAATTTCCCAAGCCAATGTGCTGAACACCCAGGAACCGTAGTCCGTGAACGTGGGAGTGCCCGGTTGGAAAATGGGTTTCTGCGCCTTGTCGAATATGTCAATGTTCAAACCCTCTGGAGTGAGGGCAATGCGAATGGTGGTGACATCCTCGTTTTGGCGGAGCAATTTGCTGAGGTCCTCGCTCAGGTGTCGCATCGTTTCCATTTCCACTGCGGAAACGGACTGAAAATGGCCCTGTTGCTGGAAAGTGGCGGACATGTCCTTGTTGGGGATGAGACCCACGGATTCCTTGGTGACGCTGGAGAACGGATTGCGAAAGGCGCGTTCGACCGCTTCCTTGATTTTAACATCCTGCGAAGCCAGCCAGAGGCAGAGAAACAACGCCATCATGGCCGTGACAAAGTCGGCATAGGCCACTTTCCAGGAACCGCCATGATGCGCGTGTTTATTGCCTTTTTTCAATCGAAAGCGCTAGTTTTTGATGGATTTAAGAAGGGCTTCCATTTCGTCGGCGCTGGGACGCAGCTCGCTGCTCAGGCCGCGGCGGCCCAGCTCCACGGCAGTGATCGGCGCCATGCCGCCGGCAAATCCCGTGACACATGCAGCGATGCATTTGGTGTAATCCATCTCGGCGGACTTCACGAATTGCAGGTTTAGTGCCAGGGGACTCAAAAAACCATAGGCCAGCAGGATGCCCAGAAAAGTTCCCACCAACGCCGCCGCCACCTCCACCCCGATCTCCTCCACGGGACCGGAGATGGATGCCATGGTGATGATGATCCCCAGGACCGCCGCCACGATGCCAAACCCCGGCATGGCGTCCGCTGTGCGCGTCAGCACATCCACGGGCGCATGATGCTCCACCTCCAACTGGTCCATTTCCGCATCCAAAAGAAGCCGCAATTGGTCGGGTTTTATTTTTCCATCAATGATTGGGCGCAAACCGCCGCAAAGGAATTCCACCGCGTGATGATTCGCCATGAATGAAGGGTATTTTTTGAAAATCGAGCTTTTCTGCGGGTCCAGAACGTGTTCCTCCAGTGCAATCATCCCGCTGCGCCTGCCCAGCATGAAAAGTTCATACATCACTTTGAGGAGTTCCTCGTAGGAGGAACGGTTGTAAGGAGCGCCTTTCAGGCACAAAATCACCCCCGAAACGATCTCCTTTAGAACCTTGAAGGGAGACATGATGATCAATGCGCCCAAGGCTCCGCCGCCAATGATTAACAGTTCGTTGGGGTGCACCAGCACTTTCAGGTGGCCCCCGCCAAAGACGAACCCGCCAAAAACGCAAAACACCACCACCAAGGCTCCAATGATGGTAATCATGGCTGGGCGTGAAGACTCAGGCTGGACTGTCTGAAGGAGCCCTGTTCAAGCCGCCTGACGTGGGCCTGCATGGATAGGATGGCCTGGGCGTGAATCTGGCAAACCCGCGATTCGGTCAGGTGCATGACTTCCGCGATTTCTCGCAGGTTCATGTCCTCGAGATAATAAAAAGCCAGCACCTTGCGTTGCGTTTCAGGCATTTTTTTGAGATGGTCCAGGATGATTCTGGAAAGTTCCTGGTCGGATGCCTGGTCCACCGGGTTGGCGGCCGCAGTGTTTGCCACCACTTCATGGAGGTTGCCTCCCTCGCCGTCCTCCGTGGCATTGACCGCGTCCAGGCAAAGAAAGGCCGCAGGTCGTATTTCATCCAACAGCCTGTGGTATGCGACCACAGAAATTCCCAGTTCGAATGCCACCTGGTCGTCCTCAGCCAGTTTTCCCTGGACTTGTTCCACTTGCGCCATCGCCTGCTGAACCTTTCGGGCTTTCTCATGGACGGACCTTGGCATCCAGTCCATGCGCCGCAGTTCATCCAGCATGGCTCCGCGCACCCTCAGCCTTGCATAAGCCTCAAAGGGACTGCCGCTGGAAGGATCAAAATTCCTCAGCGCCTGCAGCAATCCCATAAGCCCGGCACTGTTTAAATCATCCCGGTCCACATGCTCCGGCAGCGTGATGGACAGCCGGGCCAGCGTCGAGGCCACCAGCGGCAAATACTGGATCACCAGCTCGTTCTCCGCGTGGTCATCCACTTGGTGGTGATAACGCTGCCACAACTCCTGGGCATTGGGAGTTGGCACGGTCACAACCGAGGCGGGTTCTTTCAGGTCGCCTGCGCGTTTGGTCATGTCTTAATCAAGGCTTTGTTTTTGACTCCGACGTTTGACGGGGCCTGACGTTTCTGGCGGATGGCCTCGCCAAGGCTTTGAATCCAAACCCTGCTCCACCAGCGAGCCAAAAGGGCCGCCACCAAGGCTGCCACGCATCCTCGACATAACGCCGTGGCCCATGAGCATTCCTGGGACAGACTAAATCCGGCTCCTACCAAAAATCCAAGAACGGCCCCTAAAATCATGTGAGACTTCATTAAAATAAACCTATGATAGCAAAAAATTTGCCATTATTTCAGTTTCCGCTAAATTTGCCAAAATTCTTGAATTAACAGCGAGGAGGCTGTGGAAAAAGGAGAAATGGCTCAGCGACCTGCAGGTCACCCGGAATTTTTTGCCCGGTTCCCAGAAAGCGGATGGGGCATTCGGTTCCCAATACAAAATTCCATAGCTTCACACGCTGCCGCTCTTCATCAAGATGGGTGAATACCATGTCTTCAGGGTTGAGTTGCTTGAAAAAACGATACTGATCCTGCAGGATGGAAGTCTCCAAGGCGGCGTTGAGCACCAAATGAATGTGCGGATTGGGCAAAGCCTGCAATTGTTTCTGCAAAGCAGCCAACGACCGTGTGTCATGAATTTCCACCCCCGGCAGGTCCACCATCAACAAGTCGGCCTGCAGATCAGGAGTGTGCCAGAACCGGAACGTGGGCACCCCCAGGGATTCACAGTGCAACTGGAGGATTTCCGAGGCGTTCGCCGTGGCACCATCCAGTCGCCAGATTTGAACGGTCTTTTCTTGAACGAGTATGCTTTGGACCATCCATTTGCAAAGGGCTGTGCTTTTTCCTGCCCCGGGTGGCCCCACCAAGACGTGGGGGCGTGGATCGGGCATGGACCATTTTGGCGGTGTTCGCCAATGGCAAACCACAAGGTCCGTGACGCAGTTCCATTCCTTTTCAAGGGTTTCCGGCGGTCTATCACCATGCAAAATGCGGACTTTTTCATCCAGTTGGCTGGCAAATTCCGCCAGCAATCCCTTGCTTTCCAGCCATTGTATGGACCGCCATCGTCCTTTGGGTGGCGGATCGTTTTCATCGCTTGGGGTGAGGGGCCTCGGCGCGGATTCCTGCGCCGGGGGTTCCGCCTGGTCCGGCACACAGGCCGTCACCTCGATATTTCCATGCCGTTTCCAAAGCCGTTCAAGGCCCGAGGGAGGCAGTCTGCGCACATTGACCACCACCGCTTCCGGGCCCAGCTCGGCGTGGACACGGGTGAGTGCGGTGGCGGCGTCGGTTGCTTCAAATGCCAGTAACTTCACGCGCTTTCAACCAGGTTTGGAATGACTGCCGCATTTTGGATCTGAATCCGCGAGGGGATTTCGGCGTACGATAAAACCGCGAGGTTGTTGAAGGAATGTTCAAAAAACCGGCGGAAGGCCAGCCGCAACTGGGGCGAACACAAAACCACGGGCTGCAGCCCTGCAGCCAGCATTTGTTGCACCAGCCGCGTCAGGGCCTCGATCACATGTCGTGCCAGCTTGGGTTCAATCACCAGCGCCATCTCCGTGGGAGACTGGCGCACGCTCTGGGTCAATTGCTGTTCCAGCTTGGGATCTATGGTGATGACGCGGATTCCGCCATTGTCAGTCTGAAAGGGCTTGGTCAGTTGTGAACCCAAGGCTCGACGGGCGTGCTCTGAGAGTTCATCCGGATTTTTGGTGAAGGCAGCCTGGTCTCCCACCTTTTCCAGGATGCCGGCCAGATTCCGTATGGAAATACCCTCTGCAAGCAGGTTTTGCAGGATGCGCTGGATTTGTCCCATGCTGAGAAGGTTTGGCACCAATTCATTCACCACGGCAGGATGCGTTTGCTTGAGATGATCCAGCAGGGCTTGGACATCCTGGCGCGTCAGTATCTCGTGACAATGCCGTTTGACCATCTCAGACAGGTGGGTCACCAGCACCGAGGGCGCATCCACCACCGTGTAACCCGCCACCTCGGCGTTTTTTCGTTCCATGGCGGCAATCCATGTGGCGGGCAATTGAAAAACCGGTTCAATGGTCGGCATGCCTTTCAAGGTGGACTTGCTGTGGGTGGCATTCATGGCCAGCCAATGGTTGGGCATCAACTGGCCCTGGGCCAGGGGATTTCCCTTGAGCAGAAAACGATACTCATTAGGCCCCAATTGCAGGTTGTCGCGCAGCCGAATGGGCGGAATCAACACCCCCATTTCCGTGGCAAAATTTTTTCGCACTCCTGTGACCCGCTCCAGCAAATCACCCCCCTTGCGCGTGTCGGCCAGAGGCACCAGGCCATGTCCCAACTCAATTTGCAACGTGTCCAGTGTAAGCAGGTTTTCTATTTTCTCAGGAGGCTTCGGCTCCGGGGCAGACCCTGCCGCCGACGCCTTGCCATCCGCATTCCGGGCAGACGCCCCCGCCGTGGCAGGGGTCTGGTTCAATTCAGGCGTGCCATGGCGGTGAATGGAATAGGATAAAAGACCCGTAAGCACAGCCAGGATTAAAAAGGGCAGCGTGGGCAAACCCGGCACCAATGCCATCACCCCCAGCATCAGGGACAGAATGGTGAGAGCCTTGGGATAAAATAAAAGCTGCCGACCCAATTCCCGCCCCAAGTCGTTTTTAGCGGTCGCCCGGGTGATCAAGATGCCCGCAGCGGTGGAGGTAATCAGCGCCGGCACCTGGGATACCAGTCCGTCCCCTATGGACAAGATGGTGTAATGTTGCAAAGCCTCTGTCACGGTCATCCCCTTTTGCGCAATCCCAATCGCAAATCCACCAATCACGTTGATCAGGGTGATCAGCACCGCCGCAATGGCATCCCCGCGCACAAATTTGCTGGCACCATCCATGGACCCATAAAAATCAGCCTCATCTTCCAAGGACCGCCGCCGACTTCGCGCCTCGCCCTCCTTGATCAACCCCGCATTCAGTTCCGCATCAATCGCCATTTGCTTGCCAGGCAAGGCATCCAGGGTGAACCGCGCCGCCACTTCTGCGATGCGCCCGGCACCCTTGGTGATCACTATGAAGTTGATCAACACCAAAATCAGGAATATCACCATCCCCACCACGTAATTCCCCTGCACCACAAAATTACCAAAGGACTGGATGATATGGCCCGCGTACCCGTTTAATAAGATCAGCCGGGTGGAGGCCACGTTCAGCGACAAACGGTACAAGGTGATAAACAATAACAGTGTGGGGAACCCGGTAAATTCTGCCGGAGTGCGGAGGTAAAGGATGACCAACAAGGTGAGCAGGGAAATGCTGATGCTTGATGCCAGAAGCAGGTCCAGCAAGAGCGGGGGCACGGGTAATACCAACAGCAGAATAGTGCCAAACAATGCTGCAATAAGCCACAAGTCTCCGTGGCGCAACAAGTTGCGAAGTTTGTCGCTTAAAAATCCCATGATCTTTTCACACCTGATTTTGTTCCGAGAAATAGCGGTACCGGTTCACCCGGTACACCCAGGCCAAAATTTCCGCCACTGCCGCGTAGAATTCAGCAGGAATCTCGCCACCCACTCGCCCATGTTTGAAAAGCATTTGGGCCAGGGGTTTATTTTCCACAATGGGAATCTGGTGCTGCTCGGCAATCTCCCTGATTTTTTTGGCGTTGAGCCGTATTCCTTTGGCCACAATTTTAGGTGCCCGCATGGCTTTTCGGTCGTAACGCAGGGCAATGGCAATGCGCGTGGGATTGGTGACGATGACATCCGCCTTGGGAACCTCAGCCAGGGCCTTGGCCTTGCTCACGGCACGGCGGCGGCGGCGGGCGTTTTTGATCAATTGGCTGCCCTCCGAATTTTTCATCTCATCCTTCAACTCCTGCTTGGTCATCATCAAGTCGCGTTGGTTGCGCCAGAATTGATAGGCGTAATCCGCAGCGGCGATCAGAATCAGCCCGAGGCTGATGCGCAGGAGCACACGCAACGTGGTTTCTCCCAGGAATTCCGCCAACCGGGCGCCGCTCACTGCGGAGGTGAAGATGGGATCATTGAGCAGGCGCTGGATTTCCGAGGCGGTGATAGCCAGGACGAAGGCAAACTTCACCAAACCCACCAGGGTGGGCACCACCATGCGCCCGGAGAAGAGCCGGCCAAAACCTTCCACCGGATTGATGCGGTTCCAATCCGGTGCCAGGACTTCCGGGGCCGTGTTGAACCGGTTCTGGATGGCCCCCGCCAGGAGGCCCGAAAGCGCAGTGGCCACCACAAACGGCGCGGTTATTTTCATCACCACCATAAGCCCGGTGATGCTGTACGCCTGCAGGGAATCGGAATTAATGGGAGTATCGTGCAGGTGCCCCAGGGAAAAAGTGGTGGAGACCACCAGTTGCTGCCAGATTTCCCGCCCTGCAAAGGTCATCGCCGCAAATGCCCCCATCAGGACAAACACGGTTTGCACTTCATCGCTGTGCGGAATCTGGCCCTTGCTGATGGCATCCTCCAGCTTGCGCTGTGTCGGTGCCTCTGTCTTTTCGCCTGTGGATTCAGCCATGGGTCAGCCTCCTCCAATCATTTTGGCCACCACCAGCAGGTCCTCCGGCAATGCATTAAAAAATTGCGCCACGTATTGCGCCGCCAGTTGCAGCGAGAATCCCAGAACCACCAGTGACCCCACGATTTTGAACCCGTACATTTCCGTGAAAACATTCATTTGCGGCACTGCCCGGCTCAGGACGGCAAAGATCATGGTGATGACAAAGGACGCGGCAATCACCGGCGTGGAGATTTGCAGGGCGGTCATGAAAACCCTGGATGTCTGGGGCACCACTTCGGCCAGGAGCTGGCGGTTGAAATGGCCGCCGCCTATGGGCAGCAAATCATAGGTGCGGGCAAAACCCAGCAGCATCCAGTCGTGCAGGTTCAAGCTCAGCATGACCAGCATGCTCAAGTACATCAAAAGAGTGCCCGCTATGGGCGAGGCCTGCTGCGTCATGGGGTCAAACACGGAGGCCAGGTTCAAGCCCATTTCAAAGGCGATGATGGAGCCAGCCAGTTCTGCCGCAAAAAAAATCAGGCGGGATAGAAACCCAAGCAGCAAGCCAATCCCCACCTCCTGCATCATCAATCCCAGGGTGGCGGCGTAATCCAGTTGGCCCAAGGGATGGGGTGCCACCACGGGAGTGAGAAGTAGCGAAATGAGGGCAGCCAGGGATACCCGCAGCAGGACGGGCATTTCATTCATCGAGAAAAACGGCAACACCAGCAGGAAGGCTCCCACCCTCAAGAAAACCAGCATCCATGTGTCAAAATCGGCTTCCATGAATCCATGTCATTGAGCCATCTGTGGCATTTTCTGGATGATGCCGATGGTGAATTCAACCAGTGACCGGACAATCCACGGCATCAGCAGGAGGATGATTCCCACCACCGCCAGCGCCTTTGGCACAAAGGCCAGAGTCTGTTCATGGATGGTGGTGACGGCCTGAAACAGGCTGATGGCCAGGCCAATCACCATGGCTGTCAGCAATATGGGCGCGGCAATGGCCAGCGACTGGTAAATCATGGTTTTAAGAATCTCAATCGCGAATTCACTGTTCATGGCATGTTTCAGGTTCAGGTTCCAAAACTTTGGACAAGGGACTGGATCACCAGGGACCATCCGTCCACCAACACAAATAAGAGCAGTTTCAGGGGCAGGGAAATGGTCATGGGCGGCATCATCATCATGCCCATGCTCATGAGCACTGTGGCCACGACGATGTCAATCAGGATGAACGGCACATAGATGAGAAACCCCATTTGAAAAGCCGTGCGCAGCTCGCTGATGATGAAGGCTGGAATAACCACGCGTAACGGCAATTGTTGAGGCGCCATGGCCGGCAGCTTCGCCATGGACACGAATAGCTCCACATCCTTGGGCCGGGTCTGCTTCAGCATGAAAGTCCGTATATGAAATGAGGCGCGGTCCAGCGCTTCCTGGTCGCTGATCTGGTGGGCTTCATAAGGGGTGATCGCATCCTGCTGAATATGATCCCAAACCGGGGCCATCACAAAATAAGTGATGAAAAGGGCCAGGCCGATAATGATCTGGCTGGCCGGGGCGCCCTGCAGTTGCAGGGCGCTGCGCACAAAGGAAAGAACGATCACCACCCGGGTGAAACAGGTCATGAGCAAAAGTATGGACGGCGCCAAAGACAGCAGGGTGAGCGAAAACAGGATTTTAATTCCCATGTCCACGTTTTGAACGCCGTTGTTCCCACCCAGAGTGATGGAAACCGGGCCGAAGGAGGCTGGGGCGTTGGTTTGCGCCCCGGTGGGGGTGCAGGTCACCAACCAAAGAAGAACGCAAACCAGCAAGGCTGGATGAAAAATCGCACGCAGCTTCATTTCCCTTTGAGAACCTGGTTTAAAGCCTGGCTGAATGACGGGGGCGCGGGCGGGCCATCCGTAGTGGCTTCATCCGTGCCTGCCGGCAGGTGGCTAAGCAGATTCACCCCGGATGGCGAGGTTGCCACCAGCATCCGCTCCCGGTCATAGCCCACCACATGCACCCAGTGTCGTCCGCCCAAGGACCGGCTTTCCAGTATCTTCAACCGGGCGGCGGGACGCCCTTTATTGACGACTCTCTGCCAATTACGCACCAGCCATGTCCCACCCAGAAAAATCCCGATCACCAGCAGCAACGCCCCAATCACCCTCACCAGCGAGATGCTGGCATCAGGCAGGGCAGGGGCTGTCAAAGCCGCGCCGGAAAGCGCGCCTGGATTGGTGGCCTGGGCCACGCTGGAAGTCAGGCTTCCGGCCAACACTCCTGCCATCATTAGGTAGAGGGGGTTTTTTGGCATGGGCAAATACCGGGGATGGGGGCGGATCAAAGTGTTTCGCGCCCAAGCACCTCGGTTATCTTCACCCCAAACCGGTCTTCTATCACCACCACCTCACCGCGGGCAATCAGTTTCCCATTGATGCTTATTTCCACAGGCGCATCCGCAGCTTTGTCCAGTTGGATGACCGAGCCAAGGGTCAATTGCAGCACTTCCCTCATGGGCAACTGGCATCCGCCCAGCTCAATGGTCAGGCTCACCGGCACATCCATGACCAGGTTAAGGTTGGCGTTTTGGTCGGCGGTGGTGTTCATGCGGTTTGGGGATTTTGAATGGGGGCGGTGAGTTGCACCGCCCATTTGCCGCCGGTGGTGCCCGGACGACCGGTGAATTTGGGGATGCGATTTAAGAGCACCTGTACCTCGGTGGCGGAATTCTGGTCCAACAACAGTAAATCACCCGGCTTCAGGCGGGTGATATCGGAGGCCGAAAGTTTCAGTCCCTCCCATTCCACCAGCACCGGCACCTTGATTTCGTTGAGAACAGGGTTCCAAGTGGGCGGCGAAACCTGCAACGGAGTGTCTTCCTCCGCGGGATGGGCAGGCACCAGAAGGCGCATCAAAGGCTCCAATGTGGCGTAGGGAAAACTTAGTTGAATGGTCTCCGTCTGTTCTCCTATGCCGCCAACCAGGCTCAGTATCAAAATGGCTGTGTCCGGAGTGGCGGTCTGGAGAAAGCGGCTGTTGTTTTCATGGCCCAGAAGTGACGGCTTGAGTTCCCGCAGTTCCGGCCAGTGGTTGCACCATTCATTGATGATCAATTGGGACACCTGATTGGTTAGCACCACTTCGATTTCAGTCAGTTCGCGGCTTTCCTCAGGCATCTGCCCGGGCCCGCCCAGCATGCGGTCCACAAACATCAATGCCATTCGCAACGGCATCACCAGCAACCCCACTCCCTTCAGGGGTTCCGTCTTGAACAGGGATATGTGCGTGGGATTTGGCAGGCTTTCCGTGAATTTTTGGTAGCCCACGATCTGCACTTTTGAAAGTTGAAGGGAAAATTCCAGCCGCAAATACACGGCCAGCCTTGCAGCCAGCGCCCGCACAATTTGCTCGTGCCGCTGGCGGATTCGCCTCAGCTCGCTCGGGGTCAAAAAGCCGGACTGGCGAAAATCATGGCCCCGGATGCTGCTGGATTTGTGGTTCTCCCGCACGCCGCGAGCCGTCAGCACGGGCACTTCCCCGGTCTCAGGCGCAGGCTGGGAGGGTGTTTCACTCATGGGTCTATTGAATGGCAAATTCCGTGAGATAAATCTGGTCCACCGTGGAATCTCCCAGGATGTTGTTGAACCCCGTGATCAGTTCATTCCGTATGACGTTTCGCTCGCCGGGTTTTTCCAGGTCTGAAAGGGTTTTCGTGGCCAGGTCTCCGCACGCCATGTCCCGCAACTGGGCGTCATGGTCCGTCATCTTCTGCTTGAAATCCGACCCGCTTCCCTCCACCGACAGGCTGACCAAAAGATACCGGGCACCCATTGTGTCCGCCACGTTCACCAGCAGCTTGGTCATGAGCACTGATTCCTGCTTGGCATCCGCGCTGGACGATTTCTTGGCTGCTCCGGATGCATCCGCCTGGACCACCTTGATACCCAGGCCTTTTTGAAGCTGGGGAAGAATCACAAATTCCGCCACAGCATACGCCAGTGCCGGCATGACCAGGATGGTGATCAGTAGCGGCAGCCACGCGGACAATCCGCCACTGCCGGCCTTGGCCGCCGGTTCCGTCGCCGCGTTTTCCTTGGTGTCTTCAGCCATGGCTCGCGTTAATGGACCAGGTTCACCAAATCTTGCAGAATCTGGTCGCCCGTTGAAATCACCTTGGTGTTGGCCTCGTAACCGCGCTGGGTGACGATAAGGGCAGTCAACTGACTCGCCAGGTCCACGTTGGACATTTCGAGCGCGCCGGTCTGCAGGCTTCCCAATTGATTGGACCCCGGAGCCACGGGAGCCGTGAGCGGTCCAGCTCCCGCCATCCCGGTGTAAAGGTTGTTACCCACGCTTGCCAACTGGGTGGGGGCTGTGAAGTTTTGCAGCAACACCTGTCCTCCCACGTATTCCGTTCCGTCGGCCAGGGTGACGGTGATCTTGCCGTTTGAGCTAAAGCTGCTGCTCACCACTGCGGAAGTGTCGCCGCCAGGCGAATTGGCATTGGTCACCTGAATGTCGCCAATGGCTGTTCCAGCGGAATTGGTGTATCCCTGCACCCGCATGCCAGTGGCCGTCAAAAGGTAACCATTGGAATCAAGGGTGAAATTCCCATCGCGCGTCACGTAGGTCTGGCCGCTGGTCGGGTCTTTCACCACAAAAAATCCGTTGCCATTGATGGCCAGGTTGCTTTGAACCCCGGTGTTGGTGATGGACCCTTGGGTGAACTGATTGGTGATGGAACTGGTGACAACCCCTTCACCAACCTGCTCGGTTCCGGCTGCGTTTGTGCCAATGGTCTGGCTCAGGGCGTTGGCAAATTCCACATTCGCGGATTTGAAGCCCACAGTGTTCACATTGGCAATATTGTTGCCAATCACGTTCATTTCTTGTTGGAATTCGTCCAGCGCGCTGACGCCTGAATCTACGGATAGGAGCATAGTTTTATGATTGTTGGTTTATTGAATGGATGTTGTAGAAGACGTTTATGGGGCTGTCGTGGTGGTCGTCCCCGTGCTGCTGGTTGTGGGTGTTGTGCCGCTTGTCGGAGCGGTGCTTGTTGACCCGGTTGACGATGTGCTGGCCGGGGTTGTGACTGGGGTCGGCGCCACGCTCACCACCTGGCTCAGGTTATAGGGGGTGCCGTTGATCTTTATTTGCGGCTGGCCGCCAGAGGAGGCCGAAGCCATGGCCACAGATTGCACCACCCCGCTTGTGGTGTCGCCCATGGAATCTGTCTGAACCGTCACCGTACTGCCTATGAGACTGTTCGCCTGCATCATGGATAGCGATGCAGACATCGCCGTCGTTTGGGTCAACGACGTGAATTGCGCCATCTGCGAGGCCATTTGGGTGTCCGATTGCGGGTTGGTGGGATCCTGGTTCTCCATTTGTGCCACGAGCAATTGCAAAAAGTTTTGCTGGGTCAGCGTCTGTTGCGCCCCGTTGTTGATGGTGTCAGGCGAGGTTCCCCCGCTATTCAGTCCGTATGTGTTCGAAATTGATGTGGTGGTTGCCATATTGTGTTCTCTTGCTGGTTTAGGCCCAAAACTCCCATCCTGTTCCCGTTTTTGCGGCAGCGGGTTGAGCCACACCTCGAACCGCTGGCGCGGCACCTGCAGTCACGGTTTGTCTCAGTGATGCCATTTCACCTTCCGGCGATTGTCGGGGCTGCCCGCCCCCGCCCGACATGAATCCCCCAGCCTGGTCTGCCAAGGGCGCCATTTGTATCCCGCGCTGTTCCAGTCGTTCCTGCAAATCCGGCCAGCTCTGGCTCAAATGATGATAATCCCCTTGCTGCAATGATGCCTGAGCCGCTATTCCGCCCGCATCCTGCCGCAGTTGCAATGAGATTTGAATGTCCGCAGCAGGTTTGATGACGATTGTCATGGAGTCATGTCCCGAGGATGCCAGCTGCAGCGCATTGGTGGCCACCATGTCATAGGTTTTCTCAATACTCCCATTTGCCGATCCTGAGTGGTTGATGGAGGTTGACGTTGCCGCAGTTTCGATCTGAACCGGTTGGCTCAATCCGCTCGTGGCAGCCCAGCCAGTTTGCCCATTCATGCCTAACTCAGTTTGCGAAAGCGACGATGTGTTTTTGCCAGCCGACTGAATTCCTGTGGTCGGCAAAAATTTCCCGGCCAGCTCGGCAGTTTTGGTTGGTTTCTCGGCTAAAAACATCGTTGCACCTGTTAAAGCACTAGGTGTGCCATGGTTTGATAACGGGGCTTGTCCCGATGAAGCCTGCACCCCCGACTGGCTGGCGAAAGTGCCGGATGACATTGCGCCATTCATTTTTTCAATCCCTTGGGTCACTGTTTGTGAGGTGGTGACTTGGGCCTGGGCTTTGGAAGAATCTTGAATTGCCTTGATCTGGATTTCATTGCCAGAACTGTTAACCGATTGCTCCGTCGGAGCTGGATTCATTTTCGTGGGTTGGACTGAAGAATCCGCCATGGTTGCCATGGTCGTTGTGGTTGGCGTGCCCTGAGCGGTTGAAATTTTCTGTGTTGCGGTTTGCGTTGGGTCCAAGTGCGCAGTCGCCGTTGCGGCCTCCGCAGGAGCTGCAAGTGATTTTACCGCCGCCTGTTTGCTGATGGTTTCCGCAATGGACGTGTCGGCGAATGGGACTGCTTTTGAACCCAATGAAACGGGGGACAAAGACGATGTGCTCCGGCCAGCCGATTGAATTCGGCCTTGCACGACAGGAACGGAAGTTTTGAACCCCGCTGGCAAAGATCCCGGGACGGGTTGAATGAATGGCAGCATGCCGGTCAAATCCGGGATGGCGGGGGCCGGGATATTCGCCGTAAGGGCGGCGGAGTTTGCGGTCGTGTTTGTGGAAGTGGAATGAGCGGGTTGAGGCTTTTTATTGCTTGTGGGCGATGCTTGCGTGTTGGGAAGCCCTTTCAAGCTGGTCCCAGATGGAATGAGCCGCGTGGGCAGGGCGGTTGGGCCCGGCTCCGCAGGAGCATTCATATTATTAGCCTGCGAATCAACAGGGTCGGAGGTCTTTAGGGGGCATGCGATCGGTGCCGTGCTTGGGACGGGATGGGTCACAGCCAAATTGGTCGAAACCTTGTCAACTGGGATGGAACCTTGGGTTTGACCCGTTTGAGAAGCCTGCGATGCAGGCTGGCCTTGCTCATTTTTCGGCGTGGAATTCGCCGGAGTGATTGGCGTGGGGCCAGGCCGGGGAGATGCCAGGGCCTGGTTCATGAAGTTATCAAACTGTTTGCCATTCTCGGAGATTGGCAGTTCCGCTTGGGGGCTTGCATTTGGTTCGGTCGCTTGGCTGGCCGCTCCTGGTATTGCGACCGCAATGGCGTTGGGAATGAGTTGAGGTAGGGTGGGCATGGGTGGGCCGGGTTAGGGTGTTTGGGGTTTCGGCGCCGCAGCCGCAGTGACCACGCGAAGGCGCTCAGTAATGTCCGCCACCCGTTTGGCTTGGGCTTCCCCCTGCTTGCTCCACGCATCCAAAATCTGGCTGGCCACGTCATCCTTCATGGTGAAAATCAGGCGCACCACCTCGTCATCCTGCATCTGGCTCAGGATGGCAACCGCGCCTTCCGGCGACATGTCTGACAGCATCTTGGTCTGGCGTTTGAGGTTGACGGCTTCATCCGCGCTCAGGCGCACCACATTTTGGTTGAAGGTGGCTTGTAATTGGCTTACCGCCTGCGTGGCGGCGGATATTTCCATCATTTGCTCGTTCAAACGCGTCTGCCATTCATCCAATTGTTGCTGGCGCAGGTCCAGTTGTTCCCGCTGGCTCTTGATCTGGCTCAGCCATTGGTCCAGCTCCGGGTTTCGAAATTTCCAGGAGGGATCGTCATCTGCCGAATAGTCCGGCGGAGGCGGCTTGATTCCGGCAAAATGAGACGGATTCAGGATGGCGGCCGTGGTGGCCAGATAAAGGATGCCCCCGAGCAGGGCGGCAAAACCAGGAGATTGAATAAAACGCATCATGATGGCGTGGGTTGGGATGAAAGGCGCCTCGGCCAGCCGGTCAATCCAGGCTGGCCGGCATTGCGTTGGGTGGCCAGTTCATCCAATTGGTTTTGTTCCTCTCTTCGGACCATGAACGCGTGCTGTCTGCGTGCCCGGCGTTCCAATTGGTCCAGGCTCTCGCGCTGCTGGGTTGCAAGCGTGAGTTCCTGCAATAACAACCCTGCCACCCTGCGAGATTCCATCAATGAGGCCCTTTGGTCGCGCCATCGGATCTCCAGAACCAGGCATCCTGTGCGTGCCTGGGCATAGGGCCCCGCAGCCATGCCATCTGCAGCGGATTGCTCCAGGTTTTTTAATGCGTTTTCCCACTCCAGCTCCGACGCGCGCGTCCGCGCCTCCGCTTTGCGGATCGCTTCCAGCGACCGCGCGTAGCGTTGCCGGGCCTGCTGCTCTCGCTGCTGGCGCAGTGTCCGGACGGATTCCAATGAAAAACGGTGGGCTTTCATGGCGCGGCCTTGCCTCGCGTGGGCATGGGTGTGCTCAAAGTCCCTGCCAGCAGCGACCAGCTCTCGGACAACGAAAAGCCTTCATCCACTTTTTGCCGCAAAAACCGCACCAATGGCTCGCGCAGATGAATCGCCTGGTCTATGGCGGCATTGGTCCCAGTTGGATAGGCCCCAATGTTGATCAGGTCCTGGTTCCGGCGGTAAACGGCCATGTGTTCCCGCGCGCTCCCGGTCAGTTTCAACTGGTCCGCAGTCAGGAGGTCACGGTTGAGCCGGCTGACGCTTTCCAGCACGTCCACTGCCGGGTAATGGTTCTGGGTGGCCAGCTCCCGGTTCATGATGATGTGGCCGTCCAGGATGGACCGCACCGCATCGGCTATGGGGTCGTTCATGTCGTCCGCCTCCACCAGAACGGTGAAAAGTCCCGTGATGGTGCCCGTTTCCCCGGCTCCGGCTCGCTCCAAAAGCTGCGGCAGAAGGGAAAAAACCGATGGGGTATATCCACGCGTGGTGGGAGGTTCGCCTGTTGCCAAACCTATTTCCCTCTGTGCCATCGCAAACCGCGTCACGGAGTCCATCATTAAAAGCACGTTGCGCCCGGCGTCGCGAAAATGCTCCGCTATGGCCATGGCCAGGAACGCGCCTTTGACCCGCTTTAGCGCGGGTTCATTGGAGGTTGCCACCACCACCACGGATTTGCGCCGTCCCTCCTCGTCCAGATCGTGGTCCAGAAACTCCCGCACCTCCCGGCCCCGTTCCCCAATCAGGGCAATCACATTCACGTCCGCCTCGGATTTGGCCGCCATCATCCCCAGCAATGTGGACTTGCCAACCCCGCTCCCCGCGAAGATGCCCATGCGTTGTCCCCGTCCGCAGGGGGTGAAGGTGTCCAGAGCTTTGATTCCCGTGCGGAAGGTTTGTTGGATTCGCAGCCTTTTTAGTGGATGAGGTGGAGGCATGTTCAACCCCGCCTCATGGTCTGTGAAGGTCGGTCCCCGTCCGTCCATTGGCTGGCCAAGTCCATCCAGCACCCGCCCCAGCAAGGCGTCACCCACCCCCACTCTCAGCGGATGACCCGTGGCGGTCACCACGCTGCCTGGATGAATCCCGTGCAGGTCCCCCAGTGGCATTAAAAGCAGATGTTCGTTGCGAAATCCCACCACCTCAGCCAGCGTCACTCCGTCATGACGGTTGGATTCAATCCGGCAAACCTCGCCCATCGCTGCAGCCGGACCCTCGGATTCAATCACCAACCCAATCAGTTGCACCACTCTCCCGAAAGATTCCGTCATCCGGGCGTCCCGAACCCGGCGGGCGGCCTTTTGCAGGCGGTCAAGTGTGCATGGAATTTGGGGGTTCACAGGTTGAGGCTGGTTTGAATTTGTTCCAGCTTGGTTTCCCGCCGGGCGTCCAGGGTGCCAAATCGGGTCAGCGCCAGGCAGTCCCCGCGCTGGGCCTCCCGTGAGCTGCTGAATTTGACTGCTCCTGATGATCCTCGTCCTGCGTGGGCCTCCAGCAGAGGCGAGGCGTGCTTGTGCAGCAGGGCCAGGTCATCGGGATGGAGTTGAATCGTGATTTCTCCCGAATCTTCCACCTGCGCCAGAGCCTCCCGCACAACTGCCTCCACCATGGCCGCGTCCACTGGCATGCCGGCCACCAGCTTGCGTGCAGCCTCCAGCGCCAGTTGTATCAGCGCCGGCTCGGCTTCCTTGAGAACTTGCGGCAGGATGGATTGCAGATTCTTCATCACCCCGTTTTGCAGCGCATCCAGCTCCTGCCGCTGCTGCTCCAGCTTTAGCCCGCAGGCCGTATCCCCTTCTAGGCGTCCCCGCCGGTAGGCTTCATCCTCCCGCTCGCGTACGTGCGCGGTCCATTCCCGCGCCGGAACCTGCGTGAGCAGGCGCACGTCGCGCAACCCGGAATGCATCAGAAGCGGCTTAGACCATTTCATATTCCGAATCCGATACCGAGCTGGTCTCCAGCTCTATCTCCCCCTCCGCTTCCAGCTTGCGCACAATGTCAATAATGCGGAATTGCGCCGCCTCGATGTCCCGCATCTTGACCTGTCCCAGATAGGCCATTTCTTCCTGCACCGTTTCCGCAGCGCGTCTGGAAATATTCGCCAAAAGTGTCTTCTTGAGGGGTTCGCTGCATTTTTTCAGGGCCACTGTGAGGTCTCTCATGTCTATTTCCCTCATGATCCGCTGAATGTGCGGCGCCTCGAGCAGCAGCAGGTCCTCAAAGGTGAACATCTTCTTGCGAATGGCCTGGAAGAGTTCAGGATTCTTTTCCTCGATGTGCGTCAGCAATCCGCGGCTGGTGTTCTTTTCCATGGCGTTCAACAAGTCTGCCACGCTTGTGATCCCGCCTGTCTGGGTCAGCGCCCGGGTTTGTTTCACCCCCATCTTGGCGTTCAAAACCTCCACCACGCGTTCCCCCACCTCCACTGGCGTGGGCGCCAGTATGGCCAGGCGTTGCAAGACCAGGTCCCGCTGCTCGCTCCGTAACAGATTCAGCACCTGCGCCGCTTTTTCCGCAGATAAATAACTGATGATGAACGTGATGACATGCACATGCTCCTCTCTCAAAAGGTTGAATAGCTGGCGGGGATCCATGTCCGCCACGGATTGCATGGCTCCAAGCGGGGCGCGGGTGGTGGTGACACGGCTCAGCACGTCGCTGGCCTTGAAGCTGCCAAAGGCGCGTTCCAGCGTGTTCCGCGTGGCCTCGATGCCTGCGGATACCGAGGTGCTCGCTGCCACGGCCACATCCGAAAATTCATCCAGAATCTGGTGCTGCTGATCCCGCGTGATCAGGTTGAACCGCGCCATCTCACGGGAGATGGATTCCACCTCGCGCGGCTGGAATTGTTGCAGGATAACCGCCGCGCTTTCCGGCCCCAGCATCACCAGCAGGGCTGCCAGCTTCTGTGTCTTGGTCAGCGGACCCAATTCCACGCCGCTTCCTTCCAGTGTTTCCGTTGCCATGTTTTTGAGGGGTTGAGGGTTAGTTTTGACTCTGTTCGCCTGTCCTGCCCTTGCTCATCCAGTCGCGGATGGCTTGTGTCATGTTGGTTGGGTTTTCCTTGATCAACCGGTTCAAAACCTCCACGGTCACCACGCCCGGCGGTGTTTCAATGGAATCCGACAGCCGCCCGCCCATGCCATTGCCATTGCCCGCGCTGTGGCCGTTGCCGTTGGCATGGCCATTGCCCTGGTGCGAGGCCAGCAACCGCCCCACCGGCACTCCCAGCGGAATATCCTGCACCGGTGTGCGGCTGAAGAGCCGAAGCAATATCAAAAAGACACCCGCCGCCATGAGCGGATACACCGCATTTCGGGCCAGGTCCCACCAAAAATCACGCTTTTGCTCCTGGTTCAGGTCTTGCGTCACCTCGTCCGCAAAATCCGTGTTGAACGGCAGCTCCTCCAGGGCAATTGTGTCGCCACGGGTGGTGTCTATGCCCACTGCCCCGGCAACAATGCTTCGCAGTTGGTCCAGTTGCTGCGGTGTGCGCGGGACCATCTTGCGCGCATCACCAGTGCCCTGCTCCAATTCCGCCACGCTCACGGATACCGACAGGCGCTTGATGCCGCCCGCCGTCTCCACAAGATTGCTCGTGGTCTTCCCCACGTCATACTCCACCGTCGAGGTGGTGTTGTGGTTTTGGGTCGTGTTCACCGGTCCGGAGGCGGCACCGCTGCCGTTGGTGTTCACTTGCGTGTTCGCCGTGATGCCCGTCGGCGTGGAGTTGGCGGTGGTGGAGGAATCCGTCACCTGGTCGTCCTTGGTCTGGGTCCTGATCACCTGCCCGTCCGGATCGTATTTTTCATCCGAACGCGTCAGGGTGTCGTAGTTGATTTCCGCAGCCACGCGCACGATGGCTTGTCCCGGCCCCACCACCTTGTCCATCATGTCCTGCGCCTTGCGTGCCAGGTATTGTTCCAGATTCCGGCGGGATGCCAGTTGTGTGCTGGTCAGCCCCGTAAGGGAATCGTCATCAGTGTTCTCCGAGAGAACATTGCCCAGGTTGTCCACCACGCTCACATGGTTGGGCTTCAATCCCTCCACGGAATTGGCCACCAGGAAACGGATGGAATTGATGGATTGGGTCTGCAGCGGCGAGTTTCCGCGCACGCGCACAAAGACCGAGGCGGTCGGATAAGTGTCCTTGTCCAGCAACAGCCGGTTCTCTGGCATCACAATCATGACCCGCGCCGATTCCACCTCGTCTATCTGGCTGATCGTCCGGGCCAGCTCGCCCTCCACTGCGCGGGTGTAGTTGGCCCGCTGCACAAAGTCGGAAATTCCGAAGTTGGCCTTGTCAAAAATTTCAAACCCCACCCCTTCTCCATTGGGAATTCCCCGGCCAGCCAGTTGCATGCGCGTGGAATACACTTTGTCTGACGGCACCAGGATGGATCCGCCGCTGCCGCCTGTCTTGTACGGGATTTTGGCGTCGTCCAGCGCGGCGATCACCTTGGCAGCCTCGCCATCCGGCAGCCCGCCATAGAGCAGGCTGTAATCCACCCGCGAGGACCACAGCGCCAATGTCACCAGTCCTCCCACCACCACCAGTGTGGCTGCGGCCACGTTCAAACGCTGGGTCGGGCCCAGGTGCAGCCATATATCCCGTAGTTGCCCCAATAGTTTGGTCAGGTTTTGGTTCATTCCAGATTAAAGCCTCTCATACTTGCATCCGCATGATTTCCTGGTAGGAATCCAGCAGCCGATTGCGCACTTCCACCATCAACTGGAAGGACACATTGGCCTCCTCCATGGCAATCATGGCGTGATTCAAAGGGATGTTCTGGCCGCTCTGCACGGCGTTCACGGTCTGCGTGGCGGCCAACTGTTGCTGGTTCACCTCCGAGACAAACTGGCCCAGCATCGAGGAGAAAGAGCTTCCCGCCGGGGCAACTCCGCCTGCCTGTGCCAGATCCGCAGGCATTTGAATGCCTCCAAGCGCCGTCGGCCCGGCGGCTTGGGATGCCGCCGTAAGCGGTCCGCTGCCGGTGGACCAAAGGCCGGGCAGGCTGGGTTGCAGGGCGGTGATCGGAACCATGCCGGTTTAGTGGGGTTTCCAAGGGTTTTTATCCTGTCGCACGCTCATGCCTTGCCTATCGAAAGGGTTTCCATGGCCATCGTGTGCGCATTTTTGGCCGCAGCCAGGTTCGCCTCGTAGGATCGGGATGCGGAAATCAGATCCGCCATTTCCTCGTTCACATTAATGTTGGGCATGGAAACCATGCCTTTGGCATCCGCATCCGGGTTGCCAGGGTCAAACACCTGCAACGCCGGGCGATTGTCAGACTCGATTTTAGCCACCTGCACCGGTGCCAACTGCACCCCTCCATCGGGACCCATGGCCTGTTGCAGGGCCGTGTCAAACACCACCACCTGCCGCTGGTAAGGCTTGCCATCGGGGCCATGAGCCGTGTTGGCGTTGGCAATGTTTTTCGCAATCACATTCAAGCGCGTCTGCTCCGCATCCAGCGCTGCAGACGTGTTTTGTATTCCTGGTATGATCGAAATCATGGCTTTATGCATTCTTGCCCGTGATGGCCATTTGCAGTTTCTGGAACATGCTCACCACTAACTGTGTTTCCAATGAGTGCGCCGCGCCATTCTGATTCAACTGGGTCAATTCATCCTGCAGCCGAACCGTGTTGCCATCCGGGCTTACCGCCGTCGCATTCGGATCCGCAGCCAATGTGGGATTCAGCGACGCTATCTGTTGCGGGTTCTGCGAGAGGATTGCCTTGTTCATGGCGGCCTCGAAACCGGGTGCCAAATCCACCCGCCGATAACCCGGCGTTTCCAGGTTGGCCAGGTTGTTGGAAATGGCCTGCCCGCGCAGTTCCACTGCGTCCAAGGCCTTGCTGGCCGCCAAAAACCCCGGCTGATTGAATATCGCTTCGATCATGTATAGAATGCCACAAGTGCTTAGCAACGATGATGCCACGCTGCAAAACCCCCATAAAATCAACTGTTTTCACCGTTTTAAACGGTTGAATGGGTAAAAAATGCCGGGTTGTCGTCCTGGGTGGGCAAAGCTTAACCACCTTCCTCCGTATGATGGAATGGGAAGACCCGGCATAGTGTTTGAAACCTGATTCCTTTGGAACCCGATTGGCTCATGAATTTTCCAAGGCTGCCGATTGCTTGAAGTTGACTAACGCAGAAGCGCGGCGTTGATTTTCGAGCGACATTTTCTCGTAAAAATCAGGCAGAGTGACCTTGACCCTCTTGGGCTGGTATTTGTGCCAATGCATGAAGAGGCTGATGCCGATGCGGCGAAACATACACAAGGCCCAGCAGACGTCGTGACTGCGCATTGGGCTTCGATCTTCTTCCGCGCTCAAGTCCAAACGCTGGTGCAAACCGGTCTCCACACCTCAATAGGCGCGATGGGCTTGCAGCCACTGAGAGGGGGACAACTGCCCGGTGGGCCGGTTGGTGAGCAGGCATTGCAGGTTGGGGTTTTCCCCCAAGCCTTGGCAGGACAGCATTCAAACAAATCCGCAAATTCAAGTCCGACCGGATCCGTATCAGAAAACCTGTCTGGGGAGTGGATCGCCGGGCATGGTTCCGGTTGAATGCCGACAGGCAGACTGGCAAAGCAACCGCTCCTACTCCCTGTGAACATCAGGCACGACTTTAGGGGCCGACCAAAACCCGATAAAACCGCTGCCGGTTGGTGGCATTGGAATCAATGAGCGGGAATGTATTGGTCAACGGATTGTTGGTCACATAGAGCGTGACCCAGCCGCCGGCGCTGAGGTTTGTGGTCATCTGGAGCGAATAATTCTGGTTGGGCGCGCCAGAAAGCAGCACCTGAAACTGGCCATTGGATAATCTCGCCGAACCGCGAAAGCTTGGCTTTGGATTGATGATAAGCCCGAGTGATTGTAGAATGGTGGTGCCGTTGGAATCCGTAACCTGGACGAAGAAGTTGAACAGGTTGTTCGTTGTGGGTACGCCGGAAATGACTCCATCGCTGCCCAGGGTCAAGCCATTTGGCAGCGGCAACGAGCCGTTGGCCAGCGACCAGGTGTAAGGCGAAAGGCCTCCGCTGGCCTGAAGCTGGGTGTAATAGGAAGCGCCCTCATTTCCATTTGGCAGAGAGGTGGTGTTGATTTGCAGCGGACCGCCTCCGCTGCCGGGCGGCTGGATCGTGAAGTTCGCAATCCCATTGTCATTGACAATGTCAATATTCAGGTTGCTGGGCGGGGAGTAATTCCCTGCGCCAATGATGTTATCGAGACTGTCATTGCCGCCGTTTTGGTTGAGCCCCACGCTCCACAAGCCGCTGGAAACGTTGAAGGAGTAGTTCCCATTGGCGTCGGTATCCACGTACGCATTGAAATTTTGTCCATTGATGGTTGCGCCAGCGAAAACCCCAACTCCAACGATGTTGGTGCCGTAGTATTGGACGTTTCCAGAGATGGTGTTGGTGGCAAGGATTCCGGTGAAATTGACCTGCACAGCCTGGCCAGCAGTAATATTGGTTCCACCGTTCTGATCAAATTGCGGCTGGGTAAAGATATAATTGGCGGGGTTGCTGCTGCCCCCGCCGGTGCTTACAGACAGGTTCCAGGTATCGCCCGGCAAACCGCCCAGCGCGGCCGCGCAATAGTTTCCCTTGTTATCGGTGTAACTATCCGTCTGGAATACACCGTTGTTGTCGCTGGCATTGACATCAATGTTGGATAATGCATTTCCAAACGAATCCACAACCTGACCATAGAAAAGAGCGGTGGCCTTCGGAAAGGCCCCAGTCAGACTGGAACCGGAGAGCACATTGGTGCCGCCTTGATAGCCCACATAGCCGAGAAGCGTCAAACCGGACGGCTCGCCATTAAAATTCCAGGTTCCAGGAACCACCCCCATGGTAAAGTTTCCCTTGCTGTCGGTGGAGGTTGCGGCGATCAAATACGTTTTCGTCTCGGCGGGCAGAAAGAGGCCTGGCAGCGGGATTCCGGAATTGTTGTAATCCACCAACTGGCCGGTGATGGTGGTGGTGGCATTGGAGACCACCAGGTTGGTGGAAATGGTCTGGCTGGCAGCCAGTGAAATGATTGGCGAGGCCATGGCATCGGCTATTAAATTGCTGCCAACGGCCAGCGGCATGTAGGTGCCCACCGGCAGTGGAACGGTATAATTGCCGGAATTATCGGCCGCCGCCGCCTCCACGGGCTGGCCTGGCCCGTGGCCGTTGGCTGAGGGCGGAGGAAAGACCACCACGATGGCACCCGGAACCCCCACGCCATTTTTAAGAACCTTGCCGGTCAGTTTTTGTGGGAATGGAAAATTCGTGACAGAAAAGGAATTCGTCACGGGCGAAAACGCGCCGGTGGGACTGGAGACCACAAAAAGGTAATTGCCCGAAATGGACTGGGAAAAATCCCCATTCGGAAAATGCAGCTTGCACGTTATTTGACCCGCCGTGGTGTCCGAGTCGCCCGGCACGTTGATGTTGGTCACGCCGCCGATGACCATTCCCCACTGTCCATCTGTCACGGTGAACTGTTGAAAAAGCATGTCGCCAGCGTCCACCACGCCGTTGGCATTGTGATCAAGGTACTTTTGCACCACCGCCGATCCGCCGCTGGGCAGTCCGCCCACTACCAGCGTGATCTTGCCGCTATAAGTGTTGCTGATAGATGAAGGCGTGATGGAAAGGGTGATGGCAGATCCGTTTAAAACTGCCAGGCCGGCTAGGAAACTGAACGTAAACAGCAGGAGGGAGATGTGGGTTTTGTAGGATTTCATGAGAGACATTCCGCAGGTTTTACATCATCAGGCAAGGGTTACATCCCCCGTCAATGATCATCAGATTAGCAGCAAATATATGCATTTTTAGCCATTTGTCAATGGCGCGGCGCGCATGGCATTTTTGGCAAGCTGCAAGTTTTTATTTCTCATCGGATGGTGGAGGCTCGATTTTGCTTCGATAACCGCAATCCACGCCGGAGGCCTCTACCCCTCTGATCGGGCTTCACCGCCCGCGACCGCAGACCGAAGCCAGAGAGTTCGAACCAATTGAGAATTGAGGTTCAAATTAATTTGTCAGGGTCATTTAAACTATGCGGTTTTTGTGACAATTCTTCAAACTATTGCAACGGGAGAAGCAAGCTGGCCGGACCCAGCGCGTCCATGAAACGCCCCGCCAAACGCCGTATCAACGGCTGCTGGCAAGCCCAGACATCCCTGAGGCCGGAAAACATGAGCTGCGCGACCAACATGCCCGGCTCTATCCATTATCGCTGAAGAAAAACATTCAAGACAAACCCTGAAATTTTTCCACTGTCCTGGGTAACCTCAATCGCGAGGAAACAAAGCTCGAATGATCCCAGCCGCCGGTAACATTTTGCCATAGGTCAAAACGCCTGTCTTGATTGGTGATTTGTCATTGACACCCGTGGAGGGATGAGGAGTATGGAGCCATTCCATGACCTGCCCGTCGCTTTTAAAATGAACCACAAACAGGATCAGCTACTTTTCTGGGGTTGTTTTGCAGCCATTATCACCACTTCCTATGCCTTTATCAGCCGGATGATTCTTTGCAGCGGGGCATTTGCATCGGATTTTGGTTTGGACAAGGTTTCTGTCGGGGAGTTGCAGGGGGCGGGCATCTGGCCATTTGGGGTGAGTATCATCATTTTCAGCCTGGTACTGGACCGGACGGGATTCAAGGCGGCAATGTTTTTTTCATTTGTTTCCTATTTGGTTTACTTCGCCATGGCCATCGCTGCTTATGGTTGCGTACATGGTTTGTCCGGCAGCGCCTTGGAGGAGGGCCGCCATCGCGGATATCAACTATTGTATTGGGGCAGCATTATTCTGGGGTTGGGGAATGGGAGTGTGGAGGCCTTTGCCAACCCGGTTGTGGCGACATTGTTTCAGGCGGACAAAACCCGCTGGCTGAACCGGCTTCATGCCGGCTGGCCCGGGGGATTGGTGCTGGGCGGTGTCTGCACCATCATGCTGGCCAATCTGGCTGATTGGCGGTGGATACTGGGGCTGATCCTGATTCCGGCCCTCGTCTTTTTTGTGATTTTGGCTGGGCGCACTTTTCCCCGGAGTGAACGTGAACAGGCTGGTGTGAAATACATTGAAATGCTGAAGGAATTGGGGGCTTTTGGCGGATTGATTGGTTTTGGGCTGGTGCTGGCGCAGATGGGGCAGGTTTTTTTGTGGAGTCCGGGCGTGACCTGGTCTCTCACCGCGCTGGTGGTGGCCGGATTTGCGGTGGTGACACGATCTTTTGGCCGGGTTTTGCTGGCCTGCCTGATTCTCATCATGATGCCCCAGGCCATCACCGAGCTGGGAACCGATGGCTGGATTACATCGCTTATGCAGGTCCCGATGCAGGAGGCCGGGCACAATCCCGCGTGGGTGCTGGTTTATACGTCTGCCATCATGATGTTGCTGCGGTTTGGAGCGGGGCCGCTGATTCATAAATTTTCGCCGGTGGGTTTGCTGGCGGGATGCTCTGCCCTGGCGTCCGTGGGTTTGTGGGCTTTGGCGCACACGGCGGGCCTGGGCATGACGGCGATCTTTGCCGCAGCCACGCTTTATGCCGTGGGCAAAACTTTTTTCTGGCCCACGCTGCTGGGTCTCACCACGGAACAATGCCCGCGTGGCGGCACGTTGACGCTTAATGCGGTGGGCGGCATTGGGATGCTGGCGGTGGGCATCTTGGGAGCGCCATTTATTGGGTATTTGCAGGAAAGTTCGGCCACGCGCCAGTTGGCAGCCGTGAACCCCGCGCTTTGCGAATCGGTGACAGCGGGCAAGCACTATTTGCTGGGAGCTTACAAGGCCATTGATCCGGTCAAAGCCGGTGCGTTGACCGATGCCAGCTTGCAGGCGCAGGTTGCTGCGGCCAACACAAGCGGACAGTTTGCAGCTTTGCAACAAATAGCGTTGTTTCCCCTGTCGCTTTTTGTGGCCTATGTCTGCATGTTTGCGTATTTCCGGGCCAAGGGAGGCTACCGGCCAGTCCGGCTGTCATCCTCTGGCGATGCATCAGCTTGAGGGAGTGTTCCCAGCCCGGGTTTATTCCACCAGAAAACCCTGTAATCTCAGCCTTTGGATTTTGTAAAGCAGCGCCCTGCGGCTGATGCCCAGAGCCTTGGCCGTTTCCGTCCGATTGTGCTTGTGCTGGCGGAGGGCGAGCAAAATGGCGTTGCGCTCAATTTCATCAAGGGGCTGGCCCTCCTGAACGACTTGCCGCGCGGATGGGGCCAAAGAATCCCGCAGGCGGGCTGGCAAGTGCTCCGGCAAAATAAGTTCGCCGCGTGATAATAAAACAGCGCGTTCAATGAAGTTCCTTAATTCACGCACGTTCCCAGGCCAGGAATAATTCATCAGGCAATCCTCGGCAGCCCCGGTCAGCCGGGCGCCGTACCGGGCAAATTCCAAGAGAAATTTCTGGGCCAGCGGCAGAATATCCTCGCGACGCTCGCGCAGCGGTGGCACCGCCAATTCCACCACGTTGAGACGGTAAAACAAATCTTCCCGGAATCGCCCGGCCTTCACCTCCTCCTCCAGGATCCGGTTGCTGGCGGACAGAATGCGCGCATGGGTCTGAATCTCGCGATTGGAGCCGATTCTTTGAAAGCGCCCATCCTGGGTCACCCGCAAAATTTTGGCCTGAAGCGAGGGGGCCATTTCTGCGATTTCATCCAGGAATATGGTGCCCTTGCTGGCCTCCTCAAAACGTCCGATCCTTTGGGAGGAGGCGCCGGTGAAGGCACCGCGTTCATGGCCGAATAATTCGCTCTCCAGGAGGTTTTCCGGGATGGCCGCGCAGTTGACCTTCACAAAAGGCCCGGAGGCGCGATGGCTCCAGGCATGGAGAACATCGGCAACCACCTCCTTGCCCGTGCCGCTTTCGCCGGCAATAAACACCCGGGTTTCAGCCGGGGCGATCAGTGCCGCTTGGTCAAAGAGTGACAACATGAGCGGACTGCGGGCCACCAAGTGATCGGGAAGGCTGCGACTGGAGGTTTGCAGGGGAGCTTGGTCCCGGGTCAAACCAGTGGCCTGCCGCACACAGGTGAGCAACTCCTCCAGGTCAATGGGCTTGGCCAGGTAATTCAAGGCTCCATCCCGCATGGCCACCACCGCCTCGCGGATGTCCGCATACGCTGTCACCAACAAAACAGGCAGGCTGGTCCATTCCTGCCGGACTTGACGAAGTGTTTCCAGGCCCGATTTTCCCGGCATCCGGACGTCGGAAATCATCATGTCAAACCGGTGGGCACCCAATTGCTGGAGCGCCGCCTCACCGGAATCCGCCAACACAATGTCAAAGCCCTGCCCAACCAGGAAGGAATTTAGCAGGCTGCGCTGCCCGGGATCGTCATCCACCACCAAGATGCGCCGGGTGGGGACGGTTGTTGGGCGGGGTTCATTTGCCACGCCTTCAAATTAGGGCATTAACAGGCGCTCCAAAAGCAATTTTCCAAGACCAAGGAAACGCGGGATATTTATCTGTCCCACACGCCCGGAAAGGGGAGCTGGTTTGATTTCCCGGTTTATATCTCAACAGGCAACCGTTACGGGGTCAGCCTCAGCGGAGTGCGGGGCAGATGTGGTGTCAGGCCGAAACGCCTGCTTTGGCCGCAGCAAGATCCGCCTTGCGCTCACTCAGGCTCCTGAAAAATTCGTAGCCCTCGCGACAGCGCCGCACCAGAATGTCCTTGTCCTCCAGCATCGTTTTAATGATGCGCAGAATGGGTTTGGGGCGGAGGTAATAGGTGCGGTAAAAGCGGTCCACTTCCTCAAAAATCTTTTCCTTGCTCAATCCCGGGTATTCCAAGGTGCTTTGCTGCAAGCCGTCGTTTTCCACCAAGTCGGTCTTGTCTTTTTTCACAAACCAACTGTTTTGACGGGCCATTTCAAAAAGCTCCGTGCCGGGGTAGGGCGCTGCCAGGGATACTTGGAGACTGAATACGTCCAGCTCTTTTGCGAAATGGATGGTATTTTCAATGGTTTGTGGCGTCTCCACCGGCAGTCCCAAAATGAATGTTCCATGAATCACGACTCCTGCCCGATGGCAATCCTTGGTGAACCGCCTCATCTCCGCCATGGTCACACCCTTTTTAATGCGTGTCAGAATGTCGTCATTCCCGCTTTCGTAACCGACTAGGAACAATCTCAAGCCATTGTCTTTGAAGGATTTGATTGTGTCGTAATCCAGGTTCGCGCGGCTGTTGCAGCTCCAGTGCACTCCCAGCGGAGCCAGCTTTCGCGCTATTTCCCGCGCTCGCGGCAGGTTGGCCGTGAAGGTGTCATCGTCAAAAAAGAATTCACGGACCTGCGGAAATATCCGCTTCATGTACGCCATCTCGTCTGCCACGTTCTGGGGTGATCGCACCCGGTATTTATGGCCGCCGATTGTCTGTGGCCACAGGCAAAAAGTGCATTGTGCCGGGCATCCACGTCCCGTGTACATGGAGACATAAGGATGCAGCAGGTAGCCGATGAAATATTTTTCGATTTCGAGGTCCCTCTTGTAAACATCGGCAACCCAAGGAAGGCTGTCCATGTCCTGAATCATCTCCCTTTCAGGATTGTGCCGGATTTTCCCGTCTTTGTCCCGGTAGGAAAGGCCAGCAATGCTTGCCAAGTCACGGTCCTCGGCCACTTCCTTGCAGGTGAAATCAAATTCCTTGCGTCCAACCCAGTCAATGGCTTGGGAAGCTTTCAGGGTTTCCGTGGGCAAAACCATGGTGTGCGCGCCAACAAATCCTATTTTTGTATCCGGTTTTTGGGCCTTGATGGCTTCCGCCACCTTGCAATCGTTTTTGAGGGAGGGGGTGGAAGTGTTGATGATGACATGCTGGTAATCCCTGGCGATTCGCAAGGTTTCATCCATGCCGATATGGTGCGGGGGACAATCCAAGAGGCGGGATCCCGGGGTGAGCGCCGCAGGCTGGGCCAGCCATGTGGGGTACCAATAACTGGTGACCTCCCGGCGTGCCTGATACCGGGCCCCGGCTCCCCCGTCAAATCCATCAAAACTGGGAGGGGAAAGATAAAGTGTTTTGCTCATGATCTCGAATCAATGCTGTTTTTTTATTATTAATTGCGGCCCGCGTTTTTCAGGACTTTGGAGCCGAGCCGTCTAAATGGCTGGGAGTCGGCTGCGGTCCTGCTTTACTGGTTGCCGGTCGGTCTAATTTTCGGTTTTGGCTGCGCTCGTTTCATTGCCGGTGACTTCAGGTGTGCCGCAATGAGTTCCCACATGAGCTTCATGCCCCTCGGTTTTGGCTGGGGTGGATTGATTGGCATAGGCGCTGCGCGCGCCCGAAAGGGAAGGGTTGATGGCGGCTTTAGCCTCGGCCAAATGTCCTTTGCCCACGGTGAATCCATTGAATGCCCGCTGGGTGAGCTCGCGGGAAGCCGGATGGGGCTTGGGTTTGGTTCCAAAATTATATTTGAAATTCTTCCAGTTATCCCCGCTCTGGTAGTTCGTGCCCAAGGCGCCGCTGGGGTCGTAGCCGCAATGAACCATGCAGTGTTCGCAGCGCGGATCCCGGGCCACACCCTGCACCACGCCGTATTTGTCCCACTGCACCTTGGCCAGCATCTCCTGGTAACCATCATAATGACCATCGGTCATCAGGTAGCACGGGGCTTTCCAGCCCTTGACGTTGTAGGTGGGAATGGCCCAGGCGGTGCAGGTGAGCTCACGTTTGCCAGCCAGGAATTCCTGGTAAACCGGCGTTCCAAAGATGGTGAACGCCCGGCCCCATTCCTCGATCCGGGCAAATTTCTGCCTGGTCATCTGCCTGGTCAGGAAAAATTCCTGGGGGTCCTTGCCCAGGCGCTTGACCATGTCCTTTTTGGCGGCGTCGTAATCGTACCCTGGTGAAATGGTGTGGCCATCCACCTGGAGTGAGCTTAAAAACCGGAACATGTCTTCCAGTTCCGTCACCTGGGTTTCCCTGTAAACGGTCGTGTTGGTGGCCACCTGGTAGCCGCAGATTTTTGCCATCTTGATGGCCTGAACGCACTCCGCAAACACGCCTTCCCGTTCCACGATCAGGTCGTGCGTATATTCCAATCCGTCCACATGCACATTCCAGTACATCCATTGGGTTGGGCGGATTACTGTTTTGGACCGTGCGGCAGCGTCTGCATTGCGGATGGTTTCGGCTTCCTTGGGCGAAATTAATTGGTTTTCCAGCAGACGCGCCAGTGTGGGCTCCATGGCCGGGGTGTAAATGGCAGCGAGATAATCCCGCATTTTTTTGCGCATGAACATCCCGTTGGTGCAGACGTAAATCACCCTGCCCTGGTCCAGCAAACCCTGGATAAGCTCTTCTATCTTGGGATAGATCAAGGGTTCGCCGCCGCAAATGGAAACCATGGGCGCATCACATTCCAAGGCTGCTTGGAGGCATTTCTCCAACGGCACCATGTCCTTGAGCGAGGTTGAATACTCGCGGATTCGACCGCAGCCGGTGCAGGTCAGGTTGCAGGTGTGCAAAGGCTCCAATTGCAGCACCATGGCAAATTTGGGGGTCTTACGGATTTTATGCCTGATGATGTGGCCGGCTATCTTGCGGGTCAGCGCAAAAGGGAATCGCATAACGATAAAGAACTAGTTAATGAACTTTTTATTAAAGAATTGTTTTGCTGGCAACCAGCTTGTCTTGCGGTTGTCACGCTGGTTTCAATGTGTGGAGGCCAAAAGCGAACCGGTTGGTGCGGAAGCCGGTTCCAAGGGCGGAACTCCCGTCGGGCCATGAACGGCTGGACGATTATCAAGGATGCCTGGCATCAAAAAATTCAAAGGGGACACGGATTGGGAGGAATTAATTCCGCCGCACCCGCTTATTTCAAAAGCCAGCGCAACAAACATTGCCACCCTGATCCAATTCCAATTTAATCTCACCAGCATATTATAATTCAGCGCTCGATGAAGGCAACTTTTAAATACCGTCCCTGGAACAAGGGATTCTGGCAGGGCTGGGCCTTGACAGTGTTTTGCTGGGTCTTCCTCCACGTCTCCGCTTGGGCCGCTCCCCGGCAGGATTACAAAAACTACGTTTTGGCCCAGCTTCAAAATGCCCGTCAAATGTGCCGCCAAGGTTCATTCAATCCCACCAACGCCGCAATTTTGGCTTGCGCCTGCTATGACGCAGCGGATATGGCCACCAACAAACAGGAACGGGCCAGCTTGGCGCGTGAAGGTGTGGAGGCCTGTCGGAAAGCCTTGAAAATAAATCCCCAGTACGCCCCCGCCCACTATTACCTCGGCATGGACTTGGGGCAGCTCGCCAGGGTCGAAGTCTGGTCCGCCCTGTTCATGGTCAAGGAAATGGAGCGCGAATTCAAGGCGGCCAGCGTTTTGGATCCCCTCATGGATTATGCCGGGCCTGAACGGAACCTGGGTTTGCTCTATCAAACCGCCCCTCGAATCACCAGCGTTGGCAACCGGCACAAGGCCCGTGTTTTTTTGGAGAAAGCCCGCCAACTGGCTCCCCAATACCCGGAAAATCAAATCAACCTGGCCGAGAACCTCGTCAAATATGGGGAAATATCCAATGCCAGGAAGGTTTGCCAAATCCTGTCTCAAGAATGGAGCCAAGCCCAAGCTCGCTTCCAGGGAGTGAAATGGTCCGCAAGTTGGGACGACTGGACGGCCAGAAAAGCGGCACTGGCCAAAATTCTAGAAACCCAATCCCACGAGAACGATAACCCCGGCGCATCCTCGTTTCGAGTGCCGGTTTTTTTCTGTGATTGGTTTTTGTGCCGAAAGCCCCCCATATGCCCTTCCTGGCCTGTTTTTGTGACGTAGATTTGTGTGGCACCCAAAACCCTGATTTGTTAATGTCCCCCTTGACAATTTCACGCCGTGCCCCTTTTGCTTGCGCACTTGGCGCATTTTGGGGGTATTTGGGGTTTGGATCATTTTGACCATGGCTAATAAATGGATGGCGGCCTTGAGCGATTCCACGCTTTTTTTGCGCGAATGGCTCGTCAACCCGCAGCGTACCGGCGCGGTGGCTCCCAGCTCCCCGCGCCTGGCCATGACCATGGCTCGCTGGCTCCCTCGCGATCCCGATAGTTATGTTTTGGAATTGGGTCCAGGCACTGGCGCCGTAACGGAAGCCCTGCTTAAACAGGGCCTTCGCGAGGACCGTTTGGTGGCCATCGAGCACAATCCCACCCTGGCCAATTTGCTGCGAAAACGTTTTCCCAAGGCCCAAATCATTGCCGGTGACGCATGGTCCATGGATGTTTTGCTGGCTGAATTGCCCTTCCCGGTCTGTTCCGTGGGTGCCATCATTTCAAGCCTTCCACTGGTGAATTTCAAGCACGAGCAGGCCGAAGCCCTGGCGCAAAAAATCCGCTCCATCCTTGAGCCTCAAGGCACCTGGGTCCAATATTCCTACCAGATACACAAACGCCGGTCCCGGGGTTCATCCACATTCAAACTCAGGGCCTCCAAGATTGTCTGGCTCAATTTGCCCCCTGCCAGGGTCAATGTCCTTCAAAAGTAGGAGGCAAGGTCCATCACCCAGCCTTGGGTGCCTGTTGAAAGGGATTGTGGCTGGGGGAATACCTCGCTGGCTGCAAAATCTCCCGTCGGTAATGGGGCAAAGCCTTCCATGAAGCCTGAATGCCATTTTTATAAAGCATCATAAAAGAATCATTGATTGACAAATATTGGTTAATAACTCATATTTGATGCGTTATGAATTTTTCAAAACAAGCCACTGATGCGGCGGTGCTGGGGGAGATCGGGCGTCGTCTTGCCTTGGTGCGGCTGGAAAAGAACCTCAGCCAGGTTCACCTTGCTGAACAGGCCGGGGTTTCTAAAAGCACGGTGCAGCGCCTGGAATCCGGGGGTGTGTCGCCCCGGTTGGATGGCTTCATCCGTGTTTGCCGTGTGTTGGACTTGATGGAGCGGTTTGACCTGCTTGTGCCGGAGCCGATGGCCAGCCCTGTGGAACAATTGAAGCGTGCAGGCCAGCGCCGCCAACGTGCCACAAAAGCCCTCGTTCTGAGGGAGTCCGCCAAGAAATGGCAGTGGGGAGAAAACTCATGACTCTGGCGGAAGTCAAACTTTGGGGCCGAACCATTGGCGCGGTCTCGCTGGAAGAGGGCGCCCGTGCCGCGGCCTTCCAGTACGATCCGGCCTTTTCACGGAGCGGCATAGCCATTTCGCCCATCACCATGCCTTTGAGCGACCGGGTTTATGTTTTTCCCCAACTGGCTGACCGGACATTTCATGGTTTGCCGGGTTTGCTGGCTGATTCGCTGCCTGATCGGTTTGGTAATGCGTTGATAGATGTCTGGCTGGCCACGCTGGGCCGGACGCCGGAGAGTTTCAACGCGGTGGAGCGCCTCTGTTACACCGGCACGCGCGGAATGGGCGCGCTTGAATTTGCCCCGGCGATTGGGCCAAAGCCGCAGCCGGCCAGAAAAATTGAAATGGATGCGCTGGTGAAACTGGCCTCGGAGGTGTTGATGAACCGCAAAAGCCTCAAAACCACCTTCGCCGGTGAAAAGCGCAAAAATGCATTGAATGACATTTTGCGGGTTGGCACCTCCGCCGGAGGCGCCCGCGCCAAGGCTGTCATTGCATGGAACCGGGAAACGAATGAAGTGCGATCGGGACAGGTCGAGGCTGGAAAAGGGTTCGACTATTGGCTGCTGAAATTTGATGGCGTCACCGGCAACAAGGACAAGGAATTGGAGGATCCCAAGGGGTTTGGGGCGATTGAATACGCCTATTACCTCATGGCCCGGGAGGCTGGCATCACCATGAGTGAATGCCGGCTGCTGGAGGAGGGCGGACGCCGGCATTTCATGACGCGCCGATTTGACCGGCTGCCTGGGGGCCAAAAGCTGCACATGCAATCGCTCTGCGCGATGGCGCATTTTGATTTCAATGCGGCGGGGGCCTATTCCTACGAACAGGCGCTGATGATCATCCGGCAACTTGACCTGCCCATGGCGGCGGTGGAGGAACAATTTCGGCGGATGGCATTCAACATCATGGCACGCAACCAGGATGACCATGTCAAAAACATCGCATTCCTGATGGACAAGGCCGGGCAATGGGCGCTGGCGCCGGCGTTTGACGTGACCTATGCCTTCAATCCAAACGGCAACTGGACGGCAACGCATCAAATGACGATGAATGGCAAACGGGATGATTTCGTATTGGCGGATTTTCGCGCATGCGCCCAAAATGCAATGATGAAGCGCGGACGGGCCGAGGCCATTATTGCCGAGGTTCAATCGGCTTTATCCAAGTGGATGGACTACGCGGACCGGGCGAAAGTGCCGGGCCCCTGGGGCAGGCAGATCCAGAAAAATTTCCGACAGATGTCGCATGCATGAAGACTGGTGTTTGCCGACATTGTCGAGGCCATGTTCAGGGCGGGCACATGGACGGACCTGTCCTTTGGCAAGGCCTAAACTCAAAGCGGAAACACTTTCGAACCCGCCTGGGGAACCCGCTCAGGATTTTTGAAGAAGAGCCAGGGCGGCATCCACCATCTTGGCGGAGGTGAGGCCGTGTTTCACGTACAATTCCTCGGCCAGGTAGGCGCTTTGTCCAAATTCATTGTGGATGCCGAGGGATTTCATGGAGTGGGGAATGCCGGCATTGGACAAGGCGTGGGCCACTTGGGCACCCATGCCTCCGATCACCTGATGGTCTTCGATGGTCACCACCCGCCCGCCGCAGCGTTTCACAGCAGGCCCGATGGATTCCATATCCACGCGGTTGACGAAAGGATTATTGATGACCGTGGCGTGAACGCCCTTGCTGGCCAGCATCCGACCGGCCTCAATGGCTTTGTTCACCAGCACGCCGCAGCCGATCAGGACCACATCATCTCCATTGGATAGAACCTGGGCTTTGCCCCAGGGAAAGGAGGCGCCTTCAATCCAGGTCAGGGGATAATTCTCGCGACCGACGAAGAAGAGGTAACTGTCCCCATCGCGGCCAGCGGCGCGGTCGGCGGCAACCTTGCGAATGGCTTGCAGCATGAGGGATTCCGCCTCATCCGCGCAACTCGGTGCGATCACCACCGTGTGCGGAATGGCACTGGTGGCGGCAAAGTAAGTTGTGGCCTGATGGGAGGCGCCATCGGCGGCGTCCTGAAAACCCACATGGGAGAAAATGGCAATGACCGGAGCCTGGGAGAGGGCAGCCATCGTGAGAGGCAGATTGCCCTTGGTGACGCCAAACTGCCCGAAGGTGTCCACAATGGGAATGAACCCGGTTTTGGCCAACCCCGCAGCCACGCTGATCATGTTGGATTCAGCAATACCCACCTCGATAAAGCGATCTGGGAGACTTTTCTGGAAAAGACTGATGCCGGTGGAACCCTGGACATCTGCGGAAACACTGAAGACGGGCAATCCCTCCGTGGCGGCGCGCACAGCGGCGCGGGCCAGTCCGGCTTGGACCTTGTCGGTTTTTGGCTTGGGGGCGGCGGGGGCCGGGGAAGCGGCCTTGGCCTTTTTCGCGGCATCCGCTTTTTCCCAATCGGCGCGCAAGCCTTGGGCCCAGGCCATCAACTCTGCAGGGACCACGTCGTTTTTGAAAAGTTCCGTCATCCATTGCAGGATGTTTTCGCCATTGGCGAGTGGGAAGCCGTGGCCGCCTGTGGAATTTTCCTCCGTGGCTTTGATGCCATAGCCTTTGACCGTTTTACAGAGCAGGCAGACGGGCTGCAAAGGGTTGGCACGCGCCTGGGCCACGGCTTTTTCCACCGCCAGATACACATCCTGGAGTTGATTGCCGTGCGGAACATGAATCACATTCCACCCCAAATCTGCCATGGCTGCAAAAGTGGGCTGCATGCTGAAGGAATCCTTGGTAATTCGCCCGGAAAGCTTGGTGTCGTTGTCTGAAATCACCAGGACAAACGGGTTGAGACGTCCTTTTCCGGCCAACCCCGGGATGGCAGCAAACGCTTCCTTGGCTTCGCCTTCCATGCTGGCACCATCGCTGACAGTACAGAGAGTGACCCGGTCGCGGCCCGCCACTTTGTCCCCTATGGCCAGGCCTTGGGCCTGGGGCAGGGCGGATCCCAATGGGCCGTTGCTCAGCAAAACCCCTTGGGGATTCAAATGGGATTCTCCGTGCCCGGTCAGCTTGCTGGCGATGCCCCGGAATCCCTTCAAATCCTCCAGCGTGAGGCCGTCAAAGCCGTAGTTGGCGCGCAGGGCGTAGATGCCGTTTTCGGCATGGCCGGCGTCGTTCACAAAGTTGTAGGCCTCATGCCATTCACGGCCCTTGGTGGCAAACATGATGGCGTGGATGGCGGCGTTGATTTCGGCAAAAGCGGCTGGTCCGCCCCAGTGGCAGGCGGCACCTCCCAACACGGCATGGACGTCCATGAGCGCCACCAAGGCTCGCGTTGCCCGGGGATCGCCTGCCACAACCTCGGCGCCGCTCGCATTTTTGACCCGGATGGAAAACCGGGGCGCGCGCGCTGGGGTGGAAGCCAGCCTGGATTTCAACGCCAATGGAGCCAGGGGCGGGGCCTGCACAGTTTGAACCACGGAATTATCAGCAGCCATATCTCAATTCTCCCAATTTTTAAAATATTAAAACCTTGTTAAAACAGATGCCCAAACTCTAGGCGACCCCTTTCAAAAGGCCAGCTTTTTAATCATCCTCAGAACGGTTTGAGAGTAACTGCGAGTCAAACGGGCTGCGGGAATTGGGTGGCGAAACTGCACTTGGGCCGCTTGATTTCCAGCGACTGGGAAGCGCCGTTGTCCCAACCGTCCTCGCCACTCCGTTGTCCCATGCGAGGGGACCATGCGGTTGGTCAACCTTTCATAGGAAAGGATACACCAGGTTTACCACCGCAAAAAGTCGAGGACGTGGCACAATGGCGCGACGCAGCGCAATTCGCAGACTGAGTTTTTTGGCGCAATAGCGCGCATGGTAAACCTTGATTCTTTGTCATGTTGAAAACCCAATCGTCTCGGTAATCATCCAAGTCTTCGATGGATAATTCATTTGGCAGGAATCTCATTAAAGCTTAAAATGCGTAATTCGAAAAATAAATTCAAAGACAGGCTTTTCAATAGGCTGTTTTGTGGTTTAAGTTAACACAGTTGATATGATTATTCAATTTACAGTCGGCAATTTTAAGTCTTTCAAGGACAAAGCAACACTTTCCTTGGAGGCCACTCACGACGACTGGCGAGATGATGACAACGTCGCCAAACCGCCCCACATCCGGTTGGTGAAAGCGGCTGCCATCTACGGGCCGAACGCAGGGGGGAAATCCAACTTTTTGAAAGCGATGATGAAATTTCGCGACATGGTGCAAGAATCCTCAAAAGATTCCCAAACAGGTGAACCCATCGCGGTGACGCCGTTTCGCCTGAATAGCGCGACGGAAAAGGAGCCGAGTTTTTTTGAAGCAATCTTCCTGCAAAACGGGACGCGTTATCGCTACGGTTTTGAAGCCACCCCGCAAGCCATCGTAACGGAGTGGCTATTCAGCCAAGCCGATTCCATCCGCGAAACGACATTGTTCACGCGGGAAAAAGACGTGATTAACCCAACCGACGCTTTCAAAGAAGGCAAAGGGTTGGAAAAGCGGACCCGCGCCAATGCCTTGTTCCTTTCCGTGGCGGCGCAATTCAATGGGGAGATTGCCGGCGAGGTGATGAAATGGATGAACCAGTTTCGCAACATTTCAGGGCTGGATGACGCAGGTTACATGAATTTCACGGCTAACCTCCTGAACGATGCCGAATATGGCCCCTTGATCCGCGAACTGGTGAGACAGGTGGACATCGGCATCGAGAAATTGGAGCGGCAAGACATTGCGACTGACAAAATACCGGACATGATCCCAAAAGATATGCCTCAAGCAGTGCGTGAACTCGTTTTGCGAAGCGCGGCGGGGGCATTTACGGTGAAAACCTTTCATCAGCGTTTTGACGCCAAAGACCAACCGGTAGGCATGGTTCAATTTGACCTCAAGGCGGAAGAATCCGCCGGGACGCAAAAATTTGTGGCGATGACGGGACCGTTTTTGCACACGCTACGCGAAGGTGCGGTCTTATTCGTGGACGAACTGGAAGCGCGGCTGCATCCGTTACTCACCAAGGCACTGGTGGGATTGTTCAACAGCTCCGCGAACCAAAAAAATGCCCAACTGATTTTTGCCACGCACGATGAAGGCTTGCTCGATCCGCAACGCATCCGGCGCGACCAGGTGTGGTTTGTGGAGAAAAATGGCTTTGGCGCCTCGCGGCTTTTCTGCTTGGACGAAATCAAGGGCGTCCGGAAAGAGGCTAAGTTTGCCAAGGAATACCTGCTCGGCCAGTTTGGCGGCATTCCCCATGTGGGCGACCTGCAAGGAGTTTTGGATCATGCCGGGGGAATAAGCCTTGGGAATTAAAAACGCCCGGACGCCGCCCCGCCGATACAAGGGAGCGTCGGCGGGTGTTAATTGTGTGCGAGGATAGTAAGAGCGCGTGCGATTACTTCAAATTGTTTAAAATTGACTCGAAGCGTGCCGAAGTATTTCCGGTTGGAATGGGGATGAATACCGACGGTCTGGTGGAAGAGGCAATCAAGTTCAAAGGCATCGCGGTAAAGGCGTGCCAGCCCTATAACGAAGTCTGGTGCGTATTCGACCGCGACAGCTTTCCGCTGGGAAATTATATCCGCGAGTTTGAACTGGCGCGGGCCAACGGCATCAAGGTGGCGTGGGCGAACGAGGCGTTTGAACTCTGGTATCTGCTCCACTTTAATTATCACGATGCCGGCATCAGCCGAAAACAATACAAAGCGAAACTGAAACCCAATCTTGAATACGACAAGGCGGATAAAACCATCTACGACCAAGTGAAGCCTTTTCAAGCAACCGCCTTGAAATTTGCGCGCAAATTGGAGCGCCACTGGCGGGATATGGGTGAAAAGTTTCCCGAACGGCAAAATCCGTCCACCAGTGTTCACAAGTTGGTGGAATTTCTAAACGAACTGGTCGAACTCGGCAGCACGGACTGACTACACAATGATTAGCAAGCCCTCCCTACGCTGGAAGCATCTTTTCAACCCTGCGTGTTGACTCACGGCAAAATGTTACCGGCGGATGGAGTCATTGGAGCTTCGTTACCTCGCGATTGAGGTTGCCAAGGAGAGTGAATAACTTTCGGAGTTTGTCTTCAGTGGTTTTCTTCAGCGCTATCTGAGGCGAAGGGTCCCTCGGGGTTTCATTGCTTCCAAGGTCGTTGGCTTGGTGGCGTGGGATACGGGTTCCCAATACAAGGCCGAAGGCATCGCATCATTCAATGCTTGATGCGGGCGCGTGGTGTTGTAGCGCTTAAACCATTTCGCCAACCCTCGTTCAGTCTCCAACCCATCTCCGTAATCTTGCAAACAGATGTTTTCATACTTGGCGCTCCGCCACAGCCGCCCAACGCGTTTCTCGCTCACGCGACACCCCTCCCGCCGCAACACCGAAGGCAGTCCCTTTACCGTTTGCGCTTTGAAAGGGGGTTGATGAAAAAAGGTTTGCGCTGTGTGGCTTATTTTTTAGGTTGGGGGGCACGTGAACAAGCGCGCCATAGTTTCCAAGATCGTGGACAAGCTTTCCGGTGAGTTGGATACCTGCCTGAGGGCGGCCCAGTTTGCCCGGGCCGAGGCCACGCACGAGCAGAACAAGGCGGAGAACAAATATGACACCCGCGGCCTGGAGGCTTCCTATCTGGCCAGCGGCCAATCCAAGCAGGCTCATGAACTGGCTCTTTCCATCCGTGAATTCCAGGCGCTCCTGGCCAAGCCATTGCCGGACAGTCCGGTAATTGGCTTGGGATCTCTCGTGCAGGTGGATGCCGCCGGGGAGTGCTCCTGGTATTTCCTGGGACCGCGTGCGGGCGGCACGGAAATCCTCCATGACCGCAAGGAGATTCTCGTGATTACGCCCCAGTCACCCCTGGGCTCCAAGCTGTGCGGAAACTGCGTGGGCAGCCACGTGACACTGGGGGAAGGGCGTGAATCCAGGACGGCCCGCGTTCTGCAGGTCCAGTAGGTTCAGCGGGAGGACCCTTCCCGAGACAGCCCACCCGGCCATGTGGACCGGGCGGGCTGGTCAGGGGTGAAGGGGTTTACTGACGGGGAGTTCTTGGCGCCAGGTCAGCATCCAACGCTGGCCAATTCCTCACCGGTTGTGACATTGACAATTTTAAACTGCTCCGCGTGCATGCCGGTGTCAGCCCGGAATGAGAGTTTTCCGAAATAGCGTTTTTCCATTTCGATCAGGTGCTTTTCGTCCTCGGTGCGCAGCCGTTCAAGGATGGTGGGGTTCACGACGATGCGGAGTTGGAAATCGGACTCGTCGCGGGTGCGGCGCTTGAGGATTTCCTGGAGTTTGCGCTGGATTTCCACGCTCATGGTGATGGCGCTTTTCACCTTGCCGCGCCCTTTGCAATAGGGGCAGTCGTCGTAAACGGCGGACCGCACGCTTTCGCTGTGCCGTTGGCGTGTCATTTCCATCAAGCCCAGTTGGGAGATGGGCAGGATATGGGTTTTGGCCTTGTCCCGGCGCAGGCCTTCGCGCATGCGGTTGTGAACCTGTTGCCGGTCGCGTCCGGATTTCATGTCAATGAAATCGAGGACAATGAGGCCTCCCATGTTCCTGAGGCGCAGTTGGCGGCAAATCTCGTCCGCCGCCTCAATATTCACCTTGAGGATGAGAGCCTCCTGGTCCTTGCCGCCCTTATGGCGTCCCGTATTGACGTCAATGGCCACCAGGGCCTCGGTTTCATCAATGACGATGTAGCCGCCGCTTTTGAGGTGGACCTGCCTCGAAAAGGTGTTTTCCAACTGCTTGCTGATGTTGAAGCGGTCAAAGACGGGTTGGGCCTCCGTGTAGAGCTGGATTTTTTTGGCCGACCGCGTGGAGATGCGCGTGATCATTTCACGCATGCGGTCGTGGGCGCGCTGGCTGTCCACCACGATGCGTTCCACATCCTCGGTGAGAAAATCACGCACGGTGCGCTCGATCAAATCCGGTTCCTGGAAGACGCAGGTGGCCATGGGTTGTTTCTTGATTTTATCCTGCACGGATTTCCATTCATCCAGGAGCAGGGCCAGGTCCCGCACAAAGTATCGCAACTGCTGGCCCTCGCCGGCAGTGCGCATGATCACGCCCATGCCCTCGGGGATGTGAAGCTCGCGGAGGACTTTCTTCAGGCGCTTGCGTTCCTCGGGATTTTCAATTTTCCTGGAAATGCCGGATTGATCCGAATTGGGCAGGAGCACCAGGAAACGGCCCGGCAGGACGATATTGGTTGTGACCCGCGGGCCTTTGGTGCCGATGGGACCCTTGGTGACCTGCACGATGATGTCGGTGCCGGGAGGATAGAGGCGCGGGATGTCTTTCTGGGTGATTTTGGGTTTGTCTTTTTTTCGGCCCTCGCGCTCCACGATTTCCACGCCGCTGTCGAAGGGGTTGGGGACGATGTCCCAATAATGGAGGAAGGCATTTTTCTCGAATCCAATGTCCACAAAGGCGGCCTTCAGGCCGTCCTCGAGGTTGCGAACCCTTCCCTTGAAGATGCTGCCCACCAGGCGCTCCTCGGTGGTACGCTCGATGTTGAACTCCTCCAACCGCCCGTCTTCGATCACCGCCACGCGTGTCTCGAGGGTTTCGGCATTGATGACCACCTCCTTGTGGGATTTTTTTTCGGGCCGGATGAGCCGCTGCACCTTTTTGACGAGGTTTGAGGCGGCAGACTTGATGGTGTCAATAAGGCCCATGGGGGGGGTGGCCAGTTTGACCGGGGTGAAGGTTTCCTCTGGAGCTGGCTTGGCCTGGTTATCCGGGCGCCTTGTTTCGGAACCGGCCTGGGGTTCGGGACTGGTTTCAGGGGGCAGCCCGGCTGCCAGGTTTTCAGACCTTTCAATTTCGTGCTGGTGCCGTTTTTCAAACACCCGTTCAGCGCCACCCTGTTCAGAGACCACTTCGGCCCGGGCCTGGGTGGCTTCGCGATCGGGCTTTTGCGGGTTTGGACTCAGCCCGCCCTTGGGCTTGAAACGCATGCCGCGGCGCCGGGGGGAAAATGAGTTGTTGTTCATAGGTTAATAACCTCTTCGATGGATATATACGTTTTGCATCAGGCCCAGTGCGATCAACGAGCATAACACTGAGGATCCGCCATAACTCAACAGCGGCAGGGGTATGCCAGTAACCGGGACGATGCGAATGTTCATGCCGATATTCACGAAAACGTGGCTGAAAATGAGGGTTACCACCCCCACGGCCACGAGTTTGCCCAGGCGATCGCGCGCCTGGCCTGCAATTCTCAGTCCGGAAAATAGAATCACAGCATACAGCGTCAGCACCACAAGGCTGCCGACGAATCCTTCCTCCTCGGCAATCACGGAGAAAATGAAATCATTATGGGCGGCTCCCGCGGGCAGGTAGCCCAGGGCCGTTTGGTTTCCTTTGCACCAGCCTTTGCCAAACAAGCCGCCGGATCCAACCGAAATCAACGCCTGCGTGACCTGGTACGATTTATCCGCGCGCAGTCGCTGGGCTTTGGCTCGCTCCTCGGGGGTTGCGTTCTTGTTGGCAAAATCAATTCCAAAATAAACCAGCAGCCTCTGGCGCTGGTAATCCTGCATTTTAATCTGCAAGCCGCGCGGAGCAAACAAGACGTCGGCAAGCACCAGGATGCCCAGCAGGCCGACAATGAGCCCCAGCTTGATCAGGTATCTTTTGGGAGTGCCAGCCACCAGCATCATCACCACGCCCGTGGGAATCAGGACGAGGGCCGACCCAAGGTCCGGCTCCTTGAGAATCAAACCAAAGGGCAGCAGCATGAGGGCGATCCCTTTCCAGAAAACCCAGGGCTGGGATAGCTCATCGGCGGGACGGCTAAGAAAATGGGCTGCGGCAAGAATGAATCCCAGCTTGGCAAATTCACTTGGTTGAAACTGGAAAAAGGGCAGGTCTATCCATCGCCTGGCTCCCCAGCCATGGGTTTGTCCGATATGCGGAATCAGAACGGCCACCAGGCACAGTATCATCAAGCCGTAGGCGACCAATGACCATCGGGCCAGGACATGATAATCCACAATACAGATCATCGCGGCTGAACCCAGTCCGATGAGGTACCAAAAAACCTGTCGCACCCAGATGTCATCGTACCAAGGAATGGCGGCGCTTCCGCCAGCCAGAGTGGCGCTGTACACGAACAAGGTCCCCATGACCAAAAGGCCGCCCAAGGCCGCCAATAGAAGGCGGTCAACCCGGGCGGGGTGGTCATTGAGGTGCATTTCGTACATGGTTTGGGTGTGCAGTCTTCCGGTTTTATTCCATGGCAAGAGCGGCGTTGGATGGGCCTTTGGGGCCTGGGTTTGGAGAGCGGATGTTCATAGGGGCGGAGATTGGAGGATGTTTGGTTTTACATTGCGATTGGCCAGACTGTGTGAGGCGCCGGTTTTCTGGATGATTTCCTCGTAAATATCATGGGCAATCGGTCCGCAGACCAAACCGCCTGATCCGCCCTCCACATAGGATTGCACCATCACCACGACGGCGTATTTGGGGTTTTCGTAGGGGGCAAAAGAGGCGAACCAATAATTATGGCCCACTGTCCGGTTGTGGACATCCTGGATTTGGGCGGTGCCGGTTTTGCCGCAGATTTCGAATCCGGGCACGGCGGCCCGGGTTCCGGAACCTCCTGGTGACTGAACGTCTGCCAGCATGGCATGGCGAACCACCTCGAGGTTCCTGGCGCTGACGTTTAAATCATCCCGGACCAGGCCGGCGGAGAACCGGGATGGATTGGGAGCCAGGGGCGTGTCCATGGATTCAAAATGGTCCACCAGTTGCGGCCACAACACAGCCCCGCCGTTTGCAATAGCGGAGATGAGCACGGCCATTTGAATCGGGGTGACGGCAATTTCTCCCTGGCCGATGCACAGGTTGGCCGTGTCGCCTGCGCGCCAATCGGGCGCAGTGACGTGGGCCAGGGTTGGAAATTCACCGGCGGTTTCCTGGTGGGGCAGCAACCCGGTCCGTTCGCCCAGGTGAAAGCGGTCGCCCATCCGTATGATGTTTTCCACGCCCGCCCACAGGCCGTTTGTGATGAAATAAGCGTTGCTGGAATGCATGAAGGCTTTTTCAAAATCATACGGGCCCGGCGGCGCCGTGTCCTCGATTTTACGGCGGCCAATGTAAATGCAGCCGCGCCCCGGCCGTTCCGGGTTTTCCTGAACATCATAAATCGCATGAGGATTCAACCCGTGCTCCAGGGCTGCCAGCGCAACGACAGTTTTGAAGATGGATCCCGGCGCGTAATTCTCAATGGTGGCCCGGTTTTTTTCAGCGGTAAGCTGCTGGATTTCCTTGTATTTCGCGGCAGTGATGCCCTGGGCAAAATCATTTGGATCAAAGGTGGGGGACGAGGCCAGTGCCAGGACGTCGCCGCTATGCACCTCCATGACCACGGCGGAGGCGGAGGCATTGGGTCCCTGGTACTTTAGTATGGCTGATTCAGCAGCCTGCTGGATATCCAGGTCCAGGGTCAACACCAGGTTTTCCCCGGCCTCAGGCTGGCTTACCACCACCTCGGACTGGCGAAGGCCCTGGCTGTTCACCAGGACTGAATCCATTCCGGCGTGGCCATGCAACTGGTCGTCGTAAATCGCCTCCACGCCGGTCACACCCCGATAATCAGGCAGACGATAATTGAAAAAGGAATCTTCGCCTGCGGCGGACTGGTTGTCCTGCTGCATTTCCCCTAAAACGTGGGCGGCCGTGGTGTGATAGGGATAATAGCGGACAGCCAGCAACTGAAGGTTCACGCCATGGTCGTCCTGCTGGTTCTCCTCAAAACGCGCCATCTGGGCGTCGTTAAGGTTGGGCATGATGACAAACGGCATGGCCCGCTCCTCCTCGTAACTGCGCACAAAACGCTTGGGGTCCAGGGGCAGCGAAACGCCCAACTGGGCGCCCACCCGCCGACAGATTTCATCCACCACATTGAATCGCGCCTGCCAGGTCAGGGCATCCATTTGCGCCCGGCTTAATCGCACCCGGTTGAGATGGCTGGAAGAGGAGCGGCGCCAGAATTTCCAGCCTATGCCTCCGGATGTCGCCACCTGCTGGGGCCGCAGCCGGTCGTATTCCTGTTGAAAGGCGCCGCCCAAGTCATCAAAGTAAACACACAGGTTGTAGCGCGGACGGTTTTCAGCCAAAACACGGCCTTCCCTGTCCAGGATTTTCCCGCGAATGGCAGGGATCCGGATGGTTCGGTAGGCCTGGGTTTCCTGGTGGGTTTGGTATTTGCGCGACGTGACCACCTGGACCCACCAAAGCCCGGTGAGCAGTGTCAGGAAGCCTGCGACCAAAACCAGGGCCACCAGCCTTAGTTGCGGGTCATTCTTTTTTAATTCGTCAAAAATCAACATGGCTCATTGAGCTTTGTTCAATAACAAGGCGCAGGGTGGCAATGGCTTTAGCGCGCTCATTTGTTCCGGTCCCGAAGTATTTCCCTGTCAGGCCGGAAACTGAATTCCTTGGCGGGCGGGTAACCCAGGGCCTGGTTGCACCACTCAAAAAACACAAACAAACCCGGCGTGACCGCCGCGCCGACCACGATCATTACCAGCCACTGCCAAAGGGATCCCCAACCCAGAAGGGGTTGGCTGCCCTCATTCAAAAGTAAAACCAAAGTCAGGACCGGGACGATGGCGCTGGCTGCGCCGCCCAGCACGCATTGAGCAAATGGCAGGCTGCGCAGGATAAGGTCCCGGCGCGCAAAAATAAGGATTCCCACCAGCAACAGGGGCAGAATGCTTGCCCCCAACGGATTGGCCGATAGCGTGTCAAAACCCACCCCGCCGAGCACCGCCAGCGCTGTCACTGTCCATATATCCAGGCACAAGGCGGCGTAAACCATCAAAGCCGGTAATAAATCCGGCTGGGCGCCCAGGAATGTCCTGAACCCCGACAAGGCCGATTCCGCAAAAACGGCCAGAAAGGCAAATGCCAGCAGAATGGTGGTTTGGGTCAGGTTCATGGCGTCAGGGAAAGAGAACAAAAACATGATCCAGGGCGCCCAGGTCCACGTTGAGCTTGACGCGTGCCTGTGTTGTGAGCCCATATTCCAAGGTTTGTGAGTCGGCAATTTTGCCAATGGGAATGCCCCGGGGAAAAACGCCTCCCAAACCGCTGGTCACCACGTTCTGTCCCGGTTTAAGGCCGGCGTCTCCGGGCAAATAATTCAAATCCAGCAGCGACGAGTCCAACGGGCCCCCGACACCCAGAATTCCCACATCCCCGGGTGGGTCCATCACCTGGGCTGAAACGCGGCAATTGGGGTCCCCCAGCAAAAGCACTTGGGAACTGTTCATGCCGACCCAACTTATCCGACCGGCCAAACCATCCGGGGTCAGGACCGGAAGATTTTCGCGCAAGCCGTCCCTGCTGCCCAGGTCAATTTGCACCGTTCGCCACCAGTTTGCCGGGTCCCTCATGACTACCGTGGCTGCCTTGAGATGCCATGGGGCCTGGCTTTGCCAGTGCAAAAGGGCTCTTAGCTGTCCATTTTCCTGCTCCAAGGCATCAGCTTGGAATGCTCGTATCTTCAACTGGTCGTTTTGCTGGCGGAGGGAGTGAATCTCGCGGAGAAGCTCACGACGGGGCAGGGCGATATCCGCCAGGTCTGCGGGGATATGTTGCGAGGCGGAGGCGAATCCAAAGAGGGGCAGAAACCAGCTTCCCACCACCCACCGAATGCGCATGGCGGAACCCGATGGCAGGCTTAATAATAAGACTGCCACCAAAACCGCCAAACCCGGCACAAAATAATTTTTTTGTTTGAACATCCTGCCCTGCGGCCTTCCAGCCGCGCGCAGGTGAACGCTGGAGGAAATCAATACTTGGCGTTGGTTGCGACGCGCTTGAGGAATTCAATTTCCTGCAACACGCGTCCCGTCCCCTCCGCCACTGCACTCATCGGGTCCTCTGCCAAATGAACCGGCAGGCCGGTCTCGCCAGCCACCAAACGGTCTATTCCCCTGATCAATGACCCGCCGCCGGCCATCACCAAACCCCGATCCACCAGATCGGAGGCCAGTTCTGGAGGGCAGCGTTCCAAGGTGATCCGGATGGATTCCAGAATGCTCGAAAGCGGTTCCTGCAAGGCTTCCCGGATTTCCTCGGACCGGATGGTCAATGTCTTGGGCAGGCCTGTGCTGAGGTCCCGGCCCTTGACATCCATGGTCAGTTCCTGTTCCAAAGGAAATGCGGAGCCAATTCTAATTTTGATCTCTTCTGCGGTGCGCTCACCTATCATCATGTTGTAGGCACGCTTCATGTGGGCAATAATAGTAGTGTCCAATTCGTCTCCGCCAACCCTCAGGCTGCGGCTGAAGACGATTCCGGCCAGTGAAATGATTGCGATCTCGCAGGTGCCCCCGCCAATATCCACAATCATGTTTCCAGCCGGTTCATGCACGGGCAGGCCAACCCCAATGGCGGAGGCCATGGGTTGCTCAATCAGATAGACCTCGCGCGCCCCGGCATGGGACGCGGAATCCTTGACTGCCCGTTTCTCCACTTCGGTAATGCCGGATGGCACGGCCACCACCACTCTCGGGGCAATCAACTTCCGGTGATGCACCTTCTGAATGAAGTGGCGAAGCATTGCCTCGGTGATCTCGAAGTCGGCAATCACGCCGTCTTTCATGGGGCGGATCGCCACAATGTTGCCCGGGGTGCGGCCAAGCATTCTCTTGGCCTCCTCGCCCACTGCCATCACGTTGGTTGTGCCCGCTTGAATGGCCACCACTGAAGGTTCCCGCAGGACTATCCCGCGGTCCCGCACATAGACAAGGGAATTTGCAGTGCCAAGGTCTATCCCAATATCGTTGGAGAACAAGCTTTTGAATTGCTCAAGCATGAGTGTGCCTAACCTGCACAGTTAAGACCAAGGCGGATGAAAGGTCAAGAGACGAATTTAAAAAACCATTGCCAAATAAGAGCTTCCAACCCGCGCCTTCCCGCTCTCCGTCCCGCGGACGATCCGCAGTTCAGGCTTTTTCCTCAATTAATTCGCGCCGCGCACCGCCCAGAAGCTGCTCCACAAAGTTGGTTGAGTAAACCCCGCGCCGGAAATTAGGGTCCTGCATGATCGCCTGCTGGAAGGAAATGGTGGTCTTGACCCCTGTGATCAAATATTCGTTCAAGGCGCGATTCATCCGGTCAATGGCGTCTCTCCGGTCTTTTCCGGTCACTATCAGCTTGGCTATCATGGAATCGTATGTGGGTGGTATGGTGTAGCCCGCATAAGCATGGGTTTCCATCCTCACGCCACGGCCTCCAGGCTGGTAATACATCTCAATCCGGCCCGGGCTGGGGCGAAAATCATCAAATGGGTCTTCCGCATTGATCCGGCATTCAATCGCGTGACCTTTTATTTCAATGTCGCCCTGCGATATCCTCAACGGTTCACCCATGGCAATCTCAATTTGGGCGCGAACCAAGTCCACTCCGGTGACTTCTTCAGTCACGGGATGCTCTACTTGAATCCGCTTGTTTACCTCCAGGAAATAATAGTTGCCATGGTCATCCACGATGAATTCCACGGTACCCGCATTGGTGTAACGGGCTGCCTCGGCAATTCGCACAGCCGCCTTGCCAATCTTTTCCCTTAATTTCTTAAAACGGCTCTCGAGCAGCGGAGAGGGTGATTCCTCGATCAATTTCTGGTTCCTGCGCTGCACCGAACAATCTCGCTCCCCCAGGTGGATGATTTTTCCTTTGGAGTCTCCAAGGATTTGGATTTCAATATGATGCGGATTCTCGATGAATTTTTCGATGTAAACGCCCGAGTTGCCAAAGGCTTTTTCGGCTTCGGAGCGAGCGGTATGAAAACCCTTGACCAATGATATGTCGTTGTGCGCTATACGCATTCCCCGACCACCGCCTCCCGCCACGGCCTTGATCATGACGGGGTACCCGATCCTTTTGGCCACAATGAGGGCATCCTGCTCCTTCTCAACGATTCCTTCGGAACCGGGCGGGGTTTCCACGCCGGCTTTTTTGGCCAGAGCACGGCTTACGGCCTTGTCTGACAGGGCGTTCATAGCCCGGGGCTGAGGACCTATGAACCGGATGTTGCAACTCTCGCAAACCTCGGCAAAATGGGCGTTCTCGGATAAAAATCCATAGCCGGGGTGAATCGCATCCACATCGGCAATCTCAGCCGCACTGATGATCCGGTCTATGCGCAAATAGCTTTCGGAAGATGGGGATTTGCCGATGCAGATGGCTTCATCCGCCATTTGGACGTGCATGGAATTGGCGTCCACCTCGGAATAAACCGCCACGGTGCGGATATTCAATTCTTTGCAGGCGCGAATGATGCGTACGGCTATTTCGCCGCGGTTGGCTACCAGGACTTTTTCGAACATGTTGAAGGAGTGCGCCGTTCAGGAGGGGCGGATTTTGAACAAGGGTTGACCAAACTCAACAGGCTTGCCGTTTTCGACCAACATTTGGGTGATGACGCCCCGAAGCTCGGACTTGATTTCATTCATGACTTTCATTGCTTCAATGATCGCCACAACGGTGTCCGGATTCACCTCGGTTCCAACGTCCACATAAGGGGCGGATTCAGGAGATGGTGAACGATAAAAAGTTCCTATCATTGGTGATTTGATTTCCACCTCGCCTGTATTTGCTGCAGGTGCCGGAGAAACTGGCGCCGGAACCAAAGCCGGTGCCATGGGTGCGGGCGCCACCATGTTGGTTTCGTCGTTGCCCGAGCCCGCCAACCCAATCGCGCCGCCTCGCTTGAGGCGTAGCTTCGAGTCTTTTTGCTCCAGTTCAAACTCCGTTATGGAGTTCTTCTTCATCAAATCAATGATGGCTTTGATGTCTTTGAGGTCCACAGTGCTTTTTCGTTAAAGAAACCAGTAATTAATCCAAAAACGTACGTTTTTTTACTTCTTTTAATCACATCCTTGAACAGGTTTCCAATTCAAGTTAAATTATGGTTAAATTTTAGGGATTCAAATTGAAATAGTCAAGTGACAAATCGGTTTGATTTATTTCAAAAAATCAATTTAAAAAATCAATTTCAAGCCTTTTTTATAGACTCTTTAACGTAAACGGAAGCAATAAGGCCTAAAATATACGAATTTTCTCCAAATCCACATATTTGGCCCTGGCAGACCGGGGCAATTATTGATTTATGGCGGAATTCTTCTCTGGAATGAATATTTGAGAGATGAATTTCTATGGTGGGGATAGCCACGGCGGTTATGGCATCGCGCAGGGCAATGCTGGTGTGAGTGTAAGCTGCCGCATTAAGCACGATCGCATCAAACAAAGGCTTTGCCTCCTGAATCCAGTTAACCAACTCTCCTTCGAGGTTGGACTGCCTGAAATCCACCTCGATATGGAGTTCCTTGGCCTTGGCCCGGACTTTGGCCTCGATGTCAGCCAATTTGGAGTGTCCATATAAATGAGGCTCGCGGGTGCCCAGAAGATTTAAGTTGGGTCCGTTCAGAAAGAGCACTTTCATGGTTTACAGGGTACCGGTGCGGGGTTGGAATGTCGAATGGTATCCCGCCTTGGGCGCAGGTTCATCAGGCTCCCCAACAAGGCAAAGGCCAGCCAAGCCAGTGCGGGAATATACAGGCTGAATTCGCAAAATCCTTGGGTGAACCAGGCCAGCACGCCCAGAAATAGTCCAAATTCAAATACAGAGCCTTGTTTCCAAACCCTTTTTCCACATCGGAGCAAGGCCCAAGCCACCCATCCGAGGTAAGCCAGTCCCGCTGGCACGCCGGAATCCGAGAACTGTTCGAGATAATCATTGTGTGTCAGGCGGGCCATTTCCGATGAAGGTGCCTTTAGGAGCGCATAGGGATGTTGAAAGGTGCCAGGACCTGAGCCAACCCATGGGTGAGCCATGCAAATCTGGACTGCCGCATGCCAGTAATCCAATCGAGCTGTCACGCTCGTTGCGCCATGGGAAAAATAGTGGTGAAAACGGAGGGCAAAACATCCGAGGCCCGTGACAAGAACGACGGCCAGGATGCTTTTTTTAAGACGGCCCGGCCATTTGATGCGCCACATGGCCAGACCGCACACCCCCAAGGCAATCAACCAGCCTGATTTGGATCCTGTCCAATAAAAAGATGTTCCGGCCAGAAAAAGGAACGTGCCCATGCACGCCCACCGGACAACCGGACGCAGCCTCGCGGCAAATTGGGCTGTCAACACCCATGCAACCGGAAACAATAGCAAAATCAAACCCGCCAGGGCATTGGGATAAACCATCGTGCCATTCACCCTTCCCTCCGCAAACTTGGCCAGAAACACCGGATTGGCCTTCTGCATTCCATTGGTTGAAATAAGGATTTGGTCGCTGCGCAGCTCCTCCATGAAAGCGGCAGGAAAATTGGTCCAGCCGGTTTTTTCACCTTCCACCAGCATTTGATGGCTTTGTGGGAATATATATTGGTGCTGGAGGAAGGCTTGAATCAGGCAATAAAGGAATGAAGGTAATAAAAGCGCCAGCATCCATCGCGCCGGGCCATCCGGTTTGAGCCCAAGCCAGCCAATGAAGAAAAACACCACACAGCCTGTGAATTGAACAAGTGTGGCCAGGGTCAGCGCCGTGTCCTGGCTCTGGATGGATGCCACACCATTCCAAACAAGCCAAAACAGCGGAGCCAGGCCCCACCATTCCAACTCTTTCCAATCCGCCTTTCCAAACCGGTTTGTCAACAGCCAGGCCAAGGTCAGCGGAGCAAGCATCAGGCCCGCCCAGCGGGGCGGCCAGGCCTCGGTTAAAAAATCCCGCCACGTGGCCGGATCCGAAATTTTGGAATCCAGAATCACCGGGTTTCCAAATTTCCAAAGGCACAATCCTAAAAACAGGCCGAATGCCAGGGCCCAACCCATGCGGGCTTGAGACAGTGAACCCGGCCCGGAGGAAGATTGCTTCATACCTCCAAGGATAATATGCCGCCGGGGTTTAAAGAAATGGAATTGAACCGGGTTGGCAATTTCCGCCTGCCAATGGGTTTTCGTCTGTTCAAACGCCCTTTACATGGCGGCAGGGAGCGCTGGTGAAATGTATGGCATCACACCAATGCCACGGCCAAGGCGGGTGTCAATGTCCATACCTATTGCTATTACGGATTGAAATCCAGCACGGCGAACTATGGGATTAGTCCCTATGAAACCTGAAAGACTCCGGCTTTTTTGAATCCGAAGCCAATTTGCATGGAGTGTATATTGCTTTGGCTTATGCATTTGAGCAATTTTTTGTCGGCGCATGCTCCCACGGGTATGCAAGCGAGATCAACAATAAACTCGGTGCTGCAAGCAGCGACCAGGATATTCCCCAAGTCAATCCGATTGACAAGTACCAGCTACTTCAAGTTGACTTGAGCTATAAATTTTAAATCACCACATCGAACCAGGGCTGTTGGCGCAAGGGGATTTGCCCTGTGCGCGATGTTTTTTCCCTCTGGAATTCGCGAGTTTTCTTGCGTTTGGATTTGTTTCCGTGCATGAAGGCGCCTGGCAAAATCATGAAGGCGCGACGTTCACAGTTTCGATTTGGGGCTGATTTAGGCCCGGGATTGCCATCCATCATGAGCCGGATTCATTCCCAATCCCCCCGTGAACATGGCCTCGGTCATGGTTGGGGGGTGAAGGCGGCGGGTTTTTCCAGATGCGGGTGGATGTGCGCCGCAGGCTTGTTATGCTGGCTTTTTCCCAAGTCAGCGAGCGCCCAGCAAGCCTATCAGAGCGCGCTTTCCCTGGACGCGGTGGTGGCACAGCAAACCAGTTCTCAAACCGAAACCAATCCGGTGGTGAACCTGCCAGCGCTGGCACCGCATTGGGGACCCCTGGGATTGAACGTGGGCGCTTATTCCTCGGTCACTTCAGACAACAACATCAACCTGGCCAACAACAATACGGAATCCGACTTCATCCTGGGCACGGGATTGAACCTGCAGGCGCTCTGGCAGGAAACGGGAAAATCCGTGGTGCAACTCAGTTCCCAGGTGGGGTACAACTTTTATTTGCAGCACCCGGACCATGATTACCTTCAAATCACACCCGGTTCCGCCTTGACGTGGACATTGAATTTGGATGATTGGTACTTCACCTTTTTTGACCAGTTCAATTACACTCGAAATGACATTGCGGTGCCGTCCGTGAGCAATATCAGCGGCATCCCGATTGTCCAAAACAATGCGGGGATACGGGTGCAATGGGAGCCAGGGCACTGGCTTTTCGAGGGCGACTACAGCTATGACAATTATTTTTCCACATCCTCCCAGTATAATTACCTGAACAACGCCGCTGATTACTATTTCGGCAGGGCGGGGTGGCGTTTTGCGAGCAGCACGCAGGCGGGAATCGAAGCCAGCGCCAGCTTCACCCACTTCACCCATCCGCCACAGACGGACACGACCAGTTACAGCGCGGGGCCTTATGTGCAGTGGCAGGTGGACCCGGCCATTAATGTGAGTCTTCACGCCGGCCCCACATATTACCAATTTGCCGCATCGCCGAACGGCGGCCAGCCCGCAAGCAGCCTCACCGCCTATTACATCAATCTGGACTTGGTGCATAAAATCAATCAATTCTGGACCGAGGAAGTGACCGTGGCCCGCTCGGTGAATTTGGGATTCAACCAGGGATCCATTTATGACGAGGAATTGGACCTGGGTTATACCCTGAGGTGGTATCCCAATCCCTGGCTGAATTTTTTTGCCAGCGCGGATTACCAAACCGGCCAGCAGCCATTTCAGGAGTTGGTCTTTATTCCCCCCAATTTTATTGCCGCATCGGATGTGACCGAGCATTACTCCCGCTATGGTTTCAGTCCCGGGGTGTATTATCAAATGACCCATCATTTGAACTCCAGCCTGGTTTTTTCTCATTGGACCCGGGACTCCAACATTGCCATCAACCGATATGCGGATGACATGGTGACGCTGCAAATTCAATACCAATTTTAGGTTGTATGGCATGAAGATTGCAGCCATGCGAATCTTGGTGTCAACCGGGCAGCGGGTTGCTAGTCTGGGGTGCCATGTGGGTGCCGGGATCATGGGCCAGAACCCTGCCTGGGTCCGGCGGTTGAATGATTCATCATTAAAATTATGAAAAAATTAATCAGTTGCGTTGGGGAATTTATTTCCGCCCGGTCAAGGTCAACCCCCTCGGAAGCCGCGGCTTCAGCTCGTCTTCCAGTGGTTCTTTTGCTGGCCATGGCGGGCGCCGGGCTGGCAGCGCTGCTGGCTGGCTGTGAGTCCGCCTCCCAGTCATTTGACATGGCGCTGGCCGCCTCGGCCACCGCCCCGGCAGTGTCCGACAGCTCCAGCTACGGCTATTCCACCAATCTGCTCCAGCAGGGTGATGTGGTGAGCATCATGTTCCGCTACTCCACCAACTTCAACACCATCCAAAAAATCAGCCTGGATGGCACGCTAAACCTTCAGGGAGCCGGGGAAGTGAAGGCGGTCAACAAAACGGTGCTCCAGCTTCAGGACGAACTCACCCGCAGCTATCAGTCCCTGGCCAAGGATGACCCCATCACGGTCACCGTGGTCACCCCCGTTTCAGCAGTTTATGTCACCGGAACCGTGAATCGGCCCGGCAAAATCGTGCTCGAACATCCCATGACCGTGCTGGAAGCCATCATGGAGGCCGGAGGATCCATACCCTTGGAGGCCAATCTCTCTGACGTGCTCGTGTTGAGGGTGGTTGACAATAAACAGAAGGTTTATCACATCAATGTCCGGCGCATTTTGGATGGCAAGGATTCCACGGTGTTTTATCTCCAACCTTTTGACATCGTCCGGGTGCCTGAGAAAATTTTCAACTATTGATCCGGCAGGGCGCCGGGTTTGTGGCTCATGCCGGCTGGTTTGGGCATGCACCACTCCGGGACTTTGAGGACACATGAATGCCCAGAGGTTGCCGGAGTCGGGATTCAATTCCGCGTGGTTTTGCGTCCGAACACGGCCACGACACGAACACATAGCCGCCGCCGGACTTCGCCAGCACGAGGACATCGAGGTGTTTCTGCCACGTGTGAGGTTCCAGCGGTCCACGCGCCGGGGGTTGGCCTGGGTGACCGAGGCTTTGTTCACCTCCTACCTTTTTGCCCGCTTTCAACCTCACCTCGCCTTGCGCCGCATCCAAGCCTCCCAAGGCGTGGCCGGCGTGGTCCATTTCGGCCCAAACTGGCCCACACTCCCGGACCATGTCATCAAAGAAATCCAAGCCCTCATGGGCCCCGAGGAAGTCCATGTCATCCAACATGACCTTCATCCCGGGGACCCGGTGGAAATCGCCTCCGGCACTTTTCAAGGCCTGAGGGCCGTCGTCACTCGCATCGTCCCCGCCCGCCAACGGGTGGCTGTGCTCCTCGATTTTCTTGGCCGTCAAACCATGGTCGAACTTGATATGAATCAAATCTTTCCAGATACCACGGCAAGAGGGGTTTAAAACCCTGTTTGAAAATGATCGCAGGCGCGGAGTCGGGCTGTTGTGCCGACCATTAAAGGATTTCATAATTTCCATGAAAGCTTGAAACGGTTTTCAATGGATCGAAATTTGGACCAGACATCGGTGTGGTCAGAATCCAAGCGCAAACTGCGTGGGCTTGGAATGCCGATTTTTCACGGAGCGGGCGCTTTTGGAGGTGAATTGGTTTTGCCATTCAGTTCGCGGGGGGTGATGGCCAAGCCCAGAGGATTGATGCCCGGGACCTTTTCATAAACGCGCGCGATGGGATTTTTCTCATCGGGCATGATGACGTCGTAATGTTCCTTGAGTACATCCACATCCCTGGTGTACCTCTTGTTCGCCTCGGCGATGCTTTCGGCTTCGGTGGATTGATGGGCGGCGAATTCCTCGGCCGCCTCCTGTTCGGCCAGTTCCTGTGCGTCCTTCCGGTCGGCTTCGGCCATTTCCAACTCATGCTCGGACTCTTTGAGCTTGAGGGAGCGTTCGCGGTGGTCCTGGCGGACAAGATGTTGTTCGTAGCTGGCGATGGTGCGGAGTATGGGGGTGACCTGGCGGATGCAGTCCTCGGCGGCGCCGTTATCGCGCATGAACTGGAAGACGAGGACTTTGTAGAGGTCCATGAGGGTGGCGAGGTCGGGAGGGTTGTTGGATTGAAGAACCTGTCTCAAAATAACGATGGGTGTTGTTTTTGGGTCAAAGGATTGAATGGCGAGACGCAAAGAAGGAGAATATCCAACTGGGATCTTCGACTGAGGGGCAACGAAGCCAGGCGGCCTTTTGCGCGAAAACCCTTCGGGCGGCATGCCTTTTGGTTTCAGCCTTCGTTACTCACTCCATCCAGACCCATGAAGGGTATGCGCGTCACTCGCGCCTCGGCTGAAACCAAAATCCATTGCCGCAGCACCCATGGTTATTTTCAGAAAGGTTCTAGGCCATTCCTGGATGGCCTTGGCCTTGGGGCCGGAACTGGTGAGCCATTCTGCCGGAAACTTATCCGGGGTGGGGTTGGAAGCGGGCTTGGGGGCGGGATTGTTTGCAGTGTTCATTTTTTGACAGGGTTGGTTTCAATTCATTTTGTGCGGCCATGATGGTGGATTGGTTGGGGGGCTAAAATGGCATGGTGCGCATTTGAATGTTTTTCATGCGAAGACGCGCAGCGGAGTTTTATCCGCAGATGGAAGCGGATGGACGTAGATGGGAAGGGGAAAGCGAGGGTGTAAAAAAGAGATGGAGAATAATTGCGGATGGGATTAGGGTTTACACATGCTGAACCTATGCCTCAACGATTCGCAGAACCCGGGATATTGTGCTGCATGGCAGAGAATCGGGAGTGTTGGTTTGTTTCAAAGCGCGGTTGGGATTAACTGCGGCTGGGTTGCGCTGCGGGCGGAGACGGCGATGACGGTGGAATGGATAGCCGGACGGCTTCAGATGGGTTCGCCAAGACATTTCAAACATCTGCTGTATCGCAGATGTAAGCAGGACCCAAACAGGGGCACAATATGACAATATCAAGAACTGACCCCTTTTCAATCCAGTTTCCATTCGCCGGTCGTCGCGTCAAGGTCGAGCCTCGGTATGCCCTCGGCCTCCACCGTTGACCCGCCGCCCGGCTCCGGGGAGTTGCCGTTTAGGATTTGGCGCGGGGAGTGTTGCTTGCGACCACAATGGCCACTGAGCCGGGTGTCTTGAAAATCATGTTTGCGAAAATCTTTTCAATCCCGCAAAAACTCGGCATCATCAGCCTGCGTTTCAAAAACCCATCGTGAATTGTTGCGAGCCGAATGGCGGAAATAGCTTTGTATGACGAAACGAAAATTGACAGCCGCAGGTTTGTCAAAAATCAGCGGGCAGGATGGCAAACCATCCGCCTCGCTTCCGGCTGGCTATGCCGGGTTGCTCGCCGATCTCAAGATGCGTGTCCGCGCGGCGCAACTTCGGGCGGTGGTTTCCGTCAACCGCGAGTTGATCCTGCTTTATTGGGACATTGGCAAAACCATTGTCGAGGCGCAAAAAATTAAAGGCTATGGCAAACAGGTGGTGGAACGGCTGGCGGAAGACCTGCACGAAGCGTTCCCTAAAATGGATGGGTTTTCTCCGCGCAATGTGTGGCGGATGCGTGCCTTTTATCTTGCGTGGACGGAGGAAAGCCTCAAGAACCGGCAATCCGGCGGAAATTTGGATGCGAAGATTCTGCCACAGCTTGTGGCAGAATTGGACGGGAAGAATCTGCCACAGCCTGTGGCAGAAATTCCGTGGGGACACAATGTGTTGCTGTTGGAAAAAATCCCCGCTCCGGTTCTCCGTCTCTGGTATGCCCACAAGTCCATCGAACACGGCTGGTCGCGTGCGGTGCTGACGCACCACATCGAAAAACAATTGCACAAACGTGAGGGCAAGGCCGTCACCAATTTTCAACGCACGCTGCCGCCGCCGCAGTCCGACCTTGCCGAACAAACGCTCAAAGACCCTTATAATTTCGATTTTCTCACGCTGCAAAGCGACGCGAAAGAACGCGACTTGGAAATAGGACTGCTGGATCACATACAGAAATTTCTGCTCGAACTCGGCGTGGGATTCGCGTTTGTCGGCCGGCAATATCATCTGGAGATCAGCGGCCAGGATTATTATCTCGACCTGCTGTTTTATCATCTGAAGCTGCGGTGCTACGTCGTGATTGACCTGAAGATGGAAGCGTTCAAGCCGGAGTTCGCCGGCAAGATGAATTTTTACCTGTCCGCCGTGGACGACCAGTTGCGCCACGTTGACGACCAGCCGTCCATCGGCCTGTTGTTGTGCAAGGAACGCGACCACCTGACTGTGGAATATGCGTTGCGCGATTTGAAAAAGCCCATCGGCGTCGCTCAATGGCAGACCAAACTGGTCGAGTCCCTGCCGAAAAATTTGAAAGGCAGCCTGCCGACCGTGGCGGAAATTGAGGCTGAACTTGATCAATCATGCGCTAAATAAACCGCAAGCGTCATTCAGCAAAAATTGGAATAGTGGAAAACGAAAAAACAACACGGAGAGAAATTATCGACCGTCGCCTCAAAGCGGCGGGCTGGAATGTTTCTGACCCGACACAGGTTGTTCAAGAGCTTTTTATTTCGGTGACGCCGGCAGCAGAAGCCGGCGTCCTGCATGACCCGACTACACCCTATAACTCCCGTGAGTTTAGCGATTATGGCCTCCTCGCTAAAATCGGCAAACCGATGGCGGTCGTGGAGTCCAAACGAACCTCGAAAGACGCCGAGTTGGGGCGCGAACAAGCGAAGCAATATTGCCACAACCTTCAGGCCCAGGGTCTTTTGTTTTGGGTTTCATTTTGCGGTAAGGACCGACAGGCAAAGTTTGGGATTGGAATGGAATCGTTCACGGAGTGCGGGGAGGGATTCTTGTTGGAACTGCTCAGCCAGGAGGGTGAGCAGGGCGTTTCGAATGAGAGCC
>JAKAFL010000064.1 GCA_021817945.1 bacterium | reverse complement strand
CCACCGCCTGTTGGCGAAAGGTGGCGTCATAGGGTTTGTGTGTTCGTGGCATAGGTCTTCGCTTTCTTTTCTACCACTCCGCCCCCGTGTCTGCAAAATCGAAGAAACCTCAGACTGTGAGCGAGAACCCCTCTCCCTAACCCTCTCCCCGCGCTCCGCTGGCGGGGCGAGGGAACCAGGAGCGTTGGGTTGGTTGATGCGTTTGAAAGGGAGAACAACTTTGACGCGTGAAATATTTTAAAATCCATCGCCAGCCTACCGTTTCTACTCCCTCTCCGCCAATTATATTGGGGGAGAGGGCTGGGGAGAGGTGGTGCTGAGCTATCGGAAAATGCGGTTGTTCATTTATCCCGAAAAGCGAAATGGAAAGGATCAAGATGCGGCAAAATGCCGGAGCAGTTTGGCCTTTTGAACCTCGTTTATCGGGCTAAAGGCCGTGAATATTTGGCAATGCCATTTCGATCCCGTGCCGGGGGCTTGTCGCCTCACTTTGCAGTGCAACGACCCTTGCCATTTTTTGGCAGGCTCTTGTGCTTGGCAGCGGTTCCCTTTACCACCATAATCCAAACCATTCATGACGGCCCCCCACTCCACGTTCATGCGCCAATTCAGTTTGCTTTTGATCGGGCTGGCATGGGGTCTGCCAGAAATTGGCGGATGGTCCGCGCAGCCGGTTTTGCCCCTGCAAACAGCCGCGCAAATTCGCCAACTCTCTCCAGCCAATGCCGCCAAGGGTCTTCCCATTCATCTCCATGCCTTGGTCACCTACCTGGATGAAAGTAATTTCTACCGGTTTGTGCAGGATGCCACTGCCGGCATTTATTTCAATCTCGCGCCGGGATTGTCCCTGTCAAACCTGGGCGTGCGCCCGGGCATGTGGGTGGTGATGGATGGCACTACCAGCCCGGGGGAATATGCGCCGGTGGTGTTGGCCAGCCGCATCACCGTCATTGGGCCCGGACCCTGGCCGGTTCCACGACCCGTGACCTTTCAGGAAATTGCCAGCGGTTCGGAAGATAGCCAGTTCGTTTCAGTGCAGGGCATCGTCAGGTCGGCGGGATGGGATTCCGCCCACGGTGAATTTATCCTGCACCTGGCCACGGGAGGCGGAAGGCTGACGGTGATTCTGAACCAGCCATCCGGATTGAACCCGTCCAGTTTGGTGGATGCCACAGTGCGGGTGAGCGGTGTGTGCGCGGGGCAATTCAACCTCCAACGCCAGTTGTTTGACACCCGCCTGCTGGCGCCCCGGTCCAGCGATCTCTCCGTGGAAAACCCCGCCCCGTCGGATCCCTTCTCCATGGCCCCCTGCCCCATTGAACAGTTGCTCCGGTTTGCACCGGGCGGCACCTACGGGCATCGTGTCAAAATCATCGGCACGGTCATTGCCCGGAATGGGGACGATGCCTTGTACGTGGAGGATGCCACCGAGGGATTGTTCGTGGAAACCGACCAGGCGGGCAGCCTCCAGCCGGGCGACCAGGTTCAGGTGCTGGGTTTTCCCGCCCAAGGCGTTTACACGCCCATGCTGCAGGATGGCAGTTTCCGTAAAATCACCGCCGGGAAACCGCCCCTGCCGGACAAGGTGACGGCTGACCAGGCGCTTTCAGGCACGCACGATTGCCGGCTGGTGAGGCTGGAAGCCACGGTGGTGGACCACTCCCACACCAGCCAGGGAGAATCCCTGCTGCTCCAATCCGGCGGTTTCATCTTCAACGCCGGCATGCCCAAAAACCAGGGCCAGGGACTGGCCGGCATCGAAAACGGCAGCCGCGTGGCGGTGACCGGGGTATGCCTCATTGACCCGGGGCAGGACTGGCGCGCCGGATCGGATTGGAGAGCCAAATCTTTTCGTTTGCTGCTGCGGTCTCCGTCCGATGTGACCATCCTGAAAAATCCCCCCTGGTGGACACTTGCCCGGGTGGCCTGGGCCACGGCGTGCCTCGGCCTGATTGTGCTTTCCGCACTGGCCTGGGTGGGCATCCTCAGGCGCCGCGTCCATCATCAAACCGCCATCATCCGCAGGCAGCTCGCCACCGAGGGCGCCATGAAGGAGCGTTATGAAAACCTTTTTGAAAATGCCAGGGACATGGTCTTCACCCACGATCCCAAGGGCCGCATCACCTCGGTGAACAAAACCGGCGAACTTTTCCTGCACCGGCCCCGCACCCAGATTCTGGGCCGCAACCTTTCCAGCTTCATCAAGGACGACCAGAGGGACGCTCTCCGCGACTGGCTCGACCAGGTGTCCCAAGGCATTGAGCCTGCCACCACGGAATGGGACCTGCCCAACCCGGACGGCTCCCTGCGCAGGGTGGAAATCAGCGCCTTGCTGATCAAGGAATCCCTCTTCCCGCCCGAAATCGAAAGCGTGGCCCGCGATATCACCGGTCGCAAACAAATGGAACGCGAACTCCTGGAGATCAGCAACCGCGAACAACAACGCATCGGCCACGACCTCCATGACGGGGTCTGCCAGCAGCTCGCCGCAATCGCCTACCGCCTCGACATGTTATCGGATCAGTTGCAGGAGAAAAACCTCCAGGAAGCGGGCGAGGCGGAGCACATCCGGGGCCTGTTGAACGAAGCCATGGTCCAGACCCGCAGCGTGGCCCGGGGGCTTTTTCCCGTCCGCCTGGAAGAAGGGCTGGCATTCGCCCTCGAAGAACTGGCTGGCCATGCCGAACTCCGGTTCAGGCTGCAATGCCAGTTCTCATGCGATCACCCCTCCCCAACCCTGCCCCCGGGCACGGCCATCCACCTCTATTACATCGCCCACGAAGCCCTGACCAACGCCAGCCGCCATGGATCGGCCACCCGCGCCTCCATCACCATCTCACGCCAGCAGGACCGCTGGATCCTCTCCGTGCAGGACAACGGACGGGGGTTCAACCCCCATGAAAACCCCTCCGGAGGCATGGGCATCCGCATCATGCGCCATCGCGCCCAGGTCATCGCCGCCATATTAGACTTGAAAAGCGCCCCCGGACAGGGCACTCAGGTCTCCTGTTCTTTTCGCACAACAACGTGAAGGCCCACTCATCCAACCCCATGAACCTCGCCACCCCCGCCACTCCCGCAGCCTCCTCCCGCGACAACCCCCAAACCAAAGCCAAAAGCCGCATTTTCCTGCTGGATGATCACGCCATGTTTCGCGAAGGTCTCCGCCAACTCATTGAACGCGAGCCGGATTTCGTCGTCATTGGAGACGCCGCCACAGCCGAGGAGGCGCTGGCCGCCATCACCCAGGACCCCCCTGACCTGGTCATCACGGACATCTCCCTCACCGGGGCCAGCGGCATTGAATTGATCAAGAATCTCAAAACCAACCAACCCGACCTGCCTGTCCTCGTCGTTTCCATGCACGAGGAGGCCTTGTACGCGGAACGCGCCATTCGCGCCGGTGCCATGGGGTACGTCATGAAACAGGAACCCGCCAAGGTGGTGAAAGCCGCCATCCGCAAGGTCCTGGGCGGTGCCGTGCATCTCAGCGAAAAAATGTCCGCAGCCATGATCCGCAAGCTCGTCCATGAAAAATCGGATGCCCGCCCGGTGTCGCCCATGGACAGCCTCAGCAACAGGGAATTGGAAGTCTTCCGTTTGCTTGGCGAGGGCAAAGCCACCCGCGAAATAGCCCAGAGCCTGGACCTCAGCATCGCCACCATCAATTCCTTCCGAAACCGCATCAAGGAAAAATTGAACCTGAAAAACGCCTCCGAGCTGATTCTGAATGCCGTTCATTGGGTGCGCGAAAATTCCTGAATTCCCGCACCCCAACCATTCCCGGCAACCGCTCTCCCGGACCTGAAAAATCCTCCGGGAAATCGCGTTTTTTTGGCCCCAAAATCCGCCTCCATTCCTCTTTTCACCCACCCCCTGCCTCATTTGGGAACAGTTTTTAACACAACCTCAAACGGGACCAGAAACGCCGAATCACTCGGTGATTATTGAGGATTCTTCATTTCTCCAACCCAACCAGTGTTTGAATAATCGGTCAAAAATGTGAATAACCTGTGAATAACAGGTGAATATCTCAACCGATCTGGGCATTGATTAATTGAGGCTAAAAGTGCGATATTAGGGGCTGATTGGATAAAGTCCAAATGATTTATCAAAATTATGCAAAAAACTAAATGGACAACGAAATGGGTGCTGGCCTCGGCAATGTTCTGGATGGTTTCCAGCCTGGTCACATGGAGCGTGCCTCATCAGGCCATGGCGGCTTCCTTTTCCAGCTTTGCCTCCACCGGTTTGGGCGGCGTGCCACCCCTGAATCCGTCCGGCAATCCTGCGGTTCTGGATCCCCATCGGCGCATGGCCCTGGGCATGATTGAGACCGGCAACCACGATGGGGAGATTGGCGGGCGGGGCGAGGTCAGCCGCTACCAGATCATGCCATCGGTGTGGCGCAAGTATTCGTCCTCCATGAATTACCGCAACCCTGAAATTTCACTGGAAGTGGCCCAGAAACATTGGGGCAGGCTTTACAGCCAGTTTGTGCGGGAGACTCACCGTCAACCCACGGATTTTGACATGTACGTGCTCTGGAACACGCATTACGGGTATTATGCCAGCCGGGGTTTCAACCCCAACCGCCTATGCACCTCGGTGCGGGACCGCGCCCAGCGTTATGTCAACCTGGTGCAAAGCGGTGACTTTTGACAGGCTTGGGCGGCTGGGCTGCATGTTTGATGGAAATTGGCCTTTTGAACCTTGTTTTTCAGGTTGAAAAGCCCCCCGCAAACCCGGCGCTTTTTTCTCCCTCTCCGCCAATTATATTGGGGGAGAGGGCCAGAGCCTGTCGGAAAATGACAATCGATGCTGCGGCAACGGATTTTGGGTTCAGCCGAGGCGCAAGCGACGAGCATGCCCCTAATGGGCCTGTAAGGAGCGAGCAACGAAGGTTGAACACAAAAGACGCGCCGCAGTGACCATTGCCATTTTCAGACAGGCTCTGTAGGGAGAGGTGGTGCTGAGTTTTCCAAATGCTTATTGATTTGCGTTCGCACTGACTGTGAGCAAGAACCCCTCTCCCTAACCCTCTCCCCGCGCTCCGCTGGCGGGGCGAGGGAAACAGAATCACTCGATTGTTGCATGCTCTTGAAATGAGCACTCCCCTTTGAGACTCGAAATGGTTTAAAACCCTATTGAACCCGGCGCTTTTTTCTCCCTCTCCGCCAATTATATTGGGGGAGAGGGCCGGGGAGAGGTGGCGCTGAGTTTTCCAAATGCTTATTGATTTGAGTTCGCACTGACTGCGAGCGAGAACCCCTCTCCCTAACCCTCTCCCCGCGCTTCGCTGGCGGGGCGAGGGAACCAGGGGGCGTTGGGTTGGTTCATGCGTTTGAAAAAGCAGAACAATTTTTGACGCGTGGAATATTTTTAACCCGATAACCGAAATGGAAAGGGTCAAGATGCGGCAAGATGCCGGAGCGGTTTGTCCTTTTGAATTTCGTTTTTCGGTTTAAAGGCTGGCCAGAATGTTTTCCGCAGCAGCGCGTGGATTGGGCGCGGCTGTGATGGGGCGCCCCACCACCAGCCAATCAGCCCCGGCTTGAATCGCTTCTCGGGGTGTCAGGGTCCTTTTTTGATCATCCGGCGGCTCATTGCCGGTGCGTATTCCAGGTGTTACCAACTGGATATGACGAGGCAGGACCTTGCGCAGGAGACTGATTTCCCGGGGGGAACAAACCAAGCCGGGCAGTCCTGACTGCACAGCCAGAGTGGCCAGGCGAAGCACCTGCTCCTCCACGCCGCCCGCACACCCGGTTTCCGCCAGGGTGGCTTCGTTGGAACTGGTCAGGACGGTCACCCCCAGCACCAGGGGAGCCACCGGAGATTTTGCGCCCGGATCCCGGGTATGGGCTTTTGCAGATTCCTCAGCCGCTTCCATCATTTGCCGTCCGCCGCTGGCATGCACCGTGAGCATCTGCACATCCAGGCGGCAGGCGGAAGCCACGGCCCGGGCCACAGTGTTGGGAATGTCATGAAACTTCAGGTCCAGGAAAACACTCGCCCCGGTGGCGCGAATCCGCTTCACCACCTCGGGACCTGCCGCCACAAACAATTCCTTGCCAATCTTGAAGGCCCCCACCGCAGGCGCCAGTTCTTTCGCCAGTTTTTCAGCCTGCTCCAACCCAGGCACATCCAGGGCGGCAATGATGGGATTCCTCGTCAGCATTTTGTTCCTATTTCACCACAGCCTGTCAGGTTTGCGGCTCCAGGACAATGGCATTTCGCCATCGGGACAGGCTCTTGTGGGCCCGCATGGTCAAAGCCCTCGTTCCATGCGCATGCCACCTCGCATTTTGACTTGGCCGCCCTGTTTCCCTATCCTGTCCCCATGCGTATCATCCGCCACTCGGATCAAAATTTTGAAGCCCAACTGCGGGAAGTCACCGCGCCATCCAGCTTGTTTGACATGGAGATCGAGAAACGCACCCTGGCCATACTGGAGGCGGTCAGGCTGCGCGGCGATGCGGCGCTGCTGGAATACACCGCGCGATTTGACGGGGCACGCCTTGCCACCAGCCAGTTGGCCGTCACCCAGGCGGAGTGGCTGGGCGCCTCCATCAAGGCGGATGCCCCGCTGCGCGCCGCCGTGGCAGAGGCACGCAAAAACATCACCGCTTTCGCCCGCAAATCGCTTCGCAAAAACTGGCGGATGAAAAACTCCCATGGCGCCTGGGTGGGCGAGAAATTCGATCCCTTCACCCGGGTGGGAATCTACATACCCGGCGGCACGGCGCCTTTGGTGAGCACGGCCTTGATGACCATTGCACTGGCAAGCGCGGCGGGCTGCCCGCAAATCGTGGTCACCTCCCCTTGCGGCAGGGATGGCTCCATCAATCCCGCCCTCCTTTTTGCCGCGCGCACCGCCGGCGCCACGGAAATGTACCGTGTGGGCGGCGCCCAGGCCATCGCCGCCATGGCCTATGGCACACCCGCCATCCCGCGCGTCCAGAAAATTTTCGGCCCGGGCAATGCCTATGTGGTCACCGCCAAACGCCTGCTGGTGGGCCATGTGGCCATGGACCTGCTCCCCGGCCCCAGCGAGGTGCTCGTGCTGGCCGATGACACCGCCACGCCCGCCATGGTGGCCGCAGACTTGCTCGCCCAGGCGGAACACGGGTCCGGCCACGAACGGGTCTGGCTCATCACCACCTCCGCCAAGCTGCTCAACGCCGTCCAAAAGGAAATCCAGCGTCAGGTGGTCCATCTTCCCAGGCGCAACCTCATCGAGGTTGTCCTGGAAAAAAACACCTGGCTCATCCAGGTCCGGTCCCTGGACCATGGAATTGATCTGGCCAATCAACTGGCCCCGGAACACTGCGAAATCATGACGCGCCAGGCCGGCCGGGTCTCCCAGCGCATCCTTACGGCGGGGGCAATCTTCCTGGGCAGTCAGTCCCCCACGGTCGTGGGCGATTACGTGGCCGGTCCCAGCCACACACTGCCCACCGGCGGCGCAGGCCTTTCCTTTGCCGGTTTGACCGTGGACCAATTCCAACGCCGCACCAGCGTGGTGGAATATTCCCGGGCTTCATTGAAAAAAGCCCTCCCGGCCATCGGCCAGTTCGCCGCCATGGAAGGACTCCAGGCTCATGGCGCCTCCGCCGCCTGCCGGGTCCATTGATCCCGAAAAGCAAAATTGAAAAGGTCCACGATGCGGCAGGATGCAGAAGCGGATTGGCCCTTTGAACTTCGCTTTTCGCCTTGAAAAGCCTCCGCAAACCCATCGTTTTTTCTCCCTCTCCACCAATTATATTGGGGGAGAGGGCCAGAGCCTGTCGGAAAATGACAATGGTCACTGCGGCAACGGATTTTGGGTTCAGCCGAGGCGCAAGCGACGAGCATGCCCCTCATGGGCCTGTAAGGAGCGAGCAACGAAGGTTGAACACAAAAGACGCGCCGCAGTGACCATTGCCATTTTCAGACAGGCTCTGTAGGGAGAGGTGGCGCTGAGTTTTCCAAATGCTTATTGATTTGAGTTCGCACTGACTGTGAGCGAGAACCCCTCTCCCTAAACCTCTCCCCGCGCTCCGCTGGCGGGGCGAGGGAACCAGGGGCATCAGGTTCGTTTAGCTCGAAAACCGAAATGGAAAGGGTCAAGATGCGACAGGATGCCGGATCGGATTGACCCTTTGAATTTCGTTTTTCGGGTTCACAACAGGCCGCGGGACTTGTAACTTTTTGTCATGGTCAAACCCTCTGCCCTGATCCGCCCCCTGGTACATCGCCTGCACGCCTATGTGCCGGGCGAACAACCCGCCATACCGGGCCTGATCAAACTCAACACCAACGAGAACCCCAATCCCCCAGCCCCCGGCGTGCTGGCCGCCGTGCGCGCCGCCGCGGATTCCCGCCTTCGTCTTTACCCGAACCCAACCGCCTCCAAACTCCGCCACCAACTCGCCGCCCTGCACCGGTGCCGACCGGAAAACATCCTCGTTGGAAACGGATCCGATGAACTTCTGGCCCTGGCCGTCCGGGTATTCGTGGAACCCGCCACTCCCTCGGGCAGGCGCAGTTCCCGCTCGGTGGTTCAAACCTTTCACCCCAGCTACTCCCTTTACCCGGTGCTCGCAGCCATTCACGGCTCTCGCTTCAATGCCGTCCCCCTCAACCCCGATTTCTCCCTGCCCAGACTGCCCACCCTGAAACGGGGTCAACTTTGGGATTTTTCAGCCCCTTTAAGCTTTATCACCACCCCCAACGCCCCCAGCGGACGCGGCTACCAAACCCGGGAACTGCAAACCCTCTGCGCCGCCCAAAAAGGTGTCGTGGTGCTGGACGAAGCCTACGTGGATTTTGCCCCCCAAAATGCCATGAAACTGGCCCTCACCCATCCCAATGTGCTCGTGGCACGCACTTTTTCCAAGGCCTACTCCCTTTGCTTCCTGCGCGTGGGCTATTGCGTGGGGCATCCGGACCTCATTGCCGCCCTGGACAAAATCCGGGACAGTTACAACGTCAATGGCCTGGCTCAGGCGGCGGCTGAAGCCACCTTGGACAACCTGCCTTACTACCACAAATGCTGGCAAAAAGTCATCTCCACCCGCGAGTGGCTCACCCTCCGCCTGCGACGTCTGGGATTTGACGTTCTCCCAAGCCAGACCAACTTCATTCTTACCCGGCCCCCTGGCCCTTCGGCCCGGGACTGGTTGCAAACCCTGCGCGAGCATAAAATCCTCGTCCGCTGGTTCGACGCCCCGGAAATCCGCCAATACCTGCGCATCACCATCGGCACCCGCCAGGAAGCCGCGCGACTGGTATCCGTGGCTGCGGCGCTCCTGAAAAAACCAGCCTGAACCTCCCGCCAGCCCCATGCTCCCCCTGCGGCCCGAAAAAGACCCCATCCACCGCACCGGCAAGCGGTCCCGCGCCAGCCGCAGCCCGTCATTTTTCAGGAATTTTTACTTGCCGCCAAGCCCCGGCTTGGAGATGATGTCAAGCTCATGACGGCTGAAGTCATGAGACTTCCATGACGGATTTTGGCCATCAAGCATCTGGTGGCAGGATTGGTTGTTCAAGCACCCATAGCTCAATTGGATAGAGCGGCTGACTACGGATCAGCAGGTTTCAGGTTCAACTCCTGATGGGTGCACCATATTTTACCAGGTGTTTTTCACGCTTGGCGCAAAAAGATCGCCAAGACCGGACGCGGTGACCTGGCGACGGATATGGAGTCGTGGGGTGGAATGTCAGCTGCCGCGACTAGATCCTTTCTTCCTCCAAATCATACACGTCGAACCACACGTAAACCGGACGGTTCCGTGGCACGAATTTTGGGATGTAATCTTCCATGTATTCCTGCAGCTCGGAGGGCAAATCACACAGCCGGGTGGCGCGCAGTTTATTGTTCCAAACGATGATCTCCGATCGCTTTTTCACCTTGGAATGTTGCTCAATCCAGACGGCCACTTCCGCATCTGTCGCCCCGGTGGAAACGAAGGTCTTGAACTTTTCGGCATCAATGCCGGCAAAGCCGAGGAACTGGTTGTCGAGCGGACAATTAAAATGATATTCCCCGGCGGTCCCGACCAGTTCGGCCCGGCATTTGTCCAACATCCGCGCGGCGAGGACGAAGCCGCCCAAGGTTTCGCGCGGACTACGGGGATATTCTTTCGTGAGGTCTTTGGCTATTAGTTTCAATTTTTCAGCGTTCATTGGTCGTTTCTGTTTGTGGTTGATTGTGTTGTTAGTTGCCTGCGGAAATTAAGCGATGATGTGTTCGTTTTATGTTGGATTCGTTTTTGGGTTCAATAGTTTCTGACAGACGTCCATCAGCGTCCAGCCGGTCGCCTCCGGCGGGGTCATCAGCGGATGAAATTTCCTTTCCTGCCGGCTCACCCAACCGGCCCTAAGCCCGCTCTGAGTGGCACCGTGAACGTCCCACGCATGCACCGCCAGGGTGGCGCGTGCCACCTCGCCAAACGACCGGTAAATTCCACTGGCATCGAGCGCCAAGGCGTTGCGGATGCAACGGGCAAACCAGAGCTCCACCGCCGCCGCAGGCAGACCCAGCGCCTGACACGTCCCGCGCAAAGGCTCCAGCGGAAACAGGGTTTCCATCACATCAAAGGCCACCGCTTTTAAATTCGTTTTCATGCTGTCACCGGCTCATCAAACGGGTATTTTATGAACCGTTCGGTCCATAATAGACAAAATTTATTTCAGGCCGTTCATAATTACCTGAACAATGGCGCGCATTTTTTCCGGGCTGGCCCCGGCACGGGCCAGTCCTTTCAAGCCGCCGAGATTGGCGGTCAGAAACGAAGCCAGGCTGCGCGCATCTGAGCTCCGGGGAATGTCCCCCTCGGCTTGCGCGCGGCAGACCGCCGCGTAAAAGAGGTCTTCGATCCGTTCCAGCGCGCGGGTCACCAGGGCCGAAATCCTGGGGTCGCGCTGGGCAAACTCACTGGCGGTGTTGATCAACATGCAGCCGGCCCGTCCCATCTGGTTTTTTGTGCCTCCGGCCACGCCTTCGAACACTTCTTCAATAAACCGTCGGCCCGACGCCGCCTGGTCCAGTTTCGCCCGCAGGAGATCCGTGGAAGTGTCCCGGTAATTTTCCAGACAACGCTGGAACAATTCGGACTTCCTGCCGAAAGCCTGATAAAAGCTGCTTTTGTTCAGATCCATGGCCGTGCACAGGTCTTCCAGGGAGGTCCCCTGGTAGCCTTGATCCCAAAAGACGCGAGTAGCCGTCTCCAGCGCCTGTCGGGAATCAAATTCACATGGACGACCAAAGGTCATTTATTTCAAAATGGACCAAGTAGTCCAGAAGTCAAATCAAAGTTGGCGACATTATGAGTTTGTTGATCCTCACTAAAATGCCAGGCATCCGGCCGCGCAGGAAAAAAAGCCTGAACTGATGGCCACGCAAACCGGCACCGCCAGTTTTGAGACCGAACACCAGGTCCAGGTGAAAAATATCTTCCCATAGACAAATCGTCCGCCGCCTGAAAAATTCGACAACCTGCTGCAAGCAGTGGGCTAACGCTTTGACATTGCATTGTTCCACAGCATGTTACAAATCGAATGCTGATAATTTTGACCGCAGGGTTATGGAGGCAAAAATAATTTCGATTCTACCCTTGATTCTTTTAAATTGTGTATTATAACGGTTTTCGATAACGATTTCCGTTATATGAGGGAAGTTGAACGCGAGATACTGTTGAGTTTTTGGAAGGTGCATATTCTGCACCATGCCGGGGAGCAGCCTGTGCATGGCCAATGGATCATGAACGAGCTGCGGCGTCACGGCTACGAAATCAGCCCGGGCACCCTCTACCCGCTGCTTGCCAGGCTGGCAAAGCGGGGCTGGCTTTCCTGCCAGCGGGACCCGAAAGGGGGCAGGCGCGCGCAAAAAAACCACCGGCTCACGGCAAAAGGACGGCGGGTTCTGAATCTGATACGGGAACAAGTCAGAGAACTCCATGAGGAGGTCGTCCTTGAAGCCGGGCACCGCCACAAATAAGAAAGCAAGCATGAGTGAAGCCATGCTAATGCCCCATGTCTTTTTTGGTGTTGCCTGCATCATGGCGGCCCTTTGGGTGTTTGTGGATGCCTTGAATGCAAGTGCATCGAACGCGGCCCGCATACGGCTGGTGAGCCGCGCCGCAGCGGCTTTCATGTGGGTTGCCTTTCTGGCGGGTGGTTATTGGTATGTGGTCTTTTATCCTGCCGACAAGGCTCTCATTCTAAAAGGTCCCCTGCCCATGGCCCATGCATACTTCATGGAAACTAAAGAACATCTGGTCATCACCCTATTGATGCTGGTCACTTACCTGCCGGTGGCCGCTTCCAACAACCTGGCCGCAAATAAAGACGCCCGCCGGCTGGTTTTATGGGTTTCAGGCATCATCCCGCTTTTGGGCCTGATGATCGAAGGACACGGCGCCATCATTGCCATGGGAGTGAAATTGGCGCTGCTGGCGAAACAGGTTTAACCAGGGGATTCGAATCAAATGGAAAACAACAACCTTTCAAAATACACCGTTTCCTTCGGGCTGGCCCTGGCCATCGGCAGCGTGGCCAACGCCTTGCTGGTGGTTGCCAAGGAAAAAAGCCGGGCGATCCAGTCCGGAATGCAAAAACTGACCGGCAGCCACTGGATCACCCACGTCGTGCTTGTTCTCATTCTTTTTTTCGGCATTGGCTTTTTATTTCAGAACTTGAAAAGCGCTTCATGCATCGCCATGCCGGCCAATCGCCTCGTGCGAATCATCCTTGGCGGCATTGTTACCGGTGGAGCGGTCATTATTGGTTATTATTTGTTGGCTGATTAATCCCGCAATGAGACGTTCACGTATCCTTCCCGGTCTTGTCGCCACAGCGGCCTTGGGGATGCTTGGAACCGCCCATGGCGGGCCGCCTTTTGTGACCGACGACCCCGAGCCGGTGAATTACCAGCACTGGGAATTTTACGTCGCCTCAATGGATTCAAAATTCAATGGCGATTGGTCAGGGACTTTGCCCCACTTTGAATTAAACTACGGCGTCGTTCCAGACGTGCAGCTTCACCTCATCGTCCCCCTGGCTTATGACATCCCGCCCCAGGGCGGCGCCCACTATGGCCTGGGCGATGTGGAACTGGGAACAAAATACAGGTTTGTCCACGAAACAAATGACCTTCCGCAAATTGCGATATTTCCCCTGGTTGAATTGCCCACAGGCAGCGCCCGTGACAATCTGGGCAACGGCCACACCCAGGCATTCCTCCCGCTTTGGCTGCAAAAAAGCTGGGGCACATGGACCGCATACGGCGGCGGTGCGTATGGCCTAAACTCCTTTTCGGGAAATCAGAACTGGGAATTTGTGGGCGCGGTGCTTCAAAAGCAGGTGTTATCCAACCTGGCGGTGGGCGCGGAAATTTATCACCAGACAGAATACCAAACAGATTTCCCCAATGTCGGAACGGCATTTAACCTCGGGGCTGTCATTGATGTAAATGACCAGAATCACCTGCTCATTTCTGCCGGCCAATCCATTGACGGCCCCATTGGCTTTCAATGCTATGTGGCCTATCAATACACGTTTGCAGGCCGTTTGTTCCACTTCTGGAATCACACCCATGAGTAAAACCGAAAAGCGAAATGGAAAACGCCAGGATGCGGCAAGATGCTGGAGCAGTTTGGCCCTTTGATTTTCGTTTTTAGGGTCAAAAACATCCCTTGTTTTTCAGTCCGACCCATGACCCTCCCGTCCCCGGCAAAGGCTCCCCGTCCTAAACACCATGCTGGCATGAATCAACTGGTCCGCGCCTCAAACCGGAAGGGAAATCACGGAAATGGCAATATCCGGGTCGGGCATTAAATCGAATGAAACCATTGTCCCCCGGCCTGCGTCTTGACACCTTACTACGCACATGAAACCTGGACCTGCATTCTTCATGAAAATGGTAACCGAAAAAATGGCCCTGTTTTCCAGCCTGGTTTTGCTGCTGCTCGGCAGTCCGTTTTCGGAATTGCATGCGGGCGGCACGGGCCCCGGTATTCATGCTTCCACCCTGCCCCCGGCCAGTTGGGTGGATCCCCAGACCGGCCACCGCATCATCCGGCTCACAAAAGAACCGGGGTCGGACAGTTTCTATTTCAACATCAACCCCTTCACCCCGGACGGCAGGGAAATGGCCTATACCACACCGGATGGAATTTCCGTTTTGAACCTGGCCACCCTCCAAAGCAGGCGGGTGGTGAAAGGAGAGGCGCGCCCAGTGATGGTGGCCCGCCATTCCGCCAACCTCTACTACACCCGTCCAACCTCAAGCCGGTTTTATTCCACCCTCTGGTGCGTGAACCTGGACACGGGATTGAATCGCATGATCTGCAACCTTCCGCGCCGGGCCTCCATCAACGCCATCAATGCGGATGAAACCCTGGGCGCGGGCACTTTTATTGAAGGCAACACAAACCTGGGCGGCACCTACGATGGCACCCGCAAACGCGGCAGAATTTCCCAATACAACATCGGCGAACCCCTGGACAAAAGCCAGATGATGGCCCGCCGCCTGAAGGCGGGTTTGCCCACCACTCTCTTCACCATTGATCTCAAGACCGGAGCGGTCAAGCCGCTCATCCAGCACAGCACCGACTGGCTGGATCACCTGCAGTTTTCCCCGACCGACCCCACCCTTTTGCTGTATGCGCATGAGGGGTCCTGGCAACTGGTCAACCGCATCTGGATCATTCGCACCGATGGCTCCGGCAATCAATTGGTCCACCAGCGAATCATGGAAAACGAGATGGCCGGCCACGAATGGTGGGGCGCCGATGGCAAAACCGTCTTCTACCAGCTCCACTTTCCCCGCGGAGGCCGCGTCTCCTTTATTGCCAGTTACAATGTGGATACCGGTCAAAGAACCTGGCTCCAGTACGGCCCCGACGAATCCTCCATCCATGACAACTCCTCGCCCGACCAAACCATGTATTGCGGCGATGGCGACAATCATTCCCCCTGGATTTTTCTGCTCCGTCCGGTCCTGCTGCCGGACAGGAACACCCTGGGCAAAAACCTGATCCAGGGCGGCTATCTGGAATCGGAAAAACTCGTGGACATGTCCAATCAAAACTACCGGCTGGAACCCAATCCCATTTTCTCCCCGGACCAGAAATACATCATTTTCCGCTCAAACATGTTTGGTCCGGACTATGCCTTCGCCGTGGAAATTGCCAAAACCCCGTCCGGGTCCACCCCGCAAACCGCCCATCAGGGCCTTTAGAGACTGATTTAAAATTCGGAGCAGCGCTGTTAAAGCCCCAAGGACCGAATGGCAAGGCGCAACGAGAGAGAATATCCGTGATGGATCTTCGACCGAGGAGCAACCCCGCCAGACGGCCCTTGGGGCGTTAACCCTCTGGGCAACCGGTCTTTTAGGCGGTGGCGGCGTTGTCACGGGACGCCAAGCCCGCTGCGGGGATTGGCGTCCCGCTCCGCCTTGCCCCCGCCCAAAATCCCTGGTTGCAGCACCCCTCCCAATTTTAAAACAGTCTCTACTGATCATTGCATAAAATAGTGAGTTCAAAAGGACAAGTCGGCCTGTTTCCAGAAGGCGGCAATCAGGGTGGTTTTGCGGCGTTGGGCGGTGCGCAGTCCTTGGCGGGCCAGCCAGTGCAACTCCGCCTCCGTCCTGGCGCAGGCATTGCCCACCGTGTTGGGCTTCCACCAGC
>JAKAFL010000063.1 GCA_021817945.1 bacterium | reverse complement strand
CCTCCCCATCAATAGGATTGATGGAGAGGGAGAAAGAGGCGGTGGGTTCAATAGGGTTTTAAACCATTTTGAAGGTCGAAGGTAATCGCCATTTTAAGCGCAAACAAAAGCCCTGCGCCTCTGGTTTCCTCGCCCCGCCAGTGGAGCGCGGGGAGAGGATTAAGGAGAGGGGAGATCGCAAACAGACATCGCGATAAATAAACCTTCTCATTTCCCGAAAGCTCGGCGCCACCCCTCCCCGGTCCCCGCCACCCATGGAGATTGATGGAGAGGGAGAGCGGAGCAGTTGGTTTGTGGAGGTTTATAAAAATTCAAACGCGGAGGCTGGGGTTAACTCTGTCAAAAACTGAGATGCGTCGCACCACAATGATTTAAATATTTAGGAGTTGCAAACAAGGCCATGATTTTGCAGGGTCATGGCTGCCTTGACCATGACTTTCTTCAAGTTACAGCACAGGGGGTTTTGCACTATTTTATGCATCGCACTGTGGCTGGCCTGCGCAGGCAAAAAGGCAGGTGGCCAGACCCTCACTTTTCTGGCCAGCAGTTCCGTCCAGTCCGTGCAGGTGAGCAACCAGGTCACCATTTCCATTGATGTCACCAATCTGACCGGCATCCCCCTGGCCAACCTGGCCATTACCGACAGCCTGCCCTCCTCCGTGACCATTTCGTCGGTCAATCCAGATGTGACTTTCTATGCCGCTTATGGAAACACGGCCACGTTTTCGCTTTCACAATTTCAATATGGTCAAATATTGCAGATCAGCCTGAATGTAAAACCGACCGTCGCAGGGTTTTTAACCAATGTCATCACATTGTACACTCCAAGTCTGCTCACCAACAGTGAAACGAACCTGTTGATCGCGGTGACGAACCAAACCATTCAAGCAAACCTCGGCGTGTCTTTCCAAATACCCACTGTGCCGGTTTTCACCCATGACCTGACTTCCTATGGCATTACTGTTACCAATGCCGGTCCGAATGCCGCACCCGATGTGATGCTAACCAACACTCTGCCGCCAGGGGCGCTTTTGATCGGCATCACTCCCTCCAGCCTGGCCTATTCCAATTCCAGCGGCACCCTGATATTTAACCTCGGCACCTTGGGCGCAGACTCATCCACCAATTTGTCGGTTGCCATCGAGCCAACCTCCTCCGGAACCCTGCCCACCCATGCCTCCGTGGGGTCTTTCCTGGTCACAAATATCAGCTACCTGAACACCCAGGCACAGACCAACTTCACCGTGCTGGCATTTGTTTCGGGTGTCTTGGAAGCTTTTACCAATTCCGTCCAGGTGGTGGACCCGCAAACCGGTTTGGAGGAGCAAACGATCCTTGTGACTAATTTAACCTCCACCAACGTGCCCTCTGCCAGGGTATTTGTCATCGGCTTGAACAACCAACTGTACAATGCCGCAGGCACCAACAATGGAAATCCTTTCGTTTACTACCCTGCCCCCATTCCGCCGGCCCAAACCGTGCAACTCCTTCTGCAATTTAATCCCCGAGGTGCGTTCGTCCTGACGAACGGCCAATTGGAGGCTTATCCATCGCCTCTGCCTGATTTATCGCCGCCATCAGCCTCAGGCAAAAATCCCGCCTTGACCTTGACCGGGCCTTTTCGCCTTTCCAATGGCGGCATGTTGATCGAATTTCCCTCCACTCCCGGCAAGTCTTACACTGTGGTTTACAGCGACAACCCGGAGTTCACCAATGCGCAGGTGGCGCCGCCATCCATCGTGGCCCCGGCGAATATCCTCCAGTGGGTTGATTACGGGCCGCCAACAACCAAGTCAGTCCCGACCAACAGCCTGGAACGGTTTTACCGCGTGATCGCCGAGCCATGAAAAAGAAAAATTTCGGCACATTCGCAATGCGTCCAGACACCTTTCTGCTGGCTTGGTCTCTTATCATGGCTCAATCCGCTCATGCGGCGGATCCCCTCACCGAACAAGCCGCTTTTGATCAATATTTTCGGCAGCCCTCTCCCTCCCCTCACAGCTCCTGGAGGGGCCATTTCAGCTTGGGAGTGGTGGCGGGTTTCAACATTAATGCCCGATTTAATGAGACTGGCCTTTTTAAGCTGGCACCAAGCACCCAGACCGGCGGGGTCTATGATGATGGCTACGTGTTGAACGATAAAACCGGCAATTCCGGCTATACCACTGACTGGAGCTATCAAAATGCCAGCCAGTACAATCCATCCAGCCAGACCTTGGTTTTTCATCGAACCCAAGATTTTCAACTGGGTGCCAGTCCTTCCAGCGCTGATGGGGGACCTTTTCCCGGGTTTGAATTGGATTACGGTGGAACCATCCATGAATGGGATTCTTTTCAATTGGGCTGGGATTTTGGGTTTGCCTTGGTTCCGGTGGATATAGTGGATCACACCACCCAAAGTGTGGTGGCCAATCAAACCGCCTATGTGTACAACACGGGTGGCATTGTGTTGCCCGGGCCTGGATACCAGGGAAGTTTCAATGGGCCTGGCCCCCTGCTGCCCACCTCCGCAACTCCCAGTTCATCCATCTCCACCGGCACCATCAGCGGCAGTCGAACCCTGCAAACCATTCTCTACACATTCCGGCTGGGCCCAACACTTTCATGGGACCTATCCAAAAACTGGAGTTTGGCCCTGGGGGCTGGACCTGCCTTGGGCCTTGCCTCCAGTGAATACCAGTACAACGAAATCATCACCACCGCCGGTAGCAGCGCGCCAAGCAAGGGAAGTTTTCAATCCATGAACGTCGTTTACGGGGGCGACCTGAATTCCACCCTTTATTTTCACACCTCTGACGAGGCTCGTGCAGTGGACTTGTATCTGGGCATTCAGTACATGCCCCTGAGCAGCTCGGTATTCAGCCAGGGAGGTCGCGAGGCGCGCTTGAACCTGTCCGGCCAGGTTTATCTCTCCGCAGGAATCAACTGGCCGTTTTAAAGCGAAAAACGAAATTCAAAAGGCCAATGTGCGCCAATCCACCAGGCAGCTTCACCAAGCGGTGTTTACGTGCAAAGCCCCATTTTATCTTGAGGATATTTTGACCGTTCCCGGGGCCAACCCATCGGCGGCGGCAGTGAGTTCCAAGGTGCCAGGTTGATTGGCCTGCGACTTGATGATGACCAGCGCCAAGCCGTTAAATGCCGATCTTTGGGGGGCTTGAAAGGATTCAAAACTCGTGGCATCACCGTTGTCGGTGGCTGCAATGGTTCCAGGGCCGCGCAGGGTAAAGTGCATCAGGTTGGCCGCTTGGGGCACTGTCACCCCGTGGGCGTCCGCCACTCGAACCGTGACATAGCACAAATCCTGGCCGTCATCGGCGATCCTCCGCCGGTCCGCCTCCAAAATGAGGCGTTCCGGTTTGCCAGCCGTCACCACCTTATCCACCGCCCAACGGCTGCCATTTTTGTAAGCCACCACTTTCAACTCCCCCGGCTCATACACCACGTCGTTCCAACAAAGCCGATATTGGTTGTCCGCCTTTTTTTTCATGCCCAGAGAACGGCCATTGAGAAACAGTTCCGCAGAATCCCCGGAAGTGTAAACCCAAACCGGGGTGACCTCACCCACCCGGTCCGGCCATGTCCAATGGGGTAAAATATGTGCCATGGGATAATCCGGCCGCCATACGGACTGGTAAAGGTAATAGCGGTCTTTTTTGAATCCTGCCAGGTCCACAATGCCAAAGTAGGAACTCCTGGAAGGAATAAGGACGCGACCCAGCGCTTGTAATTCCTGGTCGGCCCTGGCCCGTTCCTTGGGATCCGAAAAATTCAGCAAATTGCTGTGGTCCGCATTATAAGGCGTGGGTTCGCCCAGGTAGTCAAATCCCGTCCAGACAAATTGCCCGGCCACAAAGGGGTTCTCATTTTCCCCCGTGAATTCGGTGTCAGGCAGGGTGGCCCAGCCAGGCACATAAACATCGTAGGAGCTGACCTGAAAATCCTGCAGGGCCGATGTGTTGTTGCGGCCATCGCCGATGGCTGGCACTGGAAACGTATAAACACCCCGCGAACTCACCGCGGATGAAGTCTCGCTGCCAAACAAAGGAATGTTGGGGTTGGCCTTTCGGAACTGCGAATAAAACATGGGCTTGTAATTCCACCCAAAGACATCAAAGTTGGTTTGAAAGCCGCTGAAACCGGCCTTATAGGAGCTGACTGCGGCAGTGACCGGGCGAGTGGGATCCTCGGAATGGATGATCGAACGGTTCTGGGCTGCCAGGGCTGGTCCATCAGGCTTATCCTGATCCGGAACTTCATTGCCGCTGCTCCACAGGATCACGCTGGGGTGATTTCGATCCCTCCGGACCAGCGCGCGCAAGTCCTGCTCATGCCAATCGCGGTAGAGCACATGGTAATCATGGGGGTTTTTCCCAGCCACCCAGCAGTCAAACGCCTCATCCATCACCATGAAACCCATTTGATCACAGAGGTCCAGCAGCTCCGGGGCGGGCGGATTGTGGCTGGTGCGGATGGCATTGACTCCCATGCTTTTTAGTATCTCCAACTGACGCTGCAACGCCCTGCGATTGACAGCAGCACCGAGGGCGCCCAAGTCATGGTGATCGCAGACTCCATTAATTTTGAGATGCTGGCCGTTTAGAAAAAACCCCTCGTTTACTGTGAAGGTTGCGGTGCGAATTCCAAAGGGGGAGTCATACACGTCCATGACTTTATCATTTTCCGAGACAATCGTGCGGCACAGGTACCGGGCAGGGTGGTCGGGAGACCAAAGTTCGGGGTTATCCACGGCGATTTGCCCGCCCACTTGGCCGGAGCCCCCACCTGCAATACTCAGGGAGACGGGAACGCCAGCCACAACCCTTTTGCCAATTGAACCGTCCGCATTCAGAACACGGATCACGTTTTTAACCGTCACTGAGGCAGTCTCAGCGCTGCAATTATCCACACGCACAGACACCTGAACCATCGCAGACTTGGAAGACACCACAGGGGTGGTGATGGCCGTGCCCCAATGCGCCACATGGAGGGGCGAGGTTTTGACCAGCCATATATTCCGATAAATACCCCCGCCTGGATACCAGCGCGAGGAACGGGGGGGGTTGTCCAAACGAATGGCCAGAACGTTATCCGCGCCGAATTTTAAGTAAGGCGTGAGGTTGACGCGCCAGGAGGTGTATCCGTAGGGCCACCCTCCGATCAACCTTCCATTGAGCCACACGGTGGCATAAGCCATGGCTCCGTCCACATCCAGGTAAATCTCACGTCCTTCGTCCGAGTTGGGAATGACCAGGTGATGCCTGTACCAACCCACCCCCCACCAAGGCAATTTACCGGTTTCGCCGGGATATTCCTGTTTGAAAGGACCTTCAATGCCCCAATCGTGAGGCAGATTCACCACCCTCCATCCGCCATCTTCAAACCCAGGTTCGGCATACGCCACCGATGCGACGGGATTAGTGGAAGGCAAAGCCAGGCTCAGATAGCTTTCATTGGTGGTTAAATCCACACTCGTGGGCAGAAACCAGCTCTTGATCTTTGAATATTCCAATTGATCCCCCAGTCCCTCAGGATCCCCTTTTGTAAACCTCCAGCCTTGGTCCAAAGACAATTTTTCCCGACCGGCGTCACCTTGAGCCCGGTACCCGGTCAACCCAAACAGCAGAACCATCATCACAACCGCCATCCGGGGGGAATAGCACAGTTTGAAAAGGCAGGAGCCAAACCATGCCTTCATCAATTCACCACCGATTCTGATCTGCCTGCCTTTCTCTGTAACCGGGGTCGCTGAAAGGGTGATGGTGGATTTATGCTGCTTCAACGTCGAAACTGGGTCCAAAGGAGAGATTTGCATGGTTTAAAAATGTGCCTGGATTCCTTGTACCGAATGTGACGGGGGCGCGCAATTCGAATCCTCTCTTTAATGAAAAAACGCGTTCAAGCATTTGGCTCCTTGGAGCCTGCCTGAAAATTTCAAGGGGTGCTGTTTTCGAGTAAAAAGCTGGATGCCGAGGCGCGACGAGGGGGAATACCCTTCATGTGTCTTCGACCGAGGAGCAACCAAGCCATGCGACTTTTTGCTCGAAAAGCCTCCCGGCGGCGGTTCCTTTGTCTGTGGGCCGCTTTGGCTTGGTCGTCATAGCCCGCCATGGGGATACTCCTCCTTCGCCGCAGCACCCCTCGCAATTTTTCACAGGCTCTCAGGTCGGATCTTCCTCGATACCCTGTCCGGGCGATTCCCGATTCGGGGCCGAATCCTCCAAGGCGATGCAGTCACGATCGGGGGGAGAAATCAAAACCACGAACTCTCCCTTGAGCGTCCTTTTGCGGCATATTTCAAGCAATGCGGCGGGTTTGCCCCGGAGAAATTCCTCGAATTTCTTTGTCAACTCACGGGCCAGGACCACTTCACGTTCAGGGTAGGCTTGCGTGAGTTCCCCAAGCAGTTTTTCAATGCGGTAGGGTGATTCATAGAGGATCAGCGTGCCAGGAATGGACCGGAACGATTCCAGGCGTTTTTTTCGCTGCCCGGATTTATGCGGCAAAAAGCCCGCAAAATGAAATTCGGCAGCGGGCAATCCACTTGCTGTCAGTGCAGCCACCAAGGCACAGGCACCTGCCACGGGTTGGACAGCAAAACCGCCGGCCACCGCCGCCTTTACAACACGCTCCCCGGGGTCGCTGATGCCCGGACTGCCCGCGTCGGTCACCAATGCCACTTTCTGGCCTCCTGCAAGGCGCTGGTTGATCTCAGCGCTGCGGCGTGCCTCATTGAATTGAAAACAACTGATCAACGGTTTTTGAATGGCATAATGTTTCAGCAACTGGCCGGTGTGACGGGTGTCCTCGGCCGCAACCACATCGCATTCACGCAAGATTCGCAATGCCCTCAGGGTGATATCCTCGAGGTTGCCAATAGGCGTGGCAACCAGATACAATACACCCGGGGCTTGAGACAATGGCACGGCAGCGGTCATGCCACTGACTTAAGCAGTTTTTACCGGAAAAACAATGGGAAACCCTCAACCCATTGACCACATCTTGGCGGCAACCAATGATGGGCCACTCCGGGGTTCCGGTCACAAACCATGAAAAGCGCCAAACTTTTTGCCGTGGTCTGGGTCACCACGCCCGATGCCGGCACCGCTCGCAAGCTGGCCAAGGCTGCCTTGAATGCCCGCCTGGCCGCCTGCGTGAACATTATTCCCGCCTTGGAATCCCATTACCGATGGAAAGGGCGCATCGAAAAGACCCGCGAAAACCTGGTCCAGTTCAAAACCCGCAGGTCCAACTTGGACGCTTTGGAGTCCCTGGTTCATAAGTTGCATCCTTACGAAACACCGGAGTTTCTCGTGCTGCCGGCGCTTGGCGGCAGCAAGCCCTACCTGGACTGGCTGGCGTCAAACTCCTGAAATTTTGTTTGAACCTTCGCCATCCTGGCGTAGATTCAGATAGTGAACATGATCAGTACCCCCAACGGTCAGTCAGTTGTGGTGGACATGTTGCTCCTGATGCACATGATTGCCTTGGGCGTGGGCCTGATGCTTTTTGGTTGGATGTTCTACCTGCAAAGGCGTGCGCGCCGTCAACTCAGCCAGGCGCTGCCCCTTCACACACATTCCCCGGCCGGGAAGTTCCATCGGCTTTCCAATACCCGCCCCACCAAGTGGCTGGCCATCCGGTCTGTTTCGCCGGAAGCTGTAAAGGATGCCTTGGGCCTGAACCATGCCTCGCCCTGCTCCTGGTCGGAAGGCCTGGTCACCAGCCACGCTTTTTTTATCGGCCCCAGGCTCAATGGCTGGGTCATCGTCACAGGCATGGCCCTGCCTGATCCCTCGGAAGATGTGGATGAATGCTATGTCTTCCTTTGCACACTCAGCCGCAAACTGGGCCACCTGCAATATTTTCATGCCAATACCGATACCCGGCATCATGCCTGGGCCAGGCTGGATGATGGCTGCGTGACCCGCGCCTTTGCCTGGGCTGGAACCACGTTGTGGAATCAAGGCGTGGAAACCCTGCCAGAAATCGAAGCGGGCCTGAAAACACCCGACTATGGCGATGCCACGGCCAACCAAGCCGATATTGAGGCCAACGTGGTTAAGATTTCCAAATTAGCCTCCCGCTGGAGCCTTGATCCCGCCGGCGTCCGCATGACTTCCATTCGTGAATCCATCGGCCTGGCCGGTGAATCCGCTATGGGTGAAAGTTTTTGATTGCGCCCGAAGCCATATGGGCGCAGATTCAAAGCAAAGAAAGGAATCCATGTCATTCAGCATCGAACTCGAACTCCAAAAGTTCCCCAAAAGCCTGAAGTTGAAAGATGACAAAAAGGCAACCTTGAGGCCACTCCGGGGCGCCGATGAAAAGGACCTTCACGCCTTGTTTCAGGGTATCCCCGAACGGGAACGCATGTTCATCAAACATCGTGTCCAGGATAAAAAGGTCATCCGTGATTGGTGCAAAAACATTGATTATGGACGGAACCTCCCACTGGTTGGCTTGATCAACGGCAAAATTGTGGGACTGGCCACCCTGCACCAGCAATTGGGCGGATGGAAACGGCATATCGGACGTGTAAGCGTCCTCGTTCACCCAGCATTCCGCGGTCGGGGCCTGGCTCGCGCCTTGACCTCGGAAATTCTCGACATCGCCCGACGTGCTGGTCTTGAAAAAGCGGAGGCGGAATTCATCGGCGAACAGGAAGCTGCCGTAAAAATGTTTGCCATGATCGGCTTTCGGCGCCTGCTCCTGCTCGAAGATTACGTCAAAGACATGCAAGCCATTTCCCACGACTATGTCCTCATGGGTTTGGATTTAAAAACAGACGAGGAATACGCCAGCGCTGCGGGTTGATTCCTTGCACTGCCTCCACAAGTGGCATTTTGACGGCCTCCAGGAACGACCTTGCCGACTGTTTACCATCGAAAGTCCGGGGCCAGGGCGTACAGAATGTTCTTTCCCGACATAGGGACCGCTCGTTTTGTGCCCCCACTGAGGAACCTGTAATTTCAAGGGCTACGAATGACCACTACATAGGAGAATCCCGAACCCCACCGCCTAGAGGCAAAGCGAAGCCCCATCACAACCGAAAATTGAAAAAACGCAGGCCACCCGCAAAAAAGCGGATGACCTGCGCCATAACCTCAAGGGTTTGTTGGAACTGAATCAGGATTTCCGACCGCGCCTGACCAGAGCCAGAATCAAGGCGCCGCCTGATCCGGCCCAGGTCCAAACCGCAGGCTCGGGAACCGCCGTCACCGGCGTGATCACCACGGATTCATTTGCTGCGCTGGAACCGGGTGCCGCATCAGGGCCGAACATTTCAAATCCGTACTGGATGTGATCCCCCGCATTGGCGGATGTCGCAAAGGTCACACTTTCCATGCCCATCGTTAATGCAACCGTCTGTTGGGTGTAACTGGAATAGGTTGAATTAAAATCCTTGATGAAGGCCTGGGCAGTGTACGGGGCAGTCAGGGAATTGGCCGTGACATCAAAACTGAATGTCAACGTGGTATTCACGTATGTCCCAGTGGTTTCGTTGTAAATATTGGCATCCATTTGGTTGGCGCCCGTACCATCAGGATTTGTCCAGTAGCCGACTCCCGCCGCGTAGGTATTTATGTTGGGTTGCAAGGTCAATGTTGTCCCCGAGAAATTTGCCTGCAAAGCGGAAAGGCCCCATGAACTTCCACCCGTTCCTCCATCTGTGGGGTAATTAGCCAGGGTATAGGTTGTGGGTTGCCAGTTCATGTATCCCAAGGTCAAGGCCGACGGATCTACCGTAACATTAACGTTTTGTGCATTTGCCGCAGCAGCACTCACAAGAAGGGCCGCCAGCGACATGATGGTTGAGGTTGGTTTTTTCATGGTCGCGATGTTTGATTTCCGAACTACACCTGGCAATTGCAGAACTTAAGCAATTTGTTGACCCGGTGTATGTAGTCAAATGTATTACGCGCCACTGATTTTGTCAACTGATTTAAACACTGAATTTTCAGATTTATTGAACTTCACCTTTTTCCCCCTAATTTGAACCTCAAGCGGTAAGGGGACATAAATCCCCTTCCCATCCTCTTGTGCAATGCCTTTTTTGAGAAATGGATTTTCTTTTTGGTATCCTAAACCCAAAGAATTCAAACTTTGCCCTCCACATCCCTGTTGAATTTTGAATCATCATTAAAACTGGTCCGTGGTTCTGGATGAAATCAAGCCCGCGACTTTTCTTGGAGCCAAGCAATGCCGTGCGAATCACGAGAAATCATTCCTGTTCGCACTTGCCAAAATAGTTTGCTTTGGCATTGTCGGCCCATGGAACTGCACAATTGCATGCCGGGAGGACAACCATGATAATTCAATCAAGATGTCGTGATTGCGTTGGCGGTCAACCGGATTGCTTTTTTCACCAAGCCCGGCATGGCGTCCGCACCTCCCCGCACCAAAGGTCCCTTGAGGCCAGGTCACAAGTTTGGATTTGATCCCATCCAATCTGAAATGCATTTGAATTCTTGCAACACCGTTTTATGCGAAGCCCCAAGGTGGGCTTCAAATTCAAAGGACCCAAAGCTCACACCAAATAACCCCGGTGAATTCCATTTCAAGTTCCTTATTTGAAGTTTATCTGGCCCGGCACGGTGAAACGGCCTGGAGTTTATCCGGGCAGCACACCGGTCGCACTGACCTGCCCCTGACCGAAAAAGGGCGCTGGCAGGCCCGGTTGCTTGGCGAACGCCTGCGCCATCATGCATTTGACTGCGTCTGGACCAGTCCGCTGCAAAGGGCCGCCACCACCTGCGCCTTGGCTGGCTTTGAAAATGTGGCCGAAAAGGATCCAGACCTGATGGAATGGGACTACGGTGCCTACGAGGGTTTGAAAAGGGACCAAATCCTGGCCATCAATCCGAATTGGCACATCTTCCGGGATGGCTGCCCCAATGGGGAAAGCCCCGCCCAGGCGATCCTTCGGGCGGACCGCATTTTGGCCAGGCTCAGGACTGCATCCAAAAGGTCATTGATTTTTTCCAGCGGCCATTTTTTACGCCTCTTGGCGGTGCGATGGTTGGGCTGGGAGCCTGGCGCGGGTGTAAACCTCCTTTTGAACACCGCCAGCCTGAGCATCCTGGGCTTTGACCACGACCGCTCCGAGCCAGCCATTCAAGTGTGGAATGACACCCATCATCTCGAAAACAGGCCTTTTCCGCAGACCTAATCCTTCCGAAACTGATAACTGATTTTAACTCATCCACCCCCATGAAAGCCCAACCAAAATCACTGACCCAAAAAGCCGCGTGGAAACTCCTCGCGTCACACCAAAAACAGGTACAAAAAGTTCATTTGAGAAAACTTTTTTCCGATGATCCAAACCGGGCCCGGAAATTTTCCCTGAAAACCGCGGGCCTTTTCCTGGACTACTCAAAAAACCGGATTACGGATAAAACCATGGACCTCCTCCTGCAACTGGCCAGGGAGTGCGACCTCAAGCGGAAAATCGAGGACATGTTCAATGGTGAAAAAATCAATGTCACCGAAAACCGGTCCGTGCTGCACGTGGCCCTCCGCGCCCCTGAAAAGGCAAAGATTTGGGCGGATGGTAAAAACGTGGTTCCGGATGTGCATGCAGTTTTGAAGAAGATGGAACAATTCGCCGCCATGGTTTTGTCAGGCCAATGGAAGGGCTACTCGGGCAAATCCATTCGCAACATCGTCAACGTGGGCATTGGCGGATCCGACCTTGGCCCGGTGATGGCTTATGAGGCCTTGCGGCATTACTCGCGCAGGGACCTGGTTTTTCGTTTTGTGTCCAATGTGGATGGCATTGATTTTCACGAAGCCACACAGGATCTGGACCCGGCGGAAACCCTGTTCATCATTTCCTCCAAAACGTTCACCACCCTGGAAACCATGACCAACGCACAAACAGCCCGCGAATGGCTGCTGGCGGGCATGGGCAACAAAATGGAGGCCGTGGCCCGGCATTTTGTGGCTGTCTCCACCAACGCCGAAAAAGTGGCGGCCTTCGGCATTGACACCAAGAACATGTTTGGATTCTGGGACTGGGTCGGCGGCAGGTACTCCATGGATTCGGCCATTGGCCTTTCCACCATGCTGGCAATAGGGCCTGACCACTTCCGGGCAATGCTGGATGGTTTTCACCAAATGGATGTCCATTTCAGGACCGCTCCATTGGACCGCAACCTTCCCGTTTTGATGGGGCTTCTCTCCATTTGGAACAACAATTTCCTGGGCGCGGAAACCGTTGCCATTTTGCCCTACGAACAATACCTCAAACGCTTTCCCGCCTACCTCCAGCAATTGACCATGGAAAGCAACGGCAAGCATGTGACGCTGGATGGCCGGACGGTCTCCCATGACACCTGCCCGGTTTTCTGGGGCGAACCCGGCACAAACGGCCAGCATTCCTTTTACCAATTAATCCACCAAGGAACGCGTTTGATACCTTGCGATTTCATCGCGTTTGCCAAGGCCCTTGCCCCCATGGGCCGCCACCATGATATTCTCATGGCCAATGTGCTGGCGCAGGCTGAAGCGCTGGCCTTTGGGAAAACCGCCGATGAAGTCAAGGCGGAAGGCACAGCCCCGGAATTGGTCCCACACAGGGTGTTCGAAGGGAACCGCCCCTCCAACATCCTCCTGGCCGATCAACTCACGCCCTCCGTCCTCGGAAAACTCGTGGCTCTTTATGAGCACAGCGTCTTCACCCAGGGCGCCATCTGGAATGTTGATTCCTTCGATCAATGGGGCGTGGAACTGGGCAAAGTCCTGGCACAACGCATTATTCCAGAACTGGAAAACAGCCAGGAACCCCGCCTGAAACACGATAGTTCCACCAACCAACTCATCCGCATCTACCGTAAAATGAAAAAATAACGGGCATTCATGCTCTGTCAGTTTCCCTGAAACTGCCAACCACCTCCCCCCGTTTATTGACCGAGGAATTAGGCTTGATGAAATGTTTGCGCCTGATATTGTTGTGGACAACAACAATATGTCCTGTGCTTCAAAGACACTTGCCTTTCAGAGCCAGGTTAAATCCGTGAATCCGCATCAAAAGGATCGCCATCCGGTGGCCACCAGCGAAACGGCTCGTGTCATCAACCGCCGTGTCCTTCTCAATTTAATCCGCAAGCACCAGCCTGTATCGCGGGCGGATCTGGCCCGGCACTCCGGATTGCAGCGCAGCACTGTTTCAGCCATCACACAGGATCTGATCGCCGATTCCTGGGTCAAGGAGGGTGAAGTGCATGACCTGCCACGAGGACGCAAACCCACCGTGTTGCACCTCAACTCGGCTCGCTCGGGTGTATTCGCCATCAACTTGCGTCCTTATTCCATCAACCTGGCGTTGGTTGGCTTGGACGGCGGCGTGGTTATCCAGGAAACACTTCCAGCACCAGGATCCATGCCTGCCTTTCTGGAACAGGTCACGCGGTGGATACAACGGGTGGCGTCCAACCACCCGGCCATGCTGTTTGAAGGAATCGGCGTGAGTTTGCCGGGCAGGATTGATCTATTCAGCCAGCGGTTTGTGTTCGCCCCCAACCTGGCGTGGAAACATGCTGATTTGAAACAACAGCTCGAAGCAGCAACCGGGATGAATGTTCATCTGGAAAATGAGGCCAACGCTTGTGCCCTTTCGGAGCTTTTTTATGGAGGACACAAATCCCGGGCGGGCAATCTCGTGGCTTTGGCCGTCTCGGAGGGCATCGGCGTGGGCATGGTGCTGAATGGTCAACTGGTGCGCGGTCCATCGGGATTGGCAGGTGAATTCGGGCATGTCACCCTGCGCGAACAGGGGTTGCCATGCGCCTGCGGCAATAAGGGTTGTTGGGAAATGTACGCATCCAACACGGCCGCCCTGAGGTATTATTACGCCAGAAAATCATCCTCTCATTCCAAAATCCGGCCCGGAACATCCCTGCCGGGGCCGGGCGAATTCGAAAAGCTTTTGCATCTGGCCGAAACAGGCGACCCGGACGCCACGGCGGCATTGGAGGAAATGAGCCGCCAGTTGGGAGCCGGCATAGCCATGCTGGTGACCGGCCTTGCGCCCGAGGTGATCGTGGTTGTGGGGGAAATCACACGCGCATGGGAGAGGGTTGAGCCGTTGATCCTCAATGCCATCCGGGAGCGTTCCTTCACTCACGCCCAAGCCCGGCTGATTGCGCGCGGACCCGCCCATCTGCCGCGCCTGCTGGGAGTAAGCGCGCTGGTGATGAAAGAACGGTTCGATCTGCCTTTTGCGGGGTTCCAATGAAATTTTCCCGATATTTAGAATCCCGACACCGGGATATTGCCGAACAAACATAACACACCAACACAATGAGCGCTGCGTTTAAAAACATAACTAAAATTCAATACGAAGGACCCACCTCCAGAAACCCACTGGCCTTCAAACATTACAATGCCGAAGAAAAAGTGGAGGGCAAAACCATGCGGGATCATCTCCGCTTTGCCGTGGTTTACTGGCATACATTCCGCGGAACAGGCTCCGATCCATTCGGGGCGGGCACCATGCAGCGTCCCTGGGATGATGGGTCCCAATCCGTGGAAAACGCCCAGCGCCGGGTGCGCGTGGCATTCGAGTTCATGGAGAAGCTGGGGGCACCCTTCTACGCCTGGCACGACCGCGATGTGGCGCCCGAGGGCGCGAACTTGAGGGAAACAAACAAAAACCTGGATGCCATCGCCAAAACATTGAAGGAGGAACAGGCCCGCACAGGAATCCGCCTGCTTTGGGGAACCGCAAACCTGTTTTCCCATCCTCGATTTGTGCATGGCGCCTCCACCAGTTGCAATGCGGATGTTTTTGCGTTTGCGGCAGCTCAAGTGAAAAAAGCCATGGAGGTGACACATGACCTAAAAGGCGCCGGCTACACCTTCTGGGGCGGGCGCGAAGGTTACATGACCCTCTTGAACACCGATCTGAAGCGTGAGCAGGAGCATTTGGCGCGGTTCCTCCACATGGCTGTGGCTTACAAAAAAAAGCTGGGTTTCAAGGGCCAGTTTTATATTGAGCCAAAGCCCAAGGAACCCACCAAACACCAATATGATTCGGATGCCGCAGCCTGTCTTAATTTTTTGCGTGAGCACGACCTGATGGATCACTTCAAATTGAACATTGAAACCAACCATGCCACCCTTGCGGGTCATTCCATGCAGCATGAACTGGAAGTGGCCGGATCAGCCGGGGCTTTGGGGTCCATTGATGCCAACACAGGGGATGAATTGCTGGGCTGGGACACCGATCAATTCCCCACAAATGTTTATCTCACCACCCAGATCATGCTGAGCCTGCTCAAATTCGGGGGCCTGGCCACCGGAGGAGTCAACTTCGACGCCAAAGTACGCCGGGAAAGTTTTGAACCTGTGGACTTGTTTCATGCCCATATCGGAGGGATGGATGCCTTTGCACGAGGATTGAAAACAGCCGCTGCCATCCGCAAGGACGGGCGCCTGGAGACTTTTGTCCGGGACAGGTATGCCTCTTGGGATACCGGAATAGGCGCGAAAATCGAATCCGGACGCGCCGGATTTGCCGAGCTTGAAACCTACATGTTAAAGCAAGGCGATGCCGCTCCCAGCGCGAGCGGGCGGCAGGAGATGCTGGAAAACCTCATCAACGAGTTCATTTAACCTAACTTCCCCCCGTATTTGCAAAATCCCCAATAAATAGTGGGTATTGGGGATTTTGTCTGGCTACATAGCCCAATCCGGGGTGGTGGCGAAGAGTTTGATGACGGCGAGTTTATCCAGCAA
>JAKAFL010000011.1 GCA_021817945.1 bacterium | reverse complement strand
CGTCTTGCACACCCTCATCCAAACCGCCCGCCGCCAGCAACGACCCGTCCGCCAGTTTTTGGAAACCCTGCTCACCTCCCCCACCGCCACGGCGCAAGTCGCCTTGTATCACAACTCCTCCTGAGTCCGCTCAACAGAGACAGGCCAAAAGCCTAACCGGCGCCAACCAAACAAAACGAGCTAAACTGTTACGTCAAAAGTGAGGACTGACACTTGCTCGAAAAAATCTTCAAACCCGTTTTGACACCTTGGGGAAGCGGGGCCGGTCAGGATTGGCTGCGGCCATATAAGCTTCAAGTTTATATGTCCATGTGTAATGGTGCATTGAAATAGCTGATTTGATTAATCGTCTCAGCAGACAGAGAAAGAAAAGCCTGCTCATCATCGTTTTGAGCCGCACACAAAACAAAGGTGATTTTCAATTCGTGCTCTTTAACATAATTCATTATCATTTGGCGCTTCGGCCAAATCACGCCGAGCAAAAGCTGAAAGACTTCGTCCGAATTGCCCGCTCGGATTTTTTGAGTCTTCACAGTCCATGACGAATGAGGCACAGGCGGTCGTTTTCCCGGCCTAATTTCCCCTTCCGTCAACACCTCTGTTGGTTCAACCCCAAAATGAGCAGTGCAGTCGAAAGGACTAAACTTCATTCCCGTTACAACAAACCATGCGGACATTGTTGGGAGGGCATTTTTCATTCTGTTAATCCCCTGAAGGGGTCAGTTCTTGATATTGTCATATTGTGCCTCTTTTTGGGTTCTGCTTACGGCTGCGATACAGCAGATGATTGACCTATCCCGGCGAGAACCCATCTGAAGCCGTCCGGCTATCCAATCCACCGTCATCGCCGTCTCCGCCCGCAGCGCAAGCCAGCCGCAGATAATCCCAACCGCGCTTTGAACCCGATAAGCGAAATGGAAAGGGCCAAGATGTGGCAGGATGCTGGAGCGGAAACTCTTTGGAAAAAATCGAAACCATACCCGAAGCGGTCTGGTGAGGTTTTTCCAAAGAATTTGCGCCCAGTAGATTGACGCAGATTGGCCTTTTGAATTTCGTTTTTCGGGTTGAAATAAACCAACACTCCCGATCCCCTGCCATGCGGAACGGAATCCCGGGTTTTGCGAATCGTTGTGGCATGGGTTCAGCATGCGGAAACCCTAACCCCATCCGCGATGATTCTCCATCTCTTTTTTACACCCTCACTTTCCCCTTCCCAATCTGCGGCCATCCGCTTCCATCTGCGGATATAACTCCCCTTCCCATCTTCGCTTGAAAAGCACTCAAATGCGCACCATGCCATTTTAACCCCACAGCCAATCCTCCATCATGGACGGACAAAATGAATTGAAACCAAGCCTGTCATAAAAATGAAAACTTCAAACAATCCCGCCCCCAAGCCCGCTTCCACTCCTGCCCCGGACAACTTCCCGGTCGAATGGCTCACCGCCTCCGGCCCCAGGGCCAAAGCCATCAAGGATTGGATTAAAGCCAATAACCCTCCCGATCTCGCTCTCCTCATGGACCTTTACAAGGTCCTCGTCTTCCAGTTCATGCGCGATAAAGGACCCACCGAAGACTGCATCCGCCAGGTCACCCCCATGCTCCGCACCATCACCAGCTACGAACAAAATCTCTCCCGCCAAAATCACCGCGAACGCGCTCTCAAGCTCAAAGAGTCCGAGCATGAGTTGGAAATGGCCGAAGCCGCCCGGAGAGACGCAGAGGAACTGGCCAAACAGGAGGCGGCCAAGGAATTCGACGCCCATCAATTCACCGAAGCTGAAAGCATCGCCGAGGCGAACAAGAGGTACACCAGGGATGTGGATATACTCAATGAACACTACGACGTGATCATGCCCGATGAGAAAAACCCCATCGCGCGGGTTTATGAAAAGGTCCCGGGGATCAATCCTCTCGGTTTGACCATCACCCCCCGCGAACCGGATCGCAAAACCAATCCGCCAGCAAACCGCCTGAGCAATGAAAAAGCGGCCATCCAAGGCAAAACGATTCCTTGAACCCTGTCCCCATTCACGCCGACGAGGCTTTTGATCCCAAACCGCAGTTCAACCGCAGACGGACACGGATTCACGCGGATTATAAAAAACCCTGGCCGTCTGCCCGTCTCACCCAATGAATGGACCCATTAAACCCGAAAAGAAAAATTCAAAAGGCCAATCTGCCCCAATCTACTGAGCGCATCTTGACCCTTTCCATTTCGCTTTTCGGGTTTAATCCGCGCGGAATGGCTTTTTATTCTGGTACAACTGAAGTTTTTTTTCGTCGTTCAAGGCTTGGTGAATGCCGGGGTCGCCCAAGGACAGCTCCAGATTGATGGCTTGTTGCTGCCAGCGGATGGCATCGGCAAAATCATGAATTTCCGCGCACGCGGCGGCATAGACTGAAAGCGGCAGAGGATGATTCCAATGGGTCAGGTTGCAGGCCTGGCGGGCATTGATGCAAGCCAGGGGGCCGTCCCTGAACCGGGCCGGCTTGGCGGTGGCTAGAATTGCGGCCAGGTTGTTGTAGCCCAGCCAGCAGGCTTTGTCGGACCGGATTGCGTCCAGGCAAAGCTTGATGCCCCGGCGGTATTCATGATCCCAGCCCGCCTCCAATTCACCGCAATGGGCCAGGACCATGGCATTCGTGCATCCAAGATCAATGGCATGATGATAATCCTTCAGAGCCAGTCGGGCTTGGCCGCAATACAGGCGGCAATCCCCACGGGCAGCCAGCAAAACCGGACTGGTGGGTTGATCTTTCAACGCAAGGTTGAAATCCGCCTCGGCCAGGGTGTATTCACCCAGCGCAAGCTCGGTGCGTCCGCGCAAAACCACCAGATTGGGTGAGACGTGGTCATGAAGACACTGGTTCAGATCAGCGAGGGCATGCGGGTAATCGCCCATCCGGTAATAGACATGTGCCCTTCCCTCATAGGCATCCCGGTTTCCCGAATCAATGGCCTCACTGAAAAGGGCCAGGGCTGATTCATCATTGCCTTGGCGGTAAGCAGCCACGGCACGGGTGAGAAGAGCGCCCACACCGGCTGCCCGTGCAGAATCCTGGGGTGCGGCCATGCCCACGGAAAGCAAAACCAGGCAGGCCCATCGCCATGGACCCGGGCCGATGCGCGCGGTCTTGGACACAAACCAATTTGCGGCTTTGGAGCATTTCCAGTTAAAAACTTCAAGCGCAGAAGGCCGGCTTGGTGATTTGACCGGTTTTTCTTTGGCGGAAAAGTTCATGAAGAGGATGATTCACGGCTGGCGACGAGAACTTCGGCCTTGTTTTTGGCAATGCCATTGGCGGGCAGCACCCCACGCCAGAAGACATTGGGGTAAACAAGGGAACCACGCCCCAGGATGCTGCCAGGGTTCAAGACGGCATTGCAGCCCACCTCCGCCCGGTCGCCAACGAGGGCGCCCATTTTCCGCAGCCCGGTGTCCCATTTCATTTTTCCCGACACAACCAGCACATTGCCCGGAAGCAGACGAAGGTTGGAAATTTTGACCCCGGCGCCGAGATGCGCGCCGAATCCCAGGATGGAATCGCCTATGTAATTGTAATGAGGCGCCTGCGCGCCGTTGAACATCCAGGCATTTTTCAATTCAGACGCATTGCCCACCACGCAATCGTTTCCGATGATCACATTTTCCCGGATGTAGGCATTATGCCGGATCCGGCAGTTTCGTCCGATCAAGGCGGGTCCCTTGATCATGGCCCCGGGCTCGACTTCAGACCCATCGCCAATCAGGACATCGGGGCCGATGATGGCGCCGGGGTGGGATTGCTGGATGGATGAAGGGGCCTCGGCGCGGCTGGCGGTAATCTTCTTCTCCAGGTATGCCCCAATCCGCTGAAGAGCTTCCCAGGCATGCGTGACCCCGTCGAACAGTCCGGGATGATCGGTCTGGGCCAGGTCAAATAAATCGGAAGGTCTGAACATGGCTGCCATCCTAAAAAAAAGGGTGGCTGGGAGAAAGGCAAAACCAACCTGGCGGCAGGATGATTTGGGGCGCATCTCAGTTTTTGAGAGAGTCACCCTCAGCCTCCGCGTTTGAATTTTTATAAACCTCCACAAACCAACTGCTCTGCTCTCCCTCGCCATCAATCTCCATTGTGGGCGGGGACCGGGGATGGGTGGTGCTGATCTTTCGGGAAGTGAGATGTTTTATTCATCGCATTGGATGTTTGCGATCTCCCCTCTCCTTAGTCCTCTCCCCGCGCTCCGCTGGCGGGGCGAGGAAACCAGAGGCGCAGGGCTGGTGGATGCGCTTGAAATGGCGATTACCTTCGAGGCTCGAAATGGTTTCAAACCAACCGCTTCACTTTTCTTCCACGCAAATTTCACCAGACTAAAAACTGAGATGCGCCCGATGATTTGCGGAGGCGGATTTTTTTTCATGAACACGAAAGTGCAACATGATAGACTGGGCGTGTGAACGATTTGACCATGGGACTGTTGAGCGCGTTGCTGGCCACCAACCAGCCCGCGGCGGTGAGCAATGTGATCCAGCAACAAACAGGGATTTCGGTGACTATTCCCGGCCAGAAAGATCCTGAGACATTGGAATTGGAGAATATCATGAGGGATGATGACGATGCGATGGCGGAAGTGAATGGGTGGATCAGCACCAACGCCATACCCCTGACCAACCAGATTGCGAGGCTGGCTTTCCAGCAGCGCATCCGGGAACGTCTCAAGGTGGTTCAGGACGAGTACACCCGCTATTTACGGAATCATCCTGAAAGCGCGCGCGGGTACCTGGCCTACGGCAGTTTTTTGAACGACATAGGGGACGAAACCGCTGCCCAGGCGCAATATGAAAATTCCCGGCAATTGGACCCCAAAAACCCGGCTGTCTGGAATAACCTGGCCAATTACTATGGCGAATACGGTGATGTGACCAACGCCTTTGCGGATTACGAGGAGGCGATACGCCTGGACCCAACAGAGCCGGTCTATTTCCAGAACTTTGCCACCACCGTTTATCTTTACCGAAAGGATGCCAAGGCGTATTACCACATAGACGAGCAGCAAACCTTTGACAAGGCGCTGGGGTTGTACCGGCAGGCCATGAAACTGGCACCCGAGAACCTGGTGCTGGCCACCGATTATGCGGAGAGTTACTACGGCATCAAGCCCCTGCGCACGAACGATGCGCTGATGGCATGGTCCAATGCGTTGATGATTGCGCGGGATGACAATGAAAGAGAGGGCGTGCGATTGCATTTGGCGCGGGTGAATATCGCGGCGGGTTTTTATCCGGAAGCAACCCGGCAACTCGATCTTGTGACCAATTCCGCCTATGCCTCCATGCGCAGGGAGTTAAGGCGCAGCCTGGTGGAACATCAAAAAAACAGCAAAACCGCCGACAATCCAGATGGCCGCACTTCGACCCGCCCAAACCCCGCCCCAAGCGTTACAGGCCCCCCGGCAAGCCCCTGAGATGGCTCGTAATAACCTCATTTGCATTTGGAACCTGCCTGAAAATTTCCCGCTGGACAAATATCATTAAAATGCAAATTTAAATTTCAGCAACTTTACCATGAAAACAACTCCCCTGGCGTTGACCTTTTGCCTGGCGGCCCGCCTTGCTGCGGCAGATGACATTACGACATTGGACGGGCAACAATTCAAAAACGTGCGCGATGTGGCCGTAAAACCCAAAGGCTTGTTTTTTGTCGTAGGCGACAAATCCGAATTGAAGGGGGTTACCGTGCCCGTGACCAATCTCCCGCCAGATATCCAGGAAAAATACCACTGCGATGGCTATTCTCAGGGAATGCTGGCCGCACGATACAACGAGGTGGTTTATCTCAGCAAAAGCATGGCCTTCTCGCTGGACCAGCTTGATGCTGCCAAGAAAAAAGCCAAGGCTGAGGGCAAGCTGATCGGTTTCATTCTGGTTTGGGACGACTTTTTCGAGCCATCACGCCCGATGGGAGATTACAGCAACAACGCCCTGGCACATTTTTACGATGTCTTTCACAACAACCTGGTTCTCGTCTTTGTCAGCCACGAAAGGGAACTGGCGAGTGTGCCCGATGCGGTAAAACAGGGCTTTAATGGCCCGGATGAGGGCGGCTACGCCCCCTCCATGGCGGTGGTCACCTCTGATTGCTCCCATTACGTCTGCGAGGTGCCTTACGGCAAAAAGGATTTCGCCGGCCGCGAAGCAATTTTCCGCCAAAAAATCGCCTTCATTAAAAAGCACCTTGCCGACAGCGCGAACGAATAGGGTGGCGCAGGTAAGGCGCCGCCAACAAAGGGCAGGGTTTTCCGGTTTTTGGCGCAAATGAGCATCCGTTGTCTTTTTCAAAATGGATCTTGAGGACCCACACGACAGGCAGGTTCGTCGCCCGGGCCCCGGCATGGCCCAAGAATCCAACGGCGCAAATTGATGGTTTTTTACGGGCAACCACGCTAGGATGCACAGTGATGAACTTTTATGATCAATTAAAATATGATGCAAACGGCCTGATCCCCGCCATCATACAGGAGGAGAAAACCGGACGGGTGGTGATGTTTGCTTGGATGAACCGGGCTTCGCTGGAGCAAACCATAGCCACAGGCAAAACCCATTTTTGGAGCCGGTCCCGTCAAAAATTCTGGATGAAAGGCGAGGAGAGCGGCAACACCCAGTCGGTGAAGAGCATCGCCCTGGATTGTGATGCGGATGTGCTGCTCATTCAAGTGGATCAAACGGGCGCGGCCTGTCACGAAGGGTATCACTCCTGTTTCTTCCGCACCCTGGATGCGAAGAGCGGACAGGTCCAGGTCACCGAGGCCAAACTTCAGGATCCCGGCGTGATTTACCGGAAAAAGTAACCAGAAGCCTGCGGTAAACGGACCCGTGACGCGGGCCGGCAGGCCTGGGATTGCGCCCAAATCCATTGTCAAGGCGGCACAGAAAAGGCATCCTGAACGGCAGCCATGTATTCACCCACACTGGAACAATTCAAGCAGCTTGCCGCGCAGGGCAACCTGATACCGGTCACCCGCCGCATTCTGGCCGATTTGGAAACGCCGCTGTCTGCCTATCGTAAAATACGGGGTGCTGGCGAATCCTTTCTTTTTGAGTCTGTTGAAGGCGGGGAACATATTGGCCGCTTCTCTTTTGTGGGATGCAATCCCAGGGCCATTCTGAAGCAGACGGGGAAGCGGGTGGAAGTGCGTGAAAACGGGCGGGTGACCTCCAGCCATGAAGTGGGACGGGATGTGCGTGATGGTTTGGAGGTGGTTCAACGGGTGATGAACCAGTATAAACCGGTCACCCTGCCCGGGCTTCCCCGGTTCACCGGGGGTGCCGTGGGGTTCATTGGTTATGAATTCATCCATGACATTGAACCTGTTGTGCCCAGGCCTATCAGGGATGAATTGGACACACCGACCCTTTATTTTCTTGTGGCTGACGAACTCCTGGTGTTTGACCGGGTGAACCAGACCATCACCCTGGTGGTGAATGCGATTTTGGAAGGGGAAACGGACCCGTCCACGGCTTACGAAGATGCGGTGGCTGAAATAGAGCGCCTGATGGCCCTTCTGGAACAACCTGGCGAGCAGAAGGTGGTGGACGCAGCCCCGGCCATTTCGCCGTTGGAATTCAGCTCCAACCAGACGCCGGCGGATTTTCATGCCAATGTGGCTTCAGCTCGGAAATACATCCAGGCGGGGGATGTCATCCAAGTGGTGGGGTCCCAGCGTTTTTCCGCGCCCATAAAAGCCTCGGCGGTGGATGTGTACCGCGCGGCCCGCAACATCAATCCCTCCCCCTATATGTTTTTGCTGGAGTTGGACGGATTCTCGCTGGTGGGCGCCTCGCCAGAAATTCATGTGCGGTATGAGGAAGGCAAGGTGGAGATACGCCCGATAGCAGGCACCCGGCGGCGGGGAAAAAACGCAGAAGAAGACCTGGTCCTGGAAAAGGAATTGCTGGCCGATCCCAAGGAGCGGGCGGAGCACGTCATGCTGGTGGACCTGGCCCGGAATGACATCGGAAGAGTTTGCCAGTTTGGTTCGGTGCACGTCCGGGAATTGATGAGTATTGAGCGTTACAGCCATGTCATGCATATCGTTTCCCAAGTGGAAGGCCGCTTGGATGCGGATAAAACAGCCTACGACCTGCTGCGGGCCACCTTTCCAGCCGGCACAGTGAGCGGAGCCCCCAAGATAAGGGCCATGCAAATCATTTCTGAATTGGAAAAAACCGCTCGCGGCCCCTATGCCGGGTGCGTGGGTTATTTTTCTTTTGGCGGCAACCTGGACACCTGCATCACCATTCGCACGGCGCTCATCAAGGATGGGATGGCGCATGTGCAGGCCGGGGGCGGCTGGGTGAATGACTCTGTTCCCGAGGGGGAATACCAGGAGACAGTGAACAAATCCATGGCCATGCGCAAGGCCGTGGCCATGGCCGAGCAGTTTCATCCATCAAACCATGACCAGGGAAGCTGAGGCCATGTGCATGACCGGCGGCAAAACCCACATGGAAGTCCGCCTGGATGTGTGTCCCTGCCAGATTTGCGGCGGGCGCGAAGGCGGGGCGCAATTGGGGATGTGGATTTGTGAGGATTGCCTGGAATCGGCGGGCAGTAGCTGTGGCGGGCTGGCTTGATCAGACGGGAGGCACCGGGACGAGGGGGCTTCCGGGGATGCAGAAGGCCCCTTGCGTCTGGCGGGGTTTTGATGGATTTTATTGATGAATTCCAACGCTTATGCGTTCATGGGCTTACATCCTGGTTCTGACCCTCTGCATGGTTCTCGAGGCCGGGGCCTCCTCGGTGGCCTTGGCCCGGGTGAATGGAGCCATCAGTCCCGCCGTGTCCACCTACCTGGCCCGGGCGATTGAGGAGGCTTCTGCGGAGCGTGACCAATGCCTGGTGATTGAATTGGACACGCCGGGCGGCCTGTTGCAATCCACCAAGGAAATCGTCCAATCCATTTACGCGGCGGATCTGCCCGTGGCAGTTTATGTTTCGCCCCCGGGTGCCAGCGCCGCCAGCGCGGGTGTTTTCATCACCCTTGCCGCCGATGTGGCAGCCATGGCGCCGCACACCACCATTGGGGCGGCACACCCGCTGGACCTCGGCGGCCTTTCACAAAATCCCTCCACCAATGATGTGTTCCGGCAAAAAATGGAAAACTACGCCTCCGCCTTCATTGAAGGCATAGCGGAAAAACGCCACCGAAACGCAGCCTGGGCGCAGGAAGCAGTGGTCCATAGCCAGGCTGTGACCTCGGAAAAAGCCCTTCAAATGGGAGTGATTGACATTCTGGCCACCAACCTGCCTGATTTGCTGGCCCAACTGAATGGACGCCAGGTCCAGGGCCGCACACTTCACACGGTGGGAGTTTCCGTCCATGAAATACCCGTCAGCATGCTGGAACAAACCCTGGAATGGTTTTGGCAGCCGGAGTTGATGTCATTGCTCCTTCTGGTTGTCATTTATGGATTCATTGCAGAATTGAGCCATCCGGGCGCCTTGCTTCCGGGGGTGGCGGCCGTCCTGGCTTTGATTCTGCTTTTATACATGTCCGCCACCCTGCCCATGAATATCGCGGGCCTGGCGCTTATTTTATTGGCGATTGCCTTGCTGGTGGCAGATGCCTATGCCCCCAGCCATGGGGTTTTGACCGTGGGCGGGATTGCCTCCTTTTTCATTGGCAGCCTGATGCTGTTCAACCATGCGCCGCCTGGATTTCAACTGTCCATGACCTGGATCACATCCACCACCATGACCACGGCGGCCTTTTTCCTGTTTTTTGTGAGCAAAGGAATCCGCGCCCAATTTCTGCCAGCCAAGACCGGGCCGGATATCCTGTTGGGCCGCAGTGCTCCAATTCATATTGGCATTGACCGGAGCAAAGGAACGGTCTTTATTGAGGGAGAGCTTTGGAGCGCGGAAAGTTCCGGGCCGATTGAGGAAGGATGCCGGGTGGAAATAACCGGGCGCCGGGGACTCACCCTGCTCGTCAAGCCCTTGAAATCAAACCAGAAAGAAAAAAGCCCATGAACCAGGACCCGATCAACACCCTTGTAACATTGTTTAAAACCTCATTGGCCATCCTTGTGCCCGTGGCTGTCATTGCCTTCATGATCCTGCCGCAAGCGGTGCGGATTTTGAGGGAATACGAGCGCGGAGTGGTTTTTCGCCTGGGCAAATTGCTGGATGCCAAGGGTCCCGGCGTGGTGTTTCTCATCCCGATACTGGACCGAATGGTGCGAATGGATTTGCGGGTGGTGACCATAGACGTTTCCAAGCAGGAAGTGATGACCAAGGACAATGTGCCCGCCACGGTGGATGCGGTGGTGTATTTCCGCGTGATCAACCCCATGGATGCAGTGGTGAAGGTGGAGAATTATTTTCGGGCCACCTCGCTCATAGCTCAAACCACCCTGCGCAGCGTGCTGGGCCAGGCGCAACTGGACGACCTGTTGTCCCAGCGCGATTCCATCAATCAAAAACTCCAGGAAATCATTGACCGCCAGACTGAACCCTGGGGAGTGAAGGTGACCTCTGTGGAAATCAAGGATGTGGCCCTGCCGGACAGCATGAAAAGGGCGATGGCCAAACAGGCGGAGGCCGAACGCGAACGCCGGGCCAAGGTGGTCAACGCCCAGGGCGAATTTGAGGCGGCGGAAAAAATGGTCCAAGCCGCTGGCATGATCGCCCGCGAGCCGATTGCCCTTCAATTGCGCTACCTTCAAACCATGAGGGAAATGGCCAGCGAACATAACACCACCACCTTTTTGCCGCTGCCCATTGACCTCTTCAGCGCTTTCCTCAAAAAATCCTGACCGGCCCCTGTCATTCCATCCAATGCCACTTTACGAATACGAGCTCTGCGAGGGGTCCTGCAAGGTTTGCGGGGGCAAATTCACCCTGAACCGTCCCATTTCCGCTGCGCCGCTGGAAAAATGCCCGGCCTGCAAGAAGCCGGTTCGCAAAATTATTTCCAGTTTCAGCACCCCTCACAAACTCAAGCCCTTGTCCATCTCCGACGCCAAAAAATCGGGCTTCCAAGTCTATAAACGCCTGGGCAAGGGAGAATACGAGCGCCAATAAACGGATTCAAAGCTCTTTCCAAGCAAGTTCAAGGCACCGAGTTGACTCATACTAGATGTTACCGGCCCCGGGCGGTGGCGCGATTTGGGGCGGGACACTTCCTTTTGACGCAGTCCTGAAATTGCTTTATATTCAGGAATCTTTATGGTGCTGCCATTCCGCACATTCCGAATCTTGAGCCTGGCCGCAATTTGTGCGGTCCAGGTTTATGAAGGAACGCAAGCACAGGCAGACCCCGCATCAGCGTTATCGGCCTTTTCCAAGCCCTCCACGGAAGACCTGCCGAACGGCGACCCTGCCGTGACGCTCCCCGACAACGCGGATGGTTTTCACAGGTGGGGCGGGATAAGCTCGGCCCAATCAGGCTCGCTGCCAGAAGCCACCCCAGACCTCTCAACACGCCAATCCCAGCAGCAAAAAGACCGGGCTGAATGGTCCCTTCTCACGCCGGAAGAGATCATGGGCATCCAAACACCGGAGGAAATGTTCGGGCTGGCTGTTCCCGGCCAGGATTTGTCGCCGGAGGAGCGCTACATGAACCGGCAGGAAGCTGCCAAAAGACACTCCGCCACCGCTTCCAGCACAGAAAATCAAACCGATGCTTCACGCGACTTTTCCAATGGCCAAACCTTGTCTCAACGCGGGTTTTCCAGCCTGTTTGACCAGCCCGGGACAGAAAGTTCCAGTCTGGACAGTTCCCACGCTCAGATCGGACCTGGATTCAGCAGGATCTTTGGCGGGCCTCAAAATGGGGGTTCCCCTCAAAGAGGCGTGGCCCGCATGGATGCCGCCCAAGCTGCGGCATCCGGCGAGCGGGCTGTGGAAGCCCAAAAGGAGGAGTTGGACATGGCCAATTTCAGAAAACTGATCGGCGAAACGCCCCCGGCACCCCAGACTGCATTTACCAAATCTGACCAGAACAACTTGTCGGGTTTGGAAACTCCCTTTGCCTTTTCAGGGGAGAATACGATGAAATTGGTCCAGCCCAAGGATCCCAGCAAACCAGAAGGCCTGACTCTTCCTCCTGAAATCGTGGGCTACGCCGCCCCTCCCAGAAAAGTCAAGAAACCATCGTGGCAGCCCCAGCTTCCGCCCTGGATGAATGACGACTCCACCCCTTCTTCCCGCCCGCCCCAGCGCAAATTCTATTGAGGATGCCTCGCTGTGAGTGTGGCCCGGGATGGTCAGGATGGCAAACTCCCGCCAATCCCGGTCAATGTTGTGACGTAGTGACCAGGACCTGCTCCAAGGTGGATAGCCCGGCCCGCGCGCGATCCAAAGCCACCATGCGGAGTGTGCGCATGCCCTGCTCTATGGCCAGCTTGCCAATGTCCCGCGTGTTGGCGCGCGATATCACCATTTTGCGGATCTCATCTGAGATGGTCATGACCTCGATGATGGCCAGGCGTCCGGTGTAACCAGAGTTTTTGCAGCGGTCACAGCCTCTGCCCCGGTGAAGTTGCACTCCTTCAAACATGGCTGGATCAATCCCCAAGTCTGCATACATGCGAGCGGGATAGGTGACAGGCTCCTTGCAGTGGGAACAAATCCTGCGCATCAAGCGCTGGGCACAGGAAAGGATTAGCGACGAGGAAATCAAGAACGGGGCAATATTCATGTCATCCAGGCGGGCAATGGCGCCCGGCGCGTCATTGCAGTGCATCGTGGACAACACCTGGTGGCCGGTCAACGCGGCCTCAATGGCAATTTCCGCCGTTTCGGTGTCCCGAATTTCCCCGATCATGATGATGTCCGGGTCCTGGCGCAAAATGGACCTGAGCGTGCTTGCAAAAGTCAGGCCGATTTCTTTCTTGGTGGGAACCTGGTTGATGCCGGGCAACTGGAATTCGACGGGGTCCTCCACCGTGACGATATTCCAGGTGGGATTGTTCAGTTCATTCAGGACAGAGTAGAGCGTGGTGGTTTTGCCGGAGCCCGTGGGGCCTGTCACCAGGATGAGGCCATGCGGGGCGTCTATGGCCGTCTTGAACTGCCGGAATGTGGCATCATCCAATCCCAGCTTGTCAATGCTGGCGGACAAGTTGCTTTTATCCAGGACGCGAAGCACGATTTTTTCACCATGGACCGTGGGCAGGATGGAGACGCGCAGGTCGTAATCCTTGCCGCTGACCTTCACGCGCATGCGTCCATCCTGGGGCAGGCGCCGCTCTGCAATATCCAGGTTGGACATGATTTTGAAGCGGGAAGCGAGGGCCAGTTGCATTTGCTTGGGCGGCGGGGTGGCATCCAAAAGCACGCCATCCACCCGGTATCGCAGCCGCATTTGCTTTTCAAATGGCTCAAGATGCACGTCGCTGGCGCGGTCCTTGATCGCTTGAAGCACAATGAGGTTGGCCAGCTTGATCACCGGCGCCTCCTCACTGGAAGCCGCCAACTTGTCGAGGTTCACCTCCTCCACAGCCTCATTCACCGCCTCTAACGTCTCGCCTTCCGAATCTGCATCCGCGCGCTTTTGGGCGTCCTGAATGAGGTCCTCCATGGAACCGCCCTTGCTGGTTTCAATGGCATTGAGCTTTTCGGTGATGGCTTTCTCCGAGGCAATCAGGGGAATGACATCCAGCTTCGTGATCCGTCGCACGTCGTCAATGGCCAGCACGTTCAGCGGATCCGCCATGGCCAGAAACAACTGGTTTTCCAGCCGGCTGACGGGGACGACCTTGTGGTTTTGGGCCATTTCCGGAGGCAACAAATCCGCCACCCCCGGTGGGATGCTTAGGCGGCTCAGGTTGATGGGCGCCACGTTTAGAACCCGCCCCATGCAAACTGACAGGTCTTCGGGACTCACATACTGCCGGTCCTTGTCCACCAATAACTTGACCAGACGTGATCCCTCCTTTTTCTGCCTCTCCAGAAGCTCCTCGATCTGTTGATTGCTCAACAGCCCATCCTCGATCAACGCATCGGCAATGCGCTCGGCAAATGATTTGATTCTAGCCATGATTATCGAAACACCTTGCGCAAAAGGGCCGTTAAATCCGTCGGCGTGGTCACATACCACAACAGGCGCTGGTGGGTGGCTTGGGACAATTCCTTCGCCGCCTGCTGATTGAATGGGTTGGCGGTGGCCACCAGCACAGACTTGCTCATGCGGTCAAAGGGCAGAACGCACCAGCGCCGGCAGGTTTCGGCGGGAAAGGTACGGGCCAGGTCTATATCCACATCATACCGGTCCAAGGGAAGAAACGGGCTGCGTGACCGGTCACAAATCATTTTCAGGGATTTATCCATTTGTTGAATGCCCCGGGCATGCAGGTTGGCAATAAACGGGTCCAAAACATCCAGCGGCGGGCTGGTCATGTCGGGAGTCTGCCAGCAAAGGTCGAAATCACCCTCGGTGATGGCCTTGGACTCCACAAAAATCCGGTACAGTGTCTTGCGTCCATCGTCCACTTCCTCGACGCCATCCTTCAGGCTGCGGCGGCGCATGGAAGTTTCAAAGGATGGCAGGGAGTTGCTGGTGGATTTTAAAGCCTCGGGCAGCGGCTGGACTGCCACTCCTCCGGACCGCTGTTCAATCTCCTTCAGGGCCAGCCTCACGTCCTTGTCGTCCGGACGTCGCTGAAGGACCGTCTCATACTCAAGAATGGCCGATGAAAACTGGCCTTGCTGCAAATAACCCTGGGCAATGCGCTTGGAGGTGTGAACCACGTCATCCTCCCGCCCCAGCTTGAGATAAGCTTCTTTCAAGATTTCCAGCGACTGGGTGTCAGAAGGCTGTGACTGCACAATCACCTCAAACATATCAATCGTTTGAGTCAATTGCGCAGTCTCCTCCGGGTTGAGAATCTGGTTTGACATCAGCCAGCCCTTATAAGCAGATTCATTGCCAATTTCGAGCCTTTGGCGCTTTTAAACGACACAACAGCTTACGCTTCATTGTATTGCAAGAAGCGTTCCAGAAAGGTGGGCGATCAAATTTTTTTCGAAAGGTGGATTTCGTCCTGTCTTTTGCTTTCAGCCGTCCCAGCTTTGTGCTACACCACCGGTGTGGAGACAATCAGACCAGCCATGACCCCTGAACCGGGCGAACGCTTGCTGCGATTTGTAGGCGATACCATTTGTTTTGCCCTGCGAATGAACTCGTCAGGAGAGGCCCAAGGAGGGCAGGCGCGGCTCCGAACGAATCTGGGGCGGGGTAAAACCAGGCGGCAGGAAATCATCCAAGCCCATGCCGGAGGCGCAGTGGTGGCCAACGCCTCATGGCGGGACCTGCCCATGCAACCCTCTGCCGATGGTTGGGAAATCACCATTCCCCTGGCCGAGACGGGATTCTTCCAAGCCAAGGCGTATTGGCTGGATGAAAACAACACTCAACATTGGCCGGATGGACCGGACGTGGGCATTTGTGTTCACCCGGATTTCACGAGATCGGCCAATACAATTTACTGTTGTTTCACCCGGCTGCTGGGGGGAACCCGCTCACTCGCCTCAAGCATCAACCCCTCGCTGGAACCTTCGCTGGCGGCCTTGGAGTCCGCCGGATATGCCACCTTGCCGCCCTCGGGCAAATTCCGCGATGTGTTAAGGTTGCTTCCCCACATTGTCAACCGCTTGGGATGCCGCATCCTCCATCTGCTGCCCATCCATCCCACGCCAGTCACCTATGCACGGTTTGGGCGTTTTGGAAGCCCTTACGCTGCGCTGGACCTGACCACGGTGGACCCGGCACTGGTGGAATTTGACCGCAAGACCACAGGCATTGACCAATTTTGTGAGCTTACGTCCGCTGCCCACGACCTTGGGGCAAGGGTTTTCCTGGACATCGTGATCAATCATACCGGATGGGGTTCCCGGTTGCAGGAATTGCACCCGGAGCATTTCCTGAAAACTCCCGCCGGGGAATTCGCCAGCCCGGGCGCCTGGGGCACAACATGGGAAGACCTGGTGGAGTTGGAGCAAAAGAGCGTCCACCTATGGGATGAAATGGCGGAAGCCCTCATGGTTTGGTGTCGCCGGGGGGTGGATGGTTTTCGGTGCGACGCAGGTTACAAAATTCCAGCGGGCACATGGCAATACATCATTGCCCGCGTCCAGGAGGAATTTCCCGAAACCGTTTTCCTACTCGAGGGTTTGGGCGGTTCCTGGGAAGCCACAGAACTTCTCCTGACGGAGGGGGGCATGCATTGGGCCTATTCAGAATTGTTCCAAAACTACTCGGGCCAGGATGTCGCGGGGTATTTGGATTATGCCGTTCGCCAAAGCTCCAGGGTGGGCACTTATGTCCATTACTCCGAGACGCACGACAATGCCCGGCTGGCCGAACGGGGACGCTTGTGGTCCCTGCTCCGCAATCGGCTTTGCGCCCTCACCTGTTTTTCGGGTGGATTTGGTTTCACCTCAGGCGTGGAATGGCTTGCCACGGAAAAAATCAAGGTCCATGGCTGCACCGGCCTGAATTGGGATTCGACACAAAACATCGTTGAGGAACTGGCTGTTTTAAACCGGCTGGTCTGTGATCATCCCTGCTTTTTTGACGGGGCACGCCTCACCCGGTTAAGTTCCAAGGACTCGCAGGTTTACGCCCTGATGCGCGTATCTGCAGAGGGACTTGATTCCATCCTGGTGCTGTGCAACACGAACCTGGACCAACCCGCCACGCTGGTGCTGGCTCCGGGCGAAGGGGTCCCGGACCCGGCATCATTCCAACACGAACTTTTGGCTCAAGCACCGCCTGACACCCGCCATGAAACAGCGGAAAAGCAGGGAACCAGGTTCAACCTCCAGCCCGGCGCAGTGCATTGCCTGGCCATGCAACCCAAGCCTATAGGCCTGGCGGGCGAGGCCTACCGCAAAGCTCGGGCCCAGGCTGCCTTTGCTTGGAAATTGATCCACCAGAACATGCCCGTGGAAACCCAGGCAAAATTGGACTGGCGTTGGCTGGCCCAAAAAATGGATGCCCAGCCCATCGCCCTCTGCGGGGCCATCATTCAAGCTGGACTTGAACCCGGCAACAAGGACCTGATCGGAATTTTTGAATCCGTAAACGCAGGCAAGGAATATCCGCGCCTCGTGGTCTGGGATTTGCAGGATGCCACACGTGTCACGCCGGTGCCATTTGGTTTTCAGGTGCTGATTCAGTTGCCCTGCCCTTTTCAAGCCCGTCTTGAGGGTCTTGGCGACCTTCTCCACCAGGACCAGGTTCCTTCTCCTCCTTGGGACCCTGTTCAAATCACTTCCATCCCCACCCAAAATGGGCACGTGGCCATCCTGCCGCCAACCCGGAACATTGGAATTGGGGTTTTGATCCTCCAGCGGCCCTCGCAACCGCAACCCGTGCGGGCCAGGCTGTGCCTCTTGCCGCCCAATCCCGATGCCCTGCCAAAAAGCGAGGCTTTGCCGGATGCTAATTCACTGGTTTTACTGACAAACGGAATAGGTGGGATGGCCCGGCTGCGTTTGGATTTGGGCCATATCGAATCCAAGTATGATTGCGCGCTGGCTGCCAACCTGAATCCAGAGGTGCCGGTGGACCGCCATGTTTTTCTGAAACGAATTCGCGCATGGGTGAATGCCGACGGTTTTTTATCCGCCTTGGGCAGCCATAATTTGGTGAATTTCAAGGCTCAGCCCTCACCCACATGGACCTTTGTCGTCAACGCGGGAGATGGGCGCACACTGGAGATCCAACTCCAAGCGTGGATGGTTCAAGGTCAAAACACCACGGTCTTCAGCTTTCACCGACCGCTCCATGTCGGCAATCCCTCGCAATCCCTGCCCTCAACAGCGGATGTGCGCTTGACGGTGCGCCCGGACATGGAGGACCGCAACTTTCACTCTGAAACAACCCGGAACGGGGGTGCGGAATTTCATTTCACCACCCACACCCATAACTTGCGGGAAACCTTACCGGAATCGGCGGAATCCGCCGCATGGCTGGCGAATTGGCCGGATGATGCCAAGGGCTGCTGCGGTTATGCCTTCACCCCGGCTGCGGACCGGCAGTTGCGCGTTCTCGCCGGACCGGGCGTTTACCATTCCCAGCCCGAATGGTCCGGGCAAATCCCGCATCCCGTGGAGCAGTCCAGGGGACAGACAGGTTTTGGAGATGCCTATAGCCCGGGTTGGTTTGACCTGCCCCTTCCTCCCGGCTCACGGGCGCATCTGGTAGCCACGGCAGAGATGGACCCGCGATCGGCGTTGCCGCATCATTTTGGGTCGCCAGAAACAGCCCAATCGGCCCCCACGAAATCCAAACCCGATTCCTTCGAGGCTCAACTGGTTTCCGCCGCCCGCGAATTTGTCGTGCGCCGCAATTCAGGCAAAACTGTCATTGCCGGATATCCCTGGTTTTTGGATTGGGGCAGGGATTCACTCATTTGCGCGCGCGGCTTGTTGACCGCAGGCCTAGTCACGGACGTCCAGGAATTGCTGCTTAATTTCGCCCGTTTTGAAGATCAAGGCACCTTGCCCAACACCATCCACGGCAATGATGTTTCCAACCGCGACACCAGCGACGCCCCGCTTTGGTTTGCGGTGGTCTGCGAGGAACTTGCCCAGTCCCTGGCCGCCCAATCCTCTGACCCGGCCATTGCGAAGGCCCGATTCAAGGTCTTTTTTGACACCCCGGTAAATTCCTCGGGTCGCACCCTTCGGGATGTGATTTCCAGTATTGCCCGCCATTATCAAAAGGGGACACCGAACGGCATTCGAATGGATCCCGAATCAGGCCTTGTCTGGAGCCCCAGTCATTTCACCTGGATGGACACGAACTATCCGGCGGGCACTCCCAGGGAAGGTTACCCTGTGGAAATCCAGGCGTTGTGGATCAGGTTATTGCGGTTGCTGGCCCGTTGCGATGTGGAACATGAACAAGGAGGCTGGAGGGATCTCGCCCGGCAAACTGCCGGGTCGTTGGATGAATTATACTGGCTGGAACAATCTGGTTGGTACGCCGATGTGCTTCTCGCTGCTCCGGGGCAATCAGCCCGCCAAGGACGGCCTGATGATGCCTTGCGCAGCAATGCGCTGCTGCCCATCAGCCTGGGCTTGGTTCGTGGTGCCAGGGCCAAACGCTGTGTTCAAGCGGCCGCCAAACATCTTCTCATTCCCGGAGCCCTCAGGTCCCTGGCTCCATTGCCGGTCACCCTTCCGTTGCCCATTTGGAACAACCAACAGCTCTTAAACGATCCCACCCATCCTTACTGGCCCCGATATGAGGGGGATGAAGACACCCGCCGCAAACCTGCCTATCATAATGGAACCGCTTGGACATGGACCTTTCCCGCCTTTTGCGAGGCGCTGGTTCTGGCTTGGGACGGTCATCCCTCCGCAGTGGCTGCCGCCCGCAGTTACCTGTCGGGATCTGCCGCACTGCTCCAAACCGGATGCCTGGGACAATTGCCGGAAATATTGGACGGTGACGCCCCGCATCAACAGCGGGGTTGCGATGCCCAAGCCTGGGGCGTGACGGAAGCTTTGCGCGTTTGGCATTGGTTGAAGAACCCCATGCCCGCATCCTGAATGTTTTGGGGATGCCCCGGGAAACAGAAATCGGATTGATTCAGGCTCACCCAAGCGAGACGGAAGGCCAACTTTATTGGTGGGTCACCACCAACCGATAATACGTCTGGCTTTGATTCTGGAGCGCATTGACATCTGAAATGGTCAATGTGTTGGAGGTTGCCGTTGTGAGAACACCCAAATTGCTCCAAACAGGATTGGCCAGGTTGGTGGTTGATTGGACCTGATACAACAAACCCGGGCTGCTGGCCCAGGTCAGTTTCAAGGACTGGCCTTGAGGGGTCACGGATTCAAACCCTGCGTCGGGCACGGGAATGAGGGCGACGTCATCAAGCCCCCAGTACCCGTTGTCATTCTCTGCGGCCACTTGGAGTGGCGTGGACGCTTGCGAGGCAGTGACCAAAACTTGAATCAAATTCCAATTGAAGGAGGGTGGATTGACCAGGTTATAAACCGTGGCTCCATCCCAGTTCAATTCAAACTGGGCGGTGGGTAGATTGGTGGTGTCCATAATCCAAGCAGAGAGGAGGTAAAGCTGGCCGGGAGAAGTGGCTATATTTTGGGTGAGGGTGGCAAGAAACCCGCTTTCGCCCAAGGCCGCACCATATTGACCTGTATGGGCAAAACCAGGATAGGAACTGGCCAAAAGCACACCGTTATAAATGGCAGTGCTGGAGTTTGGGTAAATCGGATCACCCACAAGATACCAGTCTGTAAAGTCACCGGTTTCAAAACCGCCATTGGCCACCAAGTTTTGCCCCACGGAGATGGAGACCGGGATGGTCATAGAGAAAGCATTATTCACATCCTTGACCACGAGGTTGCCTGCGTAAGCGCCTGGGACCAGAGTTTTGGCTGAGGCAGCCACCGATAGGTTGACGGTGGAATCACCGCCCGGCGACAACGTTCCGGCCGGGGACGAAACCGAAAGCCATTGGGAGGTGTTCACCAGGGACCAATTTAATGAGGAGGCGCCAATATTGCTTAAAGTTAAAACAATGGAGGACGGCACAAAAGGACCGCCGTATGGGCCAGCCGCGTTGAGGGAATTGGACTGGGCCAAAGGACCAGACAAGGCGGCCTGCAGGGCTGGAAGAACCTGCAATGTCACCATCCGGCTTTGTGTGACGTGCGATGTGGCATTTGAAAACCACAAGGGCGCCGAATAGGTCCCCGCCAAAAGGTTGCTGGTCGTTGAATTCAGATCAAAAATGACACTGTTTTGCCCAGAGGCCGCGAGCGTGCCAGCCTGCGCGGAAGCCGAGAGCCATGCTGGAACCCCGGTGATTTGCCATTTGAAAGTGGTCGGACCCAAATTGGAGATGGTTTCGCTGAATGTATTGACGGAAAAAGGACCGCCCACGGCTCCTGAAAGAGTGACAGGCCCTCCTGGAATGACTTCCATGTGGTCATCCAAACCTAAAAGGGCGTTGATCAAGTTGGTGCCGGCGGGGCTGCCCCAGCCGGAACACAAGTCAAACCCTGGAACAGCCGAATATTCGTTTGGGCTTTCCGACCACTCGTTATTGCCGTTGGTCACATCGTTAAAAAAGCTTGCAAAAGCGGGGGTCCCATACGAAGCCTCGGCCAATTTGTACAAAGCCGGGTTGACGAATCCCAGGGGCGACATTCCCAAGCTGGAGGCCTTTTGATTGGCCAAGGCTGCAAACCCGGCCCACAGGGGGGCGGCACAACTGGTGCCGGAAAACGGCGATGCCTGGCCATCCTGATAATAGACCCAAATGTTGTCTCCCACGATCGCCACATCGGGGATGTTGCGAAAAGAGGAGGACCCGCCATTGTTGGCCATGCTGACCCCAGCCTGCCAGGATGGGATACCATAGTAGCTGCTGGTGCCGCCTCCAGTCCCGGCGGAGCCATTGTTCCAGACCGTTTCTCCCGCCAAAGATCCATTGGCCGAAGTTGTCAGTGTCGTGGCACCAACACTGGTCAAATAGGGGGAACTGGCCGGGGCATTCTGCAAATTGGGGTTATCCACACCGTTGGTGGAGTTATTGCCCAGCGTGTAGGCCAGGCTATCGCCCGAGGCATCAAAAAACGACTGCCCCTGCGCGGCCATTTCCTGGAGGATAGTGTCCGTGGAGGAGGTGGGTCCACCGGTCCAACCCCAGGACGAACTCAGTTGGGTGACCTGGTTGCTGGCTGCCATGCTGCCCAGTACGTCGTTGGGTATATTGCCTTCAAAAACCAGAATGGCAGACAAACCCGGCGCCATGGCCATGGCCATTTCAATATCGAGGGAAACTTCTGAGTTCCCGGAAGAGCTCCCGCTGAAACCCGGCACCCCATTCACCCCGTCCAAAAGAACGGGCTCCACAGGCACGGAACGAATGCCGGATGCTGCGGCATAGTAATTGACATCATAATCATAATACCCATCAAACTCCAACAAACCCACCATCTGGCCGGCTCCATCCAGGGTTGTGCCCGGCACATAGGCTTGGCGGAAATCATTTCCCCAATAACTGCCTTGGGGACCTGAAGCGCCCCGGGGCGATGTCATTGCGCGGGGTTTGAGGCTGGGAACCAATTGCGGTTTGGGCCTTTGGTAATTGCTCAAGCCACTGACATCCACCAGTGGAATCCTCGCATCCACCGTCGGCTCCCGGTCCGGCGCGTAAAAATCCCGTTTTTCCGTGGGATGATGATAAACATGCAGGGTGAGGTGAAAGGCCCGGTTAATGTTGGCGACAGACCCTTGCACATCCAGCAAAAGCCGGGTGCCGTACGTTTGAGTGACCTTCAAGCCATTCGTACGGGCAAAATCCTCCACCGCCTCATAATCTGCGGCAGTGGGTCCAAACCGGGCGGTGAACTCTGACGGTGTCAGGAAATGATGGTAGTTGGGACTGGCTGGATCATAGACTTGGCTCAGAAAATTGCTTAAACCGACCGGATCCCGCAGAGCCACCCCCATGGCAAGGTCCAAGCGGTTGGACCCAGGCAAATCACCCTGGACCGGCAGGTTTCTGATCACATCCGGCACATGATGATACAGGGTTTTCAAACCTGCGCCCCATGCCGCAGGCCAGCCCATGCCCAGGCATAACAGGAAAAGAATGAACGCCTTTTGCTTTTGTATTTGCCTGAAAATCAATGGCATAAAAATGGATCGCATGCGCAAAAAGGCCAATGGCCAGGAGCGCCTTAGTTTGGAACCTTAGTAACACACAAACACGCTTTATACCAATTAAATGTTGTTAAGAAAACATGCCGTCAATATATCGGCCTGCAAATGCCAGGTGGGGCAGATCCACCGGGCTGCGGCGACTGAACGCATGTCGTTGGCTACCCTTTCTATTTTTGGAATTGAAACCTGGTGAAAACCATTGCGGGGCGCCTGGAGCGGCACTAATTTTGCCGTGTGTCAGTTTTTTTCACCATTCTCGGCAGCGGTTCTGCCGGCAATTGTTCCTATGTGGAATCGGGGGAAACCCGGTTGCTGGTGGATGCGGGGTTTTCCCCGCGTCAAATCCGGCAGCGACTGGCCGGCATAGGCCGCACGCCGGAACAGTTGACAGGCATTTTGCTGACCCACGAGCATAGCGACCACATCGCGGGCCTTGTGGGCCTGGCTGGCAAGCTTCATATTCCGGTTTACTGCAACCGGGAGACCCAGGAAGCCACGGTTTGGGCCCTGACCGCGAAAAAAAAACCAAAGCCCGCCACGGAAGGAGATCCGCCTGCCGAAAGCCGCGAAGCCTTGAAAAAGCAGGTGGATTGGAAATTGTTTCAAACCGGCGACAGGATAGGTTTTACGGGGGTGGAGGTGGAAACCTTTTCCATTCCTCACGATGCCCAGGACCCTGTGGGATTCCTTCTTCGCACCCCGGGCGGAAACATTGGATTTGCCACTGACTTGGGCCATACCACCAAATTGATCCTGGAACGAATTCGCCATGCCAATGTTTTGGTTTTGGAATCCAATCATGACATTAAAATGCTTCAGGCGTGCCCACGGCGATCATGGAGTTTGAAACAGAGGATTCTTGGGCGGCACGGGCATTTATCCAACCCTGCGGCGGCGGAAGCCGTGGCCCAAATCATGTCCTCTGGGATGAAGCATCTGTACCTGGCCCATTTGAGCCGGGAATGCAATACTCCCAAGCTGGCGGAAAATGTGATGGCGGAACAATTGCACCAAATAGGAGCCACCCACGTGCGCCTTGAGGTGGCCCAACAGGATTGCCCATCCGCCACGCTCCGGCTTGAGTCCGCCAGCCAGGCCGACTGAAAATGAATGAAGCTTGAAACCCTTCTCACCCCGGTTGAACTGGAAGGTTTGACGCCGGAAAAACTCGCGGGCACCGCCTGCGTGGTTTTTGATATTCTTCGCGCCACCAGCGCTTTTGTAACCGCGCTGAATGCGGGCGCGGCGGCCATCATTCCCGTGGGCGGGGTGATGGAGGCTCTGGCCGAGAAATCCAGAAGGCCGGACTGCCTGCTGGCCGGTGAACGCGATGGCGTGCGCATTCACGCAGGCCTGACCGGCGGAGTGGAATTTGATCTTGGAAACTCGCCGCGCGAATTTCAAGACCGCCTCATTCGCCATCGCACCATCATCAGCACCACCACCAACGGCACGCGCGCTCTCCGGGCTTGCACGGGGGCTGGCGCGGTAATGGCAGGATCGTTTCTGAACCTGGCCGCGACAGGGCGCCATATCCTGCAACAGGAATTCACCCGGGTTCTAATGATTTGCGCCGGCACCGGAAACAATGCGGCATTGGAAGACACACTGGCGGCAGGTGCTCTGGCCGATTGGTTGCATCGAAACATCAACAAGCCGGTGTCCTACTCCGATGCCACCCAGCTAAGCCTGCATGCCTACTTGCATGCCCTGCCCGCTTTCCCAACGGTTTTTGATGGAAGCCAGAACGCCCGAAAACTGCTTTCCCTGCCGGATTTGGCCGCAGACGTGGCTTTTTGTCGTCAACGAGATTGTTTCGATCTGGTGGCAGCGGCAGACGCGGAAGGCATCCTGAGGAGATTCCCGCCCGAGATTTGAAGCGCAGACGGGCCCCCAAAACTCAATCAACCAAGCCAAAGGGTATCAACCAAGCACGGTCTCAGGGCGGCTAAAACCATACCAAAGGCAAGCACCGGAGGTCCCTGGATAATACCCATGAGGGGCATCACCAGAAACCGAGGTCAGAGAACCTTGCTGATTTTTGCGGCCCGCGCGGGCTGCGGGCTTATGGAAGGCCCGGTTTAGGGAAGGCCTATTTGGCGGCCAGCTTGGATTTGAGCGCCGATTTCTTGCGCTTCAAATAGGCTTTGCGACGTTGCTTGTGCTGGTCTTTGTTGTGCTGTTTTCCCATAAGTGTCTTTACTTTGTTCGCTGGTTGCGATTTTGTGTGGGGGCACTATGAGTTTTTACGCGCGTCTATTCAATATTTATTTCATGTCATTTATGACGCTGACCCTGGCGACCTCCGGTTGTGCCAGTTGGCATCATAAACCCAAGGAGCCGGTTGGCGCGGTTAGAATCCATGTGGAAAGCCCAGCCACCATCGCCAGCCAGACCCACACGGTTTCCGTGTTGCGGGCGGACCCAGTGGTGGTTCGCATTGGCAATGACCCCATTCTCACCGAAACCGATTTGTTGCGGGCGCAGATTCTTCATAATCCCGGCGGTTTTTATGTGGAGCTGGTCTTTGACGAGATCGGAAAACTGACCCTGGAACAATTTACCGGGGCTGAGGAAGGAAGGCACCTGGCCATTTTCGCCCAATGGGGAGATCATTTGAAAGACGGGCGCTGGGTTGCCGCGCCGGTAATTGACGGACGAAATGCCTCAGGACGGCTGTCCTTCACGCCGGACATGAGCCGTGAAGAAGCGGAAGCCTGGGTGACCGGGCTCAATGCCACAGCCAAAAAACTCCAGACCGGCAAATGAAGCGCCCCGCTTTCCACCTCCTCTGGATGGCGGTCTTGGCGGCCACTTGCAGCCTTCTGCAAGGCCAGACCCCGTTCCAATTCCCAACCGCGAACCATGCCCTTTTTGATCCCGGTCAGGAACTCAGGTTTTTTGCCCCCACCACCCCCGGACGCCCCTGGCAAAGCGGCGGTTTTGGCTGCGTGCGGGATAACAGCCAGAGAATGCACGAGGGATTGGACATCCTGCATCTCCAAACCGATCGTCGCGGCGAACCCACTGATCCTGTCATGGCCACAGCCGATGGCACGGTGGTCTATATCAGCACCCGCCCGGGTCTTTCCAATTACGGCAACTACATCGTGGTCCGGCACGTGGTGGAGGGGTTGGAGATTTATTCACTTTACGCACATCTCAGTGCGGTGCGTCCAGGGCTTTTCATTGGGGAAAAGGTCCGCTCAGGGGAAGTGATCGCCACCATGGGCCGCACCTCCAGCGTGGAATCCATTGGCAAATGGCGGGCCCATCTGCATTTTGAATTAAACGTTCTGGTAAACGATCGCTTTGCTGAATGGTTTCGCGCCAATTCCCCGGGCCAGCGCAATGATCATGGCGAATGGAATGGCCAGAATTTGAACGGCCTGGATCCCAGGGCCATCCTGCTCGGTGAAAAGGCCCAGGGCCGGAATTTCAGCCTTTTGGAATTTTTAAGGAGCCAGACCGCGCTGTGCCGGGTGTTGGTTCGCTCGGTGAATTTTCCCTACCTTCACCGCTACCCGCAACTGGTGCTGCCCAATCCGCTGGCCCAGCACGGGCCGGTGGCCGGCTATGAAATCGCCTTGAACTACAATGGCGTGGCCTTTGCCCTCATGCCCAGAACGGAGCCGGAAATCAAAAGCAGGGCCAAATTCCAACTCCTTTCAGTGAACGAAAGCGAGGAGCGCGCAAACCCATGCCGGCACCTGGTCGTGAGGCGCGGTGGACGCTGGCAACTGGGCAACGAAGGCTTGCGGGAGCTGGAACTATTAACCTACTGAAAACCGCCCAAACCGCAGTGGCCTCTCCCTTCCGGCCATCGCGTCCCTCATCCTGAATCAAGCCCGCAAGTTCCAAAAATAAATTTTTGGAAGATCGGGTGTTCCGGGTTAGGTTCTTGTGGAAACATGATGACATCCGCCAACATGATGACATCCGCCAAAAAGAAGGCAGGAACCTCGCATTGCAGGGCGTTCACCTTGACCGAGCTTCTGGTTGTCGTGACTGTGATGGGTTTGCTGGCGGCCTTGTTGCTTCCTTCATTGACAAAGGCCAAAAAAGAGGCCCAAAGCCTGGCGTGCCTTGCCAACCTCAAGCAATTGCAGCTCTGCTGCCATCTCTACAGCCAGGACAACAATGATGACTTGGTGCCCAATCAATCGGGAGGCTACGTATCCTCCATCCAAACCACCAACAAACCCCAATCCATTGCCAATCCGCAATCGTGGTGCCCAGGGCTGGCTCCCCTTGACACCACCACGGCAAACGTGGCTGCCGGCCTGATTTTTTCCTACAACCGCACACCGCTTCTTTACCATTGTCCGGCAGATTTATCCACCGTCTCGGGCAAACCCACCCTGCCCCGCACCCGGAGTTATTGCATGGACATCTGCCTGAACTGCAGCTCCGCCTTGAGGCCCTACCACAAATTATCCGAAATGCAGGAGCCTGGCCCGGCCGATACCTTTGTGCTGATTGACACCCAGGAACAGGACATTTTTGATGCCACCTTTGGAATCTTTTCACCGGAAAGTCATTGGGCAGGGTATTGGCTGGACCTGGCGGCCGACCGCCATAACCAGGGTGCAAACCTCTCTTTTGCCGATGGTCACGTGGAATTCTGGCGGTGGCGCGCACCCAAGATCTTCCGGGGAGTTTTCGCCCTGGCCCAATCTCCAGCCGATTTAACCGACCTGCAACGCTTGGAAGCCTGCGTCCGTCCCGATGGAAATTAGGACGGTTTAAGTTCCGGTCTGAAATTGAGACAGAACGCTGCACAAACTGGTTGCAGGTCCAAATCGAGGGTAAAGATCGCTTTGCGGCGGAGGCGATCCTTTCCTTCCGCCGCAAGCTTGCGCCTTTCCCGCTAAGGGATCAAGGCTTCCAGATCATGTCCGCAACGGTTTTGCCCGCGGGAATGAAGGGGATGACGTGGGTGCTGTAAGGGGTGACCACGTCCAGGACGTACGGTTCATCCGCAGCCAGCAGGCGCTGCAGGGCCGCTCTCAGGTCCTTTTTGAACATGACCCGCTCGCACTTCACCCCAAAGGAATTGCAGACCCTGACGTAATCAGGATAAATCTCCGGACGGCAGGTGGGGTCCCCCAAGTAGGTGTGGCCGCGGTTGCCGGCATAAAAATTATCCTCCCATTGAACCACCATGCCGAGGTGCTGGTTGTTGAGGATGATGGCCTTGGCCGCGATTTTTTCAACATGAGCGGTGGCCAACTCCTGAATGTTCATCAAAAATGAACCGTCCCCGTCAATATCAATCACTTGTTTGTCCGGTAAAGCCACCTTCACTCCCAGGGCGGCGGGATAACCGTACCCCATGGAACCAAGGCCTGCGCTGGTTATGAACTGGCGCGGGTATTTGTATTTGTACCATTGGCCTGCCCACATTTGATGCTGACCCACACCCGTGGTGATGTAAGCCTCTCCCTTGGTCAAATCATAAAGCTCCTCAATGACCATCTGCTGGAGGATCACCTGTTCCTCCCTGCCCTGCATGTGATCCACCATGTGGTCACTGTTGGCTATTTCAGGTGTGATTCTGTAGGCAAAAGGCGCTTTTTTCTTCCATTCGTCTATCTGCGCCAGCCACGAGACATGCCGGCGCTGGATGGGCCGCTTGGAAACCAGGGCATTGAGCCTCTGGAGGGCGTCCTTGATGTCGCCCACCACCGGCAGGTGGGCTTTTCGGTTTTTGTTCAGTTCGGAGGCGTCAATGTCTATGTGGACAATGGTGCCATACTTGCAAAATTCCTCGAATTTGCCCGTCACCCGGTCATCAAAACGCACCCCAAAGGCCAGCAGCAAATCAGCGCCATCCTTGATTTTCACCATGGGATCGTTCGGGTTTTTGCGGTATTCATATTCCCCGTTCACGGCCCAATTGGCAAAGGCGGCGCCGTGCATTCCCAGCCACCGAAGGGAAAGAGGATGCGTTTCCGGGAATGCGCCAATCCCCATCAGGGTGGTGGTCACCGGAATGTTCGTGGCTTCTGCAAAGGCCTTCAACTCAGCCGCCGCCCCGCTGGTAATGATGCCGCCCCCGCAATACAGGACAGGACGCTCGGCTTTTTCGATCAAACCGATGATTTCATTCAATGCCAGGTCATCCGCCTTCAAATAAGGCTGGGTATAACCGCGAAGACCGCGCTTGATTTCCTCCTCGGTGGGCCAGACGGGCTGGGCTTTCTGTTGCTGTATGTTTTTTGGGAAATCAATGACCACAGGCCCGGGACGGCCAGACTGCGCTATGTAAAACGCCTCTTTCACGATGCGCGGAATATCGTTGATATCGGTCACCAGATAGCTGTGCTTCACTATGGGCAAGGTCACCCCGATCATGTCTGTTTCCTGAAAAGCACCGCGTCCGATCATGTTTTGGCTCACCTGGCCGGTGATGGCGATGAGCGGGCAGGAATCCATGTAGGCATCGGCGATGGCAGTCACCAGGTTGGTGGCGCCGGGTCCGCTGGTTCCCATGCAGACGCCAGCCCTGCCGGTGGCCCGGGCGTATCCTTCCGCCGCAAAACTGCCCCCCTGCTCGTGCCTGGGCAAAATGGTGCGGATCTTGGAACGGGTCAATGCCTGGTGAATCTCCATGCTCGCCCCGCCTGGATAGGCAAAAATAACCTCCACACCCTCGCGTTCAAGGGCTTCCACAAAAATCTCGCGCCCATATCGGGCCGATCCGATTTCTGCGCGAGGCTGGGTTTTGATTTTGGATTTCTTTATTTGGGATGTTTTGCTCATGTTATTTTCCTGTCTTTGGCTGGAACCGGCAAAGGGTAACAAAAAACCCACAGCCGTTGCCAGCCGTGGGTTGTTTAAATTGACAAATTCAACACCCGACAGCGGCACCGCTGGGGACTACTACTACCGTCAGGTTGTTCAGATCAACTTGCATTGTAATCTCGATTTGTGCGACAACTCTACCACCCAGACATATTCGAGTCAAGCCTCAAACCGGAATGAAAAACGGGACCTTCGGAAATCCAAGAGCGGCACAGATCGCTCTCCCAAACCTCGCCCAACCGCCGCCACGAAACTCAATAATTCAGGATCCATTTTGAAGCGGAAACCCATTGCCTTTTGAGGATTGGAATATTCAACCAAACCGGGGTGATGCCGCGTCCTCTCGAATGCTGAACGACAAACCCTTGCGGTGAGGCGAGGAGATTCTTGCATATGACCTTTTTATATGCGGATGGGAGCATCGCCTGCCAACGCACCCGGGCTGCTATTGGCACAGATGTCCACAGCAGGCTGGGGCTTATCTTTCCAATGTGCCACGAGAATCCTTCACCCTCTTCAGGGCGCTTTCACCCAAACTTAAAAAGGATTGACTAATTTAAAACAGTAGGAATATTCATAAAAAAAGGATTTTTTAATTGCACATGAATCCATCTCGATTAAACCGGAGCCTCATTCCGATGGCTCATGATGGCAAAAGCGTCCAAGCTGAAAACCAGTGGAAAAAGTTTGGGCCCTTCCAACGGGGTTGCTGCGGCATTTTGACTGATGCCCATTCCTTTTTGGTGGATTTGCTTCAATTTTAAATTCATTGCTCGACTCAAAACCATGAAAACAAATTATGCGTCCCTCAAAAATACGGGGGCATTGGCGCTGCTGATCTTGCTTTTTTGCGCCAGGCCGGCGAGCGCACAACCGTCGGTCACTGTGGAAACCAACCAGATTTATGGGCAGGCAGTAGATTACACCGGGTCGAACGTGGATCTGGAATTGGATGCCTATTACGTGGCAGGCGGGCAGACAAACCGTCCGGTGATGATTCTGACCCATGGGGGCGGGTTTGGCGCCGGTGACAAGGGATATACCACGGCACAGGGCAATTTTTATCCTGACATGGCCACAGCCTTTGCCACCAATGGTTATGCCGCTTTTTCCCTGAATTACCGCTTATGGCCCGGTTGCCCGGGGGGATGCACAGATGAAATTGCCATGGCGGAGGAAGACGTGATGACAGCGCTAAACTGGATTCAGACAAACAGCGTTCATTATGGAATTGACACCAATCGCATTGTCATTGGCGGCGATTCAGCCGGTGGCGGGCTGGCGGTCAATGTGTCGTATCTGAATCTTCGTTCGTTTTTAGCCTGCATCTCGTTATGGGGAGGCGTGCCGCCCTATGGAACGGTTGTGCACCCGGTGAATTTGTCTGCCGTCACTTCTGAAACCCCACCCACCTGCTTCATCCATGGAACAGCAGATACAATTGTGCCCTATGCCATCAGCGTGGATCTGTCTTCCAACCTGACGGCAGCGGGGGTTTATAATGAACTGCATCCCCTGCCGGGAGACAATCATTACCCCGTCATGGTCAACGGGATTTATCAGACCAACCTGGTGAGTTTGATCATCCGGACCATGGTGACATTTGCCAATTTGGAGGTTGGCGGCAAGGCGACTGCGGCGCCGGTTCATTTGGGGGGAAAATATCTGCATGCCGCCAACGGGCATTTTATTTTTGATTTGAACGGCCCCACGAATTTCACCGTGGCGGTGGAACAATCCAATGACCACATGAACTCCTGGCAACCGGTTGAAACCGACCAACTCCTCAACGGCGCAGTACTGGTCACAAACACCGCCACAAACATCACCCAGGTTTTCCGCGCGCGTGTTATTTCACAATAAACTTGGAATTTGGATTCAATTTGAATTTTCAGGACAAATCATCCGCCACATTTGGGCCTTGATCAGGATTCGCTTTGTGAGATTTGGCAACTCAATTCAAAAATCGGTTTGCGCGAATAGCAAAGGCGCAACCATGCCTCGACCGCTCCTTACAGTCCAACCGCTGGATTGAGTTGAAATGCGTTGGAGGTTTTCCATTCCTGCCAGTCATTGGAAATGGTTTCGACAGAATCGGTGGAAACATTTGGAGTGGTCGGCCAAAAAGTTGGATCGTACCACGCCCAGCCATTGGGATTCAAACCGGCGGTTGCCTTGTAAGCCCACATGGTCCACATCAATCCAGCTTTGTTGTAATCATTGATTGAATAATCGTAACAACCAGCGCCATTCCCCATATCGTTCCACTCTCCAATATACCCTGGAATGTTCCACGAAAGATGATTGTCAAAATCAAGCACCTGGTTGTCAGAACCGGTTTCCACCTGATTAGTGGTGCCACCAAATTGGTATTCGTGCATGGAATAAACAATATTTGTCCAGCCATAAACTGAAGGCGATGGCAACATGTTCCAATTCCAACTTCCGAAGGCCCCTTCCATGATCACAATATGGTTGGTGTCCGCGGACCGCACCGTGTGGTAGAGGCTGTCATAGGAGGTCCAAACAGCCTGTGTTCCAGGAGCATTATCCGGTTCATTGATTAAATCATAGGCGGCGACATCGGAGTTGGTTTGATAGTGTGAGGCAATGGCCTGCCACATGAATTCGGTCTGGGCCTGCTCGATAGCATTGGTCCAATACGAATTATCATTTTCCCTGCCGGTGTCATCAGAAACACTTTGCCCCCCCACCACGCCATGCATGTCTATGATTACATAGATCCCTCTCTCGGCACAGTTTGCCACCAGCCAGTCCAATTCCGCAAAGGCATCCAAACGCCAACCGCTGCTGGTCGTGTTCGTGATCGAGTAGAAATTCCCCCACCACACGGGGACACGCACCAGGTTGAAACCGCCGTTGGTGATATTATCCAGGTCATTTGTGGTGATCCAACAAGTTTGATATTGTCGGATCAAGGCCTGTTCGGTTGGAACTCCAAAGCGACTGTCCAGCTTTCCGATTATGGAGTAGGTGTCCGGCAGACCTCCACTGTCGGCAGGACACATCCATGGTTCCATAACCAGCCAACCCCCCAAATTCAAGCCGTGCAACTTCACTGGAACCCCCTCGGCAGTCACAATATTCGTGCCGCTGGCGCGCAAAAATGGCAAAGCTGGAGGAACCTCAATCATCTGAATTTGATAAAAGCGACCATTTGGACTGATTGGATCAGTTACGACCAGTGTTGAATTGTTTCCCGGAAGGGGTTTCCCCAATGGAACCCAGGCTGTGTCGGTCAAATTGCCTTTGAACTTAACCTGATAGGAGTATCCGGCAAAACCGGCAAAGGAGATGATGACATTTGTGCCGGAACAAATCACGGTCGTCTGAAGGGATGAGGGTTGAATCTGAAAACCATTAATGTCGCCTTCTTCGGTCCCATTTCCGGTGTACGAGATGGCAAGATGCCCGGAGCCATCAGAAAAAACTGCTGGAAATTCTGAATAATCCACCCCGGATTCCAAAACGCTGTTTGTGCCATTCCAAGTGCTTCCATGGGTGATACTGTTGACGGAAAAATAGGTGGTACGACTCGTGGCGCTTGAATTGGCCGCATTATAGACCGCCAAATGGTAAAGTGAGTTTGGTTTTAAGCCATAAAGATTGAGCGACTGCGGAACGCCATTGTTATAGAGGTAAGTTTGCATGAGCGCGTTCCACGGTGTTGCAGCAAAAGGAGTGGTCCCGCCAAAATTGTACACATTATACCCCCCGCCAGAAGTGAAACCCAGGGTGACTGGCGACATTGCACCATTGGCAAAGGCAAGAGGGATGCCGCTTCCTGTGCTTCCACTGATGCCATTCCAAACGTCCCGCGAGCCTCCCAACACTGCAGACCCTGACATTGTTGGGCCCGGACTGGGTCCGCCCTGGCCCGCATCACTGTTTTGAGTAAAATTGACATTGATAAGCTGTGCCTGGATGAAATTCAGGTTTAAAAACAGACCCAAGCCCACCAGACCAAAAAGGGTCCGAAAAAGCATCCATCCAGGTCCGCATATCAACCGCGCTTGAAGGAAGGGATTTCCACGGGTGCCAGTCTGGTCCTCATTGGCTGCGGAGGAGGAAAAAATGTGAAAAAGTGGAACCCCAACAGGACATTTTTGCGACAGTTTCATGATTGATTGCAGGGCGAGCGGCCGAAGAAAAGGCTAAGCTGGGAACTGCTCTGGAAGCCAACCCCTCTGCACACAATGCCGGAAATTCCACTCCGAATCGGACTCCGTTTTGTAGCTCCAAAAAAACCAGCCCCTTGAATTTTCAAAACTGAGCAACTGGGCGTCCGCAAAAGCGCCATGCAAAAGGTCGCCTTGAAACAAGGAAAGATTTTTAGCCGAACTTTCAGGCAGTCCCAGCGACCATTCACCAACAAGGGTCGGCAATTCCTCCGCTTGCATTTCTTCAAGCGTGAATTTTCTATTCAAGGCGAAAGCAATTTGCTCCTGGGCGGTTCGCCTGGCATCATCCTTGGTGAATAGCTGATACAAGTGCGTGTCCATGATGACGTTTGAAAAGTCGGGGGCCTTCATGAAATTTTTCCAATCCATGGCGCGAAATGAATCATGAAACACCACGGCGACCTGTTCTCCGGCATGCTTTCGGATTTGGGAATAAGCCTCAATGTAAAATTCCTTGAGGGTTTGTATGGGAATCTGGGTGCTGGGTTCATTGAGCAACTCAATCCCAAACAAGGCTGGATGACTTCCAAATTTCTGCGCAAAGCCCGCCAGAACACGGACTGTTTCCCGAATGTTATCAGGGTTTTTATCCCAGCCGATCCCTCCGCTTCGCCCGCTATGGTCCCATCCGTTCTGGCTTCCCGGGGCCCCATGCAAATCTAGAAGGACCTTCAGGCCATTCTGGCTGGCCTGTTCGAAGGCAAAATCCAAAAAGTCCTCCGCTGTCACATACGGTTTTGGCCCTTCAAGAGTCCAATATCCCACGGGCAGGCGAATGGCATTTAACCCGCGGTTTTTGATCCATTTGAAATCCTCGGCAGTGATAAATTTTTCCCTATGTTGATTGAGTCGGGACTCCGCCTTGGAACCCAATGCCAAGGACAGGCCGTATTCATCAGACGCCTCACAACCCCGGTAAACGCTTGGAACCATCCACTTCTCAAGCACGAGCCAACCGCCAAGGTTTACCCCGCGCAGCACAAACGGCTTGGCTTGCGGCACCCCGTCCGGAGTTGCGGAATATCTGCTGGGGCGGCTTTCGTTGCCAAATGCCCTGCCATTTTTATCCAATGCGGCCAGGGCCAGCGCCCCTACCACGGATTGCTTGATAAAATCCCTGCGTTTCATATTCACAATCAAGACTTATAAATCCACATAATCAGTTTGTAGGAGCGGTTGTCACCGAATTCAGCCAGCCCAAATCGGACGAATTGGGGCTGGCAGGCCAGTTGTCCGTATTTCCTCCGGGAGACGAAGGCGCCTCCCCGATCATGGATCCGTCAGTCCATTGCCTTGCCTCCGAATGGCCATCGGCGTAAGACATTTCGCTGGAATGTCCGTGCCGCACTGCAGGGCTGTTGACCCATTTGCTGGATTCGGACGGGTTCACCGCAAAGAATCCATCATCTATACTGTACGGACTTTCCTCAATAAATACAAAAATCCGGCTCGGGCCGGGGTTGGCCATATTGGGGAGTTTTGTGTAAATGTAATAACCGCTGGTAGGACCGCCATTCCAAGGGACGGACGCATAACCGGGCTTGTCCATTGGCTGTACAAAGTCATTCATGGAGTAGGTTCTCAACGCCTGGGCCGTAAATACTCCGCCCCCCCTGGGAACAATACTGCGGTCCGCTGGACAACGGTAAACGTTGATATTATTCACATAAGGGTATAAAAGGCCTGCCTGAATCCATAAACTATAAATGCTGCCACCCGGATAGTTTCCCGGAGTGACATCCTGGGCAGACTGAATGTTTCCAGGGCACCAATCGGCATTTGCTCCGCCAGGTTGAAGCTGGGGCTGGAGCAAGGGGTTTCCATTATAGTTAACCCCGGAGGAACCGTTCACTCCGCGATTTGGCACAAGACTGTCGTTGTTATCATTGGCGTAAATGACCCACGCCAGGCTTAATTGACGCTGATTGGACAAGCATTGGGTTGCCTGGGCCTTCTGTTTGGCCTTTGCCAGGGCCGGAAGCAACATTGCTGCCAGGATGGCAATAATGGCAATCACAACCAACAGTTCGATCAAGGTGAAACCTTGCACCCTTGAATCATTCGGAAAATATTGGCCGGAGATTCGGGAGGAAGTGCGACGCATGATTAATTCGGGGGTCTTCATTGGCAGAGATTCGGCCTTTGCGGTCCCCACGGCCCGGCTTTGAAGCCGGGCTGTGGGGAGCCGGTCTATCATCTTGCTTGCACCCGGTAAAAGCGGGTCGTTGCCGTTGCCGGACTATCGCTTACAGATTTGGTTGTGCCATCCCCTGAAATCCCGCCACCCAGGTTTTGCCAGCTTGGAGGATTCAGGCCGTCGGTGTACTGAACCGTATAAGTGAGGCCTGTTTGGGTGGGGAATTTAACCGTCACGAAACCCGCGCTGTAAGCAGCGCCAATTGAGAATGTAGGGGCTGTCTGAACGGGTACAAACATGAAGAAATGTGCATTGAAGCTCCCAAAAGGAGAACCGGAAGGGGCAGTCACCTTCAAGGTTTCCTGGCCTCCCAGGGTAACCACCGCTGGTTGACCACCGCCACCTGTCAAAGGCACCCAATGCCAGGACTGAAAACCATTTGCCGCAGGGTCTGAAAAAGACCCGAGCAATTGGGCGGTTTGGTTTGCGGTTCCCTGCCCTGATGTCACAAGACTCATGACCCCGTTGGTATAGGCAGCGCCGCTGGCAAGGCGCGCATACACGAGATAGGAGTTGGTTGGAAAAGTGCGGGTGTAATTGAGCCATGTCGCGGGAGGCCACCATGCCACATCAAAATCCGTATTGGTCGTCTGTATTGGCTCGTTGGGCACATATTCAAACGGAGGCTGGGTCCCCGGCCCTAAATTTATGAATTTATCCCGAAGGAAGTCCGAAGTCACTTCCGAACCAACTGCGGTTTGGACCACGGAAACCGTCCCTGGCGTATTTCCATCCAGCCGGTAGATATAGGTCTCGGCGGTGGTCACATTGGTGATGGTATAATCCACGCCATACATGGCTGAGTTGGCCGGATTATCCCCCGGATAGTAATAATAGCTGTTTGTCGCCACGTAGTTGGTGGCGGTTGACAGGGGGGAATCAATCCATTGCCCGCCGTTAAAATCAAAGTCACCAGCCTCCACCATGAGGTTGTTTTGATTGAAGGTATCGAAGGTTTCCGCGTAGGAATTGGTGTGCCCGGCCGCATCAGCGGCGGTGATGGTAATTTTATAAAGTCCCTGTTGTGGCAAAGGAATGCTCACCAACCAGTTTGTGGATGAGCCTGCAAAAGCGAGCTGGGATGATACATTGATTCCGTTGAGGAGCACCTGAATGGCATTTTGGCTGATAGTGCTTGTGGAGGATGTCACCGTAAATGAAATAGAATTGGTGGCCTCGAAGGGATGCAAGCCATCTGGATAGATATTGGCTATGGCAGGAGGCGTGTTGCTTCCGGGCGCCAGCATAAAAAAGTTCATGTTAACGCCTCCCCCCAATGGACCGGAAGTGATCCGAAAGGTGGTCTGCCCGTTTAAACGAACAGCCACCTTGTTTCCCCAAGCATCGGTCAAGGGTACAAAATTAAACGTGTTCCAGCCTTGGGCGGAAAACTGGAAGATGCCCAGTTGCTGAAGGTTCTGGCTGGTGGTGCCCTGCCCGGAAACAACCTGGGCCAACCCGCAGTTGGCCAACCCTCCGTTGCCATTGGCGAGGCGGGCATAAATATTGTAAAGCCCAGGCGGATAGGTTCTGGTATAGTTCACCCAGTTGCCAGGGTTAAAATACCCCACCATGTAATCGGGAACGCCCGCAGTCGCAAACTGCGGACGTTCCGTATCCCCAGCCAAAGATGTGGATACTTCGTCCAGACTCCTCCAAAGATGAGGCTGGGAGGCGCTGTAGTTGGGCGAGTATTCGTCAATGTTGGATGTTCCCACCGTATTGAAGTAACTGGAGGGACTGTTGCTCGATATTATGGGGTTATCAATGAATTGTCCTCCTCCAAAATCAAAATCCTCAGCTTCCCACGTAAAATAATTGGGGTCAAAGGTGTCAAATTGCACCGGCGCGGTCACTCCAATGCCCTGCTGGTTTGTCACGGTGATCAGGCCGGAATAAATTTGGTCAGGCAACAGGTTTGTGTAGGTCACGCCTACGCTACTTGTGCCGATCCCGGCAAGCTGCAAATTGGCCGAAATATTTGTTCCATTCAATATCACTTGGATGCCGGCGGCATCCACTGGCGATGCCGGCGAATTAATGCTGAAAGTCAGGGTGTTGGTTGTGTTAAAAAGCTTCGTGTTGTCATTGGGGCTGACGTTATTAATCGCCAATTCAGGGATCACCGTCAGGTGGTTGAATCCCACGTCACTTGCGTTGCCTCCCGCATGATTGAAAACATCTATTCCTGTCAGGGGCCCCTTAAAAGTCCCATTCCAAGTGTCCGATCCCGCTGTGGCTGTGTAGGTGTTTGGACCCGTGATGGTGAAAGCCACGTGGAATGCGCTCTGGTATTGGTAACCCATGGGCCCGGCATCTCCGTTCGTGGTGGCTGCATCGTTGTACAAATAGTAACCAGGTCCACCACCGTAAATGAAAAATGTCACGGCAGCGTTCGTGCCATTTAAAAGGCTTATGCCCACGGTCCCCGGCTGGCGCCCTCCTGAAGCGGGGTCCGTGGCCCGCATCACGAAATCCAATGCCACCGTTTGTGCCGTGGTCAAAGGACCCCCGGCAAACACATTGACCGCATCCACACTGCCGCCTAAACCGACTCCATCATTCTGGTAGCTGTACTCCTGCCATGAACCCACTGCCCCGCCGTCAATCCCTCCGCCTCCATCAGGATTCCCAAAATAGACCCCTGAGCCATCCGCACCACTGTCACCCAATCCATTGGTTCCACCGGGAATGGCTGTCACGGTCCAAACATTCACCAGATTGCCGCTTTGGTCCACGCCATCCGGCGCGCTTCCGGGGGAGTTTGTTGCGGCATAAGAAAAAATTCCTGCGCCGTTAGCCCCGCGGGAGACGCTGATCATCCACAGTAGAATTAATGCTATTCGTTTCATAAGGTTTTGGTCTGTTGGTTGAATGGACACATTGCCCCTCATGGGGCCGTTATGTGCTTGATGGAATCCTCTCATATTCGATGCCTCCCACACACCCCTCTTTAGGGTGGGTTTGTGCTCATCAGGCTTTTCTTTCTTGAATTCAGCCCCATTCATGCCAAGGTTTTTCCGCCACCCGTGAATACCTTTCTGAAGCTATTGACCTGTTTTGCCATGGGCCTGTCAGGGGCCGCGTGGGGGAGCCCGCCACAGGCTGCTGCCAGTGTTTTGACCAATGCCTCCGCAGTCCTTGCCTTGTCTGGCGAACAGGCCTCACTTGGAATCAAAGTGGATATTCAAGGCATCGTCACTGCGGCTGAACCCGATTGGGGCGGCCGGTTTTTCATTCAGGATTCCAGCGGCGGCGTCTTTGTGGAAAACATCAGCAGCCGACAACCCGCCCCCGGTGATGTCCTGCGGCTCTCCGGGGTTAGTTTCCCGGGCGGATACGCTCCAACTATCACCAGGCCAACATGGGTTAAAATCGGCAAAGCTTCTCTGCCAATTCCAAAAATCGTGGCCATGGATGACTTGATGTCTGGAGCCGAGGATGGACAGCGCATCCAATTTTCTGGCATTGTGCGACAGGCTGAGCAAAAGGGGAATTTGCTCCATTTCCAGGTGGCCTCCGGGGGATGCCGGGTAACAGTTTACACTCCCATGCTGTCAAGCATCACCCCCGGCAAAATGGTGGGCGCCCTCGTAACCGTGACAGGCACGCCGGCGACAACTTTTAATGCCACCTTGAGGCACTTGGTGTCGGTGGATGTTTATTCGCCGGTCCAGAGCGATATTTCAATCGTTAAACTGGCTGCCATAAATCCCTTTCAGGAACCTTTGACGCCCATCAACAAAATCGCCCAATATCGGGCAGGCCGTTCGGTTGCGGACAGGGTTCATATCAAGGGGGTCCTGACCTTCCAAAGAAATGGCGAGGACCTTTTCATCCGGGATAGCACGGGTGGGTTGCAAGTGAAAAGCACCCAGCTTTTGAAATTGTCCAAGGGCGACATGGTTGAGGCTGTCGGCTTTCCAGAGTTTGACAATTTTTTGCCAATCCTGAACGACTCGGTTTTTCAAAAAACGGAGGGACCCCGTGTGAACATTATTCCCGACCAGCCACCCATTGATGAATTCCTCCAGGGACTGCATCATTCGGACCTTGTCACCGTCTCGGGCATCCTTCTGGACCACCTTGAAGAAAGGAGCACCTCACCTGATGGCAGTCCGGAGGTTAAAACCATTCTGGAACTTCAATCCAGCAACCTTGTGTTCACCGCCGTTGCTCAGACGCCAGCCCCCGATCAGCCTCTCGAATTAATACCCATTGGCAGTCTGGTTCAGGTGAGTGGGATTTGCTTTTTGCAAAGCTCTTCTGACGGGCGTATTCAATCCGTCCAAATCCTTGTTCCAAATACTTTCAGTGTAAAAGTGCTAAAAAAACCCAGTTGGCTCACTCCCCGGCGCCTATTTGCCTCCCTGGTCATTGCCTTTGTCGTGATCCTTGTTGGAATGAGTTGGACCATCATGGTCACCAAAAGAAATTCCGCCTTGAAAAGCCTGATCCACGAGAGAGAACTGGACCGGGCAGAATTGCAAAGGGCGCATGACACATTGGAGTGGAGAGTCAAGGAACGAACTGAACAATTAAAATTTGAGGTTACCTCCAGGAAGGAAGCCGAAGTCCGATTCCGGGCCACGTTGGCGGAACGCACCCGCCTGGCAAGGGAACTTCATGACACAATTGAGCAAACCATGACCGGCATCACCCTGCAACTCAACACCATCAAAAAGCTATTTGAGCAGAGTCCCCAAACGGCAACCCATCATTTGGGACTGATCCGAAACATGGTGCGAAGAAGCCGTGTGGATTTGCGCCGGTCCATTTGGGATCTACGCAACAGGGAATTGGAGCAATTTGACCTTTGCAAGGCGCTTACCATGGGGGCAAAGGAAATTGCGGACCACGCCGGGATAATCGTCGAAATGGGGACCCAGGGAAATTCCCAACCTCTGCCGGACATCATTGAGGACACCCTGCTGCGGATTGCCCAGGAGGCCGTCACCAACTCGGTGAAACATGCCGGGGCGAAATCCATTAAAATCAGCCTCCATTTTGGCAGCAGGAATGTCACCTTGGAGATATTCGACGATGGTATCGGCTTCACACCTCAAAATTGCCTGGGACCCAATGACGGTCATTTCGGCATCCTTGGAATGAGGGAGCGTGCCAAGCGGTTTGACGGGCAAATTGAAATTATCAGCCAGCACGGCAAAGGAACCATGGTCCGCGTCGAACTGCCCATAACCCCAACCAAACTGATCAACCCCAACTGTGAATCAGATCATCAAATCATCAGCGACCCCGATCCGCATCCTCATAGCGGATGACCACTATGTGGTGCGCATTGGCTTGACAGCCATGGTCAACCTGGAGCCGGACATGAAAGTGGTTGCGGAGGCGACCGACGGCAGCCAGGCCACTGCAATGTTTAAAAAGTGGAACCCGGACCTGACCTTGCTGGACGTGCACATGCCGGTCAAAAGCGGAATCAAAGCCGCCCAAGAAATGAGGCAAATGAATGGCGAGGCCCGAATTTTAATGTTGAGCGCCCTGGATGGCGATGAGGACATTCACCGAGCCATTGAAGCCGGGGCCTCAGGTTATGTTCTTAAAGACTCGACGGAGGAGGAATTATTGCCTGCAATTCGGGCCGTAGCTTCAGGGCAGCGTTGGATTCCTGAGGGGGTGGCCAAGCGTCTTGAATCCCGCCGCATGTTTGAGGAACTCACGCCCCGCGAGTTGCTCATTCTCCATGAAGTGGCTAAAGGCCTGGCCAACAAACAAATAGCCGACGTCCAGCACATCACCGAAAACACGGTCAAATGGCATTTAAAAAATATTTTGGCAAAATTGTGCGTAGCCGACCGGGCAGAAGCCGTTTCCGTGGCGATTCAACGTGGCATCATACATTTTCGTTGAGCCCTGCCATGTCGGACCCACCCACGAGCAAAATTCCCGAACATCCCCCCCAAAAAACAGAGCGAGGGAAATGGAATCCCCCAAGGCGGTTTTTCTTGAGACAAAATGGGGGAACCGCCTGAACCTGATTTCCAAGGAAGAAAACTAACAGACATCTTTAAAAAAAGGGCAGCGGATTTTGACTTGGCGGAATATGGACCTGGCGGCAAGGCTCCTTTCATTGACCTGCGTTGACCTGCGTTGACCTTGAGAACCACTTCATTTGACACCATCGAGGCGGTTGGGTAATAATTGAGTTTAGGAATTCAGGCCGCAATGGGTGATTTGGTCATGCGAAAGTCATTTGCCAAAACCAATGGAAATGGATGCTTTCAGCTTCCTTCCAGATGTTTGCCTTGGACACCCCGGCTGAATTCATCCCGGCAGGAGTTAAAAAGCCCTGGCGCGCATGGGCAACGGGCATCCCTTTCCGCCTCCAATCATGGTTTTTGCGCATTCACCCTGGTGGAACTTCTGGTGGTCATTGCCATTATTGGGCTGCTTGCGTCAATTCTTCTTCCCGCGCTCAATAAATCAGGGGAGCAGGCGCGAGGCATCATCTGCCTGTCGAACACCCGCCAGCTAAACCTGGCATGGCGCCTTTACAGCACGGACCATGATGATTTTCTGCCCTATAATATTGGCATGGCAGGTTCGAGCCTGAGGACTAACCTCAATTGGGTCAACAACGTCATGACCTGGGACCTCAGCCCGGACAACACCAATCCGCTGACCATGACCGAAGCTTCGCTTGGGCCTTTCGTGAGTGGATCCATTTTGGTTTATCATTGCCCCTCAGACCATGTCTTGAGCGCAGAACAAATGGCCGCAGGATGGACGGGTCGGCTGCGGAGTTATTCCATGAATGCGCTCGTGGGAAACGCCGGATCCTTTGTTGCGCATGGCGTCAATGTGAATGACCCCGATTACAGGCAGTTTTTTAAGTTAAGCCAGATTCCGCAGCCCACGGATATTTTTGTGTTTCTGGATGAGCATCCAGACAGCATCAATGACGGTTATTTTGTGAACCGGGAAAGTTATGTGCAAGGGGGTTGGAGTTACCCGGGCGCCATGGGTTCTTCAGAATGGACACACCTCCCTGCCTCGTACCACGATCACTCCACGGCCTTGTCATTTGCCGATGGCCATTCGCAGCTTCATCGGTGGAAAAACAGCAGCACCTTTCCCCCATCCAAACCGTTTGCATCAAGCCTTCCCATCGCCATTCCCGCCAGCCCTCCTGGCGCAGGCGCGGATTTTCAATGGCTGCTCAGCCACATGAGCATTCCTGGCGGCTGAACCTCTCCCGTCCGCACACTCACCACAATCCACCCCAGGCACCTTCGCAAAACCGTTTCATCACCGGTGGTTCCCATGAAATAAAGCCGCCCGTCCTTCACCCAGGTGGCTGTTGTAAGGCGGTTGATTCGGGATATTTGTGGAATGGAATTGCCCGGGCTGCCTTTAACGACCTTTGCATCGGCTATAAACAGCCATAAATCACTCTGCACCCCGGGAGGCAGAGGATTGCCCGTCCGGAAACAAAGCATGGTCACTTTGGAGGAATGCCAGCTTTCCACGGAGCATCCCGCCAGAAGCCGGGTCAATGTCGGAGATAGGGCATAGCCGGATGGCGACTGGCGTTGCTGCAAAAAATCCCGGATTGGCGCCGGGTCGTTGGTCTGAATATCCATGACGTAACCCCGCAATGCAAACCCCGCCATTTGCTTTTGAAATAAATCCAAGCCATCCTCTGAGGTTGCCAGGTGATTGGAGCGATGGTTTGCAAACAGGAACAACCCCAGAAATACAAGAATGGCTGCGGTTGCCAGAAGCCACCTTCGCTTTTGGCCCACCGAACGATCAAAGGCCTTTTTTTCGGAAATGATTTGTTCAAGCAAGCCTTCCGGCGGGGCAATTTGGCGCAATTTAAGCCGCAAATCCTCCTGCTGGAGGCAATGAATCGCCAGCCACTCGGCCAGTTGCGGATCCCTGGCCGCCATGTCCAGCGCCTCAGCCACTTCCGGATCAGCCTCATTTCCCTGCCCGGGCCGGTATCGCAATAAAATCACCCTGGCTTCTTCGAGGGTCATGATTCGCCCCCCTTTTTCCTCGTGGATGTCAAAATTCGGTTCAAACGGATTATTCCGCGGGCAAGCCGTGATTTAATCGTTCCAACAGGCACACTCAAAATCTCCGCAATCTCCATGTAAGAATAATCCTGCAAATAAAACAAGGCAACTGGCGCCCGAAAAATCTCATCCAGCCCGGCCAGAGCCTCAACCACCATCCGCGCATCCAAACGGTCCACCAACTCCGGGGTGACCATGGGCAATTCCGCATCCGCATCCTCCAATTCCACATGAGGAAATCGAACCTGCCTGCGCCTTCCACCCAGGAATTCGCGGTGGAGGGTTGTGAAAAGCCATGATTTGACCTTACTTCCATCGCGAAGCTGATGACCTTTTGCCGCCCAGATGCAAAAGGTCTCCTGGGTAAGGTCGCACGACTCCGACTCACTCCGGGTCAGGCTATAGGCAAACTGATAAAGCTCATGGTAGTGGCAAGCCACCAATTTTTCGAAATCCGGTTTTTCAACCATGATCAGGCTCACTGAGTATGACTCACCCGGGTCCAAAAGGTTCCCTGAAATTTTCTTTGCCAGCCGGGAACATCCCGCCCTGGCATTCCTCTTATAACTGAAACCGACAAAACCAGAGTCAACTTAACCATCTTGAACCAGCATGAAAACTATTAAACCTCAAATTTTCAATGTATCCAAAACCCTGCCTCTAAAAGGCACAGTCCTTCTCGGAATTTTGGCGGCTTGGACCGTCCATGGCGCGGTGGCCACTGTATCGGTTGTAAACTACGCCTTTAACCCCTCCACCCTTGATATCCAGGCGGGTGACGAGGTGATATGGAACTGGGCCAGTGGCGCTGCAAATCATAATGTGGTGAGCACCACCACGCCCTACGCCTGGTTGTTTCCCAGCCCGGGAGGCGGTCCAGGCACTTCCAGCAACCAAAACAGTTCCAATACTCGTTCCTATCCATTTTCATTCACTAATATTTTTTCCAGCGCCGGATCGTTCCCCTATGAATGCACCGTGCACGTCTCCTTTGGCATGGTTGGAACGATCCATGTGGCGGCTGCGCCTGTGGTTCCATCTGTAACCATAACCAATCCAATGTCTTCTACTGTCTTCAGTTCGCCGGCCAGCTTCACGATGGGGGCTGCGGCATCCATCAGCAGCGGATCCATCACCAATGTCCAATTTCAGCTCGGCTCGGTGATCCTCACCAATTGCGTCTCCCCGCCTTATGCGGCATTTGTGACCAATCTTGCCGCAGGGACCTATTCATTATCAGCCATCGCCAGCGCCGACGACGGATTGTCCGCCACCAACTCAATCAATATCTCCGTTGTAAATGCCGCTCCCATTGTGATTCACTCCCCTTCCCTTTTATCATCGGGTATTTTCCAATTCAGCTACGCCTCCTCGGTGGGCCTTTCATATGTGGTTCAGTTTTCAACTAACCTGATCGTTTGGACGCCCCTGGCCACCAATATCGCATCCCAAAACCCCGAGTCCTTTTCCGATTCCCGCGCGCCTTCGCGGAATGGATTCTATCGGGTGGCGCTGCAACCCAACCCCTGATTCTGCGCCTTCCATGAGATCCTTTCGCAGACACATCAGGCGTGCCATTCAAAGGTTGGTGCCGGCTTGCCTGGCTGGATGGTTTTTGCTGTCAATCACCCGGTTCTTGGCGCCCCAGGCCTTTTCCACTCCAACGGATCAAATTTTTCAGGCACATGGCGTCATTGAGGATGTGCAGCCGCAAAACAGGGTCGTGGTCATTCATCACGCTGCCATCTCAAACTACATGGACAGCATGACCATGCCCTTCAAAGTCAGGGATGCGAATGAATTATCAGGTCTTCATCCCGGCAGCATTGTCCATTTTGAGCTGCATGTGAGCGCGGATTCAAGTTGGGTCGCCCACCTCGTCGTGGTGGGGCAGGCCCCGATTGCGGCGGCATCCAATAACAACGGGACGGACACCCCTCCAACAGGGCCTGCTGATGATCCCCGATATGCCCTTCTTCATTGCCGCTTCACCAATGAACTCGACCAGCCTGTAACCCTGGCCGATTTTCATGGCCAGGCCCTGGCCATCACTTTTTTTTACACCCGTTGCCCCTTGCCGGATTATTGCCCTCGTTTGTCCAAAAACTTTCAAACTGCGTCGGCCATCCTTACCCACATGTCATCCGCCCCCACCAACTGGCATTTCCTATCCGTCACGTTCAACCCGTCATTCGATTCACCCTCCGTGCTGCATTCCTATGCCCAAGCCTATGGTTATGACCCGGCACACTGGTCCTTTTTGACCGGGACCACATCCGACATCAGCGAATTGGCGGAGCGTTGTGGCATGAAAATGAAAAACCAGGATGGGGTGATCGTTCATAATTTTCGCACGCTTATCATTGATGCCTCCGGCCGTTTGCAAATGATTTTTCCCACCGGCGGGAACTTGTCTGACCAAATTGTGAGGCAAATCATTCAGGCCGCGTCACCGGGCCTGCCTGGCAGCACTCCAGGCAAAATCGCTGGCATGCGAAATTGAAACGCAAAATCACACGGTTTTTGCTGGGTGGTTTCGTGGTTTTTCAGTGGGTTTTCATCGTCTCCTGCACAACCACGCCCTATGGGGTTGTCCAGGCGCCGGAAATTGCCGGTTCACATTATGTTGGAAACCAGGCCTGTGCAGTGTGCCACCGGGACATTGTCCTCAGGTTTCCTGCAAGCGCTCATGCGCGCCTTTATTCGGCTCGTTCAGCCATGCCGGGGCAAACTGGATGCGAATCCTGCCACGGACCAGGCAGTGAACATATCCGGACCGGCGGCCAGCCAGGTTTGATTGTAAACCCTGGTAAAAAACCGGATTCCTGCATGGAATGCCACCTGGATGTCCAGGGCGAATTCAGTTTGCCCCAGCATCATCCCGTGCCGGAGGGTTTCATGAATTGCGTGCAATGCCACGACCCGCACGGTGAGGACATTTTCAAGGCCGCCGGGGGTCTTGCCATGGCCCGGCAGAATGAGAGCTGTGCCGCGTGCCATCAAGACCAGACGCGACCCTTCATTTTTGAACACGAGGCGATGCACGAAGGCTGCACCGTCTGCCATAACCCGCACGGATCCATCAATGAAAAGCTGCTGGTCGAAGATGACCCGAACCTGTGCCTGAGGTGCCATGCCCAGGTTCAGGGACCCTCCGTGCCCGCCGGCCACATCTATATCGGAACCATTGACCACACGGCATTCCTGCAAATAGGCACGTGCTGGACCTCTGGCTGCCACACGGCAGTGCATGGCTCCAACATTGACATCCGGCTGCGTTATTGAAAACCCGGCTTGCTGATGAATGGCTTTTTCACCAGGTTCAAAAGCTCCCTCCTCCTGGCATTGCTGATGGCCTCGCTGTATCCCATGCCCCTGCCTGCTGCGGATTCCCTGCCAATCCAATCCGGTTCCACAACCCTTTCCAATGTGGATTTTGTCCGGGACATATTGCCCATCTTGCAAGCTTCCTGTTTCCGATGCCATGGAGCTGAAAAACCGCAAAGCGATTTCCGGCTGGACTACCGTGAGGGCGCCCTGGAGGGTGGCGATCTCAACACCAATGACCTTGTGGTTGGCCACAGCGATCAAAGCATGTTGATCGCCTACGTCACCGGCAAGGTGCGGGACATGGTCATGCCCCCGGAAGATGCCGGCTCCCGCCTCACGCCAACCCAGATTCAGTTCCTTCGCGCATGGATTGATGAAGGCCTTGCCTGGGGGTCCACTCCCCAGGCGCAATCCTTCACCGGGACCGTTTCTCCCAGCTTTCAGGACTACCTGGTCTCGGGAAATTCAGGCAAATTCAGGGAATTGCAGGGTGTCCAAAACGGATTCTCCGCGGGGATGGATTCGTTTTCAGCCAAGGAGCAATTGAGTCCTGATGAAAATATGACCTTGGATGGGCATGTGCTCCTGCCTGAACAAGACCTGAGTTTTAAACTATCCCTGGAAAAGACCGGGCGTGGATTCATCCATGCCGGGTTTGATCAATGGCGAAAATATTATGCGCAGGACGGAGGGTTTGATCCGCTGGTGGCGGCTCCGCCAGCCAATCCCAACCCCAATTTGTATGTGGACAATGGAGATGCCTGGATTGACCTTGGGCTGGATCATCCCGGGTGGCCTCTGATGACGCTGGGTTATGAATACCAGTACAGAAAGGGAATGGAATCCACCTTGGATTGGGGATTTGACAACGGCAAAAACATCCTCGCCTCCTCACAATCCCTCAACGAACAAACCCACTCCATTAAACTGGATATTTCCAAAACCCTTGACGATTGGAACCTGGAAAACTACAGCCGTCTGGATTTCTTTTCGCATGCCAACAATGGCATGGAATCAGGCATTCTCACAGGCGGCGTCATTCCTGGCCAGTTCATCAGCACTTCGGATCATTACCAGCAGGTGCAGGGCGTTGATACTCTCACGGTGAGCAGGCATATCCGGGATTGGTGGTTGTTGGATGCCGGTTATTATTATTCGCGGCTCAGTGGCGGAGATTATTTCAACCAGGCCAACACCATCCCCGCCTTCAGTTTCAACAATTCATTGCAAAGCTCAAAAATCAGCCTGGGTCGGGAATCCCAAATTTTCAGTGTTGCAAACCTCCTCACCCCGTTCAATGGATTGGCCCTCGTGCTGGACGCCCAGGAGGAATGGACGCGCGAGGAAGGATTTGGCGAAAGCGTGCCGGACCTGGACCTGGGGATCAACACGCCCGCCAACTCCAGCCTGGAGGAAGTGAAAGCCATGCAAAATGCCGGGGTGCGCTACACGCGCATCCCCTTTACCTCCCTGTTTGCGGAATCAAGGATCAACGAGGATGCCTACGGAATTTACCAGGCCCAGAACACTGGCGTGGCGGGTAGTGACATTGAGCGGAACACGGATGCGAACAATTTGTGCTATGATTTGAAGGCTGGCTTCGACACTTCTCCCTGGAACTGGGCCGACCTGGTGACACAAGGCAGTGAGCATTTCAGCGACACGGCCTACAACCAGCTCAATGGAGTCTTTGACGGAATGGGCAGCCCCACCAACGGTTACCCCTCCTTCATCCTGAACCGATTAATTTCGAGCGCCCAATTTGAAACCAAACTGGTCCTCCACCCTGCCTCATGGCTTAAAACCACGTTGACCTACCAATTGACCGATACCCAATACCAAACACGGACAGACCCCGCCTATGATTCCACCGTGCAAACCCTGGTTTCGCAAGGCGGCACCATAGCTGATGGCAATTGCGAGCTTCAAACCTTTGGGGTCAGCGCCACAATCACGCCCATGCGCAAGTTGTTTCTATCCGGCTCCATGACCTATAGCCGGTCCAGGACCAGCACTGCGGATAATAATGATCCCTCCATCGTGCCTTACCAGGGGGAAATCTACACCCTCATTGCATCCGCAAACTATTCTGTCAATCCAAAAACCAGACTGCAACTCGCCTGCAATTTCTCCCATGCCAACTATGCCCAAAACAACACCTTTGCAGGAGTTCCAGCCGGACTCGATTACACCCGGCAGGATTTCATCATCGGCTTAAGCCGTCAGTTCACCGAAAACCTGGGAGGCGCCATTCATTTTGAATTTTCCCAATACGAGGAGCCTGGAGTTGCAAGCGTCAACAATTACTCAGCCAATGGTATTTTCGCATCATTGACCTACCAATGGCATTGAATCCGGGCAGCTTGATCGAACCATGACCATTCAAAACCGATCAAACCCGTCCGGCGCCGGCGGTCATGCCGCATTCAGTTCAGAGGCAAGACACAATGCGGACAGGCCTGCGGGCCGAATCAGCCACCTTTTGCGCCCCTTTTTCGGCTGCCATCCACAGCTATTCCCGGCTCTTATTCCCGCCCCCCTCTCAAACTTCATCACCCAGCAACCCAGGTTTTCCTCCCAGACTTTTCTCGTTTTACCCGCTCAAAAACTGAGATGCGATCATGGAAACCGGAATTCACGCTCGACTGCGAATAATGAACGGGGTATTGTTTGAGCATGGAAAAAAAATCGCCCGGGTCCTTCGAAGGCTTCGCGGCCTGCCCGGCCTGAGCGTGGAGGAAAAACACCTGTTCGCGCGCACCCTGTCAGCCAGCCCGGACGAGCGCTGGCAAATGCACGAGAACTTTCTCCGCTCGCACGACTTATACACGCGCTCCAGCAGGAAAAAATACGGTTTCAAGTAGCCGGAATGAGCGCGGCCATTCTTCAGGGCTGTCCCAGCACCACCCTGGACACCGATTTATGGCTCGATTTGAGGCCCCGTCAGTATTTGCAGGCACTCCGGTTATGCCTCAGGCAGGGGGCAGCCATACGAGCCAACACTGTCGTGGAGTTAAGCGACGGTTCCATGATTAACTTTCTTTACAGGGTGGATGGATTGCTCAGTTTTGACTCAGAATTCCGGCGGGCACCTCGGCTCTAATGGTTGGGATTCGTCGTGGCAGTGCTTCCCCTGGAGCGGATTCTCTTGAGCAAGCGAGTCGTTGGCCGCCCCAAAGACCTCGCGCATGTACCCCTGCTTGAGCAAACCATCCAATTGCGGACCCGAAGCCGCATCAAAACGTAATCGTGGGAATTATGAGCATCAAATCCACAACTTTTTGCCGCAGCTTTCCTTTCCCTGCCAAATCCTGCAACTTGCGACAGTGCCACTTGCTGAATTCAGGGTCACACCCCGCCCCCAAATCGGCACGTAAAAATAAAAAAAGCGATTCAGGCCAATGAATTTGGCATGGTCATTTTTTGCGCCAATATACAACCTGTATTGAATTTAAAACGCCACATTGGCGCGGTTACATGCGGGTTTTGGCTCAAAAGCGGATAATTACGTGCGGATTTGGGCCGCCGGTTTGCGCTTGCCTTGGCGGATTGGCTGATGATATTAATGAAGCCGTCATCGTCTGCTTGAAATAGTTTGGGAATCGGGCGGTGCGGATGTGGGAATGGGGTCTTAGCTCAGTTGGTAGAGCGTCTCGTTCGCAATGAGAAGGTCAGGAGTTCGAGCCTCCTAGGCTCCACCATTCCCGCCAAAAGTGGACAAGGTCCTGTTCCGACTCTTCACGGGCTGTAATTTTTCCTCAAAATCGTTCCACAAAGTCATCTGCCTTGGGGTTTCATTCGTGCGGCACAAATTGGATGGCTTCCTAAACGCATGCCGCTCGGTCCATCGTGGGTATCTTCATGCCGGAAGATGCCTCCTCCAGACGCCGGACAAGGGCATTTCCAAAGTCGCACTGAGCGCTGCCAGGATAAAATGAATGGACAAAGGACCATCGCGCACCTGATTATTTCAAGCGCAGACAGGGCAAAAACTCACGGAGTTTCTCTGAGGCTTACCGGGGAGATTGGCCCAAAAACAGGCTTATGAAATTTTCGCTGAAAAACAAATGGGTGTTGATCACTGGCGCATCAAGCGGTTTTGGGGCTGCGGCCGCAAAGGCATTTGGCGCCTGCGGCTGCCGTCTGTTCCTGGGAGCGCGGCGGCTGGGACATCTGGAACGGGTGTCGCGCACAGCGTTGAAATGCGGCTCGCCGCAAGCCATGTTTCATCCTCTGGACGTCTCATCCACCGCCAGCGTTGAGACTTTTTTGGCATGGGTGTCCAAGAATCTGAAAGGCCGGCCTCTTCATGTTTTGGTGAACAACGCCGGGGGTGCCGTGGGATTGGATCCCGTGGCCAAGGCCCTGGATTCAGACTGGGAAACCATGATGCAGACCAATGTGCTGGGCTTGCTGCGGATGACCCGCGCCGCATTGCCTTTGATGCCAAAGGATGCGGGCGCGACCATTTTAAATGTGGGTTCCGTGGCCGGGCATACCGCCTATGCGGGAGGGGCAGCCTATTGCGCCGCAAAAGCCGGGGAACGTCAGATCACCCGGGCACTGCGGCACGAACTGCTGGGCAGCGGCATTCGAATCTCCAGCATTGACCCGGGCCTGGCGGAAACGGAATTTTCCATCGTTCGTTTCAAAGGTGACCGCCAGCGCGCTGCGGAGGTTTACGAGGGAATGAATCCCCTGCTCGCCGTGGACATTGCCGAAATCATGGTCTGGGTGGCCAGCCGACCGCCGCATGTCAACATAGACGAAATGCTGGTCAAACCGGTGGACCAGGCCGAGATGGGCAAGGTTTTCCGGCGCACCCGAACGGCATCGTGAGCAATTGCGACCTGCATCGAACGCAAGAGACTGTCTGGACAAGGAATCTTAATACTGGCTTGAGAAGGCCTTTTTCACTAATTTAAGAGGATGAAAACAGGATTTCGAGCGTGGTTCATCAATGAGGTTTATGGGATTCATTTTTAAGGACAAAGACAGCCAACCCGTTAATCCGAAAGCCGCCCGCCTGAGAGTCGTCCTGCTTTGTGCGCCCTTTGGCCTGATGGGTGTTTTTGCACTCGTCTTGCTGGTTCACGATGGCCTGCTGGGCGGTTTGAACCGGCAAAAAGCCACCGGATTGCTCAGCGCCGCCGTGGTATGCGGAGGCCTGATGGCGCTCATTCTGGGAATTAACGCCAAAAAAATGGCCATTCAGGCCCTTGGCAAAACTTCAGACGATGACCGGGCGCCATGGCTCAAACGGAAGGAATGGGCGGATGGCAGGATCCGCAATTTTACGCGCAAGGCAGTTGTTCTGGTTTGGGTTATCGTGGGGCTTTGGAGCCTGGCGCTGGCAGTTCTTTCATTGGTGGCTCTTCCGCCGTTGCTTCATCGCAGTTCCATTGGCTTGGTTCTCGCGGTACTCCTTCCGGTGCTGGGGTTGGGAGTCCTTTTTTTCACGGCTTACACCACCATTGCCTGGCACCGGTTTGGCCGGGCCACCTTCCAGATGGACCATTTTCCCGCTCCTGCCGGACAGGCTTTGTCCGGCAAGATCCATATCCCATCCCGATTGCAGCCGAAGTTGGGGTGGCAAGCGCGGATATCTTGTGTCAAACGCCGAACCACAGGAGCCACCAATAATCTTCAGGTGACCGAAAAAGTGCTTTGGCGGGATGAAAAATGGCTTCGCCCGGACCTTCCGCAAGCCATGGGGGGTGGAACCGAGGTGCCGATTTATTTTCAATTGCCCCAGGATTTGCCCGAATCAAGCCTGTCTGCATCTGAAGGCATCCATTGGAAACTGGAGGTTTCTGCCACCGTTAAGGGACCCAATTTCCACGCAACTTTTGAGGTGCCTGTCTTCAAACTGGCCGAAAACCCGCCATCCGGTCCGGACCTTACTCAACCTCATGGGGTGGCGCTGGATGAAATCCGCAGTTCCCTGAATACCCGCATTCAAGTGACACCGACGCAGGATGGCGGACAGGAGTTTGTTTTTCCAGCGGGACGCACTCCGGGCATTGCCGCCGGGGCTGGCGTATTCTGCCTGATTTGGACCAGCATCACTGCGCTTTTGATTTTCAAACATGCGCCATTGCCCTTTATCGTGGTTTTTTCCGGTCTGGATTTGCTAATGTGGGTCTTTTTGGTGGATTTGTGCTTTCGCAGCATCCGGGTGACCATCCACCAGCCCGGTTTAAAAATGGAAAGATCATGGTTTGGCATCAGGCAAACGACCTCCTTCCCGGCAAACAGGATCCTCAGCATTGTGGCTGAAATAGGAGCCACCGTCGGGCATGCCGTCTATTATGACCTCAAGCTGCAAACCACCGATGGAAAAGGATTGGTGCTTGCCAAAAACATCAAACACCAGCCTGAAGCAGAGTGGCTGGCAGCATCCATGAGAGAATCCGTAAAAGTGGCCAAGATCAAGGTGGCTGAGACCGAAAGTAAGCCTGAATGAATTGAGATGGCAAATGGTCCCACAAGGCCAGTGTCATGGGGCCTGTGGAAAAGCTTGCATCCACTGCGCTGACAATCGGCGAACGGTCCTCAATTAAACCAAAAAGCGAAATGGAAAAGGTCAAGGTGCGCCCAGTAGATTGGCCTTTTGAATTTCGTTTTTCGGGTTTAGGTGATAAACGAAGCCCTCATCAGGGTGCGCTGCATGGACCATTATCGGAGGAGTTTAATTCAGCAGGCGCGGAGTCAAAATCACGACCGTGGCGGAATAAGGCGCAAACAAGCGCTCCAATGGCGGTCCCGCCGTTTTAAAAACCGTGCGGACAACATCCTGCGGGCCGGCTCCGGTGCGAGCCGCATCATCCTGTGGCACGCCATATTCGTATGCCACTCCCGCCGGTCCGGCTTGAAAATGCGCCACTGAAATATTTGCGGCAAACGTCTCGACCGGACTTTTGTTGATGACCAGCAATGCCAGCGAACCGTTTGCCTGCCGGACCGCGTAAACCGCCAGGAGTTTGCTGTCGCTGCTGGCCCGCACAACCCGGTCGCCAGGGCGGGCAAACCATTTCAGAAGTTTGAATGTATAAAATGTCGGATAAGGACCCTTAGAAAGCATGGCATAGTCGCCGTAATTGCGCCAACCGTGGAGCAGCACGCTGTTGTTGTTGGTCCGGTCCTCGGGTCCAATGTAACCGCCATTGCACCAATTCCACCAAAAGAACGCCTTGAATTCTGTCTGGGCAATCTCGCCAAAGCTGTCAGCCAAAAACAGTCCGTTGACGAGGCTGGTGGACTGTTTGCCGGGTCTGAGCGGTATGGAATTGTTTTCGGTGCAAAAAAGATCAATTCCAGCCGATCCCGAACCATACCGCTGCTGTAATTCCTGGCGCAGGTAGGCAGCCTTTCCGGGCCATTCAGAAGCCGCCTGCAGCAATGTGGCGTCATTTTCCCTGCCTGGCGCTTCGGGGTAAAAATGGTAAACCAAAAAGTCGGGTCTCACGCCCTCCTCCGCAAGGGCGGAAAGCAGCGACGGCGTCCAGCGATCCGGCATGCGCCAGATTTTTTCGGCCACCGGCACGCCTATTTTGATGGTGGGGTCCGCCGCTTTCATCTGGATTGAATAATCGCGCGCGCGGTGGGCGTACTCCACCGGGTCATGCGCCGGGATGTTGTCGTCGCGTTCCCATGCGCCGTAGTTTTCGTTTCCAATTTCCCAGTATTGAAAATGGCAGTGGTTGGTGACGTTTGCGCAACTCACCCACGCCGCCGCCTCCTCCGGGGTCCCGGAACCGTAATTCACGGTGATGACAGCCTGGGCCCCTGTCTGTCTGGCCACGTGCATGAAATTTTGAAACGAGGTCACCCAATGGGCCGGTTTGGGCGCGCCACTGTCGGATGCCCAATGATATTGGTCAGCTATGGAACCGCCCGGGAATCTCAACGCGGTTGGTCCAGCCTCGCGAAGCAGTGCAATGGAGCCAGCCGTGTCCAATGTCCCATCCCAAATTGCTGTGTTGACGCCGAACATGTTGGCATCCAGCGTGCGGATGATGGCGTCATAATCCACATTCGCCTGAACGGGGGTCGCCGCTTGGCTGGCACCCGCCAGCAGCCACAGGCAACAGGCAGCGGTCATCCCACCTGTTCGAAAAATGGCAATTGTTTTCATTCCTTTTTACGATGCCCTTTCAAGAGGCACGAAGATATCCCGCAATCCAAATGGAGTCGGCATCCTTTCCTGGCTGTTCACGGCAACCAAAAGCGAAGGAGCTTTCCGGGCCTTGCGCCCGCTTCCGGGCAGCCATGTGTTGTAAATATGCTCGTAACCCCTGGCGATTTCCGTGACCGGACAATTCCTTGCCACCACGTGCTCGCCGCCGGCGATTGTCCGCACCCGCATGGGCTTCGCGGGCGCATACTGTTCATCCACCGTCACGCACAGATCGAAGCGCAGCTTTTCCGGAGGTGTCACTTTGGGATTATCCAGCGGAACACCCAGCAACCGCGAGTCCTTGCCGGGCAACCCGTGCTGCTTCAGCCGCTGCATGAAATCCATCCATGCCCGGTAAACCCCTTCATAAGGCCCCACGTGCCGGACATACGCCACCCGTTGCGGCGGCAGTGTCGCCAGTTCAATTTTCATTTTCTTCTCCCGTTTTGGCCGCCGCCCCGGTTGCAGAGGCATATGTATATCCACCCGCAGTTTGGATGGCGCATTTCCATTGCCAACATTCAGCAATCTCATGAAGCTCGGCGCCGGACGTAATTCGCGGGACTTTTGCGCAAGCCACCTGCCATAAAGGTATTGGTAGGCATCCTTGATTTTGGCAACGGGGCAACTTGTTGCCACGGCATATTCCCCGCCTTCAATGGTCTGCACATTCACAGGCTTTTGGGGGCGATACCCTTCATCCACAGTGATACACGCGTCATAGCGCAGCTCTTTCGCCGGTGTCAGTTCAGGGTTGTCATGTCCCATGCCTATGTAAACCGACCGCGGGTGAATCTGCCCGTCTGCGGACAGCCTCCCCGCAAGGTCCACCCATGTTTGGCCGGTTTCTTCGTATGGTCCAACATGACGCAAGTATGCCACGCGCATCGGTTTGATTTTTTTTGTGATGACTTTCATATATTGAGTTGTCATGTGGTTGGTATTGAATGTGGTCACAGGAATGCCAGGGCGGAAATGCACGCCGGACACTGCGGTGAGCCTGACGTCCGGCTCCATCGCGCGGCGAAACTCAGTCGGTGAAATCCCGTAGGCAGATTTAAACGCCCGCGTGAAAGCTTCATGCGCCTCATAACCCGCCTCCAGCGCCAGTTGAATCACCGGCCTACCTGCCTTGCGCAACTCAGTCGCCGCCCGCTCCAGGCGCAACCGGCGCACGTGGTCCGCAACGGTCTCGCCGGTCATTGCTGCAAAAATGCGATGAAAATGGTAACTTGAAAAGCATGCCACCTTTGCCAGATCGTCCAAGTCCAGGGTGTCCCCCAGGTGGGCCTGAATATGCGTCAAGACCCGCAAAATGCGCCTCCTGTAGTCGTCTTGCGTCCTCTCATTCTTAAGTCTTCGGTCACCCATTTGCAAAACAAGTTAGCAAATGAAGTCATGCCCTGCTTGACTATTCTTGCGGTTTTACTCCAGCGCCCGCCCACGCCAATAGAATGGACTCTTTCTGAAAATCCAGGCATGGGTTTGCGCTGCAAATTCAGCGCGTAATTCCTGATAACGATATCCATTATTTCACAACTGCGGCACCCCTCAACTTGTGCCCGCAGTGCGCCTGAAATGGGCGATTAACCCCAAAGCTCGAAATGGCAAAAAACCATCATGAAACCCGCCGTCTCTTCCTCCCTCTCCGCCATTCTAATTGGGGGAGAGGGCCGGGGAGAGGTGGTGCTGATCTCTCGGGACGGAAATGAAATCGTTTTCCGCTCTGGATGTTTGCGATCTCCCCTCTCCTTAACCCGAAAAATAAATTTCAAAAGGCCAATCTGCCCCAATCTACTGGGCGCAAACTCTTTGGAAAAACCTCACCAGACCGCTTCGGGTAGGGTTTCGATTTTTCCGAGGAGTTTCCGCTCCAGCATCTTGCCGCATCTTGGCCTTTTCAATTTCGCTTTTCGGGATAAAAACACCCAGGCCAATCATTTGCCTCAAGTCATCGCCCCCTGTCCGGCTCGCCAAAAAAAAGGCGGGCGACCGAAGTCGCCCGCCGTGAAATCAAGCCGTTTGTAATTCCTTATACGGCTTAGGAGTGATAACCCTCTTCGCCGTGTTCGGGGATGTCGAGGCCGGAGATTTCGACTTCTTCCGACACGCGCAAGCCCACGAGCACCTTGGTGATATAGGCGCTCACCAGGGTTCCGATCAACACGACCGCCAAGGTGACGGCAACTGTTTTCAATTGCTCAACCAATTGGGGTTGGAAGATTTTGTCGGTGACGAATTTGGACAGGTTGGTGGCAAGGTTGGGATTGGCGGCTTGGCGGGCAAACATACCCGTCATGATGGCGCCGGTCATACCACCGATTCCGTGAACACCCCAGGCATCGAGTGAATCGTCCATTCCGAGCCATCCCTTGACTTTGTAGCAGAAGAACCAGGGAATGGTTCCGGCTGCGATACCGATCCAGATGGAACCGGAGGGGAGCACGTAACCGCAGGCGGGAGTGATGAGCACCAGGCCGGCAACGGCACCGGAGCAGAATCCAAGCACGCTGGGCTTGCCCCTGACAATCCATTCCCACATGGGCCACACAAATGAGGCCACAGCGGTCGCAATCGTCGTGGTGGTGAAGGCATTGGCGGCAATCACGTCCGCAGCCACGGCGCTGCCTGAGTTAAACCCGTACCAACCGACCCACAGCATGGAGGCACCAATGTAGGTCAACACAACGCTGTGCGGTGTGAAGTTCTCTTTGCCAAAACCAATGCGTTTGCCGATGATGATACAGAGGATCAAACCAGTCCAGCCAGAGGTCATGTGCACGACCGTCCCGCCGGCAAAATCCAAGCCTTTAATGGGCGCGTTGGCGTTCCAACATCCATTCATGTCGCCGTTGACGCCCCAAACCATGTGGCCTTGGGTGAAATACACCAGGAACATCCACAGGGTGATGAAAACCAGGATGGCCTTGAACTTCATGCGTTCAGCGATGGAACCCACGATGAGCGCCGGAGTGATGATGGCGAACATCATTTGGAACATGGCGTACACGTTTTCAGAAACCCAGTAGGAATAACCCGGGTTGGGGGCGGAAGTCACGTTGTTGAACATCCAGCAAACCTTGGGATTTCCGACGATGCCTTTGATCCAGTCGTTGGTCATGCCCAAGGGACCGGTTGCGGTTCCGTCGCCGCCAAAGATCATTCCGTAGCCGCAGATGATGTAAAGGATCGTGACCAGACCGGTGATCAGGAAGCATTGTGCCATCACAGAGAGGATGTTCTTTTTGCGCACCATGCCGCCGTAGAACAAGGCGAGACCCGGGAGGGTCATGAACAACACCAGCGCGGTACTGGTGAGGAGCCAGGCGTTATGACCGGCACCAGGGTAGGAAACATAGGACCCGGTGCTGTTCATCAAGTTGGTGTTGATGATGTTGCCACCGAGGCCGAAGTTGACGGTGTAGTTTCCGTTGGTGTCCTTGTAGGTGGCCGTGGGGTCGGCATTTTGGAAATAAGCTTCCATGGACTCCAGCCGCTGCTCCACGGAAGGACCATTGGTCAGCGGTGCAGTAGTGGCGGCGGCCACGGCGTTGGTTACAGCCGCCACGGCATTGGTTACAGCAGCGGTTGTGTTCGTGGTGTCCGCCCGCAACGAACACGCGGCCAGGCCGGTCAGGGCCATTAATGCTAATGTCAGTATTTGTTTTTTCATGAGTTTGGTTGGAATCAAATTTATTGGGGTTGGTTTAAACGGCTGAATCGCCCTTCTCTTCAGTGCGAATTCGCACCGCTTCCTCCACGGAGGTGACAAAAACCTTGCCGTCGCCGATCTTGCCGGTTTTCGCCGCCTTGATGATGGCGCCCAGGGCCGCATCCTTCTGGCCATCGGCCACCACCAGTTCAATTTTGATCTTGGGGAGGAAATCCACCGTGTACTCGCTTCCACGGTATATTTCCGTGTGCCCTTTTTGCCGGCCAAAACCCTTGACCTCGCTCACCGTCATTCCCTCGATGCCAATTTCGCTTAACGCGTCTTTGACCTCTTCAAGCTTGAATGGTTTTATGATCGCTTCAATTTTCTTCATAGTTTGTTTTTATGTTTACTCTACAGGCACACCACACCGGGACCGGACACGGTCCAGGCATTGCCGATACCGCACTAAGCAACGCGGATGCCAGCCCGGATTTTATTTTTCAACACATGTTTAAACCCTTTTATTCAAGCAGGTTAAAAATTCACTGTGTTTTTTTATCCCAATCCAACCCGTGTGGGACTGTTTCCTTTTATCCACTGGCGAAAGTTTTAAACATTTGATTCGGAAACCTCAGGCTCCAGGAAAAACAGGCTGCCAATATGCCTCGCGGGCAGGAATTGTTTTGATGACACCTGATGTGGCGCAGTAGATAATCAACCGATATTTTTACGACAATGACGGTTACCTTATTTGTTCCCTGTTTCATGGATGCGCTGTATCCCAGGGCGGCCATCAGCATGGTGGAAATCCTGGAACGGCTCGGCCACCGGGTTTTGTGCCCGGACGCGCTCGTGTGTTGCGGACAACCCGCTTTCAATAGTGGATATTGGGACCAAGCCCGCGCAGTGGCGCAACCCGTGCTCGAAAGTCTGCAAGATGCGGAGGCGATCGTGATTGGGTCGGGGTCCTGCGGCGCCATGCTGAAGATTTTTTATCCCCAGCTTTTTGACAAAACCCCGCAAAAGGAAATGGCCTGCGGTGTGGCCGCGCGGACGTGGGAATTCTCCAGCTTCCTGGTGGATAAACTGGGCGTGACCGACTTGGGCGCTGCGTTTCCCCACAGGGTGACCTTTCATGATGGTTGTCACGGTTTGCGGGAGCTGGGTTTGAAACAACCCCCGAGAACGCTGCTTCGTTCGGTCCAAGGCTTGGAACTGCTGGAAATGAAGGAAGCCGAGACATGCTGCGGTTTTGGAGGCGCTTTTTCGGCCAAATTCCCCATGATTTCCAGCGCCATGGGGGACGTGAAATGCCATTCGGCCCTGGAAACAGGGGCGGAATACATGGTGTCCAATGATTCGAGCTGCCTCATGCACCTGCAAGGATTGCTGTCCAGGCAAGGCAAATCCCTGAAGACAATGCACCTGGCTGAGGTGTTAAACTGCGTGAAAAAGAATTAGCCATGTCTTTTGCATCTGAATTCAGGAACCGTGCCAGGGTCGTGGCCTCCAATCTGCGCCATCGGCAGATCATCCGCACGGCGCTTGGAAATTACGAGACGGCGCGGGACCGGCGCAAGGCCACCTACCAGGACTGGCAGGGCGCGCGCCAACTGGCTGCCGAGACCAAATGGGAGGCCATCAATCACCTTGACCATTATCTCCTCGATTTCTCCACACGGCTGGAAGCCCGTGGAACAAAAGTCCACTGGGCCTCAAACGCATCCCAAGCCCGGGAAATCATTTTAGCCATCGTCCAGGAAAAACAAGCGCGCTCGGTCATCAAGTCCAAGGCCATGACCGCAGAGGAAATCCACCTCAATGAGGCCCTGGAGAAGGCAGGGCTCAAAGTGGTCGAATCAGACCTCGGCGAGCTCATCGTCCAACTGCGCAGGGAAACCCCTTATCATATCGTTTTTCCCTCGATGCACCTGACCAGGGAGGAAATCAGCGCTTTATTCGAAAAGGAGCTTGGCAGTGCACCCACCCTGGACCCGGAAGAATTGACGATGATTGCGCGGAGGGTATTGCGAGGCAAATACCTCACGGCCGACATTGGGATCACGGGTGGCAATTTTGCCGTGGCAGAAACCGGCATGGTTTCGATCACGGAAAACGAAGGCAACGCCCGGTTGACCGCGGCCCTGCCCAAAACCATGATCACCTTGCTGGGAATAGAAAAAATCATTCCACGCCTGGATGATCTGGCCTTGTTTTTGCCGATGCTGGCCACCATGGGCGCGGGGCAGGCGCTGACAGGGTATAACACCCTGTATGGCGGACCGCGCCAACCCGGCGAATTGGACGGGCCTGAGGAATGGCATGTTGTCCTGCTGGATAATCATCGCACGGAATTGCTTGCGGATGGCGAGCAGCGGGATGCCCTCCACTGCATCCGCTGCGGCGCATGCCTGAACGTATGCCCCATTTTTCGGAACGTAGGCGGCCACACCTACGGCACAACTTACAGCGGACCTATTGGCTCGGTGATCACACCTCACTTGCGGGGGCTTCAGGACTGGAAACATTTGTCTGGCGCATCCTCACTTTGCGGAGCTTGCACGGAAACCTGCCCGGTCAAAATCGATCTTCACCATCACCTTTTGCAAAATCGCCGCAATGCGGCGCAGGAACGCCCGGACAACCTTGAGGAGGCTGCCTTTGGTGTTTTTGGCTGGCTCACCCGCCGCCCGGCGGCCTGGAAAACAGTCCGCTTCATCCTGCAAAAAATCCAGCCGCTGACCCGCCAGTTCCAGAAAAAACCGTGGCATCCGGCCAAACCCTGGACCCAGACACGCGACCTGCCGGTTATTCCATCGGAATCCTTCAGGGATTGGTGGAAAAACCGCCCCAAAACTTCCAAACATGACTGAAAAAGGCCAGATATTGAATCGCATACGCCTGGCGCTGAAAACAAATGCGCCCCGCCCCGGCCACCCTGCCCCGGCCCAGGTAAAAAATCCAGGCGGCTCACACCATCCACCATCCCCCGGGGAACCCCGGAATTGGCTGCCCAAGGTGGGCGAATCAGTGGAGGAACATCGGACCTTGTTCGCGAGGAATGCCGCAGAACTCAAGGCAGATTTTCACTGGTTGGATTCGCTGGAGGATGCCCGAAAATTGTTGAACGACATGGCCTCCAGGGAAGTCTGGCAAAAAGTGGCCACCCATGCGGGTGAATGCACCAGCCCGCTTTGTTCCACCCTGCCCTGCAAGGTGTTGACCCTGTCCCCCGGCTATGACCGCAACGAATTGGAAAGCTGCAACGCTGGAATCAGTGAGTGTGATTTTCTGGTGGCACAGACCGGCACCGTGGCGCTCACCAACCAAAGCGCAGGAGGACGCGCCCTTTCCGTGCTGCCACCGCACCACATTGTCCTGGCCCGAAAACATCAGTTGCTGGCGGACCTTCCCGCCGCCTTTGCTGGACTCCGGCAAAAATACGGTGATAATTTCCCCACCATGATTTCGCTCATCACCGGCCCCAGCCGGACCGGCGATATCGAGCGCATTCTGGTGCTGGGCGCCCACGGCCCCAAAAAACTCACCATTCTCGCCTTCTGAAAAGCAAAATACGGTGAGGCTTATTTCAGCCGCTCAGAAGCAGCCCGGAGTGTTTCCGCAGAGTTTCCAACACACTCAGCGCGCTTGCAATCCCGGCTTCTCACCCTCAGGCATGGCGGGTTGCCCGTGAGCCTTGCTGGAAAGCTGCATCCATCAGGGAAGGATACGATAAAAGCGCTGGCTGTTTCCCCCAGACTGCGCATCCAATAATTTCATGGGTTGATTGGTGCAGGTGAAATTTAAAAGGGTTGTCCAGTGGGTCAGGTCCACAGAGGCTTGCAGCGTGTAATTGCTGCCAAGGACACCCAAATAAACCATCGGGAAAGGGTTGCCGCTCCCTGTCCCCAGGCAGACCAGCCTGCTCTTGAGCATCATGGCCCATTGCTGCAATTGCCCCAAAGAAACGGGAGCCAAACCCTTGGGCACCGCAGTGGTGTTCCATATCTCGATTTCCGTGGGATGATACACATCCACGGCAAAGGGAACAACTGCGTTCCAATCCACAGTCGGCCCGGAGGTTTGAAATTCCAACGGCGATAAAACAGGCGGATCGGCGTTCAATGCCGCGCTGTACAAGGCCCGAAACTCAGCATAATCGCCCGCCTCGGTCGAGAATGCCGGATAATCCAGGTCGTGATTGGCCAGCACCGCCCTTGTGCCCAAAGCCTGCCGGAATGCAGTCATCACCTGCACTGAAAAAGGCGGGGACTCTCCGACCCCCGCGTTCAAAGTGGGATTGAAAGTGTAATCCAGCGGAGTCTGCTTCCAGGCTGCATAGACGCTGGGGGCATTGGACAAGCAGAAGGCCATCTGTCCATAGGTAAACCCCGCCGCCACCATTTCTGGCACGGCCGCCCCGGGTATGACAAACGGCTCGGCTGTGATGGATGATCCCACTGAAATGGCCACTTCGCCCATCAACGGGTTGGTGTCATAAATGCCTGCCAGATGGTTTTGCATTCCCTCCCACAGGACACTGTAATTGGTGGTCCAAAAATCGGGGACCAAATTGATATTCGTATAAACATTGGTCGTGATAACCCCGGCGGTCACCTGATAATTGGTGGTGTAGTTGGTGAAGGTGAACGAACCGACCTGCTGAAGAACCCATGATGGACAGTGAATACCGGCAAAGACCCGCAACTTGCCCACCAAGGGCGTGGAGGGATACTCGGCATTGTAGGTTTTTATTACATTCAGAGTGTTGGAGATCGTGGAGTCGTCAAAAACGTTCTGCTGCGGCTCGATCTGCGACCACGCAGCCTGAATGACTGCAGCGGAATAAACACCGGGGTGTGCGTTGGCCTCCCGCAAAAGATTTTGCGGCAGTTGATTGGTCTCCTGCAGCCAACTCTCATCACCCATGGTCACAAGCCCTATCAGCACAGGTTTATTCTGGCCTGGGGCAACGGCATTCGTATGGATGGCCCAGAGGGAAGCGGCCAGAACCAATAAGATCGCAATGCCCCGATGCACCGGACATTTTTTCATTATTTTAGCTAACCCACGGGGAACGGCTTGTCAATGACCTGACAAAATCGGGTTCAAAACAAAATGCCCTCCACAACGAAAACCATGTTGGATGGACCGAGTGATCAGGTCCTTTGCGTGTTTCACCGCCTGGGGCAGGTTGTGGCCCTTGGCCAACCCGGCGCATATGGCCGCCGAATAGGTGCAACCCGTGCCGTGAGTGCGAATTCCTTTAACCCGGGGTGAAACAAATAAATATTCCTCGCTACCATCCCACAAAACATCCACCGCCTCGGATCCTCCAGCCAAGTGGCCGCCTTTTACCAGGACGGAACATCCGTGACGCAGAAAGATGGCCCTAGCTGCCTGGCGCATATCCTCCACTGAGCCAATCCGAATCCCTCCCAAAATTTCCGCCTCAGCCAGGTTCGGAGTCACCAAGGCGGCCATGGGCAGCAATTCCCGAAGCAACAATTCCAGCGCTTTCGGTTCCAATAGAACCCGTCCGCTGGTGGAAACCATCACCGGGTCCACCACCAGGGGAAAAAAAATGACTTTTCGCCTGCCGCCCCCTTTTTTTACGGTCTTATTGGCATGACGCCTTAGAAACCTTGCCACCTCCAGAACCACCCCAGCCCTGTGCATCATGCCGGTCTTGATTGCCGCAGGGGGTAATTCCTCAAAAACAGCCTCCAATTGGGCGCGAATCATTTCAGGTTTAACCGGGTAAATTTTTCCTGCCTTTTGCGGATTCTGTGCAGTCACTGCCGTTACCGCACAGGTGCCATGCACTCCCATGGCGGCGAAGGCCTTTAAATCCGCCTGGATTCCAGCCCCCCCGCCGCTGTCAGACCCAGCAATCGTCAGCGCCACCGGAACCAAACGAGCCTTTCGTGCCACATTCATGCTTTTGATTGTCCATCGGCCCGCTTGGCGAAGCAAGCCCGCCCGCGGCTTGCCCGGGATTGTCGTCCGTTTTTTTAATCGAAATGTGGTTTCAGCAGGCATGCTCAACAGGCGCTTGGCATGCCGCATTTTCGCACGCATAATTGGCGCATGGATCATTTGCGCATGGACAAGGAATCGGTGGCCAGGACGCTTGTCGAAATAGGGATTCTCCTGGAGCTGAAAGGCGAAAACCCATTCAAGACCAGGGCCTATTCCAGCGCCGCCCGCACCTTGGAGGGCCTTGGTGAATCCCTTTCAGTCCTCGTGGCGGAAAACCGCCTCGGCCAAATCAAGGGCATTGGCCAGGCGCTTGAGGAAAAAATCACCGAATTGGCAACAACCGGAAAACTCAAGTATTACGACGATTTAAAGGCTTCCATTCCTCCCGGGTTGATTGAAATGCTGGAAATATCAGGATTGGGTCCCAAAAAAATCCGCGCCCTGCACGAAAAATTGGGGGTGGACACGCTGGAAAAGCTTGAGTTGGCAAGCAAAGAGGGACGGGTGGCGGCGCTGGACGGGTTCGGTGAAAAATCCCAGGCCAACATACTGGAAGGCATTGATCGCCTCAGAAATTACGCCAGCAAACACCTGCTGAGCCAGGCCTTGCCGGCAGCGGAATACCTTCTCGACCAATTACGCCAGTTTCCCGATGTCATCCGGTGCAGCACCGCCGGCAGCTTGCGCCGTTCCAAGGAGGTGATTGGCGACATTGATCTGCTGGCTTCATCCAAAAACCCCGCGGCAGTGCTTGAGTCGTTCGTAACCCTGCCTGGCATTGGCAAGATTCTGGCCCATGGCGAGACCAAGGCCAGCGTGTTGATGGATGATGGCATTCAATGCGACCTGCGCGTGGTATCAGACTTGGAATACCCCTTTGCCCTGGCCTATTTCACCGGCAGCAAGGAACACAACATTGTCATGCGCCAACGCGCCATCCAGCGCGGGCTGCGACTGAACGAATACGGTCTCTATAAATCCAACCAGGAAACCCGTGACCCCAGCCTCCGCATTCATTGCCTCACGGAGGAGGAAATCCATGCCGAATTGGGACTGCAGTACGTGCCACCGGAACTTCGCGAGGATGCCGGTGAATTTGCCGCCGGGGAAAAAAATGCGATCCCACGGCTTGTGGAATGGACCGACTTGCGCGGCTCACTGCATAATCACTCGAATTGGAGCGATGGCCGTCACACCTTGGAAGAAATTGCCGGGCACATGGAAAACCTGGGCTTGGAATACTGGGCCATCACAGACCATTCCAAGGCTTCATTCCAAGCCAACGGCCTTGATCCTGCACGGTTGAAATCGCAAATCCGCGCCATTCAAGAAATCAACCGGCGATTTGCGGATCAGGGCCATTCTTTCCGCCTGTTGACAGGCACGGAGGTTGATATCTTAAAGGAGGGTTTGGATTTTGATGATGACTTGCTGGCTGAACTGGATGTGGTGGTGGCCAGCCTGCATGTCTCCTCGGGAAATGAAGCGGAAAACACACGTCGTTTGATCCGCGCCGCAGAAAACCCACAAGTCCACATCCTGGGGCACCTGAGCGGACGCCTGCTTCTGGAGCGTGAACCCTATCCCTTGAACCTGCCAGCCGTGATTGAGGCCTGTGCCGAAACGGGAACATGGCTGGAATTAAACTGCAATCCAAGAAGATTTGATTTGGATTGGCGATATTGGGTCCAAGCCAGCAAAAAAGGGGTGAAATGTGTCATTAATCCGGACGCCCACAGGAATGAGCACGCGGGATTTCTCCGTTTAGGTGCGGCGATTGCCCGAAAAGGGTGGTTGAAACGCGAAGATGTTGTGAATACCAGGAATTTGGCACAATTATTGCCTTTGCTTGGATAGATTTGGTTAAGAAATGGTTTGAATTGATCTGGGGAAGTGCATGGGCTGAAAAAAAGGCAAATTATTTAAAAATAATAATTGCATCCACCGCATTCAGACTGATAGAGTGTTGACATTCGAAGCCGTTACGCAAACATGGGGCAAGCAGTGGCGAGGTGTACCAATTGGGTGTTTCAACCGATTAAGACGAGTCAAACTTAACATTTCAGATTTAAAAATGAAGAAAATAATGTTATCCGCAGGGCTGGTGGCTGTTGGCGCCGCAGGACTTCAACAAGCAATCGCTGATGATCCGAGCGCCGCGGTTGCGGCAGCTCCGTCGAGCATCTGGAACGCCAGCGCCACGTTGCGTGGGTTCTACGACAGCAACTACGCCGTTCAAAACACCGGCCCCAACAGAGGGAGCTACGGCATTGAGCTTAGCCCTTCCGTCTCGTTCAACGATTCACTTCAGCAAACTGACTTTGGCGCCCGCTATACCTATGGCCTTTACTGGTACCAGCAGCGCCAAATCATGAGTCAGAACGCCTTCGACCAGACTCATCAATTGGACCTCTGGATGGATCACTCTTTCGATGAGCGCTGGAAGCTGAATGTTTCCGATACTTTTGCCGCTGGTCAGGAGCCTGAATTGCTTGGAAACGCGGGTGTACCTTACCGCGTTGAGGGCAACAACATTGGCAACCATTTCAACACCGATTTGGATACCCAATGGACCCGTGAGTTGAGCACCAAGCTGCATTATTCCAATGATTTTTACGATTTTCAGCAGTCTGGCGGCAGTGCACTTAATCCCAGCTTGGCAGGTTTGTTGAACCGGGATGAACAGAATGTGGGCTTGGACCTCCAATGGCATTTTGATCCAGAAACCATGGGGTTTGTCGGCTACTCTTTTGATTACGTGGATTATATCGCAAATGAACAAGTCGGCGTGAATCCGGTTACACTGCAACCGTTTACAAGCAGTTTCCGTAACGATTACGCTCATCAATTGTACGCCGGATTGCAGCACAACTTCACTCCGAACCTGTCTGGAACGGTCAAGGCAGGTGCCCAATACGTGGACAGTTTCAATCAGAATCTTCCAGGTTCCAGCGCATGGTCGCCCTATGCGGATGCGTCGGTTTCCTACACCTACCTCCCTGGCAGCTATGTCCAACTGGGATTCAGCCAGGGTGACAACTCAACCTACGTCTTGGCCATACCCAATGCCGGCGGCGGACTGGTACAATATCAGGAAACCTCCACTTTTTACGGTAGCATCAACCATCACTTTACAGAAAAACTGATTGGTTCTGCCTTGGCGCAGTATTCATACTCCGAGTTTCACGGAACCGGCAATTTGGGACCGGACGTGATGTTCTCCGCAGGTCTGAACCTGAGCTACATCATCACCAAGAACTTCTCAACCGACGTTGGCTACAACTACGACCGTCTTCGGTCCGATGTTCCAGGTGCCGCTTACGAACGCAATCGGTTTTATGTCGGCCTGACCGCAACGTATTGATGATAAATCCGGTCGGCTTGGTTTGAACAAACATTTAGGGAGCCGGGTCCAAATTGGGTCAGGCTCCCAATTTTTTTATATGGATGACACTAAAATTCCCTCCCCTGTAGGAGAGACGCAGCTTCATTTTCTGGACTATTGGCGGGTGATCCGCATCCGCAAGGCGATCATTATCACGGTTTTCCTTATTACCGCCATCATTGCCACGGTGGTTACTTTCATTTTGCCGGAGTCCTATGCCAGCACCGCCAAGATCAAGGTGGAGCGGGACGTATTAAACGTGCCCGGCATGGGCAACACCACCACCGCAGATTCCACCGGGTTTGACCCCTATTTCATACAAACCACGTTTGAGATCATGCAGTCCGAGATCGTGCTGAGCAACGTCATTGCAACGTTGGATTTGAACAACAAATGGGGTAAAAAATTCAATAATGGCGAGCCTTTCAAAAGCACCGAAACCATGACCCTGCTGAAAGGCGTCATGAACCTTAACCCGGTGCGCAATACCAAGTTGATTGCAATCACCGTCTATAGCGATGATCCTGCTGAAGCTGCCGACATCGCCAATGCCGAGGCGGAATCGTACCGCCAGTACCGCCTGCTGACTCAGCAGCAATTGGATCAAACCGGCCTGAAGGCCTTGCAGGACCAGTACGACCTTGAGACCCATCAATTGGCTGTTGTTCAGTCCAACGTGGATCAACTGCGCAAAAGCCTGGGGATAGTGGACTACGCCAATTCCGACAGCTCTGGCTCGGCCAACCCCACAATGAGCGAGGAGCAAATCCGCCAGTTAAACCAGCAACGCGTGGAATATGAGCGGCAGTACACTGAATCCCAGAGCCAATTCAATGATTTGAAAGCCTATACAGTGCAGCAGCTCAGGGATGTGCTGCCCTCGGTCTTTCCCGATCCGACTTTGCAAAACCTCCTCGACAAATTGAATGAATCCGAACAAACCTTTGCCGAGCTCACCAACGATTATTCTCTGACCAATGTCGTGGTTTTGAGGGTTCAATCGGAGATCACCACCCTGAACAAGCAGGTGAATGACCGCGTGACGGGCCTGATGGCTGGCATCAGCAGCAAGGTGGATTCCGAGCGTGCGGCCTTGGATGAAATCACCCGTGAGGTGAACGACTCCAAAGCCAGGGACTTGGCGGATTCCGCCCGAAACCAGCCCTACTACGATGCCAAACGGGACTTGGACCAGTTGACCGAGCAACACCGTCTGCTTTACCTTAAGATGGATGCGGAAAAGGTGGATTCGTATATTCCAAAGGACGCCATGGTTCAGGTGGTGGAACCTGCGGTACCGGGACTTCTGCCAGTCAAGCCCAACAAACCGCTCACGATCGGACTTGGGCTAATTTTCGGCCTTTTGCTGGGTATTGGTCTGGCTTTCTTCATTGAGTACCTGGATACCAGCGTGAAGACCATTGACGAGGTGGAACGGATTTTCCAGGCTCCTGTCCTGGGTGTCATCCCGCAGAATATCGGCTACCTCATGGAGGAGGGGCCGGACAGCAAGAATGCGGAGGCCTACCGGGTGCTTCGCACCAACCTCCTGTTCACGAAAGGGCATGAAAAGTTTAAGACCATTGTCATCGTCAGCGCTGGCGCCGGCGAAGGCAAATCCACCACCACCATCAACCTGGCCACCATTTTTGCACAGACAGGCAACCGGGTATTGATCGTGGACTCAGACTTGCGCCGCCCCACACTGCACAAGCTGTTCAAGGTTTCCAACAACCTGGGCCTGACCAATTATCTCCTCAAGCAAAACAACATCCTGGACGTGGTTCAAAATACTCCCGTAAAGAACCTGGATTTCATGCCCAGCGGACGCCTTCCCAGCAGCGCTTTCGGCATCCTGGGCTCCGAGCAGATGAAGGACATGATTAATGAGCTCAAGTCCAAGTACGATTATATCTTCTTTGACTCCCCCCCCATTCTTGGCGTGAGCGATGCCTCCGTGCTGGCCAGTGAAGTGGACCTCGTCATGCAGGTCATCCAATACCGCCGTTATCCCCAACCCATGACCATTCGCGCCAAGCAAATGATTGAAAAGGTCGGTGGCAATTTCGTGGGCATTGTCCTCAACAATATCAACATGTCCCAGGATGAGGGATATTACTATTACAGCGGATATTATCACGATTACTATTATTCCCGCTCCGAAGCGGAGCAGGAAGCGGAGGCCCAAGGCGAGAACGCCGCAGCCAAAACAAACGGCCCGGGCATCAAACAAAAGTATTGATCGTCAATGGAAATAATCCAGTATTGCCGCCAATGAATTCAGGTTCCTTTGGTCGTGTTTTCCGGGTGCTGGCCTTTTTGATGCCGCTCATTGGCATCCTTGCTGCCGGCTGCGCCTCCAACCGCCCCGCCACCCCAAACACGGATCCAACCACTTTTGTTTCTCACCTGCAAATTGGAGATACCGTCACCGTCACTCTGGGTGGCCTGCCCACTCCCATTCCTCCCCACGAGGAATCCATCAAGGACGACGGCACCATCACCTTGGACCTGATAGGACCCGTGCAGGCTGTGGGCAAAACACTGGGCCAGTTGCAGCGTGAAATCCTGTCGGATTATGTCCCCCGTTATTACACCCATCTGGACGTGGCCGTGACCAGCACGGGTGACCGGGTTTATTATGTCCAGGGCGAGGTCAACCATCCCGGCGAGCAACTCTACCATGAAGGCACCACGGTGACACGCGCCATCACTTCAGCCGGTGATTTCACCGATTTTGCCAACCATAAAAAGGTGGTGTTGACTCGTGCCAATGGCGACCGTATAGAACTCGATTGTGAAGCGATCATGAACGGCGATGCCCAAGACCCCGTGGTTTACCCCGGTGACCGGGTTTACGTCGCTCGCCGTCTTTGGTAATGCTTCAGATTTCCATCCTGGCCGGCAAATCCAAGGGTCAAACCCGCGTTTTCAGCCAGTTTCCATGCCTTATAGGCCGTTCTGCTGAAAATCATTTGCGGTTGGATGATTCTGGCATCTGGGACCGTCACATCACCATTCGGCTCAAAAAAGGGGATGGTTTTTTCATGGAGACCGGTTCCAATGCATTGGCCACCCTGAATGGGCACCCCGAAACACAGGCCCGGATTTGCAATGGGGACATACTCGGTATTGGCGGAACGTCCCTGCAATGTTGGCTCTCCCCCGCCCCGCTGCGCGGCCTTCGACTTCGGGAGGGAATCGTTTGGTTCTTCATCGGCCTTGTGCTAATGGCCCAAGTGATCCTCATTTACCTCCTCTGCCGTTGATTCAACCCGTTTGCGCCACTGGAAACGCCATGCCAACCTTTCGCGGCAAGGGTGCGGCTTGACCCTTGAACCCGACGTTTCTTCCTCCCTCTCCGCCAATGAAATTGGGGGAGAGGGCTGGGGAGAGGTGGCGCTGAGCTTTATCAAACCTGCGATTCGCTTGAGTCATGGAACGAATCTTTGATGAACGTTCGCGTGACTGCTATTGCGATCTCCCCTCTCCTTAATCCTCTCCCCGCGCTCCGCTGGCGGGGCGAGGAAACCAGAGGCGTTGGGTTGTTTCCAGCACTCGAAATTGGCGATCACACCCAAGGCTCGAAATCGCCTAAAGACCCTCTTGAACCCACCGCCTCTTCTCTCCCTCTCCGCCAATGAAATTGGGGGAGAGGGCCGGGGAGAGGTGGCGCTGATCTCTCGGGACGGACGTTTTGTCCCAAAGCCCCAGAGGGGCGACATATTTGTAGAAAGCCAACCCCAAAAATCATTCCAAGCCCCGTAGGGGCGGCATATACCCACGCCTACCAAGGACGATTACGTGAATGTCCGTCCCCCATGGTCCTGCATATGCCGCTCCTACCGGAGCTAAAAAATTCTTTAACCTGTTATTCTACAAATATTCCGCACCTACGGCGCTCCTGAAATGGACATCACACCAAAACGCTCAAAATCACATAAAAACCCCATTGAACCCACCGCCGCTTCTCTCCCTCTCCGCCAATGAAATTGGGGGAGAGGGCCGGGGAGAGGTGGCGCTAATCTCTCGGGATGTGTGTTCGTTTTTTATCGCATTGGATGTGTGCGATCTCCCCTCTCCTTTGAGCATTTCCATCAAACATGTGGCGCTGTGCTTAGTGTGTATGCCGGGACGGTCTTTTTGGCCTTGGGCTTCGTTTCGGCTCAGT
>JAKAFL010000062.1 GCA_021817945.1 bacterium | reverse complement strand
GTCTTTTTGCGATTTTCCCTCTCCATAATCCTCTCCCCGCGCTCCGCTGGCGGGGCGAGGAAACCAGAGGCGCTGGGTTGGTGGATGCGCTTGAAATGGCCCATTCCTTCGAGGCTCGAAATGGTTTCAAACCAACCGTTTCACTTTTCCTCCGCGCCACCTTCGCCAGCCTAAAAGTTATTCACCGACGGCTGCGGGGAGCTTCCCTGGGCTCTCCTTGCCGCCGGTTGAATGACTCTGGAAACCTTATCAGCAGAGATGCGCCCAATCACGCCTTCAACCAGGGATGTGGCATCAAGCCGGCGCGTTGGTGGCGGGCGCATTGGTCGCGGGTGGAGTGGCCGGGGGAGGAATGACCACATCTGGCGCCTGGTTTGTCTCGGCTGGCAAACCCAGCCTGGTGCGAAGAACCGCCCGGGCTTCAAAAGGAAGCCCGCGGTGAGGGTCCAGCAGGTCATGCAAAACGCCCTTGTTCAAGTCCGAAAAGGCCGGCAGGGGCACCCGCGTGGTGGCCGCGCCATGGATCATCGTCCGGGAATTGAAGTGGGCGTAGATTTGTTTGACCAGGTTCAAAAATCCCTCGTAACGATCATCCGATCCCAGCGCCAGGTTGATATAAGCATTATACATCAGGCCCTGAACCACGGCCGTGGTTCGTTCCTGCGAGGTGTCATTGAGTTCCAACTGGACGCGTCTTACCGCATATTCGTCCACCGTCAGTGTGCCGGGCAGTGAGGTGGGGTCCCCATCCAGCACGGGTTTGTCCGGGTATTTTTCCTGAAGCACCTTGTACCACTTGGCGGCCTCCGCCAGGCGATAATTTTCATATAGGAAATAAACGGCATCGCGCAGAAAATTCCGGTGTGCCCGCAGGATTCCCTCCCGCTGGCTGGGGCTTGTCTCTTCCTGCCAGTTTTTCAGGTAAGCTTCGTTGGCCTTCTCCACCAAGTCCAAGTTGGGACCCAATGAGTAGGTCTGGTTATAGGGATTGGCGATGATCCGTCCGTGATAAAACGATTGCTGCATGGACTGGTAAATGATCCGCCGCAGCGTGATCAAATCCGTGGGGTTGACCTTGTCTGGGGCGCGCTGCGCCGCTTCCAATCCCATGACACCCCAGTAAATGGCGGAGGTTTCAGGAATCCGCCAATCCAGCGGGCCCCACTCCTCATTCACCCGGTTGGCTGCGACCGGGTCCATCTTGAACACTTCTTTCAGGCGCAGGGCATTGGTGCGCTGTTCGGCTGTCTGCGGATGGAGCAAATCCACCAGGTTGGTGCCCCGGGGCCCAAAAAAGGGCTCCATTTCCCGCGCCCACTGGCTTTTGTAATAAATATTGGCGTCATCCAGGTTCTCCCCCATCTTGTGCTGGAAATCCCATGCCAATTCCCTGTGTATGAGCACGTTGTCCGGATTGTACTTGAGCCCCTTGTCCCGCAAAAGCGCGATCCCGTTTTCCACCCAGTGCCAGCGGTCGGAGAAATCCTTGAATTTCACCGAGATGTTGTACGCCATGTTCCAGCCTTGAAAGATCCAGACCGAGGCAAAGTGCGGCTCCAGGTCGGTAATCCAATTGGCTAGCTGGGCGGCTTCAAAAAACTTGTCGTCCAATTGGAGGTCGTTGGCGCGAATCCAAAGGAAATTCGAGAGCAAACCGCGAAAACCGCCCAGAGCCACGGTTGTGAAGGCCAGCATGGGCGGAGCGTTGTCGAGTGCTGGCAGGGTGGTCAGGCCCAACTGATCCCGATCCCTGTTCAACACGTTTTGCATCCGGCCGGCCCCGAATAAAAGGGACGCCATCAGCGCCAACAGTATGCCTTTTTTCAATCGCCCGGTCATGTGCGGTTCAAGTTCGCCCGGCCTGTCTCCGCCAAAGCAGCGGGGGAGGGGCCTGGGATTTTAAAATGTCCCGGCTTCATGGAATGTTTCATGAGGAGCTTTGCGCTGACGCCAGTTCCCTTCGGTGAAGGGCCAACATCCCGAGGCCAGCAAAAAAGCCGCCCAGGAGAAAATCTATCTGGAAAAAGGCCCTGGCAATTTCATTCCAGCTTATGCTCCGCCCGGTGCTCAGGTTGTCAATGGGCGAAAATCCCTTGACCAATTCAATCAGTGTCAGGGTAGCCTTGAAGGCTGGAATCAGGACGACGTCAGTCACGGAGTGGCCGGCTGCACCGGTTTCCTCATTGCCCGCCGCCACGGAACCGGACTCCACGGATTCAGCCAGTGTGGAGCTTGAGAGCGTCACCGTCATCAGGGCCAGGGCAAAAAAGGCGGCCACAGGGAAGGAGAGAAAACTTGCAGCCATCAATCCCATGGCCGCCATGAGCAGGAGCCAGAAATAAATAATGGCCAGTCCGCGGGCGAAATTAAGCGCGAAAGTGGTTTCGGGGTAAAGGACTTCAATGCCGTCATCCAGCGGAAAAAGCAGTGAGCTGGCATTGGGATTGGCCACCACCAAGGTGAGTTTCCCATCGGGAGAGCACAGGTTGGGCGGCAGGGTTATTTCATGGAAAGTGTCCGGCGCCAGGCTGAGGGGATTACTTTGCCAGGCATTCGTGGAACTGGCGTCTCCCGCCTGCCACACCAGGGTGTATGTCCCTGTGACGCTTGGGGTGGATGAGTTGAATTTGATCCGCAATTGCAGGGGCTTGCCCTGGATTTCCTTGCGGGCAAACCCCAGGTCAATTTGCCATGTCCGGGTGTATCCGGATGGAACAAGCTGAAAATCGGCCTTGACCTGCTCAAGAATCTGCCGGCGAACCTCGGGCAAATCCGCGGAGCGGGCCAGGTCAGGGCTGCTTTTGAGTCTGTTTTGCAGAACCGTCTCGGTCTCTGCTTGAATGTCCGCATCCACGTTCGCGGGTCTTGCGGAGCCACGGGCCACCATCACCTGCTGCCGCAAAATGGCTTGCTGCGCCGCAGGCAAACTCGATGCGCGCCATTGAAGCAGTCCAAAAACACAAGCGCCGGAAAGGGCCAGCAATATGGCGTCCAAAAGCGCTATCCCCAGCCATTTTCCAAGCCATACCTGCCAGCGCCCCACCGGCTTGGTCACCACCATTTGTATCTGGCTGTCCTCAATATCCCGCGCCAGGATCCCGCAGGAAAGCCACAGGGTGGAAAGCCCCAGCAATGCAGTGATGGCGGTCAATGTGTAAGTCAGAATGATCTGGGTGAAACCCTGCGCCGTGCCGTCATCCTTGATGATCATCGGCAAACCGACCACCGCCAGCGCCAGCAAAACCGCGATGACGGAAAAAAGCCGGAACCGCAACGCCGCCTTCCATGTCAACCAGGTTATGGCCAGAATTTGCTGCATGGTTTCAATGTGGGGCGGTTCCCGGGGTTCCCTGGATGAGCTTTTCCCATACAGGCTTCCGTGTGGCGTGGATGAGGCTGGATTTCATTTCTTCTTGCCCAACAAGGTGGAAAGTTTTTCATCCGCCTGGGCCAGGTCGGGCCCGGTTGCCGGGGCGGGTGGAACAGACGGGGCGGAGGGTTGCGGCTTCGTGCCCGTGGCCAGCGCCGCCAATTTCTGCTCGTCCACGGGTTTTTCAGCCGGAGCTGTCGCGGCAGCCGGACGGACTGGATTGGATGGAAGGACCAGCTTTTCCAAAAGCCTGTTGCCGGGGTCCTTATCTGCGGACGCAGGCCGCAGATACTCCGCCAGCGCGGCTCCAGACTGCGCCCCGCTTGTCTCGCCTGCGGATCGCGCCCGCGCAACCACGGATAGAAAATAACTTTCCAGGTTTTGGGTGGGGTTCTCCACCCGCACCTCCTCTCCGGATATGTCCTGCCGGATGATTTCCAGCACCTTTTCCAGGGTGGGCCTTGCCAGCACGGGCGTGGTGATGCGCAGCGTGTCCGGTTCGGATAGAAGTTCCCGCAGCGGACCCGCAGCCTGGATGCGCCCGCCGTAATAGATCACCACCCGGTCGCACACATCCTCCACGTCCGAGAGCAGGTGGCTGCTGAGAATGACCGTTTTGCCCCGGCGGGCCAGAGCCAGGATCAGGTCCTTGACCTCCCGGCAGCCTATGGGGTCCAGCCCGGCTGTTGGCTCGTCCAGGATGACCAGGTCGGGGTCATTAATCAATGCCTGTGCCAGTCCGATGCGCCGCTGCATGCCTTTGGAAAATTCACCCACGGCGCGGGTTTGGGTTTGGCCCAGGCCCACCATTTCCAGGAGTTGTGCTGTCCTGCGCATTCTTTCCGTCCGCGGCAGGTGGAACAGGTTGCCAAAAAAATCCAGCGTTTCCCGGGAATCGAGATAGCGATACAGGTAGGATTCCTCCGGCAGGTATCCAATCCGGCGCTTGGTTGCCACATGGCGCGGCGAACGGCCAAAAACCTCAATGTGGCCGCGGGTGGGATTGAGGAGTCCCAGGATGAGCTTGACCGTGGTGGATTTTCCCGAGCCATTGGGACCGAGCAGGCCGAAAACCTCTCCCTGTCGCACCTCGAAATCCACTTCATTCACCGCCCTGGCCTTGGGGCGATTCCAAAAATCCTTGAAAACCTTGGTCAAACCACGCACGGAGACCACCGTTTCCCCGGTGGCCGCCGCTGCCGGGGCCTGGGCCGTTGGATTTGCCTGTATGTCAGTCATGGGAGATTGTCGGTTTTTCCAGTTACTCATGCGCAACCGGCCTGCGCGCTGCCTGGCTCGGGGCAGGGCAGGTCAGGTGAAGGGGCCTTCTCGCAAAGCCTTCTCGATAGGTCACGCAGCTTGAGGTTTCCATGTGCTGGCTCGTGGCGCCGATGCTTTTTCAGGAGTCGCTTGCGGCGTGTGTTCCAGGTCCTCGCCCTTGCGGACCAGTCGTGCGCTGTTGAAAATGACGATCAATGTGCCGGTCACGTGCAGGATGGCGGCGGTGATGGGGCCTATGAACCCAAAGGCAGAGGCCGACAGGCCCACGATGATGAAGCATACCCCGAAGGCGAAATTCTGGTTGATCACCGCCCTGGTGCTGCGGGAGAGGGAAACCAGGAAGGGCAGGCGGCGAAGGTCGTTGTTCATCAGGGCGATGGTGGCGCTGTGGATGGCCACCTCACTGCCGGCGGCGCCCATGGCTATGCCAATATCCCCGGCAGCCAGCGCCGGGGCGTCATTCACCCCGTCTCCCACCACGGCCACCCGGTATCCCTTGGTTTTCATGGCATGGACAAATTCCACCTTGTTCTGTGGCAGGCAGTCTCCCCGGGCCTCATTGCACCCAATTTCACCGGCCACCCGGCTGGCGACCACCTGGCGGTCGCCGGAGATCATGGCCACGCGGCGGACGCCGGCGGCCTTAAGTTCTTCCAGCGCCACGCGAGCCTCCGGGCGGGTCTGGTCTTGCATGCCCACCCATCCAATGCATTGTCCATCCCGGGACACGAAAATAAGACTCCAGCCCTCGGTTTCATGGAGGTCCACGCTCTTCTCGAAGGAACCATCCAGGCCATTGTCGCGCAGCCACTGCGCGCGGCCCACAAGGACGCTCGCCCCGTTCACGCGGGCCTGGATTCCCCGGCCGGGGGTCTCCGAAAAATCTGCCGGCTCCAAAAGCGACAGCCCCGCTTCACCCGCCAGGGTCGCAAGGGCCTTGGCAGTGGGATGGTTGCTGTACTTCTCGGCGGAAGCCGCCACCAGTAGCAATTCGGCAGGTTTGATATCACCCAGCGGCACCAGTCGGCTGACAGCCAGTTGGCCCGTCGTGAGAGTCCCGGTTTTGTCGAAGACAAATGCGTTGATCTTGGCCGCAGCCTCGATGTCCGCCACGTTTTTGATCAGGATTCCCAGGCGGGCTGCCGCAGACAAGGCTGCCACCATCGCCGTGGGCGTCGCCAAAATAAAGGCGCAGGGGCATGAAACCACAAACACTGCTATGACCCGGTCCAGTTGGTGGGTGAAAGCCCACACCAACGCGCCGATCACCAGAACCAGGGGGGTGTAAAAACCCATGTATTGGTCCACGATTTTTTGTATCGGCAGCTTGGTCTGCTCGGCCGCAATGATCAGTTCCCGCACTCTTCCCAGCGTGGTATCCTGCCCGGCGCGGCTCACCCGGATTTCCAGCAACCCGGTCAGGTTTTGGGTTCCGGCATAAACCTCGTCACCCGGCTTTTTATCGGCAGGCAGGGATTCACCCGTGATGGTGGCTTGGTTGAATGATCCCTGTCCGCGCAGGATCACCCCATCCGCAGCCACGTTGTCTCCGGGGCGGATGCGAATCGTGTCCCCCACGGTGAGTTCGCTGGCGGCAATTTCCTCCTCCTGCTCTGTCCCATCGGTTTCACTGCGCCGGATGCGGCGGGCCTTGGTGGGGGTAAGCTTGATCAACGACTCAATGGAATCCCGCGCGCCCTCTGCCGTCTGGGTTTCAATCAGTTCCCCCGTGAGCATGAAAAAAGCCACCACCCCGGCGGTCTTGTAATCTTCCGAGGCAAAGGCCGCCAGCACGGCTATGGCCACCAATTCATTGATGCTCAGCCTTCCAATCCGAAGGTCGCGTATGGCCGTGAGGACAATGGGATATCCCAGGATGATGGCCCCGATGAAGGCACTGGCGCTGGCCAGGGTGCTATCCGAGGCCATGAGCCAGCCCACCAGGTAGGCATTCAGCACAAAAACCACTCCCAGGACCAGTTGCCACAAGTGAACCACTGAATGGGAATGGTCATGGCCGCATCCGCAGTTTTCATCATGCTTGTGGCCATGATGGGAATGATCGGAATGCTGGTGACTCAGGAGCGATGTGACTTGCATAGCAGGACTAGGAGCCGGTGACCGGCTTGGGTTGGAGCGGTTCGCGGTTCAACATCAGGCGCACTTCCGTGCTCTTTCCGGAGTCGCTCAGGGGTTCCATCCATTTTTCCGTGTTGGTCAGCGCCTCGGCCATGGCATTGACAAGGTATTGCTGCGTGAAGAGGTTTGGATTGTCCCGGTAGAGCGGCAGAAGATCATTGAACCGCCGCGCCTCCGCCACCACGTTGGTCAGGTAATTGGCGCTGTACACCGAGGCCTGGCTGAGAATGGTCGAGGCCATGCCCTGGGCCTGGCTCAATATCTGGTTGGTATAGCTATTGGCGTCTATCAGCGCCTTGTTGCGGTTTTGCCGGGCTATGGTCACCTGGTCAAACACCGCCTGCAATTGCCGCGGCGGCCTGCTCTCCACGTCGCATTGCTCCACCACGATGTCCAAATGCTCCTCCTGCGCCATATCTTCCACCCGGTCCTGCACCGCCTCCCGAAAAGCCGCCACCTGATTCAACAGGATATCGTCCACCTTGAACCGCGCCGCCGTGTACAGCAACGCGTTGTTCAACACGTTTTGAACCAGGTTGGACGCCGCCTCAAAGTGAAAGGTGAAATCAAACGGGTCCTCCACATGGTACCTCAGCGTGGCCCGTGAATGGACGATGTTTCGGTCTCCGGTGATCAGGTACCCGTCCACCGCAGGGTTCAGTGAGGGTCCCACCGGCAATTCCTCGCCGCTCAGTTCCTGTTCCGGTGTGGTGTGGTACCAGCCTATGGTGGAGGTGACCACCTGCTGCTGGGTGATCGGAATGCGCACCACGTCGTCAATCGGGTAGGGAAATGACCAGTGCAACCCCGCGCCCAGGAGCCGTTTTTCACCCTCCCCCACCGGACGGCCAAAACGCAGGATCACCGCCTTCTCCTGCGGGCCCACGGTGAAAAATCCTGACGCAAAAAAGCCCGCCACCATCAGCACCATCAACACCTTGACCACGGTGAAACTGCTGCTTAAGGCTTCCGCCAAAGCCTGTGATGAGGAATCCAGAGCCTCCGGCATATCAGGCCCCGCCCCCCCAGCCCGCGTTTTGCCGGGGTCCGACTCCCCGCCATGCATTGAATTGGGTTCCTCGCTCATATCACTGGCTCACGGTGTTGGTGGGCAATTGGGTGAATAAATCAAAGGGCGGAAAACGGCTGTCCAGGATCAGGGTGGTCTTCTGGTTCATGGATTCCTTCAAGGCCTGGATGCGCAACAGGAACAGGTATAAGTCCGGGTTCTTCTCGAAAACTTTCAACGTGGGCGCCGCAGCCGCCTCAGCCTCGCCGCGGATCCGTATGGAGGAGGCCTGCGCATTGGCTATGGTTTCCGCCGCCTGCCGGTCCGCGTCCGCACGGATCATGGTTGCCTCTTTCTCGCCCAGGTATTGTTCCTTGTTGATCAACAACTGGCGGTCCGCCTTCATGCGTTCGAAAACACTCTGCGTCACGCTCTCGGGCAGTTCGATCTTTTTCAGCCCCAGGTATTCGATGCTGATGCCGTAATTGTTCGTGTTCAAATCCGCCTCCACGGCGGATTGCATCTGCCGCTCGATCTCGTCAAATTGGAGCTGGGAGGGGTCTGTATTCACGAAGTCAGAGAGGTCGTGCTGGCCCACCACCTCGTTTTTGGCGTTGCGCAGCATGTTTTCCAGGGCGGATTGCGCGGCCGGCACCGACCCCAGGAACTTGGGATAGAAGGCCGCGGCATCCTTGATCCGCCACCCCACGTACACGGTCACGATCAGGTTGTTATTGTCCCGGGTCAGGGTCTGGCTGAAGCGGTCCTCAAAATTCTGGATGCGCTGGTCGAATTTATAAACCTTTTGAATGGGCCATGGCCATTTGAAATAGGGGCCTGGCTGGTCCAGGCTGGCCACCGGTTTGCCAAAGGTGGTCACCACCGCGACCTCGGATTGACGCACCTGGAATACAAAAAGGAGCAGGAAAAAGACAAGGATCAGCGCCGAGCCTATGATGATGGTGAGAAGGTTTCTTTTCATGGAGATGAATTGTTGGGCACGCCCAGGTTGATGAGGTCCTCGCGGATTTTGTCCTCCAGTTCGTACACCAGCACGTTTTGGGTGTTGGTGACCAGGAGTATGTATTTCCTGGCGTTCGCAGTGGCCTGGGGAATCATTTCGAAATAGGCCCTTTGCTTGTAGATTGAGGGGGCCGCCTCAAATGCAGGAATCTGGTTGGTGAACAAGGCCGCGTTTGCAAAGGCCGAGGTGTCCAGTTTTACTCTCAAGGCTTCCGCCTCGCTGTTGGTGCTGAATGCCGCCGCATCCGCCAGCGAGTTCGTCATCACCGCTTCCGCGTGTGCCAAAAGATTCGAGGCCAGGTGCGTCTGGTAGGCTCCCACCACCTGCTCATAGGTGGAGGCCACCTGGCTTGCCGTCGGCGGATGAATATCCTCAAGCCCAACAAAGGCAATCCGCACCCCCAACCGGCGTTCATCCGAGGATTGTTGCAGGTCCGCCATCACCTTTTCCGCTGCCTTCAGCCGCCCCCGGCTCAGCATCGTGTTTAAATCCGCCCCCGCCAGGTATCGCACCACCGACCGGGTGGCGAGTTGGGATAAAAGGGTCTGGGGATCCGTGTTGCGATACATCCAGTCAACGATGTTTGTAACCTGGTACTGGATGGGAATGCTTACGGAGACCAAACTCACGGGGGGAGTGCGCAGGGTGTCGTTGGTTTCATCCTGGTCTGGATTCGCCTGGGTGAGCTGGTTCGGTTCAGCGGTGCCCACCAGGAAATTTTGCTCCTGGTTATGGGCCACCGTCCACAAGACAGCCCCCACCTCGTTGGTGTCCGGAGTGTATCCCACATAGAGGGATTGCACCTGATCGGTGCGGTATCGGTAAACCCGGTCAACCGGCCAGGGCAGTTTGAGATGGGCGCCCGGGTTGAGCGTGGCCACCGGGCGGCCAAAATGTTCCAATACCGCCTGTTCCCCGGCATCCACGAACACCACGCAGGTGGAAAGCAACAACACCCCAAGCTGGGCGAGGATCAGGATGGGCAGGTTCCGCTGAAGCAGTTGATAAAACCAGGTCTCGGAAACCTTGAAGCCAAATTGATAATCAAGGGCTTGCGCTGCCGTCGTAAACAGGCTTTCCGGCTGGGATAACAGCCCCACCAGCCTGCTGTCATACAACGGCCTCGATACCTTGCCCCGCACGTGTGGACGGTAAATTTCCAGCAAAAGGGTCAGCAACAATTCGGCAGCCATCAACCCCAGGACAATGCACAGGGCTTGTCCCATCAGCCGGTCTGCCTGGGGATAACCCCCGGCCACCCCCGCAATCCCCAGCGCGGTGAAGGTGCAGACAAACGCCCCTGCCAGAATGAAACTCGATCCCGGACGCAACAGGCGATGGTCCTCCAGCCGGGCAATGGTCACGGAAAAACGACCCAGGAGAAACAGCAACAGCGCCACGATGCCCAGCATGGAGAGCGCCGGCATGGCCCTGGCCGGCGCCAGGAGGGCGGCGTTTTTGGCCATCCAATGCCACAGGAGCCAGGCTCCGCAGGCTTCCACCGCCAGGAGCAGCACGCAAAAACCCGGCACAAAATACTTCTCAAACTGTTCCCGCGCATTCCGCGCCGGAAAAACCTCCGAATCCTTGTCCGCAAACAAGCCGGATTGCCCCCTCGACCTTGCCAGTTCATCCAGCTCCAGCTTTTCATTGCGCTCATTTTCTTCCAGGCGCATTTGAAACCAACTGGTGAACGATACCATCACCGCCGCCGCCAGGAAAAGTGTGGCTGCCTGCCCTGCCGCCGAGTTGGCGTAAACAGTGATCGCAAAGGCGGCCAGGAAGGCCGCCATCGCAGCCCACAGGTTCACGATTCCGTGTTTCTTAGAGTTCTGTTGCACTTTAATCCAGGCTTTCTTGGTTTGTTTGCCGCCCATGGCGCCTGCCATCGCAGGGCCGCCATTTCCAGGTTGCCATTTCCCGGCTGCCGTGTGGTTTGCCAAAGCCATTTCCGCAGCCAAACCGCGCCGGCTTTACAATGGCTTGTTTACACTAGCTTAATTCCCGGTCTTCAAAAAGGACCGCGCCTGCCGCCAGCGCAGCGCCCGTGTACAAGACCGCATACACCAGGGCCTTTGCCAAATAGCCCCAATGAAAAGTGCTTTTGCCCATGTTGATGGCATCAGCGAGCCAGAAAAGCTGCCAGTTTGGCACGATGCTGTAAAGCATCGAAGCCCACCAGTTTCCATGGGCCGCAGGGCGGCCAAAAAAATAATCCGACATCAATCCCGCTAGGAACAGGGTGGAGCAGATTGCCAGCGTGGGGATGGAATCCAGCCGGGTGGAGCACGCCAGGGCCAGTGCCGCCAGCACCCACAGCGCAAACAAAAGCAGGATTCCAGCCGGTACCAGGTTCCAGTTCACCTGCGCCAGCGTGCCCAGGCTCTCCATTTGCCGCGTGTATTGAAAGATCACAAACGCCGCTATCGTGGTCAACACCACCAGCGCCGCCACGGCATCACTCACAAAATGGCGGCGCAGGAAAAAATTGCTGAAGCCTCCCAGCATGAAAGCCAGGCCCACTGCGGCCCCCAGGATGACGATCGCCGGCAGGTCGGTTTTTCCGTACGCATCAAAGGCCATCCGGCTCGCAATCAAAGCCCCCACCAGGTTCACGTAGGTGGAAACCGTCAGCGCCACCGCCAGTCCGGTGAATTTGGCCAGCAAAAAGGTCAGCCTCCCGACAGGCTTGGATAGCACCACCAGCGCGGTTCCGCTGCGTATCTCACGCGCCAGCGAGGAGGAAGCGTTCAATACCGCCCCAAACAATCCCGAGAGGAACATGGCCGCCAGCACGGAATTGGCCACCAGCTTGGGCTCGTCCCCAAACGCAAAATAGTAGGGCACCGCCAGGAATATCTCAAAGGCCAGCGATCCGGTCATTAAAAGCAGGAAGACCGGCTGCCGCACCAGCTCCAAAAAACCGTTGGTTGCAATGGTTGTAAACTGCCGCATGTTGGTCCCTGATTCTACTCCCAACTTCCGGCTTTTACCAAAAGGATTTCTGCGGTTCTATTTTTTAGCATTGATTCAATCCGGTTTTGACCGCCACCGGGCCGGTTGTGTTCAACCCGAAAAGTGAAATTGAAAAGGTCAAGATGCGGCAAGATGCTGGAGCGGAAACTTTTTGGAAAAATCGAAACCATACCCGAAGCGGTCTGGTGAGATTTTTCCAAAGAGTTTGAGCCCAATAAATTGGGGTGGATTGGCCTTTTGAATTTCGTTTTTCAGGTTCAATGGAAGGTTCAATGGAACCGTCGCAGGACCCTGGTGGCTTGAACCTCATTCTCCTGGCTGGTTCATGTGCTTCGCCAGGGAATTCCACCAGGCGTGGTGCAGCTCCTCCACGCTTGCGGAAAATTCCAACCCGCGGGTTTTGAGGGTCAGGCGTTTGCCTCCCACCTTGCCGATCATTTGAGCCGGAACACCCATGAGCCGGGCCCGTTCAACCACTTTGGATCCATCGCGCGCGGCGCAGGTTGCCACCACCCGGGACTGGGTCTCCCCAAATAACAAGGCGCTGCTCCGCGTCTCGGCCCATCCGCTCAAATCCACCGTCGCGCCCATGAAACGGGGGGTTCCCCTCGCTTCCATGCGGCTCATGGCACATTCGGCCAGCGTCACCGCCAGACCTCCCTCGCTGCAATCATGGGCGCTTTTGATCAATCCGCTTTGGATGAGTCCCACCAGGGTGGTGTGCAGGGTCCGGGCCGCCTCCAGGTCGCACCTCGGGGGTGCGCCGGTTTTTAAACCGTGCATCACCTGCAGCCATGCGCTGCCCCCCAACCCCAGGAGCGGATCGCCCAGGTCCACCGCTTCCCCCAGCAGGATGATTGTGTCACCTTCATCCTTGAACCATTGGGTGGTGATGTGCTCAGGCTTTTCAATCAGCCCCACCACGGCCACCGTCGGCGTGGGATCAATCGGCCCATTTGGATTTTGGTTGTAAAGGGAACAATTGCCTCCGGTCACCGGCGCGTCAAAGGCGCGGCAGGCATCTGCCAGGCCGCGCACGCTTTCGCGGATCTGCCAGAATAATTCCGGCTTGTGCGGATTGGCCATGTTTAAATTGTCCGTGGCTCCCAGTGGAATGGCTCCCGAGCAGGCCAGGTTTCGGCAGGCCTCGGTCACCGCCGCCTTGCCGCCCTCATACGGGTCCAGGTAAACATAAGTGCCATTGCAATCCACGGTCAGGGCCAGGTATTTTTCTGGAAATGCCTGTCCCGGCGCAGTCTGGCTTTCCACCCGCGCAGCCAGTTCCGCGCTCATGACCGGCAGGCAATCTTCCTTGATCCGGATCACCGCCGCATCGCTACCGGGCAGCACCACAGTTCCCGCCCTCACTTGATGGTCGTATTGCCGGTAAACCCAGTTCTTGGAGGCAATGCTGGGCCAGGCCAGCAAACGCTTCAAGTCTTCCAGTGGTTGGACCGTGTCCGAAACCCCATCCAGGCGGAAGGCGCGCACCGCCTGCAAATAGGCCGGCTCCACGGCTTCCCGATGATAAACCGGGGATTCATCGGCAATCTTCCGGGCCGGGATGTTCACCACCTGCCGGCCTCCATGCCGCACCACCATGTGCCCCGTATCGGTGATCACTCCTATCTCGGCCCACGGCAGGTCCCATTTCTCAAATATCCGTTTCACTTCCTCCTCCCGGCCCTTGTGGACCACCACCAGCATCCGTTCCTGGGATTCCGAGAGCATGATTTCATAGCTGGACATGCCGGGCGCCCGCTGGGGCACCTTGTCCAGTTCTATTTCTATGCCTGTGCCCGCTCGCGCCGCCATTTCGCAGGTGGAACAGGTCAGGCCTGCGGCGCCCATGTCCTGCATGCCGGCCACGGCCCCGGTGGCCAGCAATTCCAGGCACGCTTCACACACCAGCTTTTCCATGAAGGGATCCCCCACCTGGACTGCGCCGCGCTGCTGCTCCGCAGAGGCCTCCGTCAAATCCTGCGAGGCAAACGCCGCCCCGGCCAGTCCATCGCGCCCGGTCGCCGGCCCCACGTAAAACACAGGGTTGCCCACCCCGCGCGCCGCGCCCCGCGTGATTTGCTCGTGCCGCAGCACGCCCAGGCAAAAGGCGTTCACCAGCGGGTTTCCCTCATAGCTCCGGTCAAAATAAACCTCCCCAGCCACGGTTGGAATGCCAAAACAGTTGCCGTAATGCGCTATTCCCTGGACCACTCCGCTGAATAATCGCCTCACTTCCGCGCTGCTCAACTCGCCAAACCGCAGCGAATTGGCGGCACACACCGGGCGCGCACCCATCGTGAAGATGTCCCGGATGATTCCTCCCACGCCTGTTGTGGCGCCCTGAAACGGTTCCACAGCGCTGGGATGGTTGTGCGATTCAATCTTGAAGGCCACCGCCAGCCCATGGCCAATGTCTATGATGCCGGCATTCTCCTCCCCAGCCCCCACCAGAATCCTCGGGGAACGCGTCGGAAAGGTCTTCAGCAACGGACGCGTGTTTTTGTAGCTGCAATGCTCGCTCCACATCACCGAAAATATCCCCAGCTCTGTGTAGGTGGGATTCCGCCCCAGGATTTGAACGGCGTGCTGGTATTCCTCCGGCGTCAGGTTGTGCTTGGCGACCAGGTCGGGCGTGATGGCGGGTTCTGTCATGCTCATGCTCATGCTCTTGCTTGATTATTCTTCCAGTTTGTTTCCGGGACGGTTTTTACAGCCTTTCATGGGTTTTTGACCGCCCTCCACCTTAGTGGCGCGGTTCATGGGGTCCCTGCTGCAGGTCGTTCTCGTCCGGCTTCAAACAGGCTCTCAAATATCCATTTGCCATCCTCGCTCCCAAGCAGGGCCTCGCAGGCCCTCTCCGGATGCGGCATCAAACCGGCCACGTTCCGGCCCTTGTTGCAGATGCCGGCTATGTTATGCAATGCCCCGTTCGGGTTGGCCTGATCCGTCACGTTCCCCTCTGAATCGCAGTATTGCCAGAGGACCTGCCCATTCGCCCGCAGTTCCGCCAGTGTCGCCTCATCGGCATAATAACATCCCTCCCCATGGGCAATGGGAATGCGCAAGGGCCGGTCGGCGGGAATGCGCCGCGTGAAGGGCGTGTCCGCAGCCGCAGTCTTCAAATGCACCTGTTCACAGTGAAATTGCAGGTCCCGGTTCCGAACCAGCGCCCCGGGCAAAAGGCCCGCTTCCGTCAAAACTTGAAATCCATTGCAAATCCCCAGCACCCATCCGCCCTTGTCCGCAAACTGCCGCACGGATTGCATCACCGGGCTGAACCGCGCTATCGCCCCGCAACGAAGATAATCGCCATAGCTGAACCCGCCCGGCACGATCACCGCATCGGTCCCAGGCGGCAGATTGTCCTTGTGCCACACCATCCTGGCCTGGTGCCCAAGCCTGCGGATGGCGTGAACCGCGTCCTGATCGCAGTTGCTGGCCGGAAATTGCAATACGGAAAAATTCATGGGGTCAAATAAGGCTGTCCAAAATCCCGACGACGGTCATTCCAGCTCCAGCTTGAAATCCTCAATCACCGGGTTGCTGAGAAACTTGCGCCCCGCCTCGCTCAGGGCGGCTTCGGCCGCCGCGCAATCGGTCCCCGGCGCCAGGTCTATCTCCACGTACTTGCCAATATGCACCCCCGTCACCGCAGTGTATCCCATGTGTGCCAGGGCATTCTGAACCGTCTTGCCCTGGGGATCCAAAACCGCTTTCTTGGGCGTGATGATGATTTTTGCTTTCATTTGCGCAGCCAGAGTCTCAGGTCTAAGCCGCCCATTTTCAAGCCAGAACTGCACCCCATGAATTGCAAGCGCGCATCATGGCTTCAACCCGGAAAGCGAAATGGAAAGGGTCAAGTTGCGGCAAGATGCCGGAGCGGAAACTCATAGAGTTTGCGCCCGGTAGATTGGGACAGATTGGCCCTTTGAATTTCGTTTTTTTGGTTTAAAATCCATCGCCAGCCCACCTTTTTACTCCCTCTCCGCCAATCATATTGGGGGAGAGGGCTGTAGAGAGGTGGTGCTGAGTTTTCCAAATGCGTATTGATTTGAGTTCGCACTGACTGTGAGCGAGAGCCCCTCTCCCTAACCCTCTCCCCGCGCTCCGCTGGCGGGGCGAGGGAACCAGCGGCGTTGGGTTGGATCATGCGTATGAAAAGGGAGAACAACTTTGATGGGTGAAAAAATTTAAAATCCATTGCCAGCCACCGTTTTTACTCCCTCTCCGCCAATTATATTGGGGGAGAGGGCTGGGGAGAGGTGGTGCTGAGGTTGAAGGGTCAACAAACATCAATGGATCTCGGCGTTCTCCGGCGTACGGCTGAACCGATCGGGAACCAGACCGGGGGGGCGGCTGGAGTGCGGATTGGGGT
>JAKAFL010000061.1 GCA_021817945.1 bacterium | reverse complement strand
GATCTCCTTTAATTTCCATTCCCGCCAGCGTTGGCCAACAATTTGTGGTCACCGATTCCCTTTCCGCCGGAACGGTTTTTTACCGGTTGAGAAAATAAGAGATGACAGGAGTAGTTGGTTGGTTTAGCGCTTCCGCGCTCGCCAGCCAACTACTCATATCATCTCTATGGAAAAATCTTGCCAGACCGCTTCGGGTAGGGTTTCGATTTTCCCAAGGGGTTCCCGCTCGAGAATCTTGCCGAACCTTGACCTTTTCCATTTCGCGTTTCGGGTTAAAATAATTTCATTTGAACGGCAGCCGGCTCCCTCAGCGAGCTGACCCCCAGGCCCAGGAGGCGCAAGGGTCGGGAAACCAGTTTTTCCCGGCCCAATAGGAAGCAGCCCAGCCGGTAAATATCCCTGGGTTCAGCCAGGGGGTCCTCCACGGAAATCTGCCTGGTCAACGTGGTGAAATCCGAGTAACGCACCTTCACTTGAACGGTGTGGGCGGCCAGGCGTCTGCGTCCCAGTTTCGCGGCGATATCCGAAGCCTGTTCCATGAGGCACCGGCGCAGGATGGCCCGGTCCTCGGTGTCGCGTAAAAATGTTTCCTCGCCGCTGATGCTTTTGATGTCATCGTTTGCCAGCACGGGGCGGTCATCCATGCCTGCTGCAAACTGCCTGAGTTTCGCCCCGAAGGAACCCAGCAGGGAATTGAGGTTCCCGGGATAGGCATGAAGATCGCCCACGGTGAGAATGCCGGCCCGGGCCAGGGTCTGTGCGGTGACATGGCCGACGCCGTGGAGGGCCCGGACGGGAAGCGGATTTAAAAATGAAAGTTTTTCGGTCTCGGTGATGACGGTTAATCCGTCGGGCTTTTGGTGGTCGCTGGCGATTTTGGCGAGCAATTTGTTGGAGGCAATGCCAATGGTGGCGGTGAGATGTCGTTCCGAGCGGATGAGCAGCTTGAGTTCCGCAGCGGTGGCGCGCGCCTGGAGCAGGGAAGCATCGTGTGAATCCGCCTGGAATTGGCCGGAGAGGTCGAGGTAAGCTTCATCCACGGACATTTGTTCCACCAGTGCCCGGGTTCGGGCGAGGATTTCCATGATTTTTTGGGATTCCTCGCGGTAGGCATCCATGCGTGGACGCACAAAAACGCCATTTGGGCAGAGGCGGCCTGCGGTGACGCTGGGCATGGCGGAGCGCACGCCAAACCGGCGCGCCTCGTAACTGGCGGCGCAAACCACGCCGCGCTGGTTGGGCGGCGCCCCCACAATCACGGGTTTTCCGCGCAGCCCCGGCTGGTCGCGCTGTTCCACGGAGGCGTAAAAAGCGTCCATGTCCAGATGGAGAATCACCCTGAACATCAGAGAAGCGCCCGGCGATGGGTTTTTATCCAATGCTCCGCCTCGCGGAAGCCGGGGCAAAGTTTTTCGAGGCATGCCCAGAATGCCCTGGAATGATTCATGTGGCTGAGATGGGCCAGTTCGTGGAGGATGACATAGTCCCGCGCCATGCCGGGCATCTGGAGGAGGCGCCAATTGAGGGAAATGGAGCCTGAACGTGAACAGGATCCCCATCTGGAGCGCTGGTTGCGGACGGTGACGCGGCTCACTTTCATGCCGTGGAGGGCGGCCAGCTCGCGCACGCGCCGTGGAAGCTCGAGGGCGGCGATTTTTCTCAAGTGACACTCCACCTGGGGCCGCAGGTCCGTGTCCGGGTCTTTCACGGGAATCTTTTCCATGCCCAGACGCAGGCTGTTTTGGTCATCCCATTCCAGGGTGGTGAGCTGGCCCAGATACCAGACCCTGGTGCCGGGCCGCCAAGGCTCGGCGCTTCCAGCCTGGTTTTTGGCCGCATGCTTTTCCAGCCAGCCCAGGTGGCGTTCCGCGAATTGCCTGCCCCCTTCGAGCGTGCCGCCCGGGGGAATGGTCACCCGCACGGTGTTATCAGGTTTTAACCGCAACAGGTAACGACGAGCCCTGGGATTAAAAATCAAATGCAAGGGCAGGGACCTGCCGCCCGTTTCCAGGCAGATCATTTTCGAGAGGTCCGATTTCTCGGGAACCCGGGGCCCGGCGTTTTCAGGGGACCTTTTCCAAAACATGGCAGGGAGTAAACCCCAGGGAGGTCGCAATGGCAAATCCCGGATGCGGCCCGGTGCGACCGGGTGGGAAGGGTTGTGGGAAGGGGCTTTATTTCCCGGTATCATTTCAGGCAAGATTGCCTCATTCAGGACCAGACCCATGGGTGCAGGGTGCATGGGCAATTGTGGCCATTTCATGCCACATGACGTTCTGATGTGGCAAGGTTACGGTGAGGATGTCCCAGATTGGCAATGGAACCGCCTGTTTGCGGGGGTCGCACTGCGTTTGGGAAGTGGACAAAATGACGATGAAACTGAAATGTCAAAAAAAATGGAATCCTGCCTGGAGCCACGGGTTGCTTTCGAGGGGCCGGGGGCGGACTGTCTCCGCGCATGGGGCCTTCACTTTAATTGAACTTTTGGTGGTGATAGCCATCATTGCCATTCTGGCCGCCATGCTTTTGCCGGCTTTGGCGAAGGCCAAGCAAAAGGCCAAGCAAACCGGATGCATCAGCAACATGCGTGAGATTGGCATTGCGCTGGTGATGTACAACGGCGATTACAACCAGTATCCCGGTGATTTGCGCACGGTCAATAACACCTACGTTTGGCAACCGCGCCTGTTGTCGCTCATGGGGGGGAATAGGAATGCTTTTTTCTGCCCGTCTGCGTTGCAGCAGAGCGCCTGGGACACCAACTACAACAAAACTTTGGCCGGACCATCCGGGAATCTGGTGGTGGGGGAGAATGGGCAAATTGATTATTTTGGCATCCTGACCGGGGGCACCTCCAGCCAGGGAACGCGTTTTTCATTGGGTTACAATGACTGGGGCCTTCAAATCACCTCACCGCAGCTTGGGTTGGGCGGCGACGTGGACGGGGGTCTTTACCAGGGGCCGGTCCGGGATTCCATGGTCCGGGTTCCTGCTCAAATGATTGCCATTGGGGACGTTCGTTCGGATGCGCCTGCGGGCACCGTCAAGTTCAACGCCAACATACACATTGCCGCCCAGAACTCGCCGAACCCGCAATTCCCCTGCAATCGGCATGATTTCCACACCGATCTGCTTTTTGCGGATGGCCATGTGGAAAGCCCGTTGAGGAACAATGTCATAAACCCTGCCAATATTTATTGGAGAGCCTGTTGGAATAATGACAATAATCCCCACATGGAAATCCCCAACTGGTCCATTGCCAACACCTCGGCCTTGGAGCAATGATATCAAACCTGCGGAGGTCCCTGTCATGGACCGCTTTTACTGACGCTTCCATCTTCATGAAAAAAATCAAAGCATCTCAAACCATCCACTGCCTGCTGGCGTGGATGACCCTGCTTGGCGCCGCACCGGGCCTGGCCCAGGCACAAGAACCAGGTTTCAGGCCTCCGGCGGTTCCACTGGTCACTTTTGATCCCTACCTGAGCATCTGGTCCGAGGCGGACAAGCTGACTGACCGCGATACCCAGCACTGGACTCATCGTTTCCAGCCGCTGGCCAGCTTGATTCGGATAGACGGCCATGCCTACAGGCTCATGGGCGCGCAGCCCGCGTCGGTGCCGCCACTGCCCCAGGTGTCCCTCCAGGTTTTGCCCACGCGCAGCATTTATGACTTTGAGGGCGCCGGGGTTCATGTGACCCTGACCTTCATGACCACGGCATTGCCGGGCGATCTCGATGCTTTTTCCAGGCCGTTGAGTTACATCACCTGGGACGCGCATTCCGTGGATGGGACTCAACATTCCATCTCCATTTTTGACAGCACCAGCTCGCTTCTGGCCGTGAATGAACCCAGCGAGGCGGTGGAATGGAAAAGGTCCGGGGCTGGGGATTTGACGATTTTGCGGGTGGGGACCCAGGAACAGCCGGTGCTGGGATCGGCAGGGGATGATCATCGCATTGATTGGGGTTATGCCTATGTGGCGGCCCCATCGGCTGAAGCCACCTCCGCCATGGGCGCCAGCGCGGCGCTCATGGCTTCATTTGTTCAAAAGGGCGGGCTGCCGCAGGAGGAGGATAATCGCATGCCCCGGGCTGCGGGCGAGGACACCCCGGCGCTGGCCTTTGATTTTGACCTGGGCCCGGTTGGGGCCGGAATTGTGGAAAGACAGGTGATCGTGGCGTATGACGAGGTTTATGCCATCAAATATTTCGGCAAGGATTTGAGGCCCTATTGGCGCCGCGATGGCATGGAACCCGGGGAACTGCTACAGAAAGCCGCCCGGGATTACTCCGGTTTGGAATCCAAGTGCGAAACCTTTGACCACGACCTGATGGCGGACCTGGTGAAGGTGGGTGGGATGAAATATGCGCAGATTTGCGCGCTTGCTTACCGGCAATGTGCGGCAGCCTGTGGATTGGTAGCGGATGCCAACGGGCAGCCGCTGTATTTCACCAAGGAAAACACCAGCAACGGGGACATGGCCACCGTGGATGTTTTTTTTCCCATGGACCCCGTTTGGATTTGCTTAAGCCCGACCCTAGCCAAGGCCACATTGGTGCCGATTCTATCCTATGCGGCATCCAGTCACTGGCGATTTCCAAATGCGCCCCATGACCTTGGCACCTACCCGATTGCGCGTGGCACCGATGACGGTGGGGAAGGCATGCCGGTGGAAGAAAGCGGGAACATGCTGATTCTGTGTGACGCCATTTGCCAATCCCAGGACAACGCTGATTTTGTGGGGCCGTGGTGGCCGCAGCTCACCCGTTGGGCCCAATATCTGGAAAAATACGGCTTGGACCCCGAGAATCAACTCTGCACCGATGATTTCATGGGGCATCTGGCCCACAACGCCAATTTATCCATTAAAGCCATCCTTGGACTGGCGGCCTATGGCGACCTGTGCCGGATGCGCGGGGACCTGGATACGAGCCGCCGCTACATGGACCTGGCCCGGAAGGACGCAGCCCATTGGGTGAGCGCCGCCGCGGATGGCGATCATTACCGGCTTGGATTTGACCGTCCCAACACCTGGAGCCAGAAATACAATCTTGTCTGGGACAGGATACTGGGCTTGAACATTTTTCCCGCGCACGTGGCGCAGGAGGAGGTGGCGCATTATATCAAGGTCATGCAGCCATATGGCGTGCCGCTGGACAGCCGCACCCACCTGACCAAAACCGATTGGTCCATCTGGAGCGCCACCCTGGCCTCGAACCAGGATGATTTCGAAACCATCATCCAGCCCATTTACAGTTATCTGGACCACACCTCCGTGCGGGATCCTGTTTCAGATTCCTACGTGACCGATGACATCAACAGCGGCGGGATGCATGCCCGGCCTGTGGTGGGCGGGTTGTTCATCAAATTGCTTTCCAACCGGGACATCTGGATGAAGTGGGCCGGGGCTGACCAGGGTAATCCCCGCGATTGGGCTCCGTTGCCGCCCCCGCCAGTCCTGACCATGGTATTGCCCGCCGCAGACCGGCAGGCTGCGGTTTGGAAATACACCACCATGCGCCCTCCGGCAGGTTGGAACCAGCCTGGTTTTGACGATTCCCAGTGGAAAACAGGCTTGAGTGGGTTTGGGACCGTGGGAACACCCGGGGCTTTTGTGGGCACGACCTGGTCCACCGATGACATCTGGCTGCGGCGGGAAATAGACCTTCCCTCGCTGTCACTCGATGGATTGCAGGGGTGGTTGCATCATGACGAGGACGCGGAGGTTTACATCAATGGTGTGCTGGCGGTTCACGTGAGTGGATTTATTTCCAATTATGATGCTTTTCCCCTGTCAACCCAAGGCAAGGCGGCCCTCAAGCCCGGTTTCAATGAAATCGCCATACATTGCCACCAGACCGTGGGTGGCCAGTACGTGGATTTTGGGTTGGTGGATGTGAAAAATCCATAGGCCCGTGAAGAATCATGCCGAATGGCCATTGGTGGTGGTTTGCCTGGCTTGGCTTGGCTTGGGATTGTCCTGCCATGGGCAGACAGACGCTGCGCTTCTCACCAACCGTCCGCCGTTGGTGGCGGCTCCATTCGTCGAACTTCCACTGGGCAGTGTGCATCCGCGCGGCTGGTTGCTGGAGGAGTGCCGGTTGCAGGCGGATGGGCTGACCGGGGAGGCAGAGCGGCTCTACGCCAGTGACCTGGGCACCAACAGCGGCTGGCTGGGCGGCAACGGGGAATCCTGGGAGCGCGGGCCCTATTATTTTCGAGGACTTGTTGACCTGGCCTATGTGCTTGACGACCCCAATCTCAAGGCAACGGCTCAAAAATGGATTGAATGGCTTTTGAACCACCAGGGGCAGGACGGTTACCTGGGGCCGGTTTCAAATAATGACTGGTGGCCGCGCATTCCCGCCACGCATGCCTTGCGGGATTATTATGAGGCCACTTCGGACCCGCGCGTCCCCGCTGTTTTGGATCGCTACTTTCATTACATGCAAGCCACGCTCCCGGCACGGCCTTTGAAAGACTGGGCCCGGGCGCGGGCGGGGGATGAGATGGATGATGTGATGTGGCTCTACAACCTGAATGGCGACACCAATCTACTTCGCCTGGTTCAGACCCTGCACGACCAGTCAGACAATTGGAGCGGCATTTTCTCGAGCAACTTGTTTGACGCCTTTGGGGCCGATTTTCAGCCCAAGCATAATGTCAATGTGGAGCAGGCGCTGAAATGGCCCGAAATTTATTATCAATGGTCCGATGACCCTGATGATTTTCGCGCTTTGGAACTGGGTTGGGATCATTTGCTGGGCGGCAACGCCCTGCCATGCGGCATCGCGTCCGGCACAGAGTTCCTGTCCGGGAATGCCTCCACGCAGGGGGTTGAGCTTTGCGCCATAGTGGAGGCCATGCTGAGTCTGGAGACGGATTTGCGGATCACTGGCAATCCTGACCTGGGAGACCGTTTGGAGACCATCACCTACAATGCCCTGCCTGCCGCCCTGGCAAACCAGGTCAAGGCCATCCAGTATTACACCCTCCCCAATAATGTCATCGCGATTCAAGGGGGCCATGGTTACAACCAGGATTATTCCAATGGTTCATTGCCGGGGCCTTGGTCCGGCTATCCCTGCTGCCGTTACAACTTCCACATGGGCTGGCCCAAGTTCATTCAAAATGCCTGGGCTGGCACCGCCGACGGCGGCCTGGCGTTGATGAGTTATGCGCCATCCTCGGTTTCCACCAGGCTGGCAGGGGTCCAGGTTGCCATTCATGAAATCACAGATTATCCATTTGATGACCAGGTTCGCCTCGTGGTCCAGCCTGCGTCCTCCGTGTCTTTTCCGCTGAAATTGCGGATACCCGGCTGGTGTTTATCCGCCAGGATCATGGTGAATGGCCGGGACTATGCCCGGCCCGGCCCGGCCACATTTTATCGCATCTCCAGACTTTGGAAATACGGCGACCAGGTGACCCTCCTGCTCCCCATGTCCATTCAGACACGCAAGGGCCCCAGCCGATCCGTGGCCATCAGCCGCGGGCCCCTGGTTTATTCCCTCGACATTGGTGAACGGTGGTCGGTGCTCAATCGTGATCCCTTGGGCAAGGGATTTGACGAGTTTGAAATCCATCCCACCACGCCCTGGAATTATGCCCTGCAATTGGACCTGGACCATCCGGATGCCTCATTTTCAGTGAGGCAAACCCCGGGAATCTCCAATCCTTTTGAATCCAAAATTTCCCCTGTTCGGCTCGTGGCGCAGGCCCGGAGGCTGCCCCAATGGACATTGGATTGGAGGGGGACGGAGGCGTTTGAACCCCCGGTCAGTCCTGTGGCCGCTCATGGGGCGCTTGAGCCAGTGGTTCTGGTTCCGTTTGGATCACGCCATCTGCGCATAAGCTGGTTTCCCTATCTGGGCAGGCCCGATCCGGTGTGCGGTTATTTTCAGGAAAATTTTGATGCAGACTGGACCTCCCGCTGGACGGCCCTAGGCGGCAACTGGATGGTGAGCCAGGGGGCTCTGAAGGCTGTGCCTGGTTCAGCCAATGGCGCGAAATCGCTGGCCATGGCCACCAGCTTCACCAATCTTGATATTGAGGCGGATGTTTCCGTGGGAAAAACCGGGGATGCGGGCCTTGTGTTTCGCGTGAGCAGGCCCGGCATGGGCGCCGATGCCTATGAGGGTTATTACCTGGGCTTGAGCGCGCAGCATGCCCAAGTGGAACTGGGCTATGCCTCAAACGCCTGGCACTCTCTTGCCACCCATCCCATCCAGTGTCTGCCAGACACGTTTTATCACGTCAAAATCTCCGCCTTTGCCGGCCACTTTCAGGTGTTTCTCAACCATCAACCCGCTCCCGTGCTGGATCTTCAAGATGATCATTTTTCCAGCGGAATGATCGGGACGCGCCTCTATTGCACGGACCCGGATCAATCCAGCGCGGCGTTTAAAAACATCCAGGTGACCGAGGTGAAGGCAACGGAGTAGGCGGGACTTTTCCATTCATGAAAAATTTAACAATGCGTTTCAACTTGAACAAATGGCTGGCGGCGGGGTGTCTGGCGGTCTCGCTGGGAGCCATCCCCGCCCAGGCCCTGCCTGCTGGACTTGAACTGGCGGAGCCCCATTCATCCCCGGCGGAAAACACCAGCTTTCAAACCGCCCTGCCCTGGTCTCCGCGCGGAGACTTGCAATCAGACGTGGCCATGGTTTATGGCATAGACCCGGCAATGCCATCCAGGGTGGCGACGTGGCGGCAGCACGGATACCAAATCCATGTCATGACCGGTGTGGCCTGGGGCGAGTACCAGGATTACTTGTATGGACGATTTGACGGAATCAACCATGAGGACGAGGCCCAGACAGACCGGGATGGCAACAAGATAGGCCACGGTGGCGATGTTTATTACATGTCCCCAGGCACGAACTACGGCAAATTTCTTTGCGTGGGAGTGCAGCGGGCGCTGGATGCCGGCGCCCGGGCAATTGAACTGGAGGAACCGGAGTTTTGGGACCGTGCAGGTTACTCGGAAGGTTTTAAAAGAGAGTGGGCAGCCTATTACCACGAGGCCTGGCAACCCCCGGATGGGTCGGTGGATGCCCGCTGGCGCGCCGGGCGGCTGAAATATTACCTTTACCGCAGGGCGTTGCAGCAGGTTTTTGATTATGTTCAGGCCTATAACCAGCGCACAGGGGCGCACGTGCGCTGCCATGTGGCCACCCACAGCCTTTTGAATTATGCCCAATGGTGCATCGTCAGCCCCGAGTCCAGTCTTGCGCGGGTGCAGGGCTGTGACGGGTATATTGCCCAGATATGGACCGGCACATCCCGGGAACCCAACCGCTACGCCGGGGAGGTGCGTTCACGGACTTTCGAAACCGCTTTCCTGGAATATGGCGCCATGCAAAACCTCGTCCGCGCCACCGGTCGCGCCGTGTGGTACCTGAATGATCCCATTGAGGATAATCCCAACCATGATTGGACGGATTACCGCCAGAATTGGGAATCCACCCTCACGGCTTCCCTGTTTCAACCGGATGTTCATCAATACGAAGTGGCGCCCTGGCCGGAGCGCGTTTTCGGGGGGCGGTATCCCCGCAGCGCGCCCCTCGAGAAAAGACAGCCCATTCCCCCGGACTATGCCACGGAATTGCAAATCGTTTTCAATGCCCTCAACCACATGGATGAACCTTCCATCGCTTGGAGTGCCGGAACCACGGGCATCGGCGTCATGGTCAGCGATTCGCTCATGTTTCAACGCGGGCAACCCACGCCCAGCGACCCTTATCTCGGCAATTTTTATGGCCTGGCCATGCCACTGGTCATGAAGGGCGTCCCGGTCACGCCCGTGCAATTGGAAAACGTGATTGTGCCGCATTACCTGGATCCATTCCGCGTCCTGTTTCTTTCTTATGACGGACAAAAGCCGCTTTCCCCGGAAGTCCACCCGCCCTTGGTGGATTGGGTGAAAAAGGGTGGAATCCTGGTTTTTTGCGATCGTGATGCCGACCCTTACCTCCAGGTTCGCGAATGGTGGAACGAAGGAGCCAACCATTACGACACGCCCCGGCGCCATTTGTTTGAATTGCTGGGATTGCGGCAGGATCCGCCGGCGGACACCCTCACACCGGTGGGACGCGGGGCCGTGTTATGGGTTCGCGAACGCCCGGCGGATTTGACCACCAGCCCTGAGGGCGCAGCACGAGTGGTTTCACTGGCCCGGCGCGCCGCCGAGGCATGCGGACTGAAATGGCAGGAAAGCACCTGTTTGCAGCTCCGGCGCGGACCCTATGTCATTGCGGGCGGCCTGGACCAGAATTCCACCTCCACGCCCCGCCATCTGTCGGGTCGGTTCGTCAACCTGTTTGATCCGCGCCTGCAGGTGCTCCGGGATGTGTCCGTCACCCCGGGATCACGATGGTTTTTATTGGACCTGGATGCGGAATCCGGCATCAAACCCACTCTGCTCGCCTCCGGTTGCAGGGCGGTCTTGCAGGCCGCGGATTCCCGTGGGGTTCAATACCGCATGGAGGGCGTCGGCCACACCCAGGCAATCGCCCTTTTTGCCTGCCCGCACGCGCCCCTTTCAGTGACCCTGGATGGGGTGCCGATCTCCTCCTGCCAATACGACCCGGGCCAGCAACTGTTGTGGGTTCATTTTGAAAACAATGCGGCCCCTCATGTCCTGGCAGTTCTATTGCATTAACGGCAATTCTCCCGGCAGAACCCATTCATTCCCGGGATTTTTCCCGGAGGTTTGCTTCTGGATGGCCCGTGTGGCGGGCGCCGTTTTCCTGCTTGGCATAAACCATGCCGGCGCCGTGCAACCGGACCGCGCCGCAGTTTTATTCGGGGCCTTTTCGAACGCATTCTGCCGCGTGGAAGACCCCGGAATGTGCGTTCGGGCAGATCAACACGGCGCCCCTGAGGATTTTTGGAAGGAAGCCGAGGAGGTGGAGGTTTTTTGCGATGGGGCGCAGTCAAGCCATCCCTGCGTTGCACCTTCTGCGGTGAATGGATTGCTGAAGAATTTCATTGCCCGACATGGCACGGACTGGACGGGAAATGCCTACAACGATGATTGCATGTGGGCCTGCATTGCTTTTTTGCGGGGCGCACAAGTCACTCATCAAACTCCCTACCTGGAGGTGGCCCGGCGCAATTTTGACCGTGTATGTGCCCGGGCATGGGATGCGGGAGAGGGTGGCGGATTGTTTTGGACCACCGCCAACCAAAGCCGCAATGCCTGCGTGAACGGGCCTGCAGGCATTGCCGCCTGTCTTCTTTACCAGGCCCAGGGGCACAAGGCTGATCTTGTTTTGGCCCGCAAAATATTTGCCTGGGAACGGTCCGGTCTATTTGATCCCGCCACAGGGGCGGTGAGCGATGCGTTGGATCATGACGGGCATGTAAATCATTGGGCATCATCCTATAACCAGGGAACGTTTATAGGTCTGGCCAGCCTGCTCGGACAGTTCCGGGATGCCGCACGGGCGGCGGATTTTACCTGGCACACCCTCGCGGTGTCGGGTTTGTTGCCGGATTATCATTCCTCCTCCAATAACGCGGGGTTCAATTCCATTTTCATCCGGTGGATGGTCCAATACGCGCGCGCCGCCGGGTGCATGGGTCAATATCGGGGTTTGTTGGAGATGAATGCCAACCGGGCGTGGCAGGTTCGTCGTCCCGTGGACAACCTTTCCTGGTCAGCCTGGCAATCCAATACCCCGCCCACACTCAATCTCCGGGCATGGGATTGCGTGAATTCGCTTGAGGTGGTCGAAAGCGTGGAATCGGCTGCCAAATGAGTGCCAAATGCGTGGAATTCCAGCCCATTGCAGTTTTCCACCCGTTGCCAGGCCCGATCATGGATTCAACCCGAAAAGCGAAATGGAAAGGGTCAAGATGCCGCCTGGAAAATGGCATCGCGTGGCTGTCGTGGCCATTTTATGCCACATGCACTTTCTCAGCGGATAGGCATCATGCCTGGGTTCCATGCATTTTTTATCCCCTTTGCATTTCATGGCCATGGCACGCCATGACGCATCCAAGCCAGCCTGCCCTGCGCTGAGGCTTGGGATTTGGAGCAGTGGGCGATGTTTTGGGTCCATTTTGCTGCCTGGGATTTGGGTTGTTTGCTTTCATTTTTCCATCCTGATGTTTACGATGCCCTGAAATCCCGTTTTTCAAGATTATAAAACCATGACTGTCATGCACTCCGCCAGCCCGCAAGCCGCCCCCAGCCAGGCCAATGGCAACCGTACTTATCGCGGGCCATTCTCCATCATGACGGTTTTGTTTTTCCTTTGGGGTTTCATGACGGTATTCAATGACATTCTCATCCCGAAGTTCAAAGAGTCATTCCACTTGGATTACCGCCATGCCATGCTGGTGCAGTTCGCCTTTTTTGGGGCGTATTTTTTAGGTTCACTTTTTTACTTTCTGGTTTCCGCCACGGCGGGGGATCCCATAGCCCGGCTGGGGTACAAGAATGGGGTGGTGCTGGGGTTGTTGTTTGCATCAGCGGGCAGCGCCTTGTTCTGGCCCGCGGCGGCGAGCCTTTCCTACGGACTTTTTCTGGGCGGATTGTTTATCGTGGGGCTGGGTTTTGCCATGTTGCAGATTGCGGCCAACCCTTACGTCACTATTCTCGGGCCGGAACGCACTGCTTCCAGCCGCCTGAACCTTGCGCAGGCCTTTAATTCCGTGGGGACGACCGCGGGGCCGGCTATTGGTGGTTTCCTGATTTTTCAATATTTTGCGCGCAGCGGCGTGTCCGGCGTGGATTCGGTCAAGGTGCCGTACCTGGCCTTCTGCCTGGTGTTTTTGGCGCTGGCGGCGGTGTTTTTTTTCATCCGGCTGCCCCATGTGGGTGAGGGCCAGGTGGAGAGGGGTTTCATGGCTCTCCGTTTCCCGCATGTTCAATTGGGGGTGCTTGCCATTTTCATGTACGTGGGCGGGGAGGTTTCCGTGGGTAGCACCATCATCAGCTTTTTGGGCCAGCAGGAAGTGGCGGGTTTGACCCCGGTGCAGGCCAGTTCCTATGTGTCGCTATTTTGGGGGGGCATGTTGATGGGCCGGTTCATGGGCGCCGTGGAGTTGGGGGAAATGAGAAAAGGCGCCAAGCAGGTTCTCATGGCGGTCATCCCGGCTCTTGGTTTTGTGGTGTTTTTATTAGTCCGGTCCTGGGATGCCGCGCAGCATGGCTTCGATTTGCCACAAGGATGGCAGGTGGTGCGGCATTACTTGCCGTTCCTGGTTTTGTGCTGGGCATTGTTTCAGGCGGGTTGCGCCAGGGCAGGGCGCACGTTGCTTCTTTTTGGCCTGGCCATCGTGGCCCTCCTCGCCCTGGCCATTTTTATGGGTGGATCCACGGCCATGTGGTGCATCGTGGGCATTGGTTTGTTCAGCAGCATCGGTTGGCCCAACATTTTTTCACTGGCCCTGGATGGCACCGGCATTTACAAGAGCCAGGTCTCCTCCCTCTTGGTCATGGCCATTCTGGGAGGCGCGCTCCTGCCATTGTTGCAGGGCGCCTTGGCGGATAAATTTGGCATCCAGGTTTCCTATGTCGTTCCCCTTGTCGCCTACGCTTATGTGGCATTTTATGGGGCATGGGGAAATCGTGCCGGGCGCCGGACGGAAACCACGTAAGGCAGGCTTCAAGCGATCACGCCCGAGACTGCCACGAAACGGGAGGAGCCGGGCCGGATCACCCCTTGCCAGCGGTGCCGGATGGTTTGTATTCATCCTTCAACAGCCCGTAAACGGCATGGTCCACAAAGCGGTTTTGAACCCACTCCACCTGCCGTGTGACACCTTCCAGCGTAAAACCCAAACGCTCGGCCACTGCCCGGCTGCGCCTGTTTTCCGTGGCGCACTCGATGGTGATCCGGTTGAGCTTCCAGTCATGGAAACCATGTTCCACCATCGCGCGGCAGGCTTGGGTCATGATACCCCGGCCCTGGTGCCCGGCATCCAGAAAGTAGGCCAGGGCGGTCCATCGGTTTATCCAGTCCACATTGATGTGATGCACCACCCCGCACAACTGTTCATCATGCCAGATGCCGGCGAAAAATCCCCTCTGGTTGGCAAACTGCTGAAGCCAGTTTTGAATCAGCCGCTCGGTCGCAGCCGGTGACGCAATCAAATCCACCCACGGGTGCCAGGCCCGAATGTGGTTGCGGTTTCCTTCCAGCAGTTGATACAAGCCGCCGCTGTCCTGCTGGTCCAAAAGGCGCATTTTTGTCCTGTCGTTGATGGCCTTGTAAAACATGTCCGTGCGCCATCATAAAACCGGGACGGCATTCGGGACAATGACTTTTAAATTTGAAGATTCAAATGGGGCCCATCTGGGTTTTTGAGCAAGTCACCCGCAGTGTTTGATATTTCAAAAACCTCCGCAATTTTAAGACAGGCTCAAAGAGTTTGCGCCCAGTAGATTGACGCAGATTGGCCTGTTGAATTTCGTTTTTCGGGTCAAATGCCCGAGCCATGGTTTTGGGCGAATTTTTTCAGGGCCCCGACCACTGAATCCACCACGGCATGCCAGTCACCCCCGCGGTGCTGCCGGAATAAGCGCATGGTGGGGTACCAGGGTGAATCGGTGCGCCGGGTTTGCCAGCGCCAGTCTGCCGCCGATGGCAGCAAGGTCCAGACGGGTTTGCCCAAGGCGCCGGCAAGATGGGCCATTGCCGTGTCCACCGTCACCACCAAATCCAGGCCTGCCACCAAACGGGCTGATGCCAGAAAATCGGGCAGGTTGCTTCCCGCATCCTCCATGGTTGGCCAGTCTTGGAAGACACGGATGTCCCGGGCCGGAACGGGTTTTTGAAGGCTGATGTAGCGGATGCCGGGTATATCCTTCAGCGGCGTCAGGTTTTGCAAGGGGATTGACCTGGACGCATCCTGATGGTGCGAGGGGTTGCCCGACCATGCCAGCCCCACCCTCAAGGTTTTCCTTTCCGGGTTCCTGTCCCGTGCATTCTCCCCGGGATCGTCCTGCCATTTCAAATAGGGAACACGGTTGGGCAGATTCTCCAAGGTCACGTTGAGAAGTCCCGGAAGGCTGATTTGCGAGGCCCAAAGGTCAAATGCAGGCGGTGTTTCTCCATGGGCAATCACTTCATCCGCCAGGCTGGCCTGCATGAAGAGGGTTTTCAATTCCGGCCGGCATTCCAAAACCAGCCGTCCCACCCGGCGTCGTGCTTCCGGCAAAAAACGGGCATGCTGGATGGCGTCGCCAAATCCTTGTTCCGCATGCAGGAAGAGGGTTTGCCCTGGCATTTCCCCGCCATGCCACGCGGGTTGGGAAAAAGTTCGCCTTGGTATTGCGTGATGCCGCCACTGGTTGTATCCGGCAAAACCATTGGCAAAATTTCCGCGCGCCAGGTAAACAAGGGCGCGGCCATAACCTGCCAGTGCGTAGCCAGGGTCCAACTGCAATGCGCGGTCATAGGCCGAAAGCGCCTCCTCCAGGCGCCCCATGTCGGCCAGGCATTTCCCCAGATTATTCCACACCGCCTTGTCCCCAGGGTCCAATTCCGATGCCGCATGGAAGCAGCCTTGTGATTCCTCGACCCGTCCCATCCTGTATAAAATCTGTCCCAGGCTGTAGTAGGTTCCGGCCTTTTTACAGCCCAGGGCCATGGCATGCCGGTAATGGGCCGCAGCTTCCGAATGCTGGCCCAAACTCGATTTAACAAATCCCAAACCCTCATGGACCAGCCCGGAGTGAGGCTGGAAAGCGGATGCCCGTTCCATCCATTCCAAGGCTTCCTGGTTGCGCCCGGCTTTTTGGAGCGTCATCGCCAATAAATACATCAAATGCCCGTTCCCGGGCTGTTGAATCAATAATTGGCGGCATTGAGCCTCTGCCATCTTCAAGTTGCCCTGGGCGCAAAGGAGCGCTGCATGGCTCAGAGCCTGGTCAATGTTGTTCCCAGGGGTTTTCATTTCCATGCTATTCCCAGGCAAACTCATTCAGTTCAGTTAGCCAGCCCCTTGGCAAAGTGCCAATAAAAAACAGGGAGGGATGGGGCGCTTTTGCCCTTGGGCTTTGTTGTCGCCGTCGTTACAGCCCGCTCCGGGGATGCGCCGACAGCTCCGCCTCGCCCAAGGCCAAAATCCCCGGTCGCAGCACTCTTCCCAAATTTCAGACAGGCTCTCAAACCATTTCACGCGTCAAAGTGGTTCTCCCAGTTGTAATCCCTTTTCAAACGGATGAACCAACCCAACGCCCCTGGTTCCCTCGCCCCGCCAGCGGAGCGCGGGGAGAGGGTTAGGGAGAGGGTTGATCTTTCTTCGAAAACGTGGACAGGAAAAGCGGAGTTCTTGGTTAATGTTTAACTGAACTGGTTTTCAA
>JAKAFL010000098.1 GCA_021817945.1 bacterium | reverse complement strand
TTTATAACACCCGGCGGTTCCACAGCGCCTTGGGTTATCAATCTCCTGTGGATTTTGAAAACCAGTTCAGTTAAACATTAACCAAGAACTCCGCTTTTCCTGTCCACGTTTTCGAAGAAAGATCACCACGGAAGAATTGGCCCGGTTGGGCTGCCGCTGGGTGGAAGGCGGGGATGTGGTCTTGATCAAACCCCTGGCAGGGCAATTGGACCGGCAAATTCAAATGCTCTTCAAGGAAAACAGCACGGCGGAGGCGGATCCAACCCGGCCCCCGGCTTGAGCGCACATGAAAGAATAGCCAGGGCTGGCCGCATGGCAGAATCAGCCAGGCTCACGGAGCAGGCCAACCCGGCGGGGTTCTGCGGCAGGGTCAAGCATCTCTTGGCAAAGCATCTCTTGGCAGGTGACAAGGCATGAAAAACCCAATAGATTGGCATCGGCATGGGCTTGACCGGTATTCAGAAAGGCTGGCGCTTTGGGTTTGGATTATTTGGGGCCTATGCGGCGGCGCTGGCGGGGGCGGTGGCCTCGGTGCATGCCAGGGAATTTTATCTCACGCTGGACCGCCCCGCGTGGGCCCCGCCGGGTTGGGTTTTTGGGCCGGTTTGGACGGTGCTATTCACCCTGATGGGCCTGGCCGCAGGTTTGGCGGCGTGCGGCCCCGTGGAGAAGGTTGATGGACTGGAGGACACTGCGCCGAAGGGCGGCACACTGGAAATGCAAAGGCATGTTCGCGCGGCCATGGCCCTCTATGTGGCTCAGCTCCTGGTCAATGCCCTGTGGAGCTGGTGGTTTTTTGCTTGGCGGCAAGGCTCGGCGGCGTTTGGAGACATCGTCCTGCTGTGGATTTTAATTGCCAGCACCATCCGGGCCTTCGGCATCATCCGGCCCCTGGCCGCGGCGCTGATGCTGCCCTATTTGGCTTGGGTGACTTTTGCCGCGGTGCTTTGCCTGGTGGAATGGAGAATGAATCCTTCGCAGCTCGGCTGGTGAAAGCGATCGTTTCACTGTTATTGTGACAATCGCCATTGAATGCCGGGTCCTGGTTCCCGGTAAATGGCCGTGGCGTCTTGCCAGAATCCTGGTCCTGGGGCACTGTGCAGGTCAACGGATGGCAACGTCGGGCAACGAAAAGGAATAAGTAAAAAAGGAACAAGAAGGATACATTCACCCAAAAAATGTCTTATCTGGCAGACAGTTTGGTCATGCTTGCGGTGGCAGGGGTGGTTTTCTGGTGGCTGAGCGGATTTGATGCCGACAGCTTCGGGTCCTCTTCGCCGCGAGTATGGATGCGGCGCATGCTTCGCTGCGGGTTTTCCCTGGGCCTGTTGGGGCTGGCCTGCTGGCTGCGGTGGGAGTACAAGGTCCATGGCCAGCCCATGGCCGGCTACCTTTTCGTGCCGGTAACCATGCCCCTGGCCTTGATCTGGTGCGGATGCCTGAGTCAGTTGGGTGGAAATTTGTTTAATGCCATGGTGGATCCCGATGATGACCGCAGTTTTCATCCACGATCTGAAATCAAGAAACTGGACCTTTTGGGGCGGCTGGTGCGGGAGGGAAAAAAAAGCCAGGCCATTCGCTTGTGCCATGAGTTGAAAAAAGAGGGCGAGGTCTCGGCCGCCGCCCTGGACCTGGTGCTATCCCGCCTGGGCGTGGAAACAGGCGCGGCGCCCACGACCAAACCTTTGGCGCAAGCCCACCGCCTGCAACTGCAGGGCGATTTCACCGGGGCGCGGGATTTATTCAAGACCATGCTTGCCGCCGATGCCCGGAACCTGGAGGCGGCCATGGGTTTGATGCGGCTTTACGCCCGGGATTTGCACCAGCCTGAAAATGCCCGGGCGCTGCTGCGCACCCTGGAAAAGAAGGGACAAACGCCCCGGGACCATTTGGATTTTGCCCGGCGTTCCATGGAGGATTGGATCCATCCCAAACCGAAGGAACCCGCGGCGCAACCTCCCTCGGGCTCGGTGGAGGAGTTGCTGGCCAACGGATTTATTGGCACGGCGGTGGAAACGCTGGAGGAAAAAGTGGAGGCCGACCCTGGGAATTTTCAACTGGTCCTGCGGCTGGCGGAGGTGCATGCGGTCTATGCCAGCAACCCGCCTGCGGCGGAGCGCATTGTGAAACAAATGGAGGGCCGCTTCACCCCGGAACAATGCCGCGAAGCCGCCCAACGCCTGCGCGCCTGTCAACTCAAAACCCTCAAACCCTTCTGACGAACCGGTCAGCACCCCGGGATCATTTGCCGGAATGGGGGGTAGTTTGACGCATGGATTTTCCCTGACCCACCCGCCCGGGCCGGTTACAATGGCTGCATGGAAAAATTGGAATCCCGCATGGTTCGCGAACTGAAAGCGCGCGCGCAGCGCCTCAAGCCATCCGTCAAGGTGGGGCACGATGGCTTGTCGCCCGGCCTGGTGTCCGCCCTGGAACTGGAACTGACGCGCCAGGAATTGGTCAAAGTGAAATTCACGGATTTCAAGGATCAAAAAAAGGAATTGGCGCCGCAACTCGCCAGCCAGACGAAAAGCGCGCTGGTGATGCGCGTGGGCAACGTGGCCGTGTATTACCGGGCGCGTGCGAAAACGGGCGAAACCCCAGGGCAGGAAAAAGCTGGGGAAACATCCAGCCAGGGCCAGAAGGGTTCCTCCGGGCCGGAAGCAGCCCCGCTCCGCAGCAGGACGGAACAGCCTCAGAGCCTGTCTTAAACCCGAAAAACCAAATTCAAAAATCATTCCAAGCCCCGTAGAGGCGGCATATACCCCCGCCAACCAAGGACGATTACGTGAATGTCCGTCTTCCAAGGTCCTGCATATTCCGCTCCTACCGGAGCTAAAACAAATTTTTTAACGTGCGCATCTACAAATATGTCGCACCTACGGCGCTCCTGAAATGGCTATCACACCAAAACGCTCAAAATCATATAAAAACCCTATTGAACCCGGCGTCTCTTCCTCCCTCTCCGCCAATGAAGTTGGGGGAGAGGGCCGGGGAGAGGTGGAGCTGAGCTTTATCAAACCTTCGATTCGCTTGAGTCATGGAACGAAAGTTTGATGAACGTTCGCGTGACTGCTAATGCGATCTCCCCTCTCCTTAATCCTCTCCCCACACTTCGTTTGCGGGGCGAGGAAACCAGAGGCCTTGGGTTGTTTCCAGTGCTTGTAAGTGGCGATCACACTCAAGACTTGAAATAGCCTATGACCCTCGCACACCCACCGCCTCTTCTCTCCCTCTCCGCCAATGAAATTGGGGGGGAGGGCCGGGGAGGGGTGGCGCTGAGCTTTATCAAACCTTCGATTCGCTTGAGTCATGGAACGAATGTTTGATGAATGTTCGCGTGACTGCTATTGCGATCTCCCCTCTCCTTAATCCTCTCCCCACACTTCGTTTGTGGGGCGAGGAAACCAGAGGCGTTGGGTTATTTCCAGTGCT
>JAKAFL010000060.1 GCA_021817945.1 bacterium | reverse complement strand
TGATTGTAAACCGCTCAATGTGTCGAATCATGCCTGTAAGAACAGATTTTTTTCATGAGCCGAGAAGCTTGGGCAAATTTTGGGCAAATCGGCCCAGACGTTTCAATCCCCGGAAAACGAGGAGAATGAACATCCAGATGCAGGAGGCTTGCAAGCAGTTGATTGCAAATATTTTGCAATCAAATTTTTAAGGCGGAAACTGGAGCCAGTTGTCGGGGTCGAACCGACGACCTACGGTTTACAAAACCGTTGCTCTACCACTGAGCTAAACTGGCTGAAATTGACACTGCACCGGAGCCTGACGGTCGCATTGGCATGGTACCCCAAAGCTGGCTTTGAATTTGCCAGGACCCCGCAGCACCTTGACAGGTGCAACGATATTCATTTTGGGCGGGTCCGAGCCAATGGCAAGCTATTTCGCCGCAGCTCCAAAACAGACCCACGGGCGTTGCGCGCGGCAAAGGGTGAAGTCATCACCAGGATTTTTAGTAAAGAGATCGAGAACCACGCCAACTATCAACCCCGCGCCAAGCTTTACCAAAAGGAGGTCATGGTCGCGCCCAAAAAGACTTGGTCGGAGTTGTATTCGAACGAGATTGCAAGATTTTCACAAAGAGACAGAAACGATTTGGCGGCACTCCCTGGCAAAGACTACAGCCCCACCCGTTTCAATGGAGCCTTGGGCATCGTGCCCCGCAAATTTTCTCTTTTGGCGAGGCCAAAATCCGTTTCGAAAACTCAACGCCACTTTTCTGCCCCAGATTCCTTCCCAGGTTACTGGTTGCCAGGGCATTCGCCTCCCCTTAAAATCATCCCATGTTGCAGAATTTGATCCGTCGCACCCCCCGCCCCGGCGATGTCTCCCGGCTGACCACCCCGGAATTGCGCGAGGCTTTTTTACTGGAAAAATTGTTTGTCCCCGGTGCCTTGCAGGGTTGTTTCACCGATCTGGACAGGCTGGTCGTGGGCGGAGTCATGCCCGTGGACCATGGCCTTGAGCTGGCCAACCACAAGGAAACAGGCCGTTCCTTCTTTCTGGAGCAGCGCGAAATGGGCATCCTGAATATCGGCGGGCATGGACGCATTACAGCCGATGGCCAGTCTTTTGAATTGGAACGATTGGACTGCCTTTACCTGCCCGTGGGCACGCGCGAGGTATCCTTTTTCAGCCGCAACCCGGCGGAGCCGTCCAGGTTTTATTTTCTAAGCTGCCCGGCGCATTCCCGGCTGCCGATGGCGCTCTTGAAATCCCGGGATGCCTCACCGGTGGCCCTGGGATCGCAAACCACTTCCAACAAGCGCGTGATTTATAAGCTCATCCACCCTGGTGGAATCAAAAGCTGCCAGTTGGTCATGGGCTACACCGCTCTGGAGCCTGGCAACGTGTGGAACTCTTTCCCGCCCCACACGCACTGCCGCCGGACCGAAATTTATTTTTATTTCGATCTCCAGGATGGAGTGGTGTCCCATTTCATGGGCGAACCGCAATCCACCCGGCACCTTTTTGTTCATGACCAGCAGGGCGCGCTTTCCCCCAACTGGTCCATTCATTGCGGATGCGGCACCTCCCACTATAAGTTCATCTGGGGAATGGCGGGTGAAAATCAGGTCTTCGATGACATGGACGCCATCAAACCCCTGGATTTGCAATGAAATCTTTTCAGGACAAAGTGGTGGTGGTGACCGGCGCCAGCCGCGGAATAGGCCAGGCTGTTTGCGCGGCTTTCGCCCGCGAGGGAGCCATTGTTGCCGGGGTGGCCCGGGGGGACCTCCAGGCCACCGCCAAGGCCGTATCCGAACAGGGCGGAAGGTTTGAACCCATCCAGGCAGACTTGGGCTCCGGCACCAGCCAGGAATGCATGAACCTGGTCCGGCAGGTTGTGTCCCGCGCCGGACGCCTGGATGTGCTGGTGAATAATGCCGGGATCATTCGCCGCGCCCCCGCAGTGGACTTTTCCGAGGCCGACTGGAACGCCGTCCTGGCTATCAATCTCTCCACTCCTTTTTTTCTCTGCCAGGCCGCGGCCCGATGGTGGCTGAATGAAGGCCGGAACGGTTCCAGCCAAAATGCGCGCCTCAAAATCATCAACATCGCCTCCCTTTTATCCTTTCAGGGCGGCATCACCGTTCCAGCCTACGCCGCCAGTAAACACGGAATCCTGGGCATCACCAAAGCCCTGGCCAATGAATGGGCCGCCCAGCGCATGAATATCAACGCCATCGCCCCGGGTTATATCACCACGGAAAACACCCAAGCCCTTCGCGAGGACCCCATCCGCAATCGCGCCATTCTGGACCGAATCCCCGAAGGCCGCTGGGGCCAACCCGGGGACATAGCCGATGCCTGCGTTTTCCTCGCCTCTTCTGGCGCAGATTATCTCAATGGCTCCGTTTTAAATATTGACGGGGGCTGGTTGGGACGCTGATTTTTAAATCATCACCCATGAAACTGATTGCCTCCCTCCTCGGCGCCTGGATGACTGTTTCGGCCCTTTCTTCCACGGCGCTGCCGGTGGCGCCATCCGTGCCGCTGTTCAACGGCACCAACCTGGATGGATGGATCACCATGCAATCAGCCCAATTCTCCGCGACCAACGGAGTCATCCACCTCGAAAAAGGCCGGGGCTGGCTGCGATCCGTCCAAATCCATGGCAATTTCATCCTCACCGTGGATTGGCGCGGCTTGGAAAAAGGCTATAACAGCGGCATTTTTGTCCGGGCCGGACTAACCGGCAACCCATGGCCCGAGAACGTCTGGCAAATCAACACCAAGCAGACTGGCATCGGGGAATTGCTGGAAGGCCCCAAGCGCCTGATTCCTTCCGGCGTGCCCCCGGTCCCCGCCGGCGAATGGGTCACATTCCGGATCGAGGCTCGCGGCACACGGCTGACCCTTTCCGTGAATGGGAAAAAGGCCTGGACCTTTGACCACTTGAAACCCGCCACAGGATTCATTGGCCTGCAAGCGGAAGGCAAACCCTTCGAATTTCGAAATCTCCAAATCACAGAACTGCCCCCGTCATCGGTATCCATCCTACTAACCCCGTCCAGGCAGCAGGGCATGGATTGAAAAGATGTGGAGATGGCCTGCGGGATTTTTTCGTCCTGGGCAAGGCATGGGAATAGGTGCCAGTTTGCCAAACCCTGCGACTGAGCCGAAGCGAAACCAAAGGCTAAAAAGGCCCCACCCCATTCATACCACGCCCAGCGCTACATGTTTCATGGAAATACTCCAACGCCCGAAGGGCCGCCTGGCAGCGTTGCATCTTGGTCAAAGATCCATGACGGATATTCTCCCTCGTCCGTCTTGCCATGCGGTGCTTGAGGCGTTAACAGCTCCACCCCGAATTTTAGGACGGTCGCTCATGGAAATTGAGCTTTTCACAGGCCCCATTTGGCATCACACTTTAGCAACCTATGAATACATCCGCCTTGTTGGCAACTCTTTCCCTGCTGGCATGGATTGCTTTTTGTTCCTCTGGCAATGCCCAGGCAAACGGATTATTCGCCGCTCCCGATCCTGCCAAAACGCTTCAACTAATGGAAAAAGCGGCTGATTGGGACTTGGCCCAGTCCAACACCTCCCCTGAAACCGGTTGGATAGATGGCAGCCGGGACTTGGGGATCATGGCCCTGGCTGGAATTTCAGGAAAATCCTGTTACCGCGATGCCATGCTCAAAATGGCCGCGGACAACAAATGGATGGCAGGTCCCAACCTGTATAACGCCGATCACTATTGCATAGGCCAGACCTATGAGGCTCTCTATTTCCTGTACCGGGATCCGCGTATGATTGCGCCTTTGCGCCGAAAAATGGACGATCTGCTGGAGCACCCTGCCCCCTACCCGGGTCTGGATGTGCAGTTGGATAAGCGGGCTAAAAACCAGTGGTCCTGGTGCGACGCACTTTTTATGGCGCCCCCTGCTTTTGTGGAAATGACCGCAGCCACCGGGGATAACCGATACATGGACTATGCCGTCTCCAATTGGTGGCGCACAGCGTCTGTGCTGTACGACCCGGATGCCCGGTTATTTTACCGCGACACCACTTTCCTTCATAAAACTGACGAGCAGGGAAAAAAGGTTTTCTGGAGCCGTGGAAACGGCTGGGTGCTGGCCGGCTTGGCGCACATGCTGCAATACCTGCCCACAAACGATCCGCAGCGCCCTCGCTTTGAGGCGCTTTACCGGCAACTCGCCGAATCCGTCCTGGCCCTGCAACAGGCCGATGGACTCTGGCGCTCCAGCTTGCTGGACAGCGGCTCCTATTCCCAGGACGATTCCAGCGGCTCCGCATTTTTAACTTACGCGCTAGCTTGGGGTATCAACCAGGGCATCTTGACCTCGGATCCACACAGGGATGGGGTTTTGAAAGCCTGGAAAGCATTGTCTGACTGCGTGCAGGCGGACGGCAAGTTCACCCATGTCCAGCCCGTGGGTGCCGGGCCATCGGCGTTCGACGCCCAATCCACCGCCCCTTACGGGGTTGGCGCCTTTTTGCTGGCTGGAAGTGAAGTGTATCGCATGGGCATTTTGCAGGAGGCCCGGGACAGGGGCGCGGACAATGCGCAGGCCCTTTGGCAAGTCTCCGTCACCAACCCATCCCCTTTCCGGCGCAATGAGGAAACGGTGGAATTGAAACTGGATGGCTCAATGGGGGGTGGCACCCCCGGATCCAGGGATTTTTTTAATGCCGGCAAGGACGCGGTGATGGAAAGCCAAAGCCCTCGCGTGTTGGATTCCCAGGTTTATTCCGAAACTGGCCAGGGGCCGGACACCCTGCTCTTCCAGGCGGACCTGGCCCCGGGCGAAACCCGGCGCTACTTTTTGGTGGATGCCCGGTTGTTTCCGGCCACCCCCTTGCCCATTCAAAAGGCTTTTGCCCGCTATGTGCCTGAAAGACACGATGATTTTGCCTGGGAAAGCGACCGGATAGCCCACCGCATCTATGGCAAAGACCTGGAAACCTGGCAGCGAGAACCCCTCACCAGCAGCGGCGTGGATGTATGGATCAAACGCACGCGCAACATGGTGGTGAACGACATGTACCGGACCATGAAATTATTCAACACCAATGGCCCCAGCCAGGATGATTACCGGGTGGGGCGCACAAGGGGTTGCGGTGGCCTTGGCATTTGGGAAAACGGCCGCCTTTATGTTTCCAAAAACTGGCGCCAATATCATGTCATCACCTCCGGCCCGATCCGCGCAGAATTTGACCTGGTCTATGAGCCATGGGATGTGAACGGCAGGAAAATCAGCGAGACCAAGCGCATTCGTATAGACGCCGGTTCCAGTATGAGCCTTTGCCAGAGCACTTTTGCGAGCGATCAACCCGGCTCATTTGAAGTGGGCGTGGGGCTGGCCGAACGACCTGGGGACAATCTTATTGTAACCAATGGCGATCCACAAATGGAGCATTGGACCAGCAGCACCAGCCGGGGACTGGTGGTGGAGGACGCTGACGAGGGATGGCTCAGCTACTGGCAGCCCCAGGATTTTGCCAAAGGCTCAACCTCCACAGCCATTCTACTGCCCAAAGATAGCGTGCTGGCATTCACCAACGACAACCCCAACCTGCCGCAATCGGCATTTCGCGCGCCCTTGAAAACGGTGGGCGAGGGCCAGCCTCCGCTCAGGGATTTGCTGGCCATCACCCAGGTCAATCCAGACCATCCCTTGGATTTTTATTTTGGAGCAGGCTGGGATGAAGGATTGGATTACAAGAATGCCGATCAATGGAATCAATATGTCCAGCGCTTTGCCGAGCGACGGGACAATCCGCTGCAAATTCATTGCCAATAACGAAGGGAGGCGCCCCACAAAAATCCACGACCTCGCTCCTGGCCGGGGTTGGCCCATTTTAAAAATGCCTGCACCGCCTTTTGCACGCTTCCAGTGGGTTTCACCAGCAATGACCTGCTTCAGCCGGCTGGATGGCTTCCGGTTGCGGCCACTGCCGCAGCCGTCAGTCTGGTGATGTCGGACCAGGCCTGGTCTGCCACGAGTTTGCGTTCTGCCATCCACGAACCGCCCACGGCGGCGACCTGCGGCAGAGCCAGGTAATGCGGCAAAGTGGCAGCGGTAATGCCCCCTGTGGGGATGAATTGTATTCCAGTGTGGCCGAACGGCCCCGCCAAGGCTTTGAGGGCCGAAACGCCCCCGAAGGTTTCAGCAGGAAAAAATTTAAGCCTGGTCCAGCCAGCCTCCATGGCCTGCATGATCTCCGTGGGAGTCACCACCCCGGGAAACAAGGTGAACCCGTTTTGCCGCGCTGAATTGGAAACCTGCTCGCTGAAACCTGGCGACACCCCAAATTGTGCCCCCGCATCCACCGCTTGTCTCACCATTTCCGCCGTGAGTAAAGTGCCGGCGCCCACGGAAATTTTGGGAACCGACTTGCGGATGGCCCGTATGCAATCCGCCGCGCCCTTCGTCCTAAACGTCACCTCAATGCATTCCAAACCACCCGCCAGGAGAGCTTCCGCCAAGGGAGCTGAATCCTGCACCCGGTCAATCACCGCCACACAAATCAGTCGTTGTTTCAAAGCTTGTTCCATAGTCATTCAGGAACATACTGCAAACCCCGCAAGTGAACACTCAAAAAGGGGGCGCAACTCAATCCGCCTGGTCCGCCATGGAGCGGCTTGAGAAAATTGCGGCCGTCCTGTTCCGCCAATCCGGATGAATGGGGAAGAACGGCCTGTGCGAGAGATCAAGGATAAACGAGACGGATGAAAACGGAAGGATTGCCTGTATTGATGGGAATGAAAATCAGATTGGTTGTGGTGGATCCCGGCCATGGCAGCCAGGCGCCACCCAACCCGGACCCCAAACTGTTGGTCTGAATTTCCAAAGTCCAGCCCACGTGATCAGCCGGCCACGACAAAGCCAGGTTGTTGCCGGTCAAAGCCTGTCCCAGGGTGACCGGGCGATTCGAGGGCAGAACTGTGGCGCTTACCGGCAACGAATTGGTGCTCTCCAAGCCATCCACCAGCGCCGTGACCTCATAATTGTAAATCACCCCATCAGACACCGCCAAGTCGGTAACATTGGTTTGCGGCAGGTTTGTGTCCAGAATGGAATAAGGCGCGCTGCCGGAGCTGCGGTAAAGATTGTAGCCGCTGGCGCCGGAAACGGAATTCCAGGATAGCTCCACCGCCAGATTGGTTCCGACCGCAGCCAGATTGGATGGCGCGGGCGGGGTGTCGGAGGAGACCACCAGATTGATCTTTCCGGCGTGGCTTGTATCCAAGGCAAAATGATACCCCGCAGGCAGCAGGCCCAGGCTGGGAATGCCGGTCAATGCGCCGGCATAGGAAAATAAAGTGTATGTGCCTGCGCCAAATCCATCTGCCGCACCAATGTTCAGCACATTGCTCACCGCCAGATTGCCGCTGACGGAAATTTCCGCAGCACTATTTCCCACATTAAATTGCATCGGCGCTGAATTGTTCAAGGCCAGGCTCGTCTGGTCGGAAACCACGCTCGCGCCCAGCGAGAGCGGACCCGCGCCAAAAAAACCCGCATCATCAATCGTCACCGGTTGGTTGAAAAATCCCAGGGCATTCGTCACGGCGAAACCATCCAGTGAGATGGCAGCCGCGCCGGGCTGGCTGTTGGTGAACACCACCCCGGCATTAAACAATTCAAAAGTCTTTGAGCTGCCGGCAACGCGAAATGAGCAATCCCGCACCTGCACGTCCCGCGCATTGTAAATGGCAAAGGACCCATCCCCCTGTTTGGAATCTGTCGAGGTGATGTTGACTTGCTCCAAAAGGATATTGGTGGCTGGCAACTCGGTTCGGGCCCAGATTATGCCGGGCTGGCTTGCCGTGGCGGTGAGGTTGCTGATCTCCACGTCCGACCAAATGGGCGTGGTGCCGCTGACCGGCGAAATGGGCGTCCCTGCCGCCACGGAAGGAGTGATCCCCGAGGCGCTGGGGTTGCCATAAGAATTGTAGTAGCTGTATATGATGATGGGCGCGTATTTGATATTGGTCATCCCCAGGTTTTCAAACACCAAGTTTTGAACCACCCCCCCCTTCCCGTCATCGGACTTGAGCCGGATGCCATTATCCGTGTTGGTGAAGTTGCAATTGACCACCAGCAGGTTGGAAACACCCGCGCCCACATAACTCCCCATGGAGACGCCATGTCCGCTGCCAAAAAGGCAGTTGGTGATCAGAATATCCGACGCAGTGTAACTGGAGCCGCCAATTTCAATGTTGTCATCCCCGTCACTGATATGGCAATCCCGGACCAGGATGTTGGTGGATCCCAAGTCCATGCCGTCGGTATTCGGCGAAGTCGGGTCGGTGTTGATGTTGATTCCCTGGATCGTGACATTGCCGTCCCCATTTTTCAGGTAAAGGTGAAAGGTGGGGGGATTTTCCAGTGTCACATTTTGAATCCAAATCCTGTAGGTTTTATCGAACTCGATGAAATTGGGACGCGAGGAAGACCCCCACCATGCTGAACCCTGGCCGTTGATGATGCCGGCCCCGCTTATTTCCACATCGTCCAGGCCTGATCCCAGGATGAAGGGGGTGGTGGCCGAGGGCCAATCCGCCATGGGCAACATTAAAAGGCTGGCCCCGGCATCAATTTGCAGGTTGACCTTGCTTTTGAAAACCAGAGGACCACTCAAATAGGAGCCGGGAGGGATTTCCACTGTTCCCCCGGCAAGGCCGTTGGTCACCCCGCCGGATGCGGCGGCATTGATGGCGTCCTGGATGGCGGTTGTATTGGTGAAGGTGGCACTGCTTACCGCTCCAAAATCGGCAATGCTGACCACGTTGTTTGTGTTGATGGCAGGCAGGGCCGGAGCGGCCCGGCCCGCCCATGGAAAAAGAAAAGGCAGTGTCAGACCAAACAACTTGAAAAGCCAGCTTCGCATCGCAGTTTAATGGGGCGTTCTAGCCCGCGCGTTGAACCTCGCAATCCTCAATCTTGACATCGGCATCACGCAAAATATCCGGTTTGCGAACATCCAAAAACCGGCATTTCCGGAGTGTCACGTCGGAAATGTCGGCCCCGGGAAATCCCCGGACATCCAATATCCTGGGCGTATGGGCCACGGTCACATTCTCCATGTGAACGTTCCGAGCCACCGGCAGGTAGTCGCCATTGGTTCCCTCGCCATACAGGAAATCAATTTGCAAAACCGAGTCTTTTACCAGGCCCACCTGCACATCCCGCATGTAAATACCCTGCAAAACACCTCCCCGGGCCGCATTGGATTTCAATCGCAGGGCACAAAGCAGGTTGGGGCTGCTCATGATGCAGCGCTCCACAAACACATTGCTGCAGGAACCCGAGATTTCACTGCCTATGGCCACACCAGCGTGCCCATCCTTCATGGTGCAATCCCGAACGATCAGGTTCACGGAGGGCAATCCCAGGCGGCGCCCGTCGTTATTCCTCCCAGATTTGATGGCGATGCAATCATCGCCGGTGTCAAAAAGACAGTGATCAATCAAAACATTCCGGCAGCACTCAGGATCGCATCCATCGTTGTTGGCCCCGTGGGAATAAATGTCCACGTCCCGCACCACCACATTGGTGCACAGCAAGGGGTGAATTTCCCACATGGGCGACCGGCGAATGCGCACGCCGGAAACCATGACGTTCTTACAACAGTTGAACTCAATGAAATCGGGCCTGAGACCCGCGCCCGCGCCAAAACGCCGCTGGTCCACGGGGACATTGGCATTGGCCATTTTCACCAATTCACCGCGTCGGTTGTCATTTTTCCAATTCCACCAATGACCCGCATCAGCCTGGCCATCCAGAAGGCCGCTGCCCGTGACAGCCACGTTCTCAGCGCCAAAGGCATAAATCAAAGGCGAATAATTGTAGCAATCATTGCCTTCGAACCGGGTCAGCACCTCGGGCAGATAGGCCTGGGTATCGGTGGTGAATTTCAGTGTGGCGCGGGTCTCCAAGTGCAACTCAACGTTGCTTTGGAGGTGAATCGGACCTGTCAAATAAACCCCGTCTGGAACCCTTACCCGTCCTCCGCCGCCCTGCGCGCAGGCGGCAATGGCATCCCGGATGGCCCCGGAACAATCCACCTGGCCGCCGGACTTGGCGCCGTAGTCCGTGATGTCAAAAACACGGGCTGGAAAAGTTGGGGCATGGATTTCCGCGGCAAGCGCTTTTTCCTCCTGCCACGGCCCGGATTCCTGGCCGCCCGAATCAGCCCAGACACGGGTGGCAAACACGGCCACAGACATGCAACACGCGATTTTTTGGATTACACGGAACAATTCGCAATAACTCATAATGATTGATTCAACACCGAAAGCGCTTGAATTATGTGAGCGGGTGCCATGCCAAAATGAACGCCGCCCTTTCCACATTTTCACATTTTCAAAAGCCTGCGACGGAAGGCGGCCTGGTCCATTCCCGCTCCTGCGACCCCGTAAATGCAAGACTCCGGAATCGCGGCAAAAATGTCACTAAATACGTGCGCTGGGGCGGCACCCATGGAAATCCCACATGCAAGCAGTGAGGCAATAATGGGCAATTGGGTGAACCGAGGACCTTTGTCGTACATATTGGTTGTGACTTTTGCAGGTTTGGCTTGCTGCCCCAAAGACTAACACAATTTGATTGTTTGTCTTCAATCGGTTTTGCAAAAGGATTTGAAATTAGAGCACTCCGCCTTTTGGTGTTTAATTCGGATCATCCGCCACAATTCCCGTGATCCCAGCGTTCTTTGGAATAATGGCAGGCCCTGAATCCGTGTGAATGCTCGTTTCCTTGAAATTCACGCCCATGACATTTTCAATTTCAAGCCCCGTCCGGGCGGAGAGGCGGACCTGTGTGAAATCCACATTGGAAATGCATCCCGATGGCAAGCCGGCCAGAATTCCCGCCTTTTTGGGGCTTGATGCCACAATATCCAGGAAATGAATATCGCGATAGACGGGTGGATGGAGTCCATGCGCTTTTTTCATGGTTTGAGACGCCAGGGCTGCATCACCAGAGGAATTATTCTGGTAAAAACAGGTTAAAGTGATGGCAGGGTTGACGTTTTCCATGCGTATGTGGCGATAAGTCACATTCTGCACCAAACCACCGCGATTGACGTCAGATTTGATCCTCAACCCGTTTTCGGTATCCTGAAAAGTGCAATCTTCCACCACCACATCGTCCACGCCGCCCAGCGTTTCGCTGCCGATGGACATGCCATGGCCATGCAAAAACCTGCATTGGGTCACCAGAAAATGAGCGCTGGAAAACGGAACCCCCGGAATCCGCCTGCCAGACTTGATGGCAATATCATCATCCCCCACATCAATCAAACAATTTGAAATGACCACATCCTGGCAATCTCCGGGATCAATGGCGTCTGTGTTGGCGGCATTTTGCGGAGCTCTTATGGTCACACTCCTGACCTGGACATCCCTGCAACCCTCGGGAACAAGATGAAATTTGGGGGAGTTTTCCAGTGTCACTCCTTCAACCGTCAAGTGATTCACGCGCGTGAAAGAAACCAGGTTGGGTCGCGGCAGAGTATAACCGGGATGGATTCGCCGGGCTTGCTCGGCCGGAACCCACCATCTGGCGCCCGAACCATCAATCACGCCCCCGCCACATAAGGTCACATCCGTGAGGTCCGTTCCGTTGATGAAGGCCTTGAAGGGGCCCTTGCTTTTTCCTTCAATCACATCCTGCCATCCCACCTCCTGGGGCAGGTAATCCCGTGGATCATCCGTGGCTTTTAACACGGCGTTTGATTCCAATTCGATAATCGTCCGGGAATAAACACGCAAGGGTTGGGACAGGTAAATACCCGGCGGAAACAGAACCCTGCCCCCATTTGCAGCGCAGGCATCCAGGGCTTTCTGAATGGCCATTGTGTCCATGGTGGCTCCATCTGCCACGGCTCCATATTTTACAACGTCAAAAACGGGAACAGCTCCCATGCACAGCAGACAATTTGAACCGGGCCACAGGGTGGCGGCCAACAGCATTGTCAGGAGGAAAGGCAAATTGAGGGTCTTCAATTGAATTGGAGTTGGAAAAGACAGGTTGGAAAAAATTTTGCCTGGTTAATGATTAGAACCCGGAACGCGGCCTTGACGGAGAGATTCCGTAAAAAGGGGAGTGTGGCGACGCCACACTCCCCGTGCATTCAAGACCATTTCACAGCAGGCAGGAGATCAAGGATAGACCAGGCGGTAATACTCATCCAAGTTGGTTTGGACGATGGAAACAATGGCCGAATTGGTGCCCGTGGTTCCGGGAACAGTCATCCAATCACTGGCATTTTTGCTGATGCCATTGGCCAGGTTATTGGTTTGAACGAGAAGCCGATAACCCGTGTTTGAAAGCGGCCAGTTGAATGTGATGGCGCCTGCATGCACGCTGCTGGCCAGGGATGGACGTGTCTGGCTGGGCGCTTGATTAATGGTGACGGAATAGGAATGTTTGGTCACGCCGTCCTGCGCTGTCACTTCCACGGTCACCAAGTTAGGTATGCTGGGATTGGGATTCAGGGCCAGGGGTGCGCTTGCCACGCCTGAGGCCAGAAGATTGGTGGCGCCACCGTAGATCAACTGGTTTGTTGCCGTTAAATCAGAATCCACCACTGACACTGTCGGAGTGGCGCCATACACAGCAGACGCGGTATAACCAAACTGGGTGGAACTAAAGGCAGGTGACAGCGCCCCTGCTGAACTCAGGACCAGCGAAGACAGAAACGAATTGGTGCTGGCCAGGGGTTGAAGTGAGAGGACTGATATGGTCCCGTCCACAGCCAGTTTGTTGGTCCAGACCAGGCCTGGATCGCCACCCACGATTTTCATCCCTCCGGCATTAGCCACCGGCTGGCTGAACAGCGCAAAGGTGTCACCCACCTGCAAAGCCGGTCCCAAGTTCGTCAGAATGATGGAACCCGTTCCACTGCCGGTCAGCGTGCCGGCAACGGAAACCAAGCCGTTGCTGGGGATTGCGGAGGTGTTCAGTTGAACGGAAACATTGCCGTTCAAGGTCAAATTGCCACTGACGGCAAGCGTTCCAATTGAAGATGGCCCGCCCATGATGGCGCCACCTGCATTCACAACCACATTGCCACCGATCGTGCCAGAACCAGCGAGGGTGCCATTGGTGGCAACCGTGACAGAACTTGCCGAGGCCAGGGACCCATTGACCTGCAGTGTCCCGCCGGAAACTGTTGTCGGGCCGGTGTAGGTTTCGGAATTGGCCATAGTCAGGACATTGGAGCCGGTTTTGGTGAAGCCAGCACCCACGCCCCCGTCGCTGATCACGCCGGAGAAAAGGGTTGGGCCATCCGCCTGAATGAAGCGGTTGGTGCCCGCCCCACCACCGTCATTTCCGTTCAATGAGAATGGCCCGGAGAATGTCAACTGGTTCGTGCCAATCACAACCAAAGTCAGGTTGTTTGATCCCGAGGCATACTGGATGGGATTGGCCACGGACTGGGCGGCACCGGCTGCGAACACGGTGCCACTTCCTCCGAGAGTGGTTGTGGAATCATTTTCTATGAGGAAAGGACCAGCGCCTAAGGGGCCTGAGACGAGGCTCCCAGAACTGACCACCGAGCTGCTCCCCAATCCCAACTGGCCTGCTGCGGGCTGGGTAAAGCCGGTATAGGTGTTTTGACCATTCAAATAAGTGGTGCCTCCCTTTTGGATGACGGAGCCAGCGCCAGAAATCACACCGTTGTAACTCTGCACGCTTGAAGAAGACTGGTAAGGAGCATAAAGAAAGGTGCTGTCGTTCAAATTAAGATTGGCATTGTAAACCATGTTGTTCGTATCAGCGCTGAAGACACGGATTCGGGAGTACCCCACACCGCTGCCAATGATGCTGCTGTGGACGAGTGTCAGCGTTTTTCCGGCCGTGCCAGACAAACTCCCATTGAGCGCCAAGGCATAAGAATTATTGGTGGGATCCACCACCAGGGTGAAATCATCAGACACAACCAGGTCATTGGGCAGGGCCGCCACAGAACTTGAGGCGGGAGTGATTTCCATCTGGCCGCCCGCGAGCGCGAAATTGATGGGGCCGGAGCCGAGGCCGGCCAGGTCACCCAACCTGAGATAGGCTAATGAATTGCTAATGACTGTGCCACCCGAATAGGTGTTGGCATTATTGATGTTCAGCAAACCGCTCCCACTATAAACCAGGTTTCCAGGCCCGGCAAAACTGCCGGAACCGGTGAAGGTATAAAATGAACTGGAATGACTTACCGTCACCGAAGCCGCGCTCAAATAAGAGCCGTTCAATGTAACCGTACCTCCTCCTCCCACGTCATTAAAGGTCACCGGATCACCGAAATTGAAATACAGCCCGGTGTCACCAGATGTGTCATTCCAACTGGGGCTTATGCCCAGGTCCCATGCCCCGCTGCCTGAATAGACCAAGTTGGTGGAGGCGACAAAAGCCAGCGAGGTGGCTGTGGAATTGGTGGTGAATCCTCCCGCGCCCTTGACAGTGCAATAATAGCCATTGGCGCTGGAAAGCAAATCTGCGGGTCCGGCTGGCGAAACCACAAGCAGGCTGCTTCCCCCATCTGCACTGTTAATCACAGACAAGTTGCCGCCAAGCACGATGTTCGTGCCGCTCCTGCCCCATTGGTAGGTCACATCAAAGCCGGAGGCTTGGATTTGAAAAGCGCAGGACCCACCGCTGGTCACGGTAACCGGGCTGGGTTCGGCAGTGATGGTTGGAGGGCCTGTGATGGCCGTGACAGATCCAGAAACGGAGATGGAAGAGACGTCAATCGTGTTGGCCGATGCGCTTGCGCGTCCGAAATACCCGAAAGCCATGCTGTCAAACCCGCCGGTGAGGTAGGTGCTGTTCGTTGCCACACCTCCAAATTCGTCCAGTGGAACACCTGACGCGGTGTTGCCGGAATATGTAAGATTGGTGATCGCGAGGCTGTTTTGTCCATTGAGAGTGATGTAAAGAACTTCCGTATAAACGGCACCTGGAGTCAGGGCCAGGGTGGATGTTGAGGTTGATCCCACGTTTGATTCCTGGCTGTAGCTGTAGGAGGAGCTCCCTTGAGTAATCAGGTCCTGGTTGTTTCCGGTGGTTTCCGACTGGCTGGGCCGCGTCATGATGCGGGATGCAGCGCCATTATAATTAACCTGGGCGGCATAACCCTCCCACTGCTGGGCACCTCCGGTGACTCCGGCGGTTTTTGACACGGCGGTGCCGTTCATGCCCCCTGCAATGGGCATGGACTGGCCGCTGTTATACAATCCAATGCCCAACTGCCCGGCCTCGGTAAGGATGCCGGAGGTGTTTGTAAAAACGACGGTCAATTGGATGTAGTCTCCCGCTTGAACCAAAGCCACCGCATTGGTGGCAAACAAAGCCTCAATTTCAAAATCACCCGATGTTGTCGGCCCAATACCAAATTTGAGGTCGCCCGGGTTGAGCGACGGAGTGGGGTTCCAAGTCTTTCCAGAGATGAGTTGATAGGCGGTGTTCGTGGAGGTGGCCTTGGCTGGCGAGGCGCTGTTCAGTGTGCTTCCCTGGGCAAAGTTGTCACTAAAGAAGATGGTTTGAGCTTTTAAGATTGGCGCACAGGCCAAAGCGACCATGGCCAGTGTTGCTTTTACGGTGAATCTGCATGATTTGGTTTTCATTGGTGGATGTTGGTTTGCTATTGACGCGGTCGGTGGGGAGGCAAGGGTAAAAAGACCTAAGGCCATGGTTTTAAACTTCGGTTTGAAATTAATTTATTGTTGAAAACCGTTTACAATAATGCGGAACGCATATGGATCCTCGCCGGGACCCGCCCCATTCCCGGAATTTGGATTCCACAAGTTGGGATCAAAGGGTTCATAAGATCCTTTCCTGCTGTTGGACTTGATGCTGGTGAAAGCCACATGGGTGTCCCCGTAAAGCACATTCAAGCCGGCAGGATTGCCACTATTTTTATGCAGGATATTGGCGTAGGAATCAATCGTGTCAGCCGTAATGCACTTGGTATTGTCTATGGCGGAAGTCTTAAGCAGGGATGGAACACTCAACGGCGACTGGGGCGGATCACTCGGATTGGGGCTGGTAAAGGTATAGTTTTGCCTGGTCAAAACAGGCAGGTTCAGGTTGCCATACGCGGTGGCAGTCATCGCCTCCTGTTTGGATTGGGGATAATAATTGTAACTACAACGGACATAAGGATTTCCAGAAGCCGTGTAGTTTGGCGGAATGGATGGCCATGCCCAACCCGGCTCATCGTAGGTGCCAAAATAATAAATCCCACTTTGGACTGCGGGACAATAAAACACCTTGCCATCCGGGATAAGTTTGTCAAAAAACAGCAGACCCAAGGCATAGGGGCCTTGGACAATCTTTCCCGTGGTGTAGCTTTGACCGATACCACTGAACCGGAGGCATTCGTGGGTTTCCCACGGGTTGCCCGTCCAACCCGAGGGCGGGAGGTAATCATTGTTATCGCCGGCGTACAACGTCAAACCCACTCCAACCTGTTTAAGATTATTCTCGCAGGAGATGCGAAAGGCCTTTTGCTTGGCGGCTGAAAGGGCGGGTAAAAGCATTGCGGCAAGGATGGCGATGATGGCGATGACCACCAAAAGCTCGATCAAAGTGAAGGCTATGTTGCTCTTGCACCGGGGACGAATTCCCCGTTTGCTGGAACGACTATGAATACCGCCACCACGAAAACCATCGGAGTCGATCTGCATAAAGCCTCGCTTACCGCCACCGTGCTGGA
>JAKAFL010000059.1 GCA_021817945.1 bacterium | reverse complement strand
CATGGAGGGTATTCTGGGCCATTGGAAGGCGGGATTGACGACGGCGTTTTTGGAGGGTCTCAACAGTTTGTTTTCGGCGACCAAGCGCAAGGCGCGGGGATACCGATCCACGGAGTATCAGATCGCGGTGCTCTACTTTGTCGCTGGCAAGTTGGAGGTTCCATACTATAACTACCATGAATAACTACCCATTAGAAACGTCGAAGAACCAGAAACTTTTGAATAGTTAAAAGCATCAAGAAGCGAATTCATAATTGGTGCCTGACTAGGCTTGCCCGTCATCAATATACTCATCTCGTCGGCCATGGTGCGACCACCAGAAGTAGTCCCGCCAAATGGATTTAGTGTCCCAACCGCAGCTCCTCCACCAAGAGTTCCTATATCAAAAGCAAAACTATTCCAGTTGCCGTTAATGGCTGCGTTTCCAGCATCTCCAACCGTAGCAACCCCACCCGCAATTCCGCCCACGAACAAGGTCGTTGTAACAGCTGCGCTCGCTTGAACTGTCGTTACCCCAGGTATGGCATCCAGCGCTGCAACTGCTAATGGAGCACCTTTAATAACGAGCGCGGCACCACCTGCACCAACAGCAGCCCCCGCTATTACATTACCAGTAATTTGACCTCCCGCATAGCTTCCACTATTGTAATTTACGGTGTTATCATAAAATGAGAACTGGCTTCGCAACCATCGTGTCCCTCCAAAAGAGACGGCATCTCCTACACCTGTTCCACAGTTAACTACGTTGTCAAACCAATTAAGCCCTAACGGATCAATATAGTTAACAGGATTGTTATTGCAATAAATGTAAGTATTCAACCCTCCCGAAATTCCTTCAGGGTCCTTTTGAAGAAACGTTCCGGTTTCTGGATCCATCACCCGGTTTCTGCAATCACTCAATCCAGATTGGCTATCAATGTCAACTCCGGAAAATGATCGCTGTGCAGAAGCCGTAAGGCTACTGGCAAACAACACCATCAATAGAATCAATGCGCTTTTCATAAGAACTATTTGCGCTTTGGAACGGATTTGCCTTGAACCCAATCGTATTGACCTTTTCGTTTGCGGGCAATTTCCACAGGAAAACCGAGATGGTAAGCGGGATACTTTCCAAACTGATATTTTTGCACGGGGAATGGGCATTGAGGGACTTTCTCTGCGCGCATGTAATACGGGAAAGAATAGTATTGTGAATTTGGTTTTGGACCCACGACTCCTACCTGATCCGGACGAAACCCGGCATACCAAACCACCTGCCACCGGGGATTGAGTCCGTGGAGATAAATCAAGCCGTCCTGATATATTGGCTCGGCTTCCCAACCATAATCGCCAACTTCGATTGAGGTTCCTTCGGCTTTCAAAGCGAACTGATCGCCCGATGGAACGGAAATTACCCGGTAGATGAACCGGTAATTTTCACGCAACCTGCGCTTGATTCTCCGCATTTTGGTTCCGCCAATAACGAAGACTAGAAATAACACAACTAAGCTTGCCACTGCCACTAGAAGCGCACCCTTGTCGAGTTCAATCGCACCAATGCTGATAGCTAACATTTGAGTTCGAGTTTAATTTGAATTGTTTGATTTCGTTTAGTGGATTGCCCCGAACACATCATAGTTATAGTTCGTGGTGACATTCCCGTTGGCATCCGTGATCAGCCGCACGGAACCGAGTCGGTCACCCAATTCAAAGTTCAGGGAACTGCGATCCCATTTCGCCAGCCGGGTTGCGCCGAGGGTGTAACTGGCGTTCACAGTCCGACGCTGTGCCGGCTTTCTGCGACGATAGAGGAACGGCACTATGGCAATGCCTCCCCCCAACAGGCCCCACGTCGAGGGTTCGGGGACGGACACCCCGGAGCCGGACCAGTAACCGGCATCTACCACTTCCCAATTATCCGCGCCCACCTGTGATATCGAATTAGGGCCGACCCCGAACGCCGGTAAACCGCTCGGAAAAGCAGAAAATCCCAAGGCGGCTTGAGTAATCGTTTGAGGATTCCATGAAAAGGTCCCTCTCATAAACAACGAGCCAACATCGGAATTTCCCAAGGACGCATAGTCGTTGGAAAATGACACGGACAGAATATCGGAAGGGGAACCATTCGCATTCGCCGGCGAGTCCAACACAATCGTGGCGGAGAAACCGTCAGGATTGCCATCTGTTGATACCCACGTATAAGCCCAGTCCTGCGCGTGTATGCTCCTAAACGGCAGAAGTGTCAGGAGCGAGGCGATGATAACTAGCTTTGCACCGGTCATGTTTCGTGAATAGCGACAACGTTGGAGGTGTGTTTTCATAATGCTATATGTCCGCGTATAAATAAAACAACATGTGACGCTTAAAAAAACGGTGCCAGCAATCCTTTGATTTTTTCCGGATGCCGCTGCATATCGTTAAAAGTGGTAAATAGGGACTGGCACAACGCATCCGGTCGATCAAAATAGCGATTGTGAGTGCTTTCCTTTCTGGTGTAATGCCAAAGCCGCTCTGCGGCATTGAAGTCCGGCGAATAGGGTGGAAGCGAGAAAACTTCGATGTGGCGCTGGTGTTTGGCAAAATACCGCAGGACCTCGGGTTTTTTATGAAATGAGGCGTTGTCTTGTATCAGATAGACCCGATGGTTGCGGCGGTAGTAATGCGGCAGCAACTCCTCATCCACAAATGATAAATAAGTTTCAGCGTTGAAGTATTCGGCTTGGTGTCGCCAAACAAAATCACCATGCGGCACGCTCACCGCGCCTAGAATCTTTTGGGTGTGGCGTTCGCCGCGCGTGGGAATTTCAGGCTGCTGACCCCTGCGCGCCCACGTCCGATAAAGCGTTGGCGTCTGCCGAAAGGAAGCTTCGTCTTCATAAACGATCAATGCGCCTTCGCCCCGGGCGTTTTTTTTAGATTCGGATGGGTGAATCGAATCCAGCGGTTCTGCTTTTTGGGGTCGGCCTGTACCAACCGTGTCTTGGGCCGCTGCACTGAAAAGTTTAACGCCTTGAGCAAATGTCGCACGTGTCCGGGGTGATAGGTTACGTCAAACTCTTCGGCAATAACTTGGGCAATCAAAGGTGAAGTCCACACCCCCGTGTTCAGGCCATGTGCGACCGGACCACTGTCCAGGATGTCCGCCAATTGTTCTCGCTGGCTGGTGCTTAACCTGGCAGGTCGTCCACTCCGATGTCCCTCCAGCAAGCCCTCTTCGCCATATTCGTTCCATGCCCTGATCCAGGCGTGCGTCCGGGTACGGTCCACTTGGAGAGCCCCGGAGATGTGACCGGTGGTCAACCCTTGGACACTAAGCATGATGGCATCCAACCGCAAGGCGACACGGGCGGCGCGGTCAGTTTGGGCCGCTTGCCGCAATCTTTTGAGACGTTGGAGAGTGCGTGAATTGCCGCGAGCAAAGATGGGTTGCATGGTCGCAAGTAGTTTGTTGGTTTACTTATACGCGTCCTAGTTCAGCACATTTTCAGGCAGGGGAGCAAGGAAAAACGCCACCTTCCCTTTGGAAACCCAATTTTAAGAAATCATTCCAACCAGTCGGGAAAGCCCTCTGCCGCACACTATGTCGCTTTATTTATACGCGGACATATAGTAGTGTTAAGGATGAAAATATGTAATTTCGCAGCCAATTTAGTTTGTATTGCATAACGTCATTTAGCGGGTTGCCCCAAACACATCATAGTTATAGCTCTGAATCACATTCCCGTTGGCATCGGTCACCAGCCGCACAGAGCCAAGCCGGTCGTTCAGTTCAAACGTCACAGCACTGCCATTCCAGGTCGCCAGCCGCGCCGCGCCGAACGTGTAACTGGCGGTGATGTTATTATTGTGATCTCTTTCTTGAACTACTTCATACAAGCTGCGGTTGGGGTCAATCACATAGCTGGTCAGCGCGCCATTCAGCGTGCGGCTCATGCGCTGGGCATCGCCGTTGTAGGCGTAAAGAATTTGGTTGGTGGCGTCCGCGTAGCTGGTCAACAGGTTACGTTCATCGTAAGTGTAAAACGCCGTGTAGTTCGTGGCCACTTTTTGAATCCGGTTGCCGGCAGGGTCGTAACTGTAGGCATTCAGCAGCATGCCGTTCTGGTTGGTCACGGCCAGCAGCCGGTTTTCCGCGCCGTAGGTGTAGTAGCGGATTTCCGTGACGGCGTTGTTGGTGCGTGTGGTCATGGTCAGGCGATTGCCGTTGCCGTCGTAGGTGTAACCCACGGAAAGCGCGGTGTTGTTGATCACGCCGTTGTCGCCATAAACCACGTTGGTCAGCCCGTCAAAATAGTCGTAGGTGTATTGAATGCGTTCGCCGCCGGTATAAAAGATGGCGGTATCCTGTCCAGCCAAATCGTATTCGTTGCTCAAAGACAGATTATCCGCCGCGCCCAAAACGCTGCTCGCGGAAGGCGTGATGTTTGTGAACTGGCTCAAGCCGTCGTAGCTGTAAAAGGTTTTGCCGGTGGACTCGGTCATGTTGAAGCGGTTGCCCAGGACATCGTAACCGTAAGTGACGAGCGCGCCCTCGCTGGGCTGCCGTTGCACAAGCCGGCCCAGCGGGTCGTAAGTCAGGGTGGTGACGATGCCGTTGCCGTTGGTGGTGGTGGTAATCTGGTTCAACGGGTTGTATTGCATGGCCTCCACCTGCGCCAGCGACGCCAGACGTGTGACGATGAATTGATGAACCACCGTGCCGTTGGTGACGGAAACGACGTTCGCCCCGATTATCAACTGATTGGTGGCGCTGTAAGCAGTTCCGTAATAAAAATATTGCGCGATGTAGGTGGCGTTGGTGTCCACAATACTGGACAGTAGCTGGAAAGCTCCCAGGGGATCAATTTGCAGTCGGCCGGGCGCATAGCCGCCGTTGGTGGTGATGCCATCCGTAACGGCGGCATAAACGTAATAATTGGTGCCGGCCAGCACGGGGCTGGCCTGCCAGATGACAGAATTGCCGGCGCTGTTTTGGATATTGCCGACGATGGGAATCAAGCCTGTGGCCGGGTTGTTGTCGGCGTCCAAGTAGAGCGTGATGGTGGCGTTGGCGTTGGGATCGCTGGTTTGCCAGGTGAAGGTGAATGACAATCCAGCCGAGATGTTCAACTGGCTGGCTGGGGTATTGAGCGTGATGGTGGGCGTGGCGGCGGAGACGGCCAGAGTTGCCATGCCAAACCACAGGAAAATGAACGGATAGAGTTTTAAGATTTTCATTCGCGGTGGAGAAAAAATACGTTCGCGGCGGGGAGCCGGGAGCATTTGTGGATGGCCCAAGCAACGCAGAGGCGAGCAAAAAAGGACGCTGGTTGAACAAATCGTTCCCAGAACGATCCATCGCGAGGCCAATTGTCTTGCGGTTTAATTTCATCGAGTGCCCGCCCGGCGCGTGCCAGTTTTTCCTGAACGATGATGATAGCCTTTCTGACGATGCGGATTTCAAGAATAAAGCGAATCGGATTCAAAAATTCACCTGCTTTTAACATGATTGAAACATTCATTGTATGGGTGAAAAATATTGATTTTCGACTTGCCTCTTGGCACCCAAAACGTACCAAGCGCCCTGGCCCAACTCCACCAGCAGTGCTAGGTCGCTTTCCGAAAATACCGCAACCTTGACTAAGGGCCATTCGGGTCAGTTTTTGATCACGGGAGGGGTGGATGGGGAGTTGTTATCCTGCGTGAGCGCGCCAAGACTTATGATGTACTTGAATCCTTCCGCCACGCTCATTTCCAGGCGGGTCACCTCATCCGCTGGCAGGATGAGCAGAAAGCCCGCCGTTGGAATGGGGGTGGTGGGGATGAATACGCAAACCATCTTGCGCCCCATCCGGGCGGACATGGCTTCATCCTGGTCGCTGGTCAAAAAACCAACGGTGTGGCAGCCCTTGCGGGGGTATTCCACGAGCACGACGGTTTTAAAGGAATTTTTGTTGCCGGAAAATGCGGCGTCCACCTGTTTGATGGTGCCATAGATTTTATTGAGCACGGGCACATGGAGCATGGCGCTGTCCGCCAGGGCGATGATGCGTCTGCTTGCGTAATGCCTTGCCAGCAATCCGATCACCGTCACCATGAGAGCGGAAAGGCACAGGGCAAGAAGGCTCCAGTACCAGAAAATAGCCCCTTGGCCGCCATCCGCGTGGGTGGTGGTTTTGGGCATGAAGAAAAGCAGCAGGTCAGTGAAGCTGGAAACGGTTCCAAAAAACCATTTCACCACCGCAAGGGTCACCACCCCGGGCAGGATGACGACCAGTCCGGTTATAAACCACGAACGCCATCGGGCGAAAAGGGATTTTCTCACGCAGGCAGATTAACCCTGCCAGACAGCCTGGCGAAGGATTTTTTTGAAGTCAGCCATCGGACCAGCCTGTTTTCCATCTGTTTCATGCGTTTTCTCAGGCGGGGTGTTCGGTCATCGCATCCCAGCAGGTGCAGAATGCCATGCACGATGTACCGGGTGACTTCAGCCTGCCATGACGTTCGGAAACGACGAGCTTGGAGCAGCGCTTCATCCACGCAGACAAACAGCTCACCGTAAATGGGCGCCGGGGCACATCCCGGAGGCTGGGGTTCGGCATGGTCAAAGGTGATGACATCCGTGGAGCCGGCGTGGTGCAGATAGGTTTCATTAACCCGTGTCATTTCAGATGCATTGACCAGGTGGATGCCAATCCGGGCGTTGGAAAGTGCCAGTTTCTCACCAAGACTCTGCACCAGGCTGCGGAGGTGGCGAAGTTGGATGGTCCGTGTTTTCTGGCGATTGAAGAATTCGAGGGTCATTTTCGTCCGCGATGCTCCTCATAGGCGCTGATGATGCGCTGCACAAGCGGGTGGCGGACCACATCCCGCCGGGTGAATTCCACGATGGCAATTCCTTCAGTATCCCGGAGCGCCCTGTGTGCTTCCGCCAGGCCGGAGGATTTTTGCGGGGGAAGGTCCACCTGGGTTTCGTCCCCTGTGATGACTGCCTTTGAACCATTGCCCAGCCTGGTGAGAAACATCAGCATTTGTTCCGTGGTGGAATTCTGGGCCTCGTCAAGAATGATAAAGGCATTGTTCAGGGTCCGGCCCCGCATATAGGCCAGAGGCGCAATTTCGATGGACCCGCGCTCCATTAGTTTTTGAATTTCCTCGGCGGGCTGCATGTCTTGAAGCGCATCGTGGAGCGGGCGCAGGTAGGGGGTGATTTTTTCCTGCAAATCGCCGGGCAGAAACCCGAGCGCCTCGCCCGCTTCCACGGCTGGCCGGGTGAGAATGATGCGGGAGACGGAGCCATGTTTCAGGGATGCCAGGGCCATGGCCACTGCCAGATAGGTTTTGCCGGTGCCAGCCGGTCCGATGCCAAAGGTGATGTCATGTTTTTGAATGGCTTCCAGGTACTTTTTCTGGCCCATGGTCCGGGCCATCACGCCGGGCCTGCGTTCGTGGGTATGCACCCGGTCGCTGACCATTTGCTCCAAAATGGAGGCTCCCTCGTCCTTGACAATGGTCAAGGCATGGCTGAAATCACGATTTTTGACCGGGGTGCCGGACCGGAGCAGGTTTTGCAAGGAAGAGAAAAGCTGTTTGGCCTTATCCACGGCGTCCTTGGGCCCCTCCAGTCGAATCCAGCCATCGCGGTTGGTGGTTTTGACCCCCAATTCCTCCTCAAGCAGTTGGAGGTTGCGTGGGTCATGGTTGAACAACTGCTGCGCAAAGCGTCCGTTTTCAAAATGAAGTGTTTCAGTGGCCACAATGATGAAACGCCCAGGGGCGGAAAAAGGTTGTTGGATTTATTCAATCGAGCGGGCCAGTTCCGCGCGCAGTTTGGCGGCAATATCCTTCATGGCTTCCGGCACCACGCCGGTGCTGGCCAGTACAGGCATGAAATTGGTGTCTCCCGTCCAGCGGGGAACAATATGCACATGCAAGTGATCCTGAATGCCAGCCCCGGCCACCTTGCCCAGGTTTATGCCCACGTTAAAGCCATCCGGTTTCATGGTATGCGTCAGGGCGTTGATGCAACGCAGCGCCAGTTTCCAGAGATCCGTCATTTCCTCCACGGTGAGGCCATTCAAGTCGGCCACTTCCTTGTACGGCACCACCATGAGATGGCCGCCGTTATAGGGATAACGGTTCAAAAGCGCAAAGCAGGAGCGGTCCCGGGCAATCACATAATTAGCTTCATCGTCCAGGTCCTGGGCGATACGGCCAAATATGCCCTGCTTGTTTTCTGGTTTGGGCGAAAGGATGTATTCGATCCGCCATGGGGCATGCAAACATTCCATGCCAGCAAGTTAAGAGTAGCCATGAAGAAAGAAAGAAGGAAAACACGGCTGAAATGCCCAGGCCCTTGCTGCACGGTCCTTTTATGGGGGTAGGAACGAATCCTGGTGGGGCATTAAGGTGAGGGGGCCGTGTCTGGAAACAGGCTCAGGATGGCTTCGGCTGCGCGGTTGCACGCCCCCGGAGCACCCAGTCCAGCCATGATTTTTTGTAATTCCGTCCTCATGGCGCTTCGCGCGGCCTGGTTTTGAAGCAAGGCCGCAGTTGCGCGGGCCAGATTTTCAGGGGTGGCATTTTGCTGGATGAATTCAGGGAAAACCATGCGGCCTGCCAGGAGGTTGGGCATGGTGAGGGAGTTCACGGTGATGATGCGCCGCCCAATTTCATAGGTCAGCCATGATGTCTTATAAAGTGTTACCGTGGGCAACCCGTGCAGCGCGCATTCCAGGGTGACCGTTCCGGTGGATGCCAGGGCCACGTCGGCCCGGTCCATGGCTTCCGCCAAACCTCCGCATTGAAAAATGGCCTGGCCGCCGAAAGTTTTAGCCAGGACGAGCAGGTGGTCGTTGGGCAGCACCATCCGCGCCGTGGCGGATGGAAAAGTAACACGCAGCTTTTGAATGGCCTGAAGCAGGATGGGAACATGGCGCTTTAATTCTCCCCGGCGGCTTCCAGGCAGGAGCAGGATTTCCGGGGCCGAAGGGATGACGGCCCGGGAGGAGTCATGGGGATTGGCGTCCGTTTGCAAGGCATTCCGGTCCAGCATGGGATGTCCGACAAACTCCACCCTCAAACCGGGAGCATGAGATGCGTACCAGGCCTTTTCAAAGGGAAAAATACTCAGCAAAAGGTCATGGTCCTTTTCCATTTGCAAGGCCCGCTTGGGACGGGAAGCCCATACCTGGGGTGAGACAAACTGGATAATCCTGGGATTCCAACCGCCACCGGATGGTTTTTTTGCGGTTAATTTGGAAATGGCGCGGGCGAACCGAAGATTGAATCCGCCATAATCAACGCCGATGATGGCGTCTGGTTTTCGGGCTTGGGCGAGCCGTACCAAGTTCACGAAATGGCGTCTAAACGTGGGATAAAGGCGGAGGACATCCGTAAGTCCGGTGACGGCGAGGTGGGTGAGGTCCAAAACCGTTTCAACACCCGCGGCGGCCATTTTGGGTCCGCCAACCCCGAAAAATGTGGCGTTTGGAAGTCTCTGGCGCAGGGCCAGAACCAGTTCCGATGCCAGTTGATCGCCGCTTGGCTCCCCGGCGATCAGCATGAATTTCAAGGATTTCATGATCGGGCTGTTGAGCCACCAATCCTCACTGGATGGCTTGAATCTGGCGGGTGATTTCAAAAGCCAGGTCCAGGGCCTGCTTGGCTTGTTCGCCGCTGACGACGGGGGTTTGCCTTCGGCGCACGCATTCAATGAAACTTTGCAATTCCAATTTCAAAGGCTCGTCTTTCTTTATGGGCACAGGTTCACGGACGATTTTGCGCCCGGCAAACTCGCTGACAATGGCCGAGTCTTTGCCGAATCCAAGTTTGGCCGCAAGGACTTTTTTGAGCAGGGAACTGGGTTCTTCGCCATCCCGGGCCACGCGGTAAATGAATCCTTCCTGCACCCGATAGTCGAGCGAGATGTAACAGGGATCGCTTGGTCCGCTGAATACGCGGATTTTGCGCATGCGCTCCGGACTGATGCGGCTGGCGGTGAGGTTGGCCACGCAGCCGTTGGCAAAACGAAGGCGCACGTTGGCGATATCCTCGCTCCGGCTTAGGACGGGGATTCCGGTGGCATCCACATGGTTAACCGGTGATTGCACGATTGCCAGCACCACGTCGAGGTCGTGAATCATGAGGTCCAGCACCACGCCAATGTCCACGGATCTGGAGGAATAGGGCGAAAGACGATGGCACTCAATGAATTTGGGCTGCGTGGCAATTTCTTTGAGCACCGTAAAAACCGGGTTGAATCGTTCCACATGTCCGACTTGAAGCACGCAATTATGGCGCTGGGCAAGGGTGATCAACTGCCCGGCTTGGGCAGGATCATCCGTCATTGGCTTTTCCACCAGCACATGTTTTCCAGCCAGGAGCAGTGATTCTGCCATGGAAAAATGGGTGGAGGTGGGGGTGACAATGCTGAAGGCATCACTGATCTTGGAAGCTTCCTCAAGACTTGAAAAAGCACGTGTTTGGAACTTTTCGGCGGTTTTGCGGGCGGTGTCGGCATGGATGTCGTACAATCCGGTTAATTCCACCTCGCCAGCCTGGTGCATCTCGGTGTAAATGCGGACGTGATGCTGGCCCAGCGATCCGGTTCCCAAAACTGCCACTTTAATCTTTGCCATGCCAAAGGATAGGGTTCCCAATCAAAGCTTCAAAGGGCAAAGTCAGGGCGCAGCTCACTTGAAAATAGACCTTTTAACCCATGGCTCAAGGTTATTAGACTCTGGGTGTGCCTGTGAATTTGCAATTTTTACCGTTGATATTGGCAGCCTATCTCCTTGGGTCCATTCCTTTTGGGGTCCTCATGGCCCGGGCTCGCGGGGTGGACCTTCGCAAGCAAGGCAGTGGAAACATCGGAGCCACCAATGCCATGCGGGTTTTGGGCAAACCAGCCGGCTTGTCGGTTTTATTTTTGGATGCGTTCAAGGGTTATGCCGCCGTGCATTGGTTGCCCGGGCTTAACCAGGCGCTGGAGACGGGTCATGGTGCGGTTCCAGAATGGGTGCCGTTGGTGGCGGGGATTGCCGCTGTTTTGGGCCATAATTACACCATTTGGCTGCGTTTCCATGGCGGCAAGGGTATTGCCACCACCGCAGGGGTTTATGCCGCCCTGGCGCCTTGGCCTTTGCTGCTGGCTGTTGGAGTCTTTGTTGCCATGGTGGCTCTCACGCGTTACGTGTCCCTGGGATCCATCGCTGCGGCTGTGGCATTGCCCTTGGCGGTTTGCTTGATGTGCCCGGGAAATCCATCCTTGAAGTGGGTGACAATAGCCTTGGGAGTCATGGCGGTGGTCAAGCATCGCTCCAATCTTGGGCGGCTGCTCGCTGGAACGGAAAACCGCCTGGGTCAGAAAAAAACGGGAAGCTCATAACTCATGAAAATAACGGTTCTTGGAGCAGGTGCCTGGGGCACAGCGCTGGCACATTTGTTATGCGAGGGCGTCAACGAGGTGACGCTTTGGGGCCATGATGCCTCTCGCCTCCAAGCCATCGCGCAAAGCCGATCCAATCATCTATATCTGCCTGGCATTCAACTTTCCTCCAAATTGATTTGTGAACCGGATTTGGCACTTGCACTTAAAAGCCCGGATGTGGTGATCATGGCGGTCCCTTCCAGGGTATTCCGTTCTTTGGCGGGGGAACTTGGCGGCTTCCGGGGTATCGTGGTGAGTGCCACCAAAGGAATTGAAGCAGGGACCGGACTGACCATGTGCGGCATTTTGGCAGAATGCGCGCAAGGCTCCAAACCGGCAGCCTTGTCCGGGCCTACCTTGGCCATGGAGGTGGCTTCTGGCGTGCCCAGCGCCATCACGGTTGCAAGCGGCCATGCTGAAGTGGCCACTTTTGTCCAACAGCTTTTCCACCGGCCAAGGTTCAGGGTTTACACGAGCACGGACCTGAAGGGGGTGGAAATGGGTGGCGCGCTCAAAAATGTGATCGCCATCGCCGCGGGCGTTTGCGACGGCCTGGGTTTTGGGGATAATTCCAAGGCGGCCCTGGTGACGCGCGGTTTGGCAGAAATGCGCCGACTGGGTGTGGCAGTCGGTTCGCGCCCCGAAACCTATACCGGCCTGAGCGGCTTGGGCGACCTCATGGTCACGTGCTTTTCCAAACTCAGCCGCAACCGGTCCTTTGGGGAACAGATTGGCTGCGGCAAAACCGTTTTGGAGATCCTGAAAGGTTCCAAGTCAGTGGTGGAGGGGTATCCCACCGCTGCATCGGCCCATGAACTGACTGTCCGCCTGGGGGTGGATGCGCCCATAATGACGGAGATGAAGGCGCTATTGTATGAGGGCAAAAATCCCGCCTTGGTGCTGGAGCATTTGACCGCCCGGGATTCCAAAGCGGAATCGCCTTGAAATCCACAATCAAATTTTTTAGGGACTGGATGAAATCACCGGCGGGATGGGGGCCTGCCGCCATGCAGGCAGTGGACTGCGATTGCCACATTCCAGGCATTGCATTGTGTTGAAAGGGATATTGCAACCCGGGCATGCGCCCTGCGAGGCAAAGGGGTCCAGGTTCGAGTGGCATTGCGGGCAGCGCCACACATTGCCGATCACCGGGGCTGCCTTGCAAAATGGACAGTGGCAATCCTCCCGGCGAGGCAATTGATCGCGGGACTTCAGTATGCCGGACTGTTTAAATCCCTGCCAGCACTGGATGAGGACGAATATCATTAAAGTTCCCAGCCAAAGCCATTGATGTTGGATTGCGTAATAGACAACAAAGCAAGCCCCTGCGAAACCAATAAGCGAGGCAACCCTCAAGCTGTTGGCTTTGCCCAGGAAAAACCAGAGGATGGAGCGCAGGATTTGACCTCCATCCAGCGGGTAAATGGGTAACATGTTAAAAACCAACAGGGTGATGTTTATATAATAGACGACATGAACCCAGGTGAAGAGATTGGGATAAGAAAAGGACCAATCCAGATGATTGCTGAAAGAAACCACCAAGGCGAATAGGGGGGCGAGGATGACGTTCACCAGCGGGCCAGCGGCGATGCTCCAAAGCTGGGCCCCGGGACGCGGCGGAGGAGACACATAAGCCACACCGCCCATGGGCCACAGGACAATGTCGTGGGTTTGTCCTCCGGTTTGGCGGCAGGCCAGTTGATGGCCAAATTCGTGAAGGAGGACGATAAAGAACAGCGCCAGCACCTCCATGATATTCCATCCCACTGAGTTGTATTCGCGCGGCAAACTGGCAAGGACAAAAAAGGCCAGGAACCAAGTCCAATGCAAATAGACGGAAATGCCGAACAACCGAAAAATGCGCAGGGCGTAACGTTTTGTGGGCATTATAAAAGTTCCCGGATTTTACCGAGCAGTTCGGCGTGCGATTCCACTGCTGGCAAACCGGGAAAAGCCTTTTTGACGTTATCCGGGGCATGAATCAAAAAACCATGGTCCGAGGCAAGCAACATGGCTGTGTCATTGTAGGAATCCCCCGCAGAGAGGACGCGGTAATTGAGGGATTTGAGCGCCAGGACCGATTTTTTTTTCTGGTCCGGCTGGCGCAGCACGTAACCGGAGATGCGCCCCCGGGTCACCTCCAAGCGATGGCAAAAAAGCGTTGGCCAGTTCAACTGGCTCATCAACGGGGCGGCAAATTGCTCGAAGGTGTCTGAAAGGATGATGACGGGAACCCATTCGCGGAGCGTGTTCAGAAAATCCAGGGCGCCGGGCAGGGGACGCAGCGTGCCGATCACTTCCTGGATTTGCGCGAGCGTGATGCCATGGCGATCCAGGATTTCAATCCTGTAGCGCATCAATTTGTCGTAATCCGGTTCATCCCGCGTGGTGCGGCGCAATTCAGGGATGCCGGTGCGCTCGGCTACGGCGATCCAGATTTCCGGCGTGAGCACGCCTTCCATGTCCAAAGTCACAAGAGTTTGCTGCATGGCGGGAGTTTTTCAAAAGGCGCGGGGTGTGTCGAGTCTTGCCCGGTCAATTTTCGGGCGGAGATTGTCCCTGAGAGGCATCGGGATGGGCTTGGAGCAGGGAGTTCAATTCGGATCGTGCCGGCTTGAGCGTGGGCATGAGCCGCAGGCTGGCTTGAAATTCCCTTGCGGCCAATGCCCATTGGTTTTTTTTGGAGAAAACCTGGGCCAGGCGGTAATGGCCGCGGGCATCGCCGGGGGCCAATTCCAACTGGCGCGCAAATTCCTTTTGCGCCCCGTTCAAATCCCCGCTGTCCAGAAGTGCCATGCCCAGATTGTAGTGGGCTTCGGCCACATCGGGTTGCAGCCTCACGGAGGTTTGATATTCCTGCAGGGCCAGGTTGGTTTGACCTGCGGCCATCAAGGTGGATGCGAGACAGTAGCGGGCGTAGGAATTGGAGGGGTCCAGCGCCAGGGCGCGGCGCAGTTCTTTTTCTGCCGACGTGTATTGCGCAAGGGTCTGTAAGGCAAATCCCAAGCCGGAGTGGTAGTCGGGATTATTGTCATCCTGGGCGGCTGCATCCTGCAAATGAGGCAAAGCCGCGGCGGCCTGCCCGGTTTTCATCAGTATCATGCCCATGTTGTATTCCAAAACCGGGTTGTGCCCGCCCAAGGCTTCCGCAGCAGCCCAATGCGGCTGGGCATCGGCATTGTGGCCTTGGAGAACCAATACGCTCCCCAGCCCGAATTGTGCCGGATAAAACCCCGGGCTTATCTCCACAGCCTTTTTGTACATCACCAGGGCATCAGCCTGGTTGCCCTGCTTTTGGCATCCCAACCCAAGGCAGTAATAGGCCACCCCGTTTTCGCCGGTCACCTCCAGCGTGTGGCCGAAAAGGGTGAATGTGTTTCTCCAATATTGTATCTGGCGGCAGGTGAGCGCCAGACACGAGGCCAGCACCAGGGCACCCACCACACGCATGCCCACCTGCGCCTTCCTTCGGATCGCTTCCTTCTGCGCCAGCCCGTCAGCGACTCCCCACACCATCGCCACAAAAAGCCCGATAACCGGCAGGTACATGTAGCGGTCCGCCATGGATTGGGCTCCGACTTGAACCAAGCCAATGGTGGGAACCAACATGCCCAAAAACCAAAGCCAGCCCATGATCAGGCTGGGAAACCTTCTCCACCAAACCAAAAACAAAAAAGTCCAAGTCACCAGAAAAACCACGGATACTCCAACCAAAAGCAGTGGCAGATGTGCGCGGTAAGGGTAAAGGAGTGACAGACCTGCTGGAACCAATGTATCGGAGGTATACCGCAGGTAAGACCACAAGGCGTTTCCAAGGCGGTAGCTCAAGGGCAGGGCGGCCACGCTCATCATGGCGCCAGCCTGTTTTTGGGCCAGGAACGTGACAACGGCATCGCCTCCGGCAAGTATGAAAAACGGGATTTTTTCCAACACCAGCGGAATGACTGCTTTGCAAAGGATGATCCAGTCCGGCTGGGGAGCAGATCCGGTGGCGGGGATGGGTTTGACCCATCGCTGAAGGGGCCAGAAATCAAGCAACAAAAGGACAAACGGCAGGGTGACTGCCATGGGCTTGGACATCAGGGCGCACCCGAAAAGTAGAAGTGCGGCGAGGTAGGTTCGCGCGCGAGGCATTCTCGCATAACGAGCATAAGTTGCCAGGGTCAAAATAAAGAAGAACCCGCAGAGGACATCCTTGCGTTCGGAAGCCCAAGCCACGGATTCCACATGTTGTGGGTGCCAGCCAAAGAGGGCGGCCACCATGAAGCAGCGCCAGTTCTGCCCCGTCATCAGGCGCAAGGCCATGAACAGCAAGGCCGTGTTCAAGGAATGCAAAAAAGCATTCATTAAGTGGTGCCAGCCCGGTTCAAGTCCAAACAGTGAGCAATCCAGCATGTGCGATATCCAGGTCAGCGGATGCCAGTTGGCCTGGTAAAATGTGCCAAACGCCCACCGTATCCCCCCTTGGGTCAGGCCCCGGCTCACCTCCGGGTTTTCCGTAATGTAACCCTGGTCATCAAATTGGATGAAATCGTTTTTGAAGGTGGGAAGATACAGGAGAAGCGTGGAGACAAACAGGAATGCCGCCATCAGCCATGCCTGGCGAAGGTCTTTCCTGGCTTGGGTTGCTGCGGTGGAATCCATGTCGCCGAATGTCACAATGCTTGCGGGGTGGCCCGGCGGCCCTGGAATTCAAGCCAATGGGTGTATCCCACGGACAACGCCAGGTCGCGAGCCTCAACAAAGTTCATGCCCACCTCGGAGGGTTGATGGGCGTCTGATCCGAATGTGATGTTCACGCCATGACCCCGCGCCATTTCGAGCAATTCCCGGCTGGGATAAATTTCACGGCAATCCTTTCGCAGGCCGGCTGTGTTCAATTCCACCGCACACCCGCGCAGGGCCGCCGCCTTTAAAAATGGTTCGTAGAGCGGACGGCAATCCATCACGGGCCGGATTCCAAATTTTTTGGGCAGGTCGGCGTGTCCGATGATGTCAAACAAGCCCGAGTCAGCCGCTTGGGCCAGCCGCTCAAAATACATCTTCCAGACCACATGCGCCTCGTGCTGGCGCCATTGGGAAATTTTAGCCGGATTATCCACGTCCCAGGTATCGGTGATATAATGAACGGAGCCAATCAAGTAATCCCATGGGTGCCTGGATGCCAGGTTGCGTATCCAGGCTTCCTGTCCCGGCAGATAATCCACTTCCAGGGCCAGCCGGATTTTTAACCCGGGCACTGCCTGCCGGGCGATTTGCACCTTGGCGACATATTCATCCAGTTGATCCATGCGCATGCGCCATTCATCGAAATCATCCCTTTCCATTGGGGAATGGTCTGAAAAACCAATTTGCAGCAGACCCAGGCTGGCAGCCTGGCGAGCGTATTCCACCGGCTCACCGCTGGCGTGGCGGCATAACGGCGTGTGCATATGGTAATCTGCGGGCTGCAACATGACCGGATTCTCGGGTGTTGCCGGGAGGTTTTCAAGCGCGTATTCACCCGGCACAGATTGGCAACTGACCTTCCAGAAAATAAGATTATTATTATCAATTTGGATGTTTTATGGTTTCGGTTTTTCCAAAGAGTTTCCGCTCCAGCATCTTGACGCATCTTGACCTTTTCCATTTCGCTTTTCGGGTTGAAGGGTCAACAAACATCAATTGATCTCGGCGTTCTCCGGCGTACGGCTGAACCGATCGGGAACCAGACCGGGGGGTCGGCTGGAGTGCGGATTGGGGTCATGACTCCGGGGTTGGCGGGGATGGGGACGGCAACCGGGGTTGCCTGGGGTGTGGGCAACCCGGTGTTGACCACCG
>JAKAFL010000097.1 GCA_021817945.1 bacterium | reverse complement strand
CATATATCGCATTTAGGAGGCTTTGCCAAAATCCAGTCCGGCTCGGGTGCGGTGACAAGCCACACCCCAGATCGCTCGCCAAAACAAAATTAATCCCACCTCGCGCTTGACGAGCAACATAGATGAAGCCGCAGATTGCCCCGGATACCCTTCCGCCGGTTTTTAAAAAGTCCGTTTTCATTGGGTTGCCGTCCTTAGCAATATCGCCGTGTTGGTGTAAGACTGCCCCGTCAGGTAAAATCGCCAGACTGCATCCGACCTTATCTGGCGCACATACGGATTCGAGGAAATATCGGTCACAAAAATGTAATTGGTCACGTAGAAATAAAAATCACTTGATCCAGGCATTCCCTTGGATGGCACATCCAGGGTGTAGTTTGTTCCTGCAAAAACCTCGTTGGTGGGAGGAAGTTCATCATAGGCCCCGGGATAACCGTAGGTCATGGGATAGCCATGTGGATTCCAGTTGGCCGCGCGGGCTTGCTCAGCTCCTTGCAGCGCGTAGGATTGCGCAGCCAGCGAAATGGCCGAGTACTGAACCATCCGGTTGGCCTGCACATACCCGTAGATGATTCCGCTGGAGACCAACCCCAGCACCATCATGGAAACCATGAGTTCAACCAGCGTGAAGCCTCCCCTGGATTTAATCCGGTCCGGGCTTGATAAAGTGATTTTCATGGATTCAGGTAAACAATCCTGACGAAACCATTTGAGCAAACCTCATGCCAAGCCGTAAAAACCACGTTTCAGCCTTAAATTGAAACACGTGTCCAGATGTGAGGCATCGCTGTCCAGCTATGATTTGCCGTCGGGCGTGCGGGCGGGTGCCGCCTTCACAAAAGAAGTTTCGCGGAGGTAAATGGGAACCAATGGCTCGCAGGCTGGCATGGATTCCGCCAATCGGTTTCGGGCAACCTCGGCCAGGGATTTGGCTGCGGGATGAATTTGATGGAGAGGCGAGGTTTCATCCGGTCCCACGAGGATGGCATTTTGTTGACGCAGTGCCGCCAGTTCCTCCGCAGTGGCAATCCGGAGCGGGGAAACCTCATGGCATCGGCCATGGGTGATATGCCAGTGGCCCAGGTGAAATTCACCTCGTTGAGCATTGATGACGGGATGAATGGGGCCGGTTAATGACCGGGTCATGGCCTCATGTGCCATGGCATGCACGCTGGAGATGCCCAGAAGGGGAGTTTGACGGGCCAGGTTCCATCCCTGGGCCGTGGCGATGGCCGCGCGGATGCCTGTATAGGACCCCGGCCCCAGTCCGACAACAATCCACTGGACGTCTTCCATTCTGATTTGAGCCTCTGCCAGCGCCTGCCGGATCAGGGCCAGCGCCGAGGTGGCGCGTCCGCCAGCGACGGTGTGCGCTTCCACCACGCATCCCTCATTGGATAGGGCCGCACTCCGGCGGTTGGAGGAAAATTCAAGGGCCAGGATTTTCATGCGTGATGCTTCGGCGATCCCCATCCAAAAATTCAAATCTCACATGCAAAAGGCCGGGCGGCGGCGTCAGCGCCAGGCTCATCCGTTCTGCCCATTCAATCACCGCTATTCCGTCCGGCGCCAGGTAATCCTCAATCCCGGCAGACCATACCTGCTCCGGGGTTTCGAGACGGTAAAGGTCCAGGTGGAAAAGCCGCAATCGTCCGCCAGGGTATTCGTTGATCAATGTGAAGGTGGGGGAATGAACGCGTGCGGGCGAGCCCAGGCCGCGTGCAACCCCGCGCACCCAATGGGTTTTGCCCGCGCCCAGGTCCCCGTGCAGCGCCACCACCTGGCCATGCCGGGCTGTGCGCGCCCAGGCAGCGCCCAGTTCCTCAGTCTCAGCCGGGCTGTTTGAAATGTTCATAGCCCTTGCTTTTTAAAATGTGAAATCCTGATTTGTCCCGCAGCACAATTCCCTCCCCGCGCCGCATCCGGCCTATGCAGCTTAATTTCAGCCCGGGAAATTTCATTTTCCAGGCGTCCATCAAGGCCACGGTCCTTCCCGGCGCCACTGTAAAGAGCAGCTCAAAATCCTCACCGTCCGATAGCGCCGCGTCCAGGGCGGTTTTGTTGCCGGCACCATTTTGCGCCCTTTCCCGCGCTCCTTCCCGCGCGGCCTTCGAAACGGGCACCGCTGTCTTGAGAATCTCCGCGCCCAGGCCGTTGGCGGCCAGCATGTGCCGCAAATCCCCGGCCAGCCCGTCGCTGAGGTCCATCATGGCCGTGGGCTTGTAGTGCTCCGCCAACCACGCCGCCTCCCTCAGGCGCGGTTCAAAATCCAGATGTTTCCCAGCCAGGGACCCGCCCAGTTCGCCGGTCACAAATAGGGCGTCTCCAGCCTGCGCGCCGCTGCGGAGAACGCAACTTTTTTTGGGCGCTTTTCCCAGGACGGAAACGGACAGCAGCAGCCGGTCCGGGTTGGTGGTGGTTTCCCCGCCGGCCACCGCCACGTCGTAGCGGGCCGCCAGCGCATTCAACCCGGAGTAAATCCCAACGACACGTTCGGGGTCAAATCCCGGTGGCAGCGCCAGCGTTACCAAGGCGGCGACAGGCGTCCCGGCCATCGCTGCCACGTCGCTCAGGGCCCTTGCCAAAGCCTTGTGGCCAATCGCCGACGGCGGGGTTTCCGGCGTGAAATGAATGCCCTCCACCACCGCGTCGGTCTTGAAAAGCAGCCATTCCTCCGCCAGGCCCAAGTCCAGCACGGCACAATCATCCCCGGCGCCGGCAACGACCCGGCTGTTGCCATGCAGCATCGGGATCAGGCGCTCGATCAATTTGAATTCGTCCAGGCTGTTCATGTCGCGCTGTAATACCACTTGGCCGCCAGCAGGAGCAGCAGGTTGGCGGCATTAAACGAGGCGTGCAGTAGTATGGGAGCCGCCAGGCAGGTCGTCTTTTCATACAACCAGGTCAGGACAAGGGCCAGGACGAAAAGAGGGATGAAAATGGCCGCATCAAAATGAATCAGTGCAAACAGAAAACTGACCCCCACCCACGCCGTGGTTTTCCAGCCGCGATCCCGGGCCAGCGGATAAAGCACTGCGCGGAATAAGAACTCCTCAGCCACCGGGGCAATGACCACCGCAAAAAAAACAAAATAACCCAGTTCAGCCGGAGATTGGGTGGTCAAAAACAAATCCACCGCCCGTTGGTTGTGCGGTGTGAGGCCTATTTTAGTGAGCGCCATGCCGGAAACGTATTGCAGGGGCAGGGCAACCATCAGCACGACCGGCAGGCAACCCAGCGCCAGCAGCAAGCCCATGCCCAAACCCGGTTTCCCAAAGCCCAGCAAATCCTGCCAGCGCACACGGTGCATTTTCAAAAATAAAAACATCCAAATCCATGTCATTCCTTGCAGGCTCAAGGTGCCCAGCAAAAGGTTGCCAAAGCTGTCCGGGGTTTCGAAAAAGCGGATATGGCCGCCCTGCAAGAGTCCCTCCGCGAGGCTCGCCAGGCAAAACCCCGCCAGCAACGCTGCCACCAGCATTATCACCAGCTCCGGTTGCCATGTTTGCCTCGAATCCATCCCCCAACTGTAGCCCAGCCCCGCGATGGAGACGATGAAAAAACCGGCGGCAAACCAAATCCGCGCACGACATCCTGCGCATCGAGAAGGGCCACCATGGCGATCCCGGTAGGAAATTGAGACAGGATTAACAGGATGGACAGGATGCCAAAATAATGAGTCAAAAACTGACAAAAGGTGCTGGCGAAATATTGCCGTTCATTTGCATTACTGATCATTGCATAAAATAGTGAGTTCAAAAGGACAAGTCGGCCTGTTTCCAGAAGGCGGCAACCAGGGTGGTTTTGCGGCGTTGGGCGGTGCGCAGTCCTTGGCGGGCCAGCCAGTGCAACTC
>JAKAFL010000096.1 GCA_021817945.1 bacterium | reverse complement strand
CGAGGAAATAGCCGCTGAATTGCGTCCAGCCACGAATACGAGTTCGGGATCGTCATGGAATGTATTCCCTGCTTTTCTTTTGAGCGGCTATTTATGGAAAGCAGCGCCGCAAATTGAGAAGGACTACGCAACCAACGAAAGCCTGCTTGAGCGTTATGATGGTTGCTCGGCAAACATCGGCATGGACACAAATGAAGTTGCGAAGCTTTATGGGAAACCGCTACGGGTTTTCACCACGAAGAACGGAGAGACCGCTCGAATATATGGATATGCAGGATCAAGGGAGCTTCAAGTCAATCCGCAGTTGGTTTTCCGAGGTCTGGCGATTGTTAGCGATGCAAAAGGGCAAGTTGTGGCCATCTATGGTAACGGATTCTTCAATGACGAATGGAGCAAGTAATGTCCGTCACACCTCACCGGCATTGGGGCTTCGTGTAAGCCCTTGATTTTCGGATTATTTCGGTCTTTTCCGGTCTTTTCCGGCATCAATGGGCGTGATGGCGATGGAGGCGACGAAGGGCGTGTGGCGGTCCACGTCGGCGTAGCGTTTGGGGAGGGCGCGCACGGCGGCCAGGTCGTTTTCCTGGAGCTTGTCGGCCAGCAGGCCGAGCCGCCAGCCGAGAATCACCACGTCAGCGGTGGAGAAGGCGAGCGCGAATTTTTGCGGCGGTGCGTTCTTATCGTCGCCAGCGTCCGGGTTGGGTTCCAGCGAGTATTCGATTAGCTGGCTGGTGTGGAAGCCACGGCGTTGCGGGAGGCCGGACTCCGGCTCGGGCAGGTGGAACTCGATGCAGGCGCAAAACTTGCCGGCGGCGGCGTAACAGGAATCCTTGTCGAAGCTGGGCATGGGCGGTTACATGAAAGGGCCAGTCCTATAATAATGACATTCTGTAGTTGACGGAAAGAGTGTGGCGGATCTAGGTGGGTGATCAATGGCCCGGCCGTTGCGAATTGAATATGCCGGCGCGGTTTGCCACGTGATGGCGCGTGGGAACCAAGGGCAGCCGATTTTCCGAGACGACGAGGATCGCCGGGGTTTTCTGGCAACGCTTGGGGAAGCCTGCGGGAAGACCGGCTGGCGGATTCATGCCTACGTCCTGATGGGCAATCATTATCATCTGCTGGTGGAAACGCCCGAAGGGAATCTGGTGGCCGGGAAGAAGGGGGAATCGCACAGTGGTGGAGCGCGGGGTGCGCACGGCGAGGCGGCTGCCCGGAAACTTCTGATGGCGGGGTTGAGGGTTCTGGGGATGGAGGCGGGGGAAATTGGAAACATTGAAACGACGGCTGTTGCAAACGGAGGAGCTAATGAATGAAAGGTCAGAATGAAATCCAGAAATGTCACTCTGAGCCTTTCAGGTGGTGAGCGGCAATGTTTACGTGCCGCAACAACCGGAAAAATTTCAATACGATGCCGATGGGAACTTGACCAATGATGGGCGGTGGCAGTACGTTTGGGATGCAGAGAATCGGCTGATTGCCATGATTGTGAACACGAATATCGGGCCGCAGTACACGCTGACGTTTGCCTACGACCCAGAAGGCCGGCGTATCTCCAAGGTTGTTTCCACGAATGGGGTTGGAATTCGCACCAATATCTTTCTTTACGACGGTTGGAACCTGGTGGCAACTGTGTCGCCGTCGGATGCCCTCATCAACTCTTTCATGTGGGGCCCGGACCTGTCCGGGCAGACGGGAGGAGCGTTCAACGGGGCAGGTGGAGTGGGCGGATTGCTGGAGGCGACCTACTACGGCACATCTACGACCAGCTGTTTCCCTGCCTACGACGGCAACGGCAACATCATGGCCTTGGTCAATGCCGCCAATGGCCAGATCGTGGCCAACTACGAATACGGCCCGTTCGGTGAAGTCATCAGAACTACTGGGCCGATGGCGAAGCTTAATCCGATTCGTTGGAGCACCAAATACCAGGACGATGAAAGTGATCTCATCATGTATCCGTATCGGCCTTACAAAGCCTCAACCGGGACGTGGTTGAGCCGGGACCCGATGCAGGAATTGGGTGGGTTGAACCTTTATGAATTTGCAGATAATGATGGAATCAACAAAGCTGATTCAGATGGAAGGGAACTCATTGAGGGCGGTGAAGCGATAATTGCGGATCTTGCGGTTCAAATATCTGTAAATTATGCCACTGGCGAGCACTGGTATAATATCAGCGTGACCTCCGTTGCCGTGGCTGCTGGGTTGGGCTTAATTGGGATACCAGACATTAAGGATACGGGTCAATTTGTTAGAGGAGTTTTCAAAGCAGGGAAAATATCTGCGACTGCCTCCAAGAAGGCATACAAGCTTGAACTGTTGAGCAACCCGAAAAGCATTGCAAAATTAAATGCGGAGTTGGACAAAATGACCGCTGAACAAGCAAAGACTTTGGCGCAAACGCTAAAAACCGGAGGGCTTATTGGTGTTGGCACTGCGGTGCCTATGGCAGCAGAAAAGATTGCAGATGCCGCAGAAACAGGCATCGTTACAATGCCCGGTTGCCCAAATCCAGTTTACGGCGGCATTATTAATGTGAACATTGTGCAGACGGTTTATTATTATGTTCCTCCTGGAAATTAGCCGGGTCGTGCGCCTCCCCCCATACCACATTAACAATGACCGGTGAACAAATACGGGCAATCGCTGTCGGGCCTATCGGCGCAATTTTATCTGCAATCATTGCGTCATTGGTCTTCCACTGGCAAGTCAAACACTGGTCCCGCTGGATACCCACAAAAGTTGGCGAGAAAGGAAAGAAGCAGTTACTTGAGGAGTATAGGAACACAATTCGGACAGCCAAGGCGCTTTCGATAGCGGGATTTTTGATCGGGTGCCTTTTTTACGTCACCGGCTGGATGGGTAACCATGATTGGCGAGGTCTTGGGATTGGAGCTGGCTTGGCGTCCTTCCTGCCAGTTTCCTATATTGTAGCGGCAACCATCATGCACGGCACTGAAAGGATGAAGGAGGCGATGGTTGCTTTTGTAATTGATCAAAAAACTCCGCCAAAGGTGCTGTTCGTTTTTATGGGGCTTTGTTTCGTTGGGGGTGTGGCATCCGCTGTAAGCTTGTTGCTTCGACCGTTGTAATTTGAGTGTTAAAGCGCGTGATAAACGCCGTAGTCAGGTGCCAATGACGGCTATGACGTGAGCCAGAGACCGGCTCTTGAGGCGGCGTGACGCAAGTTCCTGATTTTCGGATTATTTCGGGGAGTTCCGGTCTTTTCCGGCATCAATGGACGTTACGGTGATGGAGGCGACAAAGGGCGTGTGGCGGTCAACGTCGGCGTAGCGTTTGGAGAGGGCGCGCACGGCGGCCAGGTCATTTTCCTGGAGCTTGTCGAGCATCCTCCGCATCTTCCACATCCCCGGAACGAAGGCAGGTTACCCCGTCGCCAAGACTTGGCGGTTTTCACTTCCCCTTGAAAGAGCGTATCCGTGTTAGCAACCCCGTCTAGGCGACTGGGTGTGAGTCATGGCATGCTGACGGGATGAAAAACATCCCCATCCGCAAGCGATTGACTCCCGCCCAGCGTGACAGGATTCTTGCCGCCTACCGGCAATCTTCGCTGACCCAACCCGAGTTTGCCCGCCAATATAACATTGGAATATCCACCCTTCGAACTTGGTTGCGCCAATCTGCATCCAAGTCTCCGTCCAGTGCCGCTGCCTTTTTGCCTGTTCCCAATCTCCTGCCCCAGCCCGGTCTGGCGCCAGCTTACCGGCTTCAATGGCCCGGCGGCCTTGTCCTGGAACTGCGCTCAGGCTTTGTCTCGCAGGAAGTCGCCCATCTCCTGCAATTGCTTCCCACCCCATGATGCCCCTCAGTCCGGCCACGCGCATTTTCCTGTCCGCCCAGGCGGTGGATTTGCGCCGGAGTTTCGAAGGGTTGAACGAACTGATAC
>JAKAFL010000001.1 GCA_021817945.1 bacterium | reverse complement strand
TGGGACATGCTTATAATCTACATCATCCGCATTTTCCCGCCATCGCATGATTGTGCGGTCATTTGCCAAGTACCTGCTTGGGATGAGGAGACCACTGGGCAGTGCAACGAAACATGCCGCCCGGCACCCATGGAAACCGCGAGGAAACCCGTCTGGGTATCAAGGAAGGAGGAAAAAATCGTGGATTACCGGAGAATATTGTATTTTTTCTGGTGTGTTGAAAGGGACAAGGAATTGTCTTTGCACACACATTGGGGGCCACTGCCCTTCAATTGATTTACGCAAGAGGGGGTGGGTTGTCTCGAAGCCCCTTTCGGGAATCCGTCAAAAGAGGTCTTCCAAGGAATGCCTGTGGCGCGCGGCTCGCCAATAGGAGTTCGTGGCTTGAGGCCTCCTCAGTGAGAGGGGGTCCTTCCCAGCAATGCGCCCAATCAGGGCGGCAGGTGTGATAATCAGGGCGAAAATCAGCGTGAGCAGCGCCATGCCCAGCCATTTGCCCAGCATCAGTCCTGTTTTCATGGATAACCGATAGTACCAGCGAAACCAACGCGGCATGACCCATGCGGTGCAAGCCAAAGCCACGCATAAGGTCATCCAAATCTCGAAAGGGCGAGTGGTCAAGTGATGCCGAATGTGGAGTAGGATTCCGAAGATGCCTGCCCCGGCGGCCAACAACCATGCCTGTTTGCGCCATTCCATCGGGTTTTCACTGAGTCTTGGTTTCATTTTGCCTAATCTGTCTGCGGTTGAACCCGTCGTGGCACTTTTGCTCGGGGTTGGGCTCTTCGTTGCAGCACGTGTGATCCCATGACAAGGTAATCCATTTCGGTATTCATGAAGCAGCGGTAGGCGTCATCCGGAGTGCAAACCAAAGGTTCACCACGAACATTGAATGATGTGTTGATCAGGACCCCGCATCCTGTCTTTTGTTCAAAATGACCCAACAAATCGTGGAGCAGGGGATTCTCAGATTGCCGAACCGTCTGGATTCGCGCTGAATAATCCACGTGCGTGACGGCAGGAATGGTGGATCGGGCTGATTGCAACAAGTCCCAACCCTGCATGTCCACAGGCAGGGGGTGGCATAACTCTTTTTTGACCGGCGCCACCAACAGCATGTAGGGGGAGTCAGCGTCCAATTCAAAATAATCCGCCAACCGCTCCCTCCGCACCACGGGCGCGAATGGACGAAACGATTCGCGGAACTTGATTTTTAAATTCATCACCGACTGCATCTTTGGGGATCGCGCATCACCCAATATGGAGCGGCTGCCCAAGGCGCGCGGACCAAATTCCATCCGGCCCTGAAACCAACCCACCACGTTGCCGTTGGCCAGCAGGTCCGCTGCATGATCAAGCAATTCGTGACGATTCAGGCGTTTGTAGATGGCCTGGTGGGAGTTCAAAACCGCGAGGATTTCCTCATCGGCATACTCGGGCCCGAGCAGGGAGGATTGCATGCTGTCCGGCTGGAACGGTTCACGAGCCGGGTGCGCCTGCGCATACCATGCAGCCAGCGCCGCTCCCAGGGCACCGCCAGCATCCCCAGATGCCGGTTGTATCCAGATGTTTTTGAAAATTTTTTCCCGGTGGACCACGCCATTTGCCACGCAATTGAGCGCCACCCCGCCCGCCATGCACAAATTTGAGCTTCCCGTGATATCACGGGCGTGGATGGCAAGCTTCAAAACCACTTCCTCGGTGACCTGCTGGATGGATCGCGCAATGTCCATGTGCCGCGAACGGATAGGATCCGAAATTCCTCGTGGCGGTCCGCCAAACAAGCGATGAAACCGTGACGAGGTCATGGTGATTCCCTTGAGAAAATTAAAAAAATCGAGGTTTAACCTGAAGGATCCATCTGGTTTGACCTCAATAAGGTGGTCGTAGATGGTTTTCACATGCACCGGTCGTCCGTAGGGCGCCAGGCCCATCAACTTATATTCACCGGAATTGATCCGGAACCCGCAATAATCGGTGAAAGCGGAATAGAGCAAACCCAGGGAATGTGGGAAATGAATTTCCTTGAGCATTTCAATTTGGGATCCCTGCCCCCGGCCCACGGTGGTGGTGGCCCATTCCCCCACACCATCAATGGTGAGGATGGCGGCATTGTCAAAGGGCGATGGATAAAATGCGCTGGCAGCATGCGCCTGATGATGCTCAGTAAACAAGACAGGGCAGCCTGGGCGGAGCCCTGGGAGGTTATCCCGGATGGTCTGGCGAAGGTTCAGTTTTCCGCCCAGCCAGTTGACCAGCACGGTTGGAAAAGTTTTCCAGCCCCCCGGAGCGACGGACAGGTAGGTTTCCAATATTCTGGCAAATTTTAACAGCGGCTTGTCGTAAAAAACCACGGCATCCACATCCTCGATCTCCAATCCCGCCTGCCGCAGGCAATACCCGGACGCCTGACTTGGAAATTCCGGGTCATTCTTAACACGGCTGAAGCGCTCCTCCTGCGCTGCTGCAACGATTTGTCCTCCGCAAACCAGAGCCGCTGCCGAATCATGATAAAAGGCCGACAAGCCGAGGATATTTTTATAATGGGTCATGGCTCATAAAAAAGGATACAAGGCCCAGGCGATGCCGGAACTGCCAGCCAGAAGGAGAAAGGCACCCAGCAGCAACAGCAGGCCAATCAGCGGTATGAGCCACCATTTTTTTTCGGCCCTTGCAAAACGAATGAATTCCTTGAAAAGCTGCCACATGGTGTGAGGATGATGATGGGTTTGTTGAAGTTCAGGATTAAGGCTTGTTGTTCAGCAGCAAATCCACCTGGTCCAGCGCCTGTCTGGCATTCGTGTAGGCGGGCTCAAGCTGGAGGGTTTGGATAAATTCCTGGCGGGCCTCTTCAAGCTTTCCACATTTGGCCAGTTCCACGCCATAATTGTAATGCAGCCGAAAATTGGATGGATTGATGCGTGTGGCTTTCTCAAATTGTTGCAAGGCCCCGGATGTGGCGCCTGATTGGTCCAGCAACCCACCCAAGGCATAATGAATTTCCCAGTTTTCCGGGTTCAGGTCCGCCGCTTTCTCATAATACTCCAGTGCGGGCGCGGTTTGGTGCATTAAACTGTAAACCCGGCCTGTCCGGAAAAGGATTTGGGCATCCAGGGGATTCTGTTTCAAGGCAGTCGCGTAGCTGCTCAAAGCTTCGGCGTAGTGTTGTTCACCTGCCTGCACATTGCCCAAATCATCCCAGGCTTCTGTCAGGCTGGGCCGAATGCGGATGGCCTTGTCCAGGTCCGCTTCTGCTTCCATCGAATTACCGGAGGAGCCAAGGAATCGTCCAAGTTGATAATAAGCCAGGTAATCGTAAGGCACCAAATTCCGGACTTTTTGCCAGGTTTGGATGCAATCGGGCATGTCCCCGACCGCTTGAAGGAACACGGCATAATTCATGAGCAATTCAAAATCAGCCGGGCGTTTTTCGATTTGTTCCTCAAAATTCTGACGTGACCGCATCTTGTTGGTTGCGTTGAGATTTGTATTCAAAATGTTAATCCGCTTCCAAAGCTGTTCTTCACGCTCGGTGTTGTTCATCTGGCTCGTAAAGGGGGTTTGCTGAAGGCGGCCCGCCATTTGTTTGAGAATGGTGATTCGATTCCAATCAGACTGACCCAGGGCTTCATCGCAGGCATCCTGGCTGAGCCATGGGTCATTCGTCATTTTGGAGTTCATCAAGGATCCGATTTGAGCCGCCCAGGCACGGCCCAACCGGTAACTGCCCGAAAAATCAAAGTGCACATGCTCAAAAAAGGTCTCTGTTCCGCAAAGACCGTCGCTATTGTTTGCAGCCAGGATATGCTCTGCATCCATCAGGGTCACGCCATCGGAGGCATGGGCTTTTGCCTTTATCCGGATTAATTCATTCAGTTTGGAATCTGTGCGGAAAGGCAGGGCATCTTCATCGCAGGCCAGTTGCAAATGAACTCGGGCTTCGCGTGTCTCGCCTTGGGCCAGCAAGGCATGACCCCAGCCATACTGGATGCTGGCCTCGCCGGGTGCTGCTGCCGCGGCCTCTGAGAAGAGCACGGTTGCCGCGGGGGATGAACCGTTGGCAAGAGCTTGCCGGGCTTGAGCCGCCAGATCTTTCGCCCGGGTGTCATCGGCAGCACTCACGCTTGAATTGGGCAGCGAGGCAAAGGGTGGGCAATCCCGAAGGTTCACGGCCACGGTGCTCAGGATTATTTTTGCCCCGGAATGGACACCGGCCTGGAGAATGTCTTCCAGGTTGGCGGAAAAATTTCGATAGACATTGTTTCTCAACGGGCTATCCGGGGCGATTTGATTGTGGATGAACATTTCCATTCCACCCCAGGAAGAACGGTTTTCCTGGGAGGATTGCCAGTGGCGGGACAGTGACGCAAACCACTGGCCCGTGCGCCAGTATTGCAGTGCGGTAACCAGTCTGACATAAGGCAGTGCAGGAGCCCGGCGTCCAAAAACCGTGGCTGCCCCGTAAGGCCCCACCATCTCGTTATTTCCCATGTAAATGATCCAGAAATCGCCTTGGTGGTTCGCACATTCCCTGGCTATGGGCAGAATCACATGTGAATTAATGGCCGTGAAGGCCACGTTCACCACTTCAAATTGGATTCCTGGAAATTGATGGCTCAACTGCATCTCCATGCACCGGGCAGGGCCATAGGCCGGCTCCGGATCACCCATGGCTGCGGATTCTCCAAATATGAATATCCTTATGCAGCCGGGCTTTTTAGGTTCGTCCATGCGGATCAAGCCTGGAAATCGGGCATTGGTGGGTGGGAAAAAACGAAAGCTGAAGCTGTCATTTTGGACCCAATAATTTGCCCCACCAACTTGAGTTTTTGTGAAGAAATGCGGATCAAATCCATACCCAGCCATTCTGAGCGAGACCTCCAGCAAAACCAGGAGGAGCAGTGGCAGGGATGCCGCCGCCAATCGAAATAACCAAAGTTTTCGTCCTGAAACCGCCAGACGGTTTTTGACCGGCAACTTTTTGGGAGGTGTGATCAATGAAACCAAACTACTTTGGGTTGCTCCAAAAAAAAAGGGGCAAGTCCCCCCGGGGGTATCGCATGTTCATGCGGTCCTGCCGGCAAGTGCGGTCTGGTTCAACCCCTTAGATATTTGACAACAGCCTCAGTGCGGGAATGCACGTGCAGTTTTTCATAAACGGTCCGAACATAACTCCTGACCGTGTCAATGCTGATTTTCATGCGGTCCGCAATTTCCTTGTAGGCGTAACCATTGGCAAGTTGGTCCAGGAACTCCCTCTCCGCAGGGGTCAGCTTGGCCAGCGGGGTGGATTCAGTGGCGGGTTTTGAAAAAAACTGGACCACGCGCCTGGCAAGCTGGGGTGTCATGGGCGCTCCTCCGTCAAAAACATCCCTTATGGCCTCCAGCAGACGTGAGGAGGCCGTGCGTTTGAGCAAATAGCCGCTGGCGCCAGCTCGAAGGGAATTAAAAAGCGAATCACCATCCTCATAGACGGTCAGCATTAAAAACTGGATTGCCGGGTGCGAGGCCTTGATCTGACGCACGCATTCGTATCCTTTCATGCCTGGCAGGTTTATATCCATGAGCACCACCTCGGGTTGGAGGCCCGGAATTTCCTTGATGGCGGTTTCCCCATTGCCAAACTCCCCCACCAGCTTGAATCCCGGGGCGCGTTTGATGAGCGCGGAAAGACTGGCTCGAATGCCTTCATCATCATCCACGATGGCAACTTTGATCTGTGTCATATGCGGGTGATTCACACCCTAAGGCGGGGTCGCGTGGATTTCAATCCTTAAAAACCAGGCGGAATTCGACGCGTGATCCGCCGTGGGGATTGCTGGCGATGGATAGGGCGCCACCAGCGGCGTTTGCCCGGCGCCTCATGTTTCCCAAGCCATTGTGTACACCTCCAAGGCTGCCTGAACTGGTGTCGAATCCACGTCCGTCATCCTCCATGACGATTTCCAGGCTGCGGCCTTGCGCTCTTAATTGCACCAACACCTCTCGCGCGTGGGCATGTTTGAGCACATTGGTGAGCGCCTCCTTGACGATGAGAAAAATGTTGTGGCGCAGGTCCGGTGGAAGGGCCCGGGATGGAATATCACTGGGCATGTCCAGCCTGCAGCGCGTGGCCTGGTTTTCAAATAATTCATTGGCAAAATGCCCGATATAATCCACCAGGCTCTGGAGCGTGTCGCTTCCAGGTCTCACCGCCCACACGATTTCCTCCAGGGCACGAACCGTCTGGTCTGCAGACTGTGCAATCTTTTGGGCATTTGCATCCACCTGGTCCGGGTTTTCCTTCTCCGCCCGCAACAGGTTTCCCAGCAGGGAAATCCGGGTGAGGGAGGACCCCAGTTCATCATGGAGGTCCTGCGCGATGCGGGCCCGCTCCCGTTCCAGCGCGTGTTCCTGTTCGGCGCGCTGAATTTGAAGCTGGTATTTCCGCTTCTCGGTAAAACGCACACTGGCCAGGAGAAAGATGAAGATGAAGCCCAGCATGGCGCCCCGGAACCACCACGTTTCCCAGAAATGCCTCACCACAAAATCATCAAATGACGTGGCTATGGCCATGTCGCTGAAAATCCATCCATTCCCGCCATCGTGAAGCAAGCCTCCCGTTCCACCGTGCCGCAAATGTATCTGGTCAAATGATGCGTTTGCCTTGAATTTGGTGGTCAGGTTGTCCGGCTGGCTTTCCGGCGTGGCCCCATGGCTGAGTATGGGGTCCAGCCAAACCGTGATCAGGTCATCGCCTCCCGGCACGTATTGAACCCTGAATACAATCGTTCTGGGATGATTATGGCTGGGTAATTCGTAAGGGAAAAACTTTCCAAGGCCCTCAGCCTCCGGATGGGCGGATCTTAAATTATATTCATCGGCATCCATGGCTTCTTTATTGGATGGGCCGGTTTCCGACGCGTAAGCCGCAGAATAACCCCAGGCCTCCAAGGCATTGCCCACGCCCAAACGATAACTATTGCTTTCGCAAAGTTGGAAGAGGGCAAAGTAAGGTTCATCCGCCGCGTCTGACAATGGGTCCACCTTGAATTTGAAATAAAGAATGTCGCTGGACCGGTCATCCCGCCGCACAGCGCCCCCCAGAATATCGCTGCCATCCGGCGTGGTGTGGATAACCCGCGAGGCAGGGTCGCTCCAAAGGATTTTGGCGCGTACAATTCCGGAGGTTCCGAAAATCAAGAGAATTGCCAGCAACAATCTGCAAAGTTCGGGCATGGTCCAAACATAAACCAACAGGATGGACTCCAACAAGACATGAACATGCCAAAATCCACCCATTCAACGGGACTTGTGATTGGACTATTTTTAAGGGTGGGCATGTGCCATCCCGGAATCGGGCTGCTGGTGGCCGCCAGCACTGATGATCTTTCCCTGCCTTGACGATGACCAGGGATGGCCTTTGCCTCACAATTTACCCTGTGGCCAGGGTTGTTTGGCCGTATTGACGATTGAAGGTGACACAATCCTGGTAGCGCACCCCCGAGCCTCCAAAAATATCCAGCGCCGATCCGATTGTCAGGTGGACCGTCCCGCGTCCAGCGCGGCTTACCCAGGCAAGGTCTTCCAACGAACGGGCGCCCCCGGCATAAGTGATCGGACAAGGCGACTCATTCGCCAGTCTTTCCACCAAATCGTGGTCTATTCCCGCGCTTAGTCCCTCCACATCCACTGCGTGCACCAGAAACTCGTCGCAATAAGGTGCAAAGGCATTCAAGGTTTCGGCATGGACCGGGAGATCGGTAAACTTTTGCCAGCGATCGGTCACCACGAAGTATTGGTTCTGGCGTTTTCTGCAGCTCAAGTCCACGACCAGCCGATGTTTTCCAATGGCCCTGGCCAGGTCATTGAGTCTGGACCAAGCCACGCGACCCTCATTGAAGACCCAACTGGTGACGATCACATGCGACGCTCCGGCATCCAGCCATTGTGAGGCGTTGTCCGCATTCACGCCGCCGCCCAACTGGAGTCCGCCGGGGTATGCCGCCAGCGCTTCGCGGGCTGCCTTTTCGTTTCCGGGTCCCAACATGATGACGTGGCCGCCCTTCAAGCCATCGCGCTTGTAGAGTTCCGCAAACCATGCAGGGGGTTTGTCGGCCACAAAATTGGTTTTAAGGCCCTGGCCGCCCAATGTCCCGCCCACAATTTGTTTTACCTGGCCATCATGCAGGTCTATGCAGGGTCTAAACATGGTTCCAGCCTAGGGTGCTCCGCATGAAGTTCAACCCGAAAAACGAAATTCCAAAGGCCAATCTGCGCCAATCTACTGGGCGCAAACTCTTTGGTAAAATCTTACCAGACCGCTTCGGGTATGGTTTCGATTTTTCCAAAGAGTTTCCGCTCCAGCATCTTGCCGCATCTTGGCCTTTTCCATTTCGTTTCTAGGGTTCAAATCAAAACCGGTGGTTCCAACCCGTTTCGTGTCTCTTTTTCGACCTTGGTGGCTTGGCGGCTCCAGGTTGCCTTTTGATGAATGACGGGTAGCATTTGCGGCATGTCGGAATCCCTTACATTGGCCTTGCTCCTCGGAACCGGTGTTTCAGCCGGTTTTGTGGATTCCATTGCAGGGGGTGGCGGATTAATCACTTTGCCCATGCTCCTGAGCGTGGGGATGGACCCGAAGCTGGCCTTGGGAACAAACAAATTGCAGGCCACGTTCGGGTCCGGAAGCGCGACCCTGCATTATGCGAGGGCTGGCGCGGTGCGGTTCAAGGATTTTCGCCGCGCCTGTCTCCTGGCGTTTCTGGGTTCAACCTTGGGATCACTCCTCGTTCAACAATTGAATGCAGGTGTTTTGAAGCGCTTTATTCCGGTTGTTTTGGTATTGGTGGCTTTGTACATCTGGTTGCGCCCGCAGTTGGGAGAATCCGACGGTGTCCCCAGAATGTCGCGCCCGGCCTTTGACTCGCTTTTTGGCCTGGGCCTGGGCTTTTATGACGGATTCATCGGCCCCGGCACAGGCACATTTTTTACCATGGCCTTCATGGTCTGGCTGGGCTTTAATTTTACACGCGCCACCGCAGCCACCAAGCTGCTCAATTTCAGCACCAATTTGGCGTCACTGGGTGTTTTCCTTTTATTCGGCAAGATTTGGCTTTTGGCAGGTTTGGTGATGGGTGCGGGACAATGGTGCGGCGCGTGGCTCGGCAGTCATTTGGTCATGCGGCATGGCGCCCGATTTATTCGACCCATCTTTCTGGGCGTGGTTTTGCTCATCACGTTGCACATGGTTTACCTGGCATGGATCAAACCATGACGCCGGAAAGATTGGGATGGGCAGTTTATTTGATTTTAGAAGCTGGCGCAGCTTGGTTGCCGCGTCTAAGGTGGGAGTCGCAACAGGCGGTCCCGGGCCGAAAATGGCTTCAGGCTTTGAATATTGTCCGTTTTTATGAACAAAATTGAAATTGCCGAAAAATTAAGACAGGAAGTGGGTGTTTTGGAACAGTCCATCCTCAAAGTTCAGGCACAGTGTGACCGGCTCAAAAAGTTTGTACTGGCGCTGGAGGCCGAATTGAGCAGCGGTCAACCCGAGCAGGGACCCGGGGTGCTGGAATCTCCAGCTTTTCGCAAAGCGATTGATCGCGTTTTTGGGGAGAAACCCAGGCGCCGTCGCCCAAGCTGACGGGGCGGCAAGCTTTACCAAATTTCCACGGGTCCTTTGGGAACGGGAATGGCGCCGGTTCGGATCGCCACGGGTTCCTCCATGAACGATGCCACGAGCGGGCCTGGCTCGTAGCGTGGCAGCAGGTTCCCTTTTTCATCCAAAAACTTTCGACGCCATGAGATATAATCCTCCAGAATCTTGTCAAAATGCTGCCGCGATTCAAGTTGGACGACCTTTTTGTTGAATTCATGGCAGGGGCCAAACCTTCGGGCATACCAAGGAGCCACCTTGCGGAACATGCGGCAACCCTGCACTTCTCCGAATACCTCAATCATCAAGTCCAGGTGTTTTCGCATCACGCGCACCCGTTCTTCAAATGATGGCTCTTCAGGAAGATTTCCGGTGTCCAGAAATTCCCGTGTCCGCCGGAAAATCCATGGATCATAGAAGGCGCCACGTCCAATGCTGATGCCAGCACATCCTGTGGTTTGAAGCATGTGCCGGGCGGCGGCGGGTGTGACCACGTCGCCATTTCCAATAACGGGGATTTGGCGAACCGCCTCGACCACTCTTCCAATGCCTTCCAGGTTGACCGTGCCTCCAAAGCCTTGTTCCCGGGTGCGGCCATGAACAAAAACCGCCGCCACGCCAGCCTCTTCCAGCACCCGGGCCAGGTCGGGGGCGGTCAAATTCGCGTCGTCCCAGCCCAGTCGCATTTTGGCCGTCACGGGAATTTGCACCGCCTTGACCATTTGCGCGACCAATTCCGTGGTTTTACACAGGTCCGTCATCATGGCTGAACCGCCCCCGATTTGGGTGACTTTTCGCACCGGGCAGCCCATGTTGATATCCACAGAGACAGCCCCAAGACTTTCCACAATCCGGGCGGCCTCAACCATCTCCTGCGGCACGCTGCCAAAGAGTTGGACGGCCAGGGGAAAATCGTCGGCACGTGACTCGACCAGCTTTAGGGCCTTGGGATTTCGTTCGACCAGAGAACGGGCATTGACAAGGTCGGTGGTAGCCAGGGCCAAGCCACCCAGTTGGCGTGCCACCAACCGAAAGGGCAGGTTGGTGTAGCCAGCCAGGGGTGAAAGAAACAGGTTGCCCTGTAATTCAAGTTTGCCAAATCGCATTGTTTTGTGGGGTGTCGAAATTCGTTCATTGCGGAAGTGGCCGGTCAATGATACTTTACGACTAATAAATGTCTGAAGAAGATAACAACAAACGGATGAATGAGGGCAACTCGAAAAAACCAATGCCGGGAGGTGGTGGGTTCAAGTTCTCATCCATGACGCTTTTGGCCTGGACCGTCATCATTGGAACGACCGTCACTTTGTTCATGATGAGGCAGCGATTGAATACCCCTGCAACGGTTCTTTCCCAAGCTGAGTTTCTAAGCATGTTTCAATCCAACCTGATTGCGCATGCCACCATCAACCTGGGTGGACAAACCTCCCAAATGACCCCTGTGACCGGCACCTTCTACCGGTTGGACAAGGACGGCAAGCCAACCAAAGATGAGGTGGCCTTCTCCGCGCCCAATGTGTATTTGACACAGAAGATGCTGGATGAACTCCTGCCTTCGGACCGGATCGAAGCGGGGGCTCCTAATGCCATGCTCATGAGTGTGTTATGGGGTGTGGCGCCGTTCGTCATCCTGGGCGCGCTGTTTTGGTTCTTTTTCATACGGCAGATCAAAATCGCCGGCAAAGGCGCCTTGAGCTTTGGCAAAAGCAAGGCCCGTATGCTGGCCAAAGACCGCAATAAGACCACCTTCAAGGATGTTGCAGGGGTGGACGAGGCCATTGAAGAAGTCTCCGAATTGGTTGAGTTTTTACGCGACCCTAAAAAATTCCAACGTTTGGGCGGACGCATTCCCAAGGGAGTCTTGATGGTGGGCGCGCCTGGCACTGGCAAAACGTTGCTGGCAAAAGCCATTGCTGGTGAGGCGGATGCCAGTTTTTTCAGCATCAGCGGTTCTGATTTTGTGGAAATGTTTGTGGGTGTGGGCGCCAGCCGGGTGCGGGACATGTTCGAACAGGCCCGCAAAGCCACTCCCTGCCTCATTTTCATAGACGAAATTGATGCCGTAGGGCGCTCTCGTGGCCATGGCTTGGGCGGCGGCAACGATGAAAGGGAGCAAACTCTCAATGCCCTGCTCGTCGAAATGGATGGGTTTGACACCCAAGAAGGCATCATTATCATCGCAGCCACCAATCGCCCTGATGTGCTGGACCCGGCATTGCTCCGTCCGGGACGGTTTGATCGCCAGGTGACGGTCAGCTTGCCCGATGTGCGTGGACGAGAAGCCATTTTGAAGGTGCACGCCAAAAACGTGAAGGTGGCGCCGGATGTGGATCTATCGGTCATCGCCCGCGGGACTCCCGGCTATTCTGGAGCTGAGCTGGCCAATTTGTTGAACGAGGCTGCTTTGCTGGCTGCCCGCACCAATAAAAAGGCCATCAGTATGGTCGAGCTTGAGGAAGCCCGCGACAAGGTGCGCTGGGGCAGGGAACGCCGCAGCCTGGCCATGACAGACGAGGACAAGAAATTCACCGCATGGCATGAAGCCGGCCATGCCTTGGTCAATGTGCTGCTGGAGCACACGCACCCGCTTCATAAAGTCACCATCATTCCCCGCGGCCAGGCTCTGGGTGCGACCATGTACCTTCCCAAGGAAGACATCCTCAACCGCCGCCGCAAGGAAATGATTGACATGATCGCGGTGACCATGGGGGGGCGTATTGCCGAGCAGATTGTTTCCGATGATATTTCCACCGGGGCTGCCGGGGATATCCAGCAGGCCACCCAACTGGCCAAGGCCATGGTCATGCATTGGGGCATGAGCGACAAGCTTGGCAACGTTCTCTATGGTGAGGCTCAGGAATATGTTTTTCTAGGACGGGACATGATGCGCTCCAAGGATTATAGCGAAACCACCGCCCAAGAAATTGATTCCGAGGTAAAGCGAATTGTCAACGATGGGTACCTCACGGCCAAAAACCTGATTGAAACACATCGGGACAAATTGGAAATGATTGCCAAAGCCTTGCTTGAGTACGAGACCCTGGAAGGATCACAAGTCGAGGAGATTATCAGGAACGGAACTTTCACTCCCCATTCCAAGCCGCCCACGGATGTGGGGCCCATGCTGGGCGCTCCTGCCGGCACGCCCCTTCCAGAGGCTCCTTCCAAGCCATTGCCCCCCAAATTGGGCGGCTTGGGCGCCGCCACGCCGCTACCTGCCAGTTGACCTTTGGGCATCTGGCGAGGTGTGAAGTGTCCGGTGAGGCAGGGAGGCGGCTTTGGAGGCTCCTTACGTTCACGATACATTTCTAAGCAAAAATAAGGCTGCATGCGATTCATGAAGGCCTTTTCGTCAGCGGGTGTCTGTCGCACCTGACGTGTTTTCAACCGGGCGGTGGCAAGCCTGCCTGAATTGCAAATTAATGACGTACTGAGACAGCGTCTTGCCGGTGCGCAATTTTAAGAAATGACTGCAGGCGTCGTTACTCCTCAAACCCCAATAGAATCGGACAAGGAAGCGGCACACCGGTTTCATCTCTGGGATGAACAGAAAATCCGGGTCGGCGAAAGTTGCAAAAAACGGATGATGATGGAAGGAACTGCCGGCGCAAAAACCAAGTCCTTCTGGCAGCGACTTCACAAAATTCAGGGACAGGCGCTGAGCCGCGACCAGCGGATAGAGGAGTTGGGCGGCGCGTGCGACCGCGCCGGGCGGGTCGTGGCTGCACAAGTCAAAACCAAGGTTAAGAGCGAAGGCCATCTTGCTTTTTATCCCGACCGGAACAAATAGCGTACGGCGCGCGGACGCAAGGGCAGGTATGAGTTGCGCACCAACCGAACCGGACCGGGACGTGGCGCTGTTGCTGCCGCGATTGAAACTGGAACCTCCCCCGCAGCCGCCCCAACCGGTAACGACCGCCGCCCCCACTGCAAATCAGCCGATGTAGTGGCGGCTTTTGCCGTTCGGCTTGAGCTGTCTTCAACGTGGTGAAAAGAAAACCGGCCTCACAAATCATTGAGAGGCCGGGAGAGAATATCGCTAAATTGAATGATTTTAACAGACCTTGTGTTTGCGCAGAATGTGGGCTGAGCCGAGGCCCAAAGGAAGAAGCAACAACATGGCGGCAATCACTGTGGAAGGTTCGGGAACCGCCGCGTAGGTGGTAACCCCGGGTGAGGTTTGCCAGCAGGAAGTCCCAAACAGGAAAGTCACGCCCGTGACGTCGCTTTCTGAAAACGACGATGCGCCGGCAAGACTGAAAGAGAACGTTTCCGAACCATTAATAAACGGGTTGTGGGGACCATTTCCAGCAATTGAGCCTTTTGAATTTGAATAGGGACCTGGGCCAATGATCAAGTAGTTGGGGCCGGTGGACAGAGCGCTCAAAGTAATTGCTGAATAGCCGCTCAGGCCATAATTGGAAGCAATGGTTTGACCATTCGCGGTGCCGGTGGTGGCAACCTTGTTTTTATCAATGGTTACCGTTTTGGCATTATCTGCGCTCAGATTGCTGGCACCTTTCGCTCCGGAAATATCAAGCTGAATTCCATTCAGGACGCTGCCCACACTGACTGGATCCGCCAGGTTATCAGTCAAGGTAACAGTCACCGTCGTTCCGCTGATGCTCACATCAGCAGTTGCATCCACTGGTTGTTTTTGCGAAGATGTGCTCCCACTCTGAAACACCAATGTGGCACTACTCGTCATGCTCACCAAGGCAACAGCCCAGCACAAGCCCGTTAGTTTAATCACTTTCAACATATAAAAAATTCAAATCGCACCCTCATTGTGTCTGTCTGGGCAATTTTTATCTAGCCAGTTCAGGGACAAACCCCTTCATAATTGAGACAAATGTTGTCAAAACCGCCCGCACCGGCATGAAATTTGGCCTATCTTTCTTTCAGGTGCGGAAATCCAACCAAAGGCCATTGACCTGACCAACGCCCAACACGGGCAACAGGCAAAAATGAGTGGCGGATATTTCTGCCTGCATCCCCAAATACACCGCGTTGCTCATTCTCCTGGAGGGGCGCCAAGGACCAATCGTTGCATCATCGGAGGAATTCACCTTTTCCTTGAACCCGTGATTTTGTTAAGCTGGCCGAATGTCGGCTAAAACAGGTGATCGTTTTACTTTGGAAATAAAGGATATTGCCTTTGGTGGAGAAGGGGTGGGGCGTTTGGATGAACTGGTGGTGTTTGTGCCCCTTGTCATCGTGGGGGAGACGGTGGAAGTGGAGGTGACGGAGGTGAAAAAGCAATTTTTACGCGCCAAATTGGTGCGGGTGCTCCAAGCGGCTCCTGAGCGGGTGGAACCCAAGTGCCGCTACTTTGGTGCCTGCGGGGGTTGCCAATACCAACACATGGATTATTCCATGCAACTTAGCATGAAGCACAAACAAATCCGCGATCTTTTCATGCGCGTGGGCCGTGTTCCTGCAGAACAAATTGAGCCAGTCCTTCCCTGTCCAGCCCCTTATGGTTACCGCAATCGGATCATGATCCGAACCCAATGGAACGGGCGATTAAAAAAGCTGGAGATCGGCTTTATCCGGGGCGACCTGCCTTATGTGGAAGACATTGAGGAATGTCAGATTGCGGAATCGGTTTTAAACAAGCAAATCGCCGTGGTGCGCGCATCGCCGCCCCCAAAAGGTGGCATCAAAGTGGTTCTCAGGCTGGAGCCGGAGGGCTGGGAGGTGCCCCGAGATTCCTTTTTCCAAAATAATTTCCATCTACTGCCGCAGTTGGTGGAAACGGTGCGCTTGTTTGTGAAGCAGGGCGGAGCGCGTCACCTGTTGGATCTTTATTGCGGAGTGGGTTTTTTTGGCATCGAGATGGCGGACTTGGTGGAGTCCTTTGCCGGGGTGGAATACGACCAGCGAGCCATTGGAGCAGCCCGGCGCAACCTGGAGCGGCGTGGGATTCAAAATGGCCAGTTTATTGCGGCAAAGGTTGAGGAGGCGCTGCCTGAATTGGTGCGAAAGTTCACCCCCGGGCAGACCGTGGTGATATTGGACCCGCCGCGCAAGGGTTGCTGGCCTGCCACCCTGGAATTGCTGCGGCAGGTTCGTCCACGGCAGGTGATTTATGTCTCATGCCATCCCGCCACCATGGCGCGGGACCTGGGCATTCTCTGTTCTGATGGCGTGTTTGACTTGGCACGGGTACAACCATTGGATATGTTTCCGCAGACCCAGCATGTGGAATGCGTGGCGGATTTGAGAGGATGCTCCTAATGAAGCCGTTGAGTATGACTGGGCATATCAAGACCATTAATGGCTATCGAGACACCAAAGGATCCTAGAAGGCAGTTTGCAGTGCGGTATCTCCCATGGGCGCTGGCGGCGGTCATGTTTGCCGTGTATTTGCTGACTTTGAATACATGGGTGAACCTTTTAAACCTTTCCCGTGTGGTGATGGCAGAAGGGTGGAATTGGCAACCTCAACTAATCAGCCCCCTTGTTTTCATGGTCTCCTTGCCCTTTCGTCTCTTTTCGGCCGGGACATTGCCCTTGGCATTGAATATCTTTTCGGCGGCTTGCGCTGCAACCACCCTGGGGTTGCTGGCCAGGTGCGTGGCTATCCTTCCTCACGACCGCCTGGAGGTGGAACGCCAGCGTGAACGCAGTGATTTCTCGTTTTTCACCGGCAAATGGGCGCCTTTTCCCCCGATCTTGGCGGTGGGAATGCTGGGATTCCAGCAGACATTTTGGGAGCATGCCACCAATTTTACCGGCGAAAGCCTGGAGTTGCTGCTTTTTGCAGCCATTCTCTGGCAGTTGCTGGAATATCGTCTGGATGAAGTTCCCCAACGCATCTACCTCGCCGCCTTGGGCTTTGGTGCGGGAGTGGCAGAGCACTGGTCTTTTTTGGCTTATGCCCCGGTCTTTGTCACGGCGGTTATTTGGATACGGGGAATGGATTTTTTTAATGCCCGCTTCCTGGTGCGGCTCATGGGCGGCTATCTGGCAGGAGTTTGGTTGATTCTACTGCTTCCCTTGGTCGCCTTGGTTTCGGGGCAATATCCCGTGGGTTTTTGGCAAGCCATGCGCCCCGCGATGGGCATGGACTGGTATATCTTGAGAATCCTAAGCCATGGATTCATCTGGCGTCAACTGGTCATGATCTCCCTGTCCACCTTTCTTCCGCTTTTGGTGCTTTCCATTCGGTGGAGCGCCAATTATGGGGACACCAGTGGCAGCAGTAAAACCCTGGTGAATTACCTGTTCTACCTCGGCAACGCGGGGTTTCTCGGGCTCTGTGGCTGGGTGATGTTTGATCCCCCCTTCAGTCCCAAATTCCTGACCCTGGCATCCACGCCGGGGTTGACGCTATATCTTTTGGCAGCGTTGTGCCTGGGATATTTCTCCGGTTTCACCCTCCTGCTTTTTGGTAAAAACCCCCAGCTGTCCCGGCGTGGGCCACACACTCCCATTCCTGTGCTGCCCGCCGCTTTGATGTGGTTGTGTCCCTTCATAGTCGGGGGCACTTTGATTGCCGGATCAGGTGGCTTGCTGCTGTTGATATACAAAAATGCCCCGATTTTGCGGGCCGAGAATGACCACACACTCTTGAACTACGCCCGGCAAACCACTCAGAACCTACCGCCCAATGGAGCCATTCTATTGGGAGACTTGGATGCGCCTTATTACCAGCCGGTCCATGGCTATTTGGTGGAAGCCATGCTGGCCAGGGAGGGGCTTTGGAATAAATACCCCGTGGTGGACACTTCGAGCATGAAATTTTCCACCTACCAGCGGTTCCTGCACAGGCAATATCCCAAACAATGGCCTGAAATATTCAAGGATAAAAAACCCATGGCATTTAATGAGCTGGGAATGCTAAAATTTGTGAACCAACTGGCCCGCTCAAACACCCTCTGCTATTTAAACCCCAGTTTCGGTTACTACTTCGAATCATTTTATTTGGAACCGCATGGTTTGCATTACAACCTCAAAACCCTGCCGTCTGACACCTTGCTGCCACCTCCGCTCGATGCCAGCCTGATCCAAGAAAACCAGAATTTCTGGATAGGCTTGATGAAGGATGGTGGGGCTGACGCCGCATGGCAGATTTCGGCTTCTTCCAAAACTTCCACAAAATGGCCCGACAAATTATTGAAGCGTCTGCGGGTGCCCGTTCAAGCCAACCCCAATGCGGTCCTGGCGGCGACACTTTACTCGGTGGGATTGGATGCCTGGGGCGTGCAATTGGCGTTTTCCGGGAGGGAAGACATGGCGACCAACGCATTCAATGATGCACTCCAGGTAAACCCGGGCAATTTCAGCGCCAAGGTGAATCTCAGGTTTCACCGTGAACTTTCCAGGGGTATATCTCCTGCAATTGACTTGGCACGCACCCTTCCTGACCAATTGGGCAAGGCTAATAATTGGGAGGAATTATTGGCGGAAAATGGTCCGGTGGATGACATCAGTTTTGCCTACGAGAACGCAATACTGCTTGCTGACCGCAGTGGATTGTACCGGCAAGCGGTGGCTCCCTTGAATTGGGTGAAAAGTTTTGCGCCGAACCTCTTTGATGTTCGCCGGCGTTTGGCCAGCGCATATCTGCTCAATCACCTGCCCGACAAGGCCCTGGCCATTTTGGAGGATCCCGCCCGTGATCCTGCCCGGTTTGGGCTGTCGCAAGCGGACCATACCAGCCTGGCCACGCTTCGATCGGCCGCCTATTTCCAGGATCGGGATTTTCAAAAAGGCATCGAGACCCTGAATCGCGAGATATTGCGCCAGCCTGATAACGAACGCCTTGTATCGGTGGCCATACAAGCGAGCCTGGAGGTGGGTTCTCTTACGAATGCATTGAGCCTGGCCGCCCGCAAAATATCGGAATCACCCACCGAGCCGCAATGGTGGTTTGCCCAGGGGTTGGCCTTGATGAAATCGGGGCAGTTTATCCCCGCCATTCAGAGTTTTGACCATACCCTCACCCTGGCCACCAACAATGAGTCTGTATTGTTTGATCGCGCATTGGCCTGCCTGGATGCCGGACGCCTGGATGAGGCGCGCAAGGGTTATTTGCAGCTTCAGGCCGATCATCCAAACTCCTTTCAAATCGCGTATGGGCTGGGTGAAATTGCCTGGAAACTGGGAGATACCAATGAAGCGGTGAAGAACTACCGCCTTTACCTGGCCAATTCCCCAACCAATACGCCGGAATCGCTGCAAGTCAGTCAAAGGTTGAAAATATTGGAACGGTGATCCGGGCAAATCCCGTCATGCGCATCACGCATATCATCACGCGGCTCATCATCGGCGGCGCACAGGAAAACACGGTTTCCACCCTGATGGGGCTGAACCAAATACCCGGGCTGGAGTTAAATTTAATCTCCGGACCTTCCCAAGGTCCCGAGGGTACTTTGGAGCCGGATGTTTTAAAGGTGCCCGGGCTTTTAACCAAAATCCAGGAATTGGTCCGGCCTCTGCATCCTGCCAAGGACCTTGTGGCCCTGGTGAAACTGGAAAAAGCGCTGCGCCGCCAGCAGCCGCACATTGTTCATACCCACAGCGGAAAAGCAGGGATTCTGGGCCGCATTGCAGCCCACAGGGCGGGTGTTCCAGTCATCATTCATCATATTCATGGCCCTTCTTTTGGCCCGTTTCAGGGAACCTTGGCCAATCAGGCCTTTACCTTGGCGGAACGTTTTGCCGGCCGTTATACCCATCATTTCTTCTGTTCCGCCGCAGCCATGGCCCGCATCTATCTCAAGGCCGGGATAGGCAGGCCTGAATTTTACACGCGTATTTTCAGTGGTTTTCCACTTGAACCCTATCTTCAGAGCGCCAACCTCGCTGATTTGAGGATGAAATGGGGATTGCATCCCAGCCATTTTGTCATCGGCAAAGTCGCCCGGCTTGTTCCCCTCAAGGGGCACGCGGATTTGCTGGAGGCATTTGCCTGTTTGGCCCCCAGGGTCCCCCGAGCCAGGCTTTTGCTGGTGGGGGATGGGGTCTTGCGCAGCCAATTGGAACAACATGCCAGAAAACTGGGCATTCTCGACCGGGTCGTTTTCACCGGCCTTGTGCAACCTTCCCAGGTGCCTGTCCTGGTGGGCATCATGGATTGCCTGGCGCATCTCTCCTTTCGTGAAGCCCTTTCGCGAGCCTTGCCGCAGGCATTGGCCGCCGGCAAACCCGTGGTGTCCTATGACTTTGATGGCGCCGATGAGGTGTGCCAAAATGGTGACACCGGGTTTTTGATTTCCTCCGGTGATTTCCATGGCGTGGCCGCAGCATTGGAACAACTTGCCGGCAACCCATCCCTTTGCCAGCGTCTCGGCAAGACAGGGCGGGATTTTGTGGCGGCAAATTTTCGCGTGGATAAAATGGTTCAAGATCAATTGACCGTTTACAAACGGCTCGCCTTGGAACGCGGCCTGGTTTCATGAATTTTCCTGTTTTCATTTATCTGGTTGCGTTTGTCAGTTCCTGGCTTATAGCATGGGTTTCGGTGCCGTGGTGGCGGCAAGCTTGTATCAAGGCGGGGTTGGTGGACGACCCCGGTCCCAGAAAAAGCCAGCATGAACCGGTGCCGCTGGCGGGTGGCGCGGCTTTGCTCGTGGCCATTCTTCTTCCTGTCTTGCTTGGGGCCCTTTCACTGAAATCAGGCTTGTTCAGGTTTGAGTCTGCAAACCTGCTCGTTCACGGTCTTAACCGCCGTTTTTCAGAGCTTTTGGTGCTGGGATGCGGAGCGGTGGGCATCACCTTGCTGGGCTGGCTGGATGATCGCCATGAACTGGGCGCCGGGGCCAAATTCACAGGGCAGGTGGCCGTGGCGCTCGCCGTGGCCATGGCCAGCAAGCGCATCACTCTTTTTGTGCATAGCGAGCTTTTCAGCTACACCATCACTGTTTTCTGGGTCTTGACTGTCATCAACGCTTTCAATTTCATGGATAACATGAACGGCCTCTGTGGTGGCGTGGGGGCGATTGGCGCGCTTTGGTTTGCCGTCATTGCCGCCTGCAATGGTCAATACCTCGTCGCCTTGACAGGGTTCCTCATGGCTGGTGGTCTCCTGGGTTTTCTTCCCCATAACTTTCCTTTGGCTCATGTTTACCTGGGGGATGCCGGAAGCCACCTCACCGGTTATCTCCTCGCGGTCATGGCCATCCTTCCCCATTTTTATACCCGCTTGAACCCTCACCCATGGGCCGTGCTTTCGCCTTTGGCCGTTCTCGGCATCCCCCTTTTGGACATTGTGCAGGTGAGTCTCTACCGCATCTCAAAAGGCAAACCCTTTTGGTTGGGAGATCATAATCATCTCTCCCATCGCCTGGTTCATGCCGGATTTTCCCCGGCTCGCGCGGTGGCCTTGCTTTGGTTTTTGACCGCTTTACTTGGCTCTCTCTCCCTGTTGTTTGAACAAATGTAAAACCCACTTGATCGGGCTGTAACCAGGTTGAGTAGAAGGCGGAGCGAGACGGTCATTGGCCTTGTGCCTTTCAACCCGTCCGTTCCACCTACTCTATTGAAACGAAGTCAAAAACCAAAAGAGCCGTTGTTCCTTTTTTTGCGCTTCGCTGGCGGGGCGGGGAAACCTGAGGAACTGGGTTGTTCGCTGGGAGGGGTTCTGGAGCCAAACCGTCGTCACACTTGGTGGCGACTCCCAAAGCCCATGCTGTTCCGGGTCAGGCAGGGAGGTGAAGAGCGCCGGCGCGTGACAACTATTTGACACAAGGCCTGCTGCCATCTTTTTTTGGACGCAGCCATTAACCGCAAAAATGCAAATTTATCCCGCGATCTGATTGGTTCAAATTGACGCTTGACGAAAATATTAATTTAGTAGTTTAATTAAGTAATGATACTTTTGCCCGCCCGCATGGGCATGCTCAACCGTCGTGCCCTCATCAGGCAGATGGAAAAAGCAGGGCTAGCGTCGCGGGCTGACCTGGCACGGTCGCTGGGCATGAGCCAGCCCACGGCGGGAAAAATCGTGGATGAGTTGCTTCGGGAAAACATCCTGGAGGAAATTACTCCAACGGCAGATTCCTCCGCGTCTTTGGCTGGACCCGGGCGACCGGGAAGGCTGCTCTGCCTGAATCGCTCGCGTCCGGGTTTCCTGGGAATCCAAATGGGGGTGAGCCACTCGGATTTTTATGAATTGCCGTTGAACGCTTCGTGTCCTCCGTTGTGGCAGGAACGCCTGACGCACCCGGGGAAGGGTGCAAACCCTGTGCGGGCATGGGAACAGTCGCTCAAGCGGATGGCTGCGCGCAGTCGGCGGCGCAAATTTCATTGCGCGGTGCTTAGCGTGCCCGGGGTGGTGGATGAGCCTGCGGGCCGGGTTATTTTTTCCCCCAACATCCATTGGAGCGAAAAGGCGGACCTGCCAGGAATTATCCAGCGCCACTGGAAGATCCCGGTGTTTTTGGTTCAGGAAGAGCGGACGCTGGCGTTGGGGCATCATCGGCAACATCCCGAGCATGAGGATTTTTTGCTGGTGGATTTTGGCGACGGTGTTGGCGGGGCCATATTGACTGGAGGCAAGCCGTTCGCCAGTTCGCAGCCGATCGGGGAACTGGGGCACACCCCGGTGCCGGGGAACCGGCGCAAGTGTGGCTGCGGAGCCACTGGATGCCTGGAAACGCTGGTTTCTGTTCACGGACTTTTGCGAAGTTTTGCCGAGGAGCATCCTGCCAAAAGGCATGGCTGGACGGAATTGCAGAGTCATATTGTGACGCGGGGCGTGGAGCCCTGGCTGGGCAGGGCGCTTCAGGCCGCCGCAGTGGTGATCGCCGGAGCATTGAATGTTCTGGGTCTTCGCCGGGTGGTCCTCACGGGAGCCTTGAACGAGCTTAGCCCCAAAGTGGTGGCGAGGCTCGCGGACGGCATACGCGAAGGATCCATCTGGGCCCGATTCGGGGCGGTGGATTGCCATGTCGAGGCCCGGAACCGCATGGCCGGGTTGGTGGCTGTGGGCATTGACCGGTTTATCGCACCCAAACCGATGCTCAAGCAGTCCTTTACCGCAAAAAACTGAATTTTATGAAAAATCAAATCCAATTGAAATCACTTGAAGTTTGGTTTGTAACCGGCAGCCAGCATTTGTATGGACCGGAAACCCTGAAGGCCGTGGCGGAGCATTCCCGGGAAATGGCGGCGGCGCTGGATGGTTCCGCTGCCATACCCGTGAAGGTGGTGTTCAAGCCGGTATTGGTGACACCGGAAGCGGTGACGGACCTTTGCCGCGAGGCTAACCACGCCCCGAAGTGCATTGGCCTCATCACTTGGTGCCATACCTTCTCGCCCTCAAAAATGTGGATCAACGGGCTTAAACAACTGGGCAAGCCAGCCGCCCATCTTCATACGCAGTACAATCGCGATATTCCATGGTCCACCATTGACATGGATTTCATGAACATGAACCAAGCCGCCCATGGGGACAGGGAGCATGGTTTTATTTGGAGCCGGCTGCGAAAGAACCGCAAAGTGGTGGTGGGTTTCTGGCAGGAGCCGCAGGTGCAGGAGCGCTTGGGGGCATGGACGCGTGCGGCGGCGGCCTGGCATGACTGGCAGGGGACCCGCGTTGCGCGCTTTGGAGACAACATGCGCGAGGTGGCCGTGACCGAGGGAGACAAGGTGGCGGCGCAAATGAAGTTCGGCTTCTCGGTCAATGGATACGGAGTGGGCGACCTTGTGAGCAGGGTCAATGGCGTGACTTCCCTGGAAATTGATGCCTTGGTGAAGGAATATGAGTCCAGTTACAACATGACACCGGACCTGAAAACGGGCGGTGCGCGGCACGCTTCGATTCGGGATGCGGCGCGGATTGAATTGGGGTTGCGCGCCTTCCTTGAGGAGGGCGGGTTCAAGGCATTCACCACGACTTTCGAGGATTTGCATGGGCTTGCCCAACTGCCCGGGCTTGCCCCGCAAAGACTCATGGCGGATGGATATGGTTTTGCGGGAGAAGGCGACTGGAAAACGGCGGCGCTGGTGAGGGCAATGAAAGTGATGGCCACCGGCCTGGCTGGCGGCACCTCTTTCATGGAAGATTATACCTACCATTTGAATTCCTCCGGGAAACTGGTATTGGGCTCGCATATGCTGGAAATCTGCCCGAGTATTGCAGACGGTCGCCCCGTGCTGGCGGTGCATCCTCTTGGAATTGGTGGAAAAGCGGATCCCGCCCGGCTTATTTTCAACACGCCTGCCGGACCAGGATTGAATGCGGCATTGATGGATTTTGGGAACCGTTTTCGTTTGCTGGTCAATGAGGTGGACGTGGTGAAGCCCGGGCAGGCCATGCCCAAGCTGCCCGTGGCCCAAGCGGTTTGGAAATGCCGTCCTGATTTCGAGACCGCCTGTGCGGCATGGATTCTGGCGGGCGGTGCCCACCACACCGGGTTCAGCCAGGCCGTGACCACGGAAATGATCGAAGATTTTGCCTCCATTGCCGGCATTGAGCTTGTGGTCATAGATGCCGAGACGCGGCTGCGCCGGTTCAAACAGGAGCTTTTCTGGAATGACACCGCCTATGGACTCAACTCCGGTTGGGTGTCTTGAACCGCATTTTCACCAGGACACCATGAAAGCACAATACACCATCGGCTTGGATTACGGGACCAACTCGGTTCGCGCCCTGATTGTCAATGTGGAGGACGGCAGGGAAATTGCCGCCGCAGTCTGGACCTATGCCCATGGCACCCAGGGGGTCATTCTATCGCGCGACCCCAACCTGGCCCGGCAACATCCTGCGGATTACCTCGAGGGGGCAAAGGTGACCATTCGTGAAGCCTTGAGGGTGGCGGCAAAAAACCAGCGAGGGTTTAAGGCGGACCAAGTGATTGGGATAGGGGTGGACACTACTGGCAGCACGCCCATGCCCGTGGACAAGGAGGGTCAACCACTGGCGTTTCGCAGGCAATTTGCCTCCAACCCTGCTGCCATGGCCTGGCTCTGGAAGGATCATACCGCCGTGGCTGAGGCAGAGGAAATCACCGCCCTTGCCAGAAAAATGCGCCCCCAATACCTGGCCAAATGCGGCGGGACCTATTCGAGTGAATGGTTCTGGAGCAAGGTGTTGAAATGCAAACGCAGTGCGCCCAGTGTTTACAAGGCCGCCCACTCGTGGATGGAATTGGCGGATTTCGTGCCGGCGGCCCTCACGGGCACGCTTGAGCCGGATCTTTTCACCGCGGGAGTCTGCGCTGCCGGCCACAAGGCCATGTGGAGCGCCTCGTGGGGTGGTTATCCAGATGCGGCCTTTTTATCCAAGCTGGATCCCAGCCTGGCCAAGTTGCGCGCAAATCTCACGCCAAGGGTGAAACCCGTGAATCAAAAGGCGGGCCATCTCACCCATGAATGGGCTGAAAAAACCGGCCTAAAACCTGGTATACCCGTGGCCGTGGGAGCCTTCGATGCCCACCTTGGAGCTGTGGGATCCGGGGTCGCCCCGGGCACCTTGGTGAAAATCATCGGGACCAGCACCTGTGATATTGCCATCACCCCCACCCGGCGTGTTCTCCCGGATGTTCCCGGGCTTTGCGGCATTGTGAATGGAAGTGTCATTCCTGGATTTTACGGACTTGAAGCCGGTCAATCTGCTGTGGGTGATTTGTTTAATTGGTGGGTTCATTATATCCAGCCCGGAGGCAAGACCCCCTGGTCGCACAAGGATCTGGATGAAGCCGCTTCCCGTTTAAAACCTGGAGAAAGCGGTTTGATGGCTCTGGACTGGAACAATGGCAACCGAACCATTTTGGTGGACCAGCGCCTGACCGGCCTGATGGTGGGGCAAACCTTGTACACCCGGCCGGAGGAAATTTACCGCGCCCTCGTGGAAGCCACGGCGTTTGGCGCCCTGACAATAATCAATCGTTTCGAGGATTACGGGGTTCGCATTTCCTCGGTGGTGAATTGCGGCGGCATTGCCGAGAAAAGCGCGCTGACCATGCAGATTTATGCGGATGTGACGGGGCGACCCATGAAAATATCACGCTCGGCCCAGACCTGCGCCTTGGGGTCCGCCATTGCTGCCGCAGTGGTGGCGGGCGCCTACCCGGACTTTGCCCGGGCGCAGAGGCGTATGAGCGGCTTGAAGGAAAAAACCTACCGGCCCAATGCCGCGGCACATGCCGTGTACAAGGACCTGTATAAGATTTATCGGCAATTGCATGACGCCTTTGGCACCCGCGAATTCAAGGGAAGCCTGCATGGAGTCATGAAAAGCCTGATTGAAATTCGTGAAAAAGCCAGGCGCTGACGCCGTAGTGCGGGTCAAGCGGCAGGCGAGCCAAAAATTTGAATTGCCAGAATGGTCCGGTCCTGTTGCCATATGGATTCTGCCATTTGCAAAGCAAAAGAATCCGGTTTCCGGGCTGGTTCCTTGAAGCTGTGATGGACGGGATGCCGGATGTGTATTGCATTTTATGTTGGAACAATTGAAAAAGCTGGTTTGTGAAGCCAACCTTGAATTGGTGTCCCGGGGACTTGTGATTGAGACCTGGGGCAATGCCAGCGCCATTGACCGAGAGCGGGGCCTGATGGTGATCAAGCCCAGTGGCGTGGCTTATTCCGTGATGAAGCCCAGGGACATGGTTGTGGTCAGACTTTCGGATGCCAAGGTGATGGATGGCAAGTTGCGTCCCAGTTCGGACACGCCCACGCACCTGGTTTTGTATCGTTCCTTTGGAGACATAGGCGGAGTGGTGCACACTCACAGCCTGCATGCCACCGCCTGGGCCCAAGCGTGCCGGACAATCCCCAGTTATGGGACCACCCAAGCTGATTATTGGTACGGTGAGGTGCCCTGCACACGGGCCATGAAACCTTCCGAGATCAAAAACGATTACGAATTGAACACCGGTAAAGTGATTGTAGAAACTTTTAGAAAGAAGGATCCATTGGAGCATCCAGCCGTACTGGTGGCCAGTCATGGCCCCTTTACATGGGGTGCCACCCTGGCAGATGCCGTGCATAACGCAGGCGTCCTGGAGTTTGTCGCCAAACTGGCAAGCGAAACCCTGCGGATTCGTCCCGGACTGCCCCCGATGCCTCGACCGCTTTTGAGCAAACATTTCCTCCGAAAACACGGGAAACATGCCTATTACGGCCAAAAATAATCAACCGTCAACAACCATGAAAAACATCATAAACATCATCGCCTTGACCTCTGCCGGCTTTTTGGCGGCTTGCCTGGCAGGTTGCTCCACAATGAACACTCCCAAAGGAACCATCACTCAATCTGATTTCGGACAAAGCCCGGACGGCAAACCCGTTGTGCTTTTCACCCTTCGCAATGAAAACGGCGCGGAAGCCGACATCATGAATTACGGGGGCATTGTTCAAAAATTAATCATGCCCGACCGCAATGGCAAAATGGCGGATGTGGTCCTGGGTTTCGACAATCTTCAGGGGTACCTGACGAAGAGCCCCTATTTTGGGGCCTTGATCGGAAGGTACGGCAACAGGATCAGCAACGGCCAGTTTGCCTTGAACGGCCAGACCTATACGCTGCCTCAAAATGACACCGTGAATACGTTGCACGGGGGCATCAAGGGCTTTGATAAACACGTTTGGACAGCGCGACCAATTATGACCTCGGAAGGTCCCTCGCTGATCCTGACCTATGTCAGTCCAGACGGGGAGGAAGGATTTCCTGGCAATCTGGAAGTGACGGCCGTGTACACGCTCACCGAACACAATGCACTCAAGCTGGAGTTTACTGCCAGAACGGACAAGCCCACGGTAGTGAACTTGACCCATCACTCCTACTTTAACCTGGGCGGGCAGGGTAGTGGAGATATTCTCGGGGAAATCGTGTACATTAATTCCAGCCAGACCACCACTGTGCGCAAGGGGTTGATTCCAACAGGTGATCTGGCGGATGTGACGGGCACCCCGTTTGATTTCCGCAAGCCCACTGCGATTGGCGCCCGCATCAATGACCCCGATCCCGTGCTTCGTTTTGGACCCGGGTATGACCACAATTGGGTGATTGACAAGCCGCTCGGCAAGTTTGGCCTGATGGCACGCGTGACGGATCCCAAGAGCGGTCGGGTATTGGAAGTGTGGAGCGACCAGCCAGGCCTGCAATTTTATGCCGGCAATTTCCTGGATGGCACCATCACTGGCAAATCAGGGGCTGTTTACAAAATCCACGATGCCTTTTGCATGGAGCCCCAGCATTATCCAGATTCACCCAATCAACCCGGATTTCCCTCCACGGAACTTGATCCAGGCCAGACCTACCACAGCACCATTGTTTACAAGTTCGGCACGGAATAAGGCAAAGTCTCCATCAAAATTGGATATATGAACGAAATCACTAACAATGTGGTGGGGGCGTCTGCACCTGCCGTGGCCCTTGCCAGCCAAAATAATGGAATCGGCGGATCGGTCTTCAACGGCCTCGACGGGGTTGTCATAGCCATTTTTACCCTGGGCATGTTGCTCACAGTCTGGTTCTCCATGCGTCGTAAAAATGAGTCCGGGAAGGATTATTTTCTTTCCGGGCGGGATGCAAACTGGCTTCAGATAGGTTCATCCATCTTCTCCTCCAACATCGGCTCCGAGCATTTGGTGGGGTTGGCGGGTGCAGGTTTTGCCACCGGCATGGCGATGGCCCATTGGGAGATGCACGCATACTGGATATTGATTCTGGGCTGGGCATTTGTGCCGTTGTATGACCGTATGAAAATCTTCACCATGCCCGAATTCCTGGAGCTGCGTTTCAGCCGGGGCTCGCGCAAAGTGCTCAGCCTGCTCACCATGGCCAGCCTTGTCCTCACCAAGATTGCGGCCACCATTTATGCGGGCGACGTGGTCATCCGCACATTGCTCAATGTGGATCATATCAACGTTTTGGGTCATTCGGTGGATGTTTTCTGGGCCATCGCACTGGGCCTGGCCTTTACCACGGGCCTTTACACCATCTTCGGTGGAATGCGCGTGATCATGTACACGGCGGTTTTGCAAGCCCCGGTCTTGATTTTTGGGTCGGTCTGCATTCTTTTCATGGGATTGCGTGTCCTGGGCCACGGCAATCTTCTGGATGGTTGGCACGCCACCTTGGCTGCTGTGGGGGATAATATCCACCTGGTCCGCTCCATTCATGATCCAGATTGGCCTTGGACTGCCATCCTGCCAGGCTCAGCCATCATTGGATTCTGGTACTGGTGCACGGATCAATACATTGTTCAACGCGTCTTGGCTGGTAAAAACCAGCAGGAGTCGCGGCGCGGCACCATTCTAGCCGGGTTTTTCAAGCTTACCCCGGTTTTTATTTTTCTCGTTCCGGGAATGATCGCTTTCGCACTTACCAAAACTCCCGGGGTGGGGTTCAGCACCAGTGGTGATGCCGCTTACACGTCTCTCGTGGCCCAGATTCTGCCACATGGGCTGCGCGGCCTTGTGGCTTGCGGCATGATCGTGGCCTTGATGGCTTCGCTGGGGTCCAAATTCAACGCTTCGGCCACCTTGTTTACCATGGACTTTTATCGGGAATGGTATCCCAATTCCAGCGGAAAAACCGAGGTGGTGGTGGGGCGCATTGCCACGGCTGTCATTGTTTTCCTGGGCATTTGCTGGGTGTTGGTGATCAAAAGTCTTCATACCAACCTGTATTTATACCTCCAAAACGTACAGGGCTATCTCTCTCCCGCCATTGCTGTTCTTTTTGGAGTGGGTGTGTTTTGGAAACGAGCCACGGCCCCAGCCGCTTTCTGGTCTTTCTCCGTGGGGGTGATTGGCGGCTTTGCCCGACTGGCGGCCGATCTCGTCATGAAGAATGATACCGATGCTGTCACCAAGCTGAAACAGGATTTTTATCATGGTGTCATTAGCCAGTCCCAGTTTGCCTCCTCCATGGCGGCCATTCGCGCCAATCACAACGGCCTGGTTTTCGACCTGTGGAATATTCATTGGCTTTACTATTGTGAAATCCTATTTGTGGTAACCGCCTTGCTTATGGTGGTGATCAGTCTGCTAACCCCTGCTCCTGATCCTAAAACCATTAAATATACCTGGTATGGTGCCACTCCAGAAGAGAAGCTGGCCACCCGCCTGAGTTGGAATACCACCGACGTGGTCCTGAGTCTGGTGGTGGTGGGTTGCGTGGTCCTTTTCTACATCAAGTTCTGGTAAGAAACGAGCCCGGCGCCCCTCGCAGGCGCCGGGTTTTTCCAAACCAAGGCTTGATCATTTTATGATCTGTTCCGCCTTTTCAGCGGAATTTTTGCCGAAACACATTTTCCTGTCATTTCGAAAATTATCCAGCACTGCAAGGATTTCCACAACCTGCCTCTGTCAATAATCAGAGGCGATTTTTAAATGTTCAGAATTGCGCCAATTGTCTGATTTCACTTAAGGATTGGTCGTGCCATTTTGAAAATGGAAAATGGTTTCCCCAGGTCTGGCATACCTTAATTTTTCTCGCGCCAGCCTCTCCACCGTGTTGGGATCGTTTTTCAGCGCATCAATTTCCTTCCTCAGTTGCTCGCTGATTTGCTCCTGTGTCTGGATTTCATTGTTCAACTGGTCTATCTCTCTCCGGTAATTCTCATTTTGATGAATCAGCGGCAAATAGGTCATTGTAATCAAAAGCATTACAGCAATGACCACTAAAAAAAGCGCCAATTGAATTAGTTTGCCCCAAATTCCCAAATCAACCTTCATCGCGCATAGTGTAATCTTTTGGAATCGCAAAAAACGAGGATTTTGTTTTCGTCTGGCAAAAAGTGGGGGTATCATACAACGCAGAAATGAACGTTTTCTTTTTTCTTTTTGCACCCGGTCAGGCATGGGATCGTGTTGTGCGGAATGGCCGGGGGTTGTTTTCGATCATGGTTTTGCAGGTTTTGCCATTGATTCTGACGGGAGCGTTTCTAGAGGGGTGGGGGTTGGTGAACTGGGGAAAGTGGCAACCCAAATTTGAAGTGGTCCGGCTTTTCCCTGCTGACCAGATGGTTCCTTATGAAATTTGCCAATCGTTGGTTTTATTGCTCACGATCCTGCTTTCCGCACTGCTGGTATTGCAGGTGAGCCAGACCTTTCACGAGCGCAATCGGTTTGTGGAGGCTTTCAGGCTCACCGCTTATGCGTTTGGTCCCATTTTGTGGATGCATTTTCTGGATGCCTTTCCGGGAATGAGTCCATGGGCCACATGGCTTCTGGGAATTCTTCTTTCCACTTGGATCTTGTACCAGGGCATTCCCAGGGTTTTGCAACCGGATCCCACGCATGCTTTTGGGCTTTATTTATCCACCGTTTTCATTTTTTTATTAGCCACCGGGTTGGAACGGGCCATCACGGGAATGTACCTGCTTGGGTATCTTGATTTCAGTCACTCATGGCTCACGCGGGAATGGTCGCGGTTTTTCACCCATTAAATTTCAAATCGTGAACACGCCTTTGGAAAAAGAATTGCTTCAGACGCTGGAGATGCTTTCCTCTGCCGTCCGTAACGTGTCTGCCTCAGGCACTAAACCTGATTTTCTGCCGCTTTTTGCCAAATTGGATGATTTGTCACGTGGCCTTCCCAGGGACACGGATCCCGCGTTGTTGCATTACATGCACAAAAAAAGTTATGAAAAGGCCAGGCTTCTTCTTTTAGGCAGGGATTCAGAAAACCAGGCCGGATCCTGTCGGCACGTGTGATGGATACGATGATTTTCCAGCCCGGCCGGATGGGCCAGTCAGGTGGGCCTACCCATCCACCTCTCGTGCCCTTTTGCAGCCTTTTTCAATCGCTGGATCGAGGATGATGCGCTTCCAATCCATACTGATTCTCAATGGGTATTTGGCCCGTTTTTAAAGATTTTTGATTTCAGAATGAAAATAAAAGCGCATATAAATCCTGGCTGTGGCGCATTTCGAGCAAATCCATGTGGGACGATCCGATAGCAGCCATTGCCACCCCCGTGGGGGAAGGGGGCATTGCCATTGTCAGGATTTCCGGCAAGGGCGCGCTGGGCATTGCAGACCAGATTTTTCAATCTTTGGGGTCCAAAAGGGTGAAGCCATCCCAGGCTCCCACCCACACTTTGCATCATGGCCGGGTGTTGGATCAGAATCGGCAGGTGGATGAAGTTTTGTTGGCAGTCATGCGGGGTCCCCGGAGCTATACTGGAGGGGACACTGTGGAAATATCCTGCCATGGCGGATTGTTGCCGGCCAAAAGGGTTTTGGAAGTGGTTCTCCAGCATGGTGCCCGCATGGCAATGCCCGGTGAATTTACGCGCCGCGCTTTTCTCAACGGTCGCTTGGACCTGGCCCAGGCTGAAGCCGTGGCCGACCTGATTCATTCCCGGACAGAATCCGCCCTCATGGCCGCCAACGAACAACTCGCCGGATCACTTTCGCGTCCTGTGAATCTTTTGCGTGACAAACTCATGCAGGTCCTGGCCCACATTGAGGCACATTTGGATTTTCCAGATGAAGACATCGCCCCCGATACACGCGTGGAATTGGTCCAGCGCATTGCATCTGCCTTGGCTGACATGGACCAATTATTGAAGACAGCCGATGACGGCAAAATCCTGAGGCAGGGCATTCGCATAGCCATTGTGGGCCGGCCCAATGCCGGAAAATCAAGTTTGCTGAATTGTTTGCTGCGCAGGGACAGGGCCATTGTTTCCTCCATTCCGGGCACCACCCGCGACACCATTGAAGAAACAGCCAGCATCAGGGATATTCCGGTGGTATTCGTGGACACGGCTGGATTAAGGGTGTCGGGCGATGAAATTGAATTGGAGGGGATGCGTCGAAGCCGTGAAGCCATTAAGGGGTCGGACCTGGTGCTGCATGTGCTGGATGCCAGTGAAACGTCATCCAATCATGATGCCGTGGATGCCCATGAAATTGAATCCAAACGGCTGATTGTTGTTCGAAACAAAATGGACTTGTCCAATTCCGTAAAATGTCAGGTGAATCCCGGCGTTGAAGTGGTGGAGGTAAGTTGCATGACCGGTCAGGGTATTGAAGCGCTCAAGGATGCCATCAAAACGCTGGTTTGGAGCGGTCGCCTGCAGGCTGGTGTTGGACAGGCTTTTATCAACTCGCGGCACAAAGATGCCCTTGTCCGGTCGGCCAGGCATGTGGAGCAGGCGCAGCAGGCGCTGCGCTCCGGGCAGCACTTGGAATTGGTGGCAATGGATTTGCGAATGGGCGCCAATGCCGTGGGGGAAATTGTAGGCAAAACAACCACCGAAGACCTGTTGGATTCCATCTTCAGCGCCTTTTGCATTGGCAAGTGACCTTGAATCCGCGAAATGCCTGCATTTTCAACTTTTGATTCGCGGTAATCAGAATTAACTTTTGGCAATGCATAAAGTCCGAGTTTCATTGGCATCCCGGAGTTATGAAATCTCCATTGGGGCGGGTTTGCTCGCCAAAGTGGGGCCGGGTTGTGCCCGTTTGAGGTTGGGACGGCGTTGCGCTGTAATTTCGGATAGCAATGTGGCTCCTCTTTTTGCCAAAGAAGTGCTAACATCATTGCGCGATTCGGGGCACGAACCGATTCTTATCACCGTGCCGGCAGGCGAAAAGTCCAAATCCGTGGCAGCACTTGGCCGATGCCTGAATGAATTGGCCAGTCATCGCTTGGAAAGGAAATCCTTCCTGGTGGCCCTTGGTGGCGGTGTGGTGGGAGACTTGGCAGGTTTTGTGGCCGCCACCTATCTCCGGGGAATTCCATTTGTGCAGGCACCCACCACTCTTTTGGCCCAAGTGGACAGTTCCGTGGGTGGAAAAACCGGGGTGAACCTCCCAGCCGGTAAAAATCTGGCAGGCGCTTTTTACCAGCCCCGACATGTATTCTGCGACTTGGATACCCTGACCCGCCTGCCGAGGCGGGATTACGTTTCTGGCATCGCAGAAGTCGTCAAGTATGGAGTCATTTATGACGCGGCCTTTTTCCGCTCGCTTGAATCCTCCATCTCGGCTCTTTTGCGCCGCGATCCGGCCATGCTTGGACGGGTTGTGAGGCGTTGCTGCGAAATCAAGGCAGATGTCGTCAGCAAGGATGAAAACGAGTCGGGGCTGCGCGCCATATTAAATTTTGGCCACACCCTGGGGCATGCCATCGAGAATGGCTTTGGCTATGGCAAATACCTCCACGGCGAGGCCATTTCCATTGGCCAGGTGGCTGCCGCGCGGTTGTCATGTGAAGTCATGGGCCTGCCTGAAAGGGATGCCACCCGGATTGAAAGTCTATTGCGAGCCGCCGGATTGCCGGTCCAGGTCAAACTGTCGGCCAGCCAGCGAAAAAAGCTTTTTGAAGCCATGTTGCTCGATAAAAAAGTCAGCCAGGGAGAGGTGCGGTTTGTGTTGGCCAAAAAAATCGGGGAAGTGACCTGGGGTTGCCGTGTCCAGCAGGAACAAATTGATGCCGTGATGGACTCGATCTCGTGAACTGGCGGGAGGGCTTGAATCATTTTAACTTTTGTTCTTTCGAAAATGGTTTAGCTTGAGCATCGCAACATGATCCTGGTTTTGGACAACTATGATTCGTTTACTTACAATCTCGTTCAATATTTGGGCGAGTTGGGAGTGGAATTGGTGGTGCGCCGAAATGATGAGGTGACATTGGATCAAATCCGTGACCTCAAACCGGAGCGAATTCTAGTGTCCCCAGGCCCGTGTTCGCCCAGGGAGGCAGGTTTGTCCAACGAGGTCATCCCCGTTTTTGCGGGCGAGGGCATCCCTGTCTTTGGTGTTTGCCTGGGCCACCAGTGCATTGGTCACGCTTTCGGAGCGGAAGTGGTGGTCAATTACCGGATGATGCATGGCAAGACTTCCCTTATCAAGCATAACGGACGGGATTTGTTTGAGGGAATGCCCAATCCCTTCAGCGCCACAAGGTATCATTCCCTGGTCATCAAACGTGACACCTTGCCGGATGTCCTGGAAGTAACGGCTGAGACCGAGGAGGGTGAGATCATGGGTGTCAAACATAAATCTCTGCCCATCTGGGGCGTGCAGTTCCATCCGGAAAGCATCCTGACCGAAAAAGGGCGCATGTTGCTGCAAAATTTTTTGAAATTGAATTGAATCCAAAGTCAATGAGCGCCGAGGTTTTTTTACTTAAATCCAAGATACATCGAGCCACCGTTACTGGCGGCGATGTGAATTACGAGGGCAGCCTGACAATCGCCGCCGACCTCATGGCTCAATGCGGCCTTCAGGAATATGAGCGAATTCTCTGCGGCAATATGGCCAATGGCAATCGGTGGGAAACCTATGTCATCAAGGGGCGCAAGGGTTCGGGTGAGATTGTCATGAATGGCGCCGTGGCGCATCTTGGCAAAAAGGGTGATTTGATCACCATCATGAGTTTTGCCGGTGTAGGCAAGAAAGCCGCCAAAAAGTGGAAGCCGCAGGTGATCGTGCTCGGCAAAGGAAACCGGGTTGTGGAGACTCGGGGAATTTAAAACATCCGGCCCTTGGATTTCAATTCAAGGACTTAAGTAGAGTAGGCGGAGCGAAACGCTCACTGGCCCTGCGCCTCTCAATCCATTCGCTCCGCCTACTCTACTAAACACTGGAATCTGCCTCGGAAAGCAAGCGTCAAGAACCGTAAGGCCTCAAAAAGGTCATGCCGCAGCTTTGCGTTGATTTCCATTGCAAAGAGGCGGCATGGTTCAAGAAATAGGGTGCTTCCCGATTCTAGCGGAGCGCCCCAAGCCGGCTGAATTTTGTGGTAATTCAGTAGTGAATGGCGTTCCAATTCACCACATTCCAAAAGGCCTTCAAATAGTCTGCACGCTTGTTTTGGTATTTCAGGTAATAGGCGTGTTCCCAAACGTCGCAGCCCAGTACGGGAGCACCCTCGCAGCCAGCCACAGCCTTGCCCATGAGCGGGTTATCCTGATTGGCAGTTGAGCAAATCTCAAGCTTTCCATTATGGCTGACCAGCCAAACCCAACCACTGCCGAAACGACCCAGACCAGCGGCTTCAAACTTGGCCTTGAATTCATCAAACGATCCGAAGGTGGATTGAATATCCTGGGCTAATTTGCCCGAGGGCGCGCCACCCGCTTTTGGAGCAAGGATTTTCCAAAAAAACGAGTGGTTCCAGTGGCCCCCGCCATTGTTTCGGACGGGACCACGAATCGCATCGGGCACCACGCTCAAGTCCTTGATGATTTGCTCAAGCGATTTGGCCTCAAGCGCCGCATTTCCGGCGATGGCCTTGTTGAGGTTGTCCACGTAGGCCTTGTGATGGCGGCCATGGTGAATTTCCATGGTTTGAGCATCGAAATGAGGCTCCAAGGCTTCCTTGGCGTAGGGGAGGGCAGGTAATTCAAATGGCATAAGCTTTTATTGTTAATGGTTTGTCAACATTGTCCGTATAGAACCAGATTGCTGTAAATTACCCGGAAGATCAAGTCTGCATCGCCTGTTTTCTGCGGGACCCACGAACCACGCCATTCAAATAAAGCGCGCCCGCCCCGCAATTGCTGGTTTTCAATTTTGTTGTGAATCCATGCGAAACCCAACATACTTGGCCCAATATTGCATTGCATGAAAAAGCTTCTTTTGATTGGAGTGGGGGTTCTGGGCTTGTTCGTTGTCATGATGGTTCTGGTCGGGCTTTTCGCGGCGGGAAGCTATAACCATTTGGTGTCACTTTCCCAAGCGGTGGACAGCCAGTGGGCGCAGGTTCAGAATGTTTACCAGAGACGGGCCGATTTGATTCCCAACCTTGTCAGCACTGTGGCTGGAGCAGCCCATTTTGAGAAATCAACCCTGGTTGAAATCACGCAAGCCCGCGCCTCTGTGGGGCAGGTCAAACTGGACCCCAATTCAGCCCCAACCGACCCAGCCAAGCTTGCGGCATTTGACCAGGCCCAGTCGCAACTGTCCGGCGCGCTGTCCCGGTTAATGGTGGTAGTGGAGCGTTACCCGGAGCTTTCTGCCACCGAGAATTTCAGGGAGCTCCAAGCTCAATTGGAGGGAACAGAGAACCGTATCAGTGTGGAAAGGAGGGATTTCAACACTGCGGTGCAGAATTACAATACGGCCATCAAATCCTTTCCAGCCGTGTTTTTTGCCGGGTTTTTAAATTTTCACGAGAAACCCTATTTCGCCGCCGCCCCAAATGCAGAAACCGCACCCAAGGTGGATTTTAATTTTTAAGCTCGTTGTGTGAAGGCTTTTATCCTCATTATTTTGATGGTCCTGAATGGACTCCCAGCCTATATCGCGCGGGCGGGTGCCGCAGAGGTCATGCCCCCGCCTCCACCGGTTTATTTCAACGATTTTGCCGGGATCGTGCCGCAAAATGTCGCATCTGCCCTGAACAGCCAATTGGCAAATTTTGAACGTCTGACTTCCGACCAGATCCTGGTGGTCATCTATCCTTCGATGCAGTCAGATTCGTCGGTGGAGGATTACACCTTGCGCGTGGCGCGCTCATGGAAAGTGGGCCAGAAAGCGCGTGATAACGGCGCGGTGCTGTTTGTTTTTGTCCAAAATCACAAAATGTTCATCGAGGTCGGCTATGGCCTTGAAGGAGTCCTGCCTGATGCCCTTTGCAAACGGATTGTTGATCTGGATATAGTCCCGCAGTTTAAAAGAGGTGATTTTTCAGGCGGTTTGACCTCAGGAGTCAATGCCATCCTGGCCGCCATTCAGGGCGAATACAAAGGAACCGGACAAACCGTGGCGGAGAGCAGGCATGATTTTGGGGGGGCGACCCAAAACTTCATGCCTATCATTCCACCACTTGTGTTTTTCGGAATATTTATCTTTATCAATCTAACCGTGTCCAAAGCGCGAAAAACCGTTTACATCGGTCCGGGCGGACGTCGCTATGTCCCTTTGGGAAATACGTGGACGAACGGCTGGCTTGCAGGGGAGATCGGGGGTATGTTTTGGGATGGTGGGGGTGGGCGATTTGGAGGCGGTAGCGGATCATTTGGTGACAGTGGAGGTGGCGGTGGAGCCAACCAGTTTTCCGGCGGGGGCGGTAATTTTGGGGGCGGCGGAGCAGGAGGAAGCTGGTAGGGATATGCCCATGAAACCCTCTGATTTTCATAGAAATATCCGACATGAGGCCATTGCGGAAGCCATCAGGAAGGCCGAAGCCAAAACCACGGGTTGCATACGGCTGGTGGTTTCCCCCCGCCACGTGGATGACGTGGTACAAATGGCGCAGGCCGAGTTTTTCAAGCTTGGAATGGATCGTTCCCCGGGGCGGAATGGGGTTTTGATATTTGTGGCGCCCCGTTCACGAAGGTTTGCCGTGATAGGGGACCAAGCGGTTCATGCCCTGTGCGGGGACCGTTTTTGGCAGGAATTGACGCTTGTGATGAGCCAGTATTTTCAACGCGGGGATTTTTCCGGCGGCCTGGCACATGGCTTGGAATGCGCCGGAGAATTAATGGCCCAACATTTCCAAAGGCCAAAGACCTGAGCCGGTTGGTTTATCCCATCTGAAGTCGCCCTGGCTATTGACAGAAAGGCGCTAAATCTCCTCCTTGGATTTCTGGGCCATTTCGGCTTGGGCCCGCAGCAAATCGTGGAGAGTTACCAGTCCCACCACGGTTCCCCCATCGCGATCCAAAATCACCACGAACTGAGTGTCTGACTCAATCAGCAATTGTTGCAAACGTCCAATGCTGGCATCCCTCAGACACACGGAGGCGGGATGCATCGGCATTCCAGTTTTTTCCTTCAGCGCCTTGGAAGCATCCTCCCGAAGAAGGATGCCTGCCAGCTTGCCTGCCTGAACCACTGGGAATTGGTGATATGGATGCGCGGACAGCATGGCCATGACCGCTTTTTCCCCCAGGTCCGTGGCCACCACCGGAGAAAAATTGGCAATCGCTGAGACGGGCAATTGTTCCCAACTTTGCAAGTCCCGGGGCGGGCGCACATGTTCGATCCGGTGCCCATCCTGTTCCAACACCTCGTCGTAGAAATTTTGATGATTCATCCGCCTTGCCACTGTCTGGCTCACCAGGGCGCCCAGCATCAACGCCGGCACCAGGGAAAATTTCTGGGTCATTTCAAAAACGATCAGGATGCCTGTGACCGGAGCCCAGACCACGGCGCCAAGGCAGGCGCTCATGCCCACCACTGCAAGAGTCAGACTGTCTCCGGGGCTGACATGCCATTCCAAGCTCAAAAGGCTGGAAATGGCGGTTCCCACCATGCATCCAAAAAAAAGCGTGGGTGAAAAAATGCCGCCACAGCCGCCGAAACCGTAGCAGCAAAAAGTGGCCATGAATTTTCCAACCAGGAGCAACGCCGCAAGCTGCCAGCCTATGTCCCCGGCCAACGCGCTGGAAAGATCGTCATAGCCCAGGCTGAAAATGCCAAGGTGACCCGTGTGCCAATAAATACTTACACCCAGGATCCATGTGATCCATCCACCCAACGCTGGAGTCAGCCAGATGGGGATTTCGGGATGCGCTTTCATGCGCATTCTGAGATTTAGGCTGAATCTTTGAAAATAAACACCCACCAATGCTGCAATTCCAGCAACCAAAGGGGTCATGACAAAACCGAACCATGTGGGTGCGTCGGAGACTTTCAGCCGGAAAGAGGGTTGGGGGCCTATGACGCCATGGACCACCAAGGCACCCAAAACCGACGCCAGCAACACAGGGCCAAGCAACCGACTGTTGAGATCGCCAATTATTTCCTCCAGCACGAATGTGGTGGCGGCGAGTGGCGCGTTGAAAGCTGCTGCCAGACCGGCGGCGGCGCCTGCCGCTGCGGCTGCCCTGCGACTTTGTTTGGCTTCGCCAGCCAAACCCGCCACATTCGAGGCCAAGGCTCCGCCAATCTGCACGCTCGGGCCCTCGCGGCCCAAGCTGGCACCACCCCCCACACTCAAGATGCCCGCCACGAATTTCAGCACGGCTACCCGCCATCGGACAAAGCCAAAATCCTTCCAAAAAGCCAGCTTGTGCTGAGGAATTCCGCTCCCAGCGGCATCCTTCCCAAAAGTCTGCATCAACCAGCCTCCAAGAAAAGACGTGGCCGTAATCACAAGAAAGGTTCCTGTTGCAAAATAAAAAAGTGGTTTGCCTGCAAAGCGGGCAATGCCCTGGTTATAAAGCCATCCTATGCCCAGTTGGAAAAAAACCGCTGCCAGGCCTGCCGTCAGGCCGTAAACGCAGGAAGTCAGCACTGCGCGGCTTCGTGCGGGAAATCTTGACCTGACCTTTCTGAAAAATTCAGAATTCATATTAAATCAATGTCCATCGTTCTGAATATGCGAATCCAGCATTTTCAAGTCGGCGGTCCTCCAGCCGGAATCCTGCCTTTCTGAGGTATTGGCCAGGGGGAACGAGGTTGCGGGCGGAAAGCCCGGTGGTGATCCAAAAAAAATCGTAGAGAAGCCTAAGCAGCGCCCGCGCCCTCCATTTGCGCCAGCCTCGGTCCGGCACCCTGAAATCAGATACCAGCCAGGTGGCGCCCGGGCTGGCGGCCGCCGCCAGTTCCATCACCAGGCCCTCCAGTGTCTCGGCAGTGAAACAGTCCAGGAAAAAATGGGTTGCCAGCAAGTCATAGCGCCTGCCACGAGCCCGCCAATCCAAGGCATCCATTTGCTGGAAATCCACCCGGGACGGATCCAAACCACTCTTCTTTATTTTCGCGAGCATGCAGCGAACCATCGCCCCGCTTTTCTCCACGCAGGTGATGCGCACATGCGGGTTGGTCTTCATGAGTCTTAATAGAAATCGGCCCCTGCCTTCTCCCAGCAAGAGTGCCCGGCGAAACCTCCCGCTCTCTGTCAAGAAATGAGTCCGACATCGCTGCATTAAGGGACCCGCAAATGCCAGTTCCATCCAGCCATAATGCGGCGCTAAACGATCAAAATTCATTTAAATAAACCTCGAACAAAATAATTCAAATCGAAGAAGCTGTATATTTAAAACAAATTGAATTTTCAAAAGCTAATCCATCATCCCATGCTTTCCTGGATTCCTGGGTTCAGGGGCGCCGAATTCGCGCCTGGCTGGTGGACCGGACTGGCGTGAAAACTGTGCATCCGGGAGTTCCAAAAGAATCATTCAGGCAACATTTGATCCACTGCTTTTGTTTACATTTTTTAAAAATCAACTTGAGCCAGGGCGTTCGGTTTGGTTTAATCCACGGCTCGCACTTTGCTGCGGTAGGTTACCCAAGTGGCCAACGGGGGCAGACTGTAAATCTGCTGGCTTACGCCTTCGATGGTTCGAATCCATCACCTACCACCATTTCTTTTTTAATTGAAAAACATTTTTTGTGGGTCTTTTTGCACCCAAGAAGGGTGAGTCATGACACATGAAAATGATCTCGACCGAATCCTGGCGAAGAACCGTGTTTCTTGCATTAAAGTTTTAATTTTGAACTGGAACCCGGTCTGAATCTGGGATTTTTCAGAACCGAATCAAGACAATCAGCCCTGCCAACCGACAGGTTTAAATCTTGCCAATTTGTTGCTGAATAATTGTTTGTGAATGAAAATCCCTCATTGGTTGGTCTTTATGCGTGTGCGTTTACTTTCGAATCGTCACTGAATCGTCACTGTTTTTTTGCCGGTTTGCAATTGTGCTAAAATGAGTGTCGTGCCATCTTCAAACCCGTGAAACCAAAGATTTTGGTTGTGGATGACGAACCCGAGGCGGTTGAATTGCTTGAGTTCAATCTCAAGCAGGCAGGTTACGTGGTTACTACGGCGGGGGATGGAGCTGAGGCTCTCAAGCGTGCGCGCAGTCAAACACCGGATTTGATCGTTTTGGATGTAATGCTTCCCGAGATGGATGGGTTTGAAATTTGCAAATCCCTCAGGCTGGATCCGGCCACATCCAAGGTTCCCATCATCATGTTAACGGCGAAAGCCGCGGAAATTGACCGCGTATTGGGTTTGGAATTGGGGGCGGACGACTATCTCACGAAGCCCTTTAGCCCCAGGGAACTTTTATTGCGGATAAAAAAAATTCTCTCTCGAACGCAGGTTGAGGAGAACTCGAAGGATCAGCTTCGGTTTGGCGACCTCACGGTGGATGTTCCTCGCCATGTGGCCAGTTGGCGTGGCAAGACCATTGACCTGACCGCCACGGAATTCCGGCTTCTCACCATTCTATCCCAGCGGTCGGGCCGGGTTCAATCCCGAGACCAGCTTTTGCGGGATGTATGGGAGTATGACAGCCTGATTGACACCCGGACTGTGGACACTCACATGCGGCGGCTGAGGGAAAAACTCGGACCTGCTTCCAAACATTTGGACACGGTGCGCGGTGTGGGTTATCGTTTTGTGGAGTGAATATTCTGTTGCCGTTTCAATTGCCTGTAATCGTTTGGAGATGGGGGCTTGTTCCCGTGCAAACAGGTTGCAATTAGGGAGCTTATCATGTGGGCCGTTCTCGCGATTCTTCTGTTGTTTCTGGCCCTGGGAGTTCATCTGGCTTGGAAACGGCGTTTTGACGCCAAAACGGGGCAATTCAACGCGGAGTTGCTGGATTTGCAGCGTCGGCAACAACAAACCGAACTTTTTGCCAAGGCGCGGGAACAGGTTTTGTTCAATTCCATGTTGGAGGGTTTGCTGCTGCTGGATCATAACCACCGCATCACACTGGCCAACCGGTCTTTCAAATCACTTTTCGGTGTCAAGGTGGAACTCCGGGGCAAATCCATTTTGGAGGCCCTCCGCCTGCATGCCTTGGAGGACTTGGTCAGCCAGGTCGAGACAAACGGACAAGTGCTCAACTACGAACTCAAGCTTCCCGACATCAACGAGCGCTGGCTTCAGGTCAATGCCGCAGTCATCCATGATTCGGATGGACGCCGCGAGGGTACTATTCTTGTTTTTCACGACCTTACCCGTCTCAAGCAACTTGAGCGCACGCGGGAGGAATTCGTCGCCAATGTCAGCCACGAACTGCGAACGCCGCTTTCCCTTATCAAAGGCTACGTGGAGACCCTTCTTGATGGTGCCAGCCAGCAACCGGAGGTGACCCAGCGTTTTTTGAAAATCATTGAGCGCAACACCCAGCGCTTGAATTTGCTCATCCAGGACCTTCTCACGATTTCGGCGCTGGAGTCCGAAAGAATCCAACTTAGCCTTCAACCCGTTTCGTTGCGCGGGTTGGCGGATAAAATCCTGTCTGATTTGCACGCCCGCGCGGAATCCAAAAACATGGTCTTGATCAACAATCTGGAGGATTTTCTGGTGTTGATTGATCCCAACCGCATGGACCAGGTGCTGGCCAACCTGGTGGACAATGCCATTAAATATGGCCGGACTCACGGAAAAGTGATGATCGGTGCCCGGCGGTTGGCGGATTCCTCCGTTGAAGTGCATGTGCGGGATGATGGTCCGGGAATTCCGCCTGAGGCCCTCGACAGGGTGTTTGAAAGGTTTTATCGGGTGGACAAAGCGCGTTCCAGGGACCAGGGAGGAACGGGGCTGGGGCTTTCCATTGTCAAACACATTGTCCAAGCCCACGATGGCCGTGTTTGGGTAGAAAGCGAAGTGGGCAAGGGAGCCACCTTCTTTTTCACGTTGCCGCCCTTGCCTCCATCTTGAACTTTTGAGGCAAATCGCGGGTGTCCGGCCCCGTGGCTTGTCGTCTCGACAAATTCGCGCCGTTTTTTACCATGTATTCAATGTCGTTAAACGAACAACCTTTGGTCATTGCCGGACGTCAGTTCCGTTCCAGGCTCATTTTGGGCACGGGCAAATTTTCCTCCCCAGAGCTCATGCGGAACGCCATGGATGCCAGCGGCTCGGAAATGGTAACCGTGGCTCTTCGCAGGGCCGACCTTTCAGGGGCTGGCGATCCCTATGCCAACATTCTTGAATTCATTGATCCGAACCGGTATCTGGTCCTGGCTAATACCAGCGGCGCAATGAATGCCGGGGAGGCAGTGCGTCTGGCGCGTCTTGCCGTGGCGGCCGGCTTGCCAAAATGGATCAAACTGGAAATTCATCCCGATCCCCGGTACCTGCTTCCCGACCCGGTTGAGACCTTCAAGGCGGCAGAAATCCTGGTGCAGGAAGGTTTCACTGTTCTTCCATATATCAATGCAGACCCTGTGCTGGCCAAACACCTTCAAGAGGTGGGCTGTGCCACTGTCATGCCGCTTGGTTCGCCCATCGGGTCCAATGGTGGCCTGCAAACCCGTGATCAAATTCGAATCATTATCGAGCAGGCGACCGTCCCCGTGGTGGTGGATGCAGGGATCGGTGCTCCCAGTCATGCGGCTGAGGCCATGGAAATGGGGGCAGACGCTGTCCTCGTGAATACCGCCATTGCCGTTGCTTCCGATCCCGTGCAAATGGCGGAAGCCTTCAAGCTGGCTGTCCTTGCCGGGCGGCAGGCTTTCAATGTCGGCCTTCCAGGGTCGGCACGTCACGCTTCTCCCACAAGCCCTCTGACAGCATTCCTGGATTGATTATGAAAACACCTGCTTTGAACCTGGCGCGAATCCGCAAAATCCTGGCGAAAGCCGCAAAACTCCGCGTGCTTGTCTTGGGCGACGTGATGCTGGACCAATTTATTTGGGGAAATGTCTCGCGCATTTCACCCGAGGCGCCAGTGCCGGTGGTGGAGTTTTCCCGTGAGAATTTCATGCCGGGTGGTGCCGCCAATGTGGCCAGGAACATTGCCGCCTTTAATGCCGGAGTGGACCTGATGGGAATCATCGGCGTGGATGATGCCGGTCGCAAGCTGTGCGAAATCCTCCGGCAACAGGCCATTAATGGAGGACGGTTGGTGAAGAGCCCGGTCCGCCACACCACAATCAAAACCCGCATCGTGGCTCATCAACAGCAAGTGGTTCGGATTGATCGTGAATCGGTCGGTTTACCCGATAAAAACTCATCGAGATTATTGGCCAGTCGTTTCGATGCCGCCATCCATGACGCGGATGCGGTGATCGTGGGAGATTACGGCAAAGGAGTCGTTTCCCAGCCCTTTTTGGACCAAGTCAAGGCGGCCTGCCGGAAAAGGGGCATTTGGCTGAGTCTGGATCCCAAGCCGGTGCATCAATTGAATTTAACCGGACTGTCGCTCATAACACCCAACCGCCGCGAGGCGTTTCAGTTGGCGGGCCTGGCGGATGACACCCGCACGGAAAATCCCCTGAAAGACCCCACGCTTGCGAAAGTTTCCGAGCGTCTGCTCCGGGAATTACGTCCGGCTGTGCTCCTCATCACACTGGGCGAATTGGGAATGCTATTATGCCAGCGCGATGCCCCGCCGTTTCACATTCCAACGGTTGCACAGGAGGTTTTTGACGTTTCAGGGGCCGGAGACACGGTCATTTCTGTTTTTACACTGGCCATCGCTGCCGGTGCCTCTCCCCTTGAGGCATCCATCCTTTCCAACCATGCCGCAGGCATCGTGGTGGGCAAGGTGGGCACCGCAACCACTTCACCGGCGGAACTCTTGAAGAGTTTTTGAGCCTGATAAAGCAACCCTCTAAAGATACTTTTTCATGAGCCAGGCCAAAATCACCATCGAAATCATTCAAAAAATGAAATTGGATGGCCAGCCCATTGCCGCGCTCACCGCGTATGATTTCGCCATGGCAAGGTTGCTGGATGAAGCGGGCATTCCGTTGCTTCTGGTGGGTGATTCTGTGGGCATGGTGGTATTGGGTTACCCGGATACAACGCATGTTACAATGGCGGAGATGCTGCACCACGTTCGCGCCGCAGCCCGGGCTCAAACCCGGGCCTTGCTCGGGGCTGATCTTCCTTTTCGATCCTACCAAACGCCTGCCCAGGCTATGAACAATGCCAGGGCTTTGGTTGAGGCGGGGGCGGGGTTTGTAAAAGCTGAAGGAGGCGCCGAAATCCTCCCCCAAATCAAGGCCATCATTTCAGAGGGCATACCCTTTTGCGCCCACTTGGGAATGCTCCCGCAGCATGTGTTGGAAGAGGGCGGATACAAAATCAAGGGCAAAAAGGAGGAAGAACATCTCCGTCTCCTTCAAGATGCACGCATGCTCGATGAGGCGGGGGTCTTTGCAATCATTCTCGAACTGGTCACGCCGAATGTGGCCAGGGAGATAGCCCATGAGGTGTCCGTGCCTGTTATTGGTATTGGCAGCGGTCCGCACTGTGACGGACAGATTCTGGTGACGCAGGATCTCATTGGCGGGTTCCCCTGGTTTACTCCCGGTTTTGTCAAACCCCGTGCCCAATGCGCTGCCCTGGCAGTTTCTGCCATCCACGCATGGAAAGCCTCCCTTTCCGTCCCAGGCGGTGCCAGCTCCGTCGTGTCATGACTCGTTGGCAATTTCCTTCGGGTTGGATTTTGGCGCTGGGGTTTGCCTCCATTCTTTCAGGCTGCGCCTCAGGACACCAAACCCAAATTCAAGAGCAAAATGCCTTTCTGGCTGGCCAAAACGCTGCATTCCAAGCAGCCATGGCTCCAAGCGCCAGCCAATTTGTCACGGTCCTTGGGCCGGTTCAAATCCATCGGGTTCCCTGGGTGGCGGGACTCACACTGGTCCAGGCCCTGGCCACTGCCATTTATCAGGACACCCGTTCCCCAACCTCCATCACGATTACCAGGGACCACGAAAGCGCCTCGTTGAATCCCGATGTTTTGTTTCAGGGAGCCGTGGTGCCGCTCGAACCGGGCGATGTCATCGAATTGCAACCATGAGATAAACCCGATAAAATCTTTTGGGTTGGACAGTGCATGTCTCACCCCATCTGCCAGAGTGGGGGCACGATTATGATAAACTTAAACGTGCAACTGGAATTGGGCCTGCCCAGGACTCTCAAAAAAAGGGCCTTCAAAAACCGTCCTGTCCGCATCGAAAAGGCCCGGTGGTGGTTTGACCGCATGCGTCATTCGGTGGCCCAGGCTTCCCGCACGGTTTGATGGCGCTTTCAGCCTCGTATCTTTGGGGCCATGCCGGCCGGCGTGGACTCACTCGCGCGGATTTGATGCTGGATTTTTTGAGTGCTCTCCATGGGAGCCTGGTAACCCCCTCCCAAGGCCTTGATCAAGTGAACTGCTGCGATGAGTTGGAGGGTTTCGAGGTGGATTGCTTCGGTTTGCGCCTCTATTTCGCTTAGTTGTGCAGGTTGGGCGTCCAGTTCATTCACCAACCCATGATTCCAGCGCTCAGTCCAAAGCAGGCTTTCATGACAGGCGGATTTCACTTTTTGCTCCTGGGCAGCCCATTGTTTCTCGAAGTTGTGCGAATCCTCCAGTGCGTCGGATACATCCCTGAATGCCTTCAAAACCTGCTTTTGATAGAGGCTCAGGCTGGCCTGGTAATCAGCCCTGGCTCCCTTAAGGCTGGCTCTCAAGCGTCCGCCATTGAGCAAGGGCAGGCTCACATTGGGGCCTGCCTGAAAATACTGGCTTTGCCAGGTTACCAGACTTTCCGGGGAAAACGTGGAATAACCAGCCCCAGCCACAAGGTCAATGGAAGGAAAAAAGTCCGCCGTGGCCATTCCTTCCCTGGCACAGGCTGCGGCAAGTTTCCGTTCAGCCGATTCCACATCCGGGCGGCGTTCCAAAAGTGTGGATGGCAAAGCCAATGGAACCAAGGGCAGGGTGGGGTTCCATTTTGCCACGGGCACCTGAAAGCCAGGGCTTGGTTGACCGCAGAGCAGCGCAATTGCATGCTGGAAATCGGTGCGTTGCCTTTCTTCCTCCTCAAGGGTCTTTTGCCCCGATTCCAGTTCTTGTTGCGCCGTTTCCGATTCAAGGTCCGAGGTCAACCCGCTTCTGTAGCGGATTTGCATGATGTGTTCCCGGACTGCCAGGATGGAAACCTTTTGCCGTTGAAATTCCAATTCTCTGTCTTTTTCCCGAAGTTGAAAATAATTCACCGCCACATCAGCCTGCAGCATGAGGCGTATGGCGGCGTAATCTGCCACGGTGGCCTGCGCCTGCGCCCGCGCATTTTCCAGGCTGTGCCTCACTCTTCCCCATAAATCCACCTCGTATTCCAGGTCCAGCGGGATGGTGTAGGCTGTGGCCGTGAGTTCCGGTGGAACCTGATCCGCTGCCAGATGAAGGCTGGTGATGGATGGATCCAGTGTGAGTTGTGGAAACAAGCGGGATCCTGCCACGCGGGCCATTGCCCGGGATTGGTCCACATGCGAGATGGCTTCCTTTAGCGTGGGATTGGCTTTTTGCACCTCGCTTTCCAGTTGGTCCAGTTCCGGATCCTTGAATAAATCCCACCATTCACCGGGTAGGAGGCCGCTTTGGGTTCCGAGTCCCTGGCTGTCCCAATTTTCGGGCGTTTTTACATCGGGCTTGTGGTACACCGGCCCGGTTTCGCAACCTGTAAGCAACAGTGTTGTGCAGATTGCCAGGATGGCCGCAGTCCTGGCTGCGCCCCATGAGATGCTTTTCTTATTCATGCAATTTCCGGGGTTGAATCACCACCGTGCAGGTCATTCCCGCAGCCAGCGTCAAATCCTCGGGAACATGGTCAATATGTATCCGTACTGGAATGCGCTGGGCCAGCCGTACCCAGTAAAACACAGGGTTCACTTTTTGCATTCCTTGCGTATCCGCTTCACCGTTGGAATCCGCTATTCCTCGGCAGATGCTCTCAACGTGCCCCCGAATTGTTTCACTCATTCCCATCAGCTCTATTTCTGCGATGTCCCCCTCGTGTATTCGCGGGATTTTCGTTTCCTCAAAATAGCCCGAAATCCAAAAGGAATCGCTGTCAACAACCGATAATTTGGTCTGGCCGATGGTTGCAAAATCACCCACGCGAAGGCGGAGGTTGTTCACGTAGCCATTGACGGGCGAGCGGATGACAGTCCGTTCCAGGTTCAAGCGGGCCAGGTTCCACTGGGCCCGGGCCTCGGCATAAGCCGCTTGCGCGGTGGCGGCGGCGCTTTGTGAGGTTTGTTGTTCCTCCCGTGAAATGGCCTCGGTATCCAGGCCCTGGCGTCTTTGCGCCAGGGTCTGGCTGATGAGCATTTCCTGCCTGCGTGCCTCCATCAATCCCGCCGCCTTGTCCACGTCCAGCTTGAATTCATAGGGGTCAATGGTGAAAAGAATGTCGCCCTTGTGCACGTACTGGTTTTCCACCACGGGAATTTCCTTCACCTTGCCATAGACTTCAGCCGCGGCGTTCACGGTCTCCGCCCGAACCCGCCCATCCCGCGTCCAAGGAGTGAGAACATAATACCTCCATACCATCCAGGTCACCAGGACTGCCAGGCATACTACAAACAAGGTATTGGCCAGCCGGCCCAACCAACCTTCATCCAAGCTGAATTTTCGGACAGGAATCATAAAATAATGGTGGTGACCCCCAAAAGAATGACAAATACCGCCAGCTCAAACACGGGGCGGTTCCAAACGTGACGTTGGAGGCGTATCCGGTCCCAGTTCCAGTGGATGGGCACATACAGTGCCGCAGCCAACACCAGGTGACCAAGCAGCGGCGGCAGATACACTCCGCAAAAATCAATTTCTTTAAGCATCATTCAACGGCGTTTTATTGCCCTACCTTCGGGCCGCCCCCATGCCAGGGCAGGGGATGTGTGTTGGCTGTGCCGGATTTTCATGTTTTTAAATTATATTTTACGGGAGTCCGGGTTTAAGTGGTCTTTGTGCGAAGCGTGGTCTCAAGCAGCCTGCTCATTTCGCGGAGATCAGCCAGCAGCCCGACTCTGGACGGAGTCCAGGCACTGCCGGTTTTCAGCCTCTCCTCCATCCAATGGCATGCCGAATGAAGATAAATGGCTGCCACCCCGGGGTTCCGCAACAGGTTCCGGCATTCCAGCAAGACCCCGGCAGCCAACCCGGCATCTTCGCTTGTCAGGCCGCTCTCGCTCATTCGCACGCTCAAACGGCGTTGCACCAATCCAAACTGCAAACTGCTGAGGAGTTCGTCCTCCACGCATTCCAAGTTGGGACCGGATTCCCCACCCCGTTGAAGGAGGTTGATGCGGTCGAAAATCCGGCTGATCCATGTCTGTGCGGGTTCCCTGCGAAAATGTTGGGGATGGGGATTCGCCAATTCTCTCCTCACAGTCCAAAGGATCCAGAACTTCCGCAACTGCCGACCCGGCACCGGTATCGCGTGAAAGGCAAAAAATCCCATGGATGCCGATGTCAAAAGCGCCAGTCCATTGTTTAAAAAACCGGAAATGTCATAATCCATTTGGTTGGCAGGCATGGAAAGGGTGTAAAAGATCAACATCGAGATCACTGCGCTTCCAAGGAGCCGTGGATTCCGATAGGCGTAGGCGGCTGGAATCAAAAATAGGCCCAAGACGAGCGCCAGATGCAAAAATCCCTCGTTGGCCTGGAACAGCCGAAAGGTTTCCACGTAGGCCATGATGGTGCAAAAAATGATGCTTTTAATGAAGGACCAACCGAGTTGCGGTGCGGATTCCGCCAAAGACAGCAATGAGCAAACTACAGCCATGAAGAGGGTGAACATGGCTCCACTGGGCCATTCCGTCAAAGCCCAGATTATCCCGCTCACGCTCATGGCCGCCAGTACACGGATTCCATGCACCACAGCCCCGGGCCAATCCTCATGGCCATCCAGTTTGATGTGTCTGGGGGCGCTCCAGATTCCCGTGATTCCCCGCCAGTCGTGTATAATCTGATTTAAATCTCCAAGAATTTCGTCCATCCGCTCCAACATAAATTGGTTGTTCACGCCATTCGAGGACTGTGCATTGCCAACCATTCCGGCTTGGACCGCATTTCTGAGATCCTTGATTTTTTGAAGGGCAGGTCCCAAATCGGATGTGTCCGGATCGTTCCGGGATAAAAAGGCGGTTTGGTCCAGTAATTCGCGGATTTTCTCCAGCAATTTGATGACAAAGGGTGCAAATTGATTTTGACCTTCGACCGCCAGATGCATTTCAATCGCTTGGGCGTGGGTCAGCATGCTGAGCAGGTCGGCCACCAAACTTCGAGCAGGGGCTGAGTGGTGCCTTGCCTCGGCGGATTCAGCGGTGGTGCGGCTCAAGGCCCGCTCCAGGGTGAGAAGCCGTCCGGTCAAATACCGCCAGTCTCCTTGGGAAGACAGCCGGGTCCCTTGGAGTAGGCACTGGGCGGCATATTTCATGGTTTCCAAACAGTTTTCCTGGAGACCTTTTCTCACCCCGTGCCAGTGTTTGTGGACAGGGAGCAGCAAAAAAATGAAGGTCACGGCGCTGGCCATCCCCACGGCGATGCAGCCAACCCGTGACAGAGCCGTTTGAATGGCGGCATCCGGTTGGTCCACTGCGGATAAAGCCACAATGGCGGAGGTGTAACCCGCAAGGACCAGGCCGTAGGATTGATAGCTGCGGGCCAGTCGTGACCCGGCAGCACAAAGACCGAGCCAGAGGAACAGCAACGGTAAGCCCGCCTCAGGCATCTGGTTGAACAGAACCATGAATAGCATTCCAACCAGGGCCCCGGACAGCGTGCCAAATCCCCACCAGAAAATTTTGGAATAGTTCAGGCGCGGATCCTGCATGAAGACGATCCAAACAGTAATGGCAGACCACTGGGCTGGTTCCAATTGTATGAAAAATGAAACCAGTAATGCCAGAGACGAGGCCAGCCACAGAGCAAGCGCGTATCGAAAGGAGTGCGTATGAAACAAGGATGTTCTCATGGACGGAATGGTTCCCGCTGCTTTTCCTCTGTGGAGTTTGACCCGGATTTATCAGGTCGATCGTGAGCCGTGAGCGGCTGTTTTCCGTTCCCACGCCATTTTCTTGAGGTCAAAACCCGTTTTCATGGGGTCTAGTTTAACCCGGGATTCCGGCCCTGCTAATCATATCATAAAATATGGTATTACATTATGTTATTTCTTAAACTGTGCTCATGCTGGATTACCGATTGCAGGTCTTTCGAAAAGTGGCTGAATTGCAAAGCATCACCAGGGCGGCGCGTGCGCTCCATCTATCCCAGCCGGCTGTCACCCGTCATGTTCGGCTTCTGGAGGAAAACCTGCGCATTCCTCTCTTCATCCGGGCGCCTCATGGCATGCGCATGACCAATGCCGGCCTGGTTTATCTCCAGCACGTTCAGCAAATTGCACAGGCTCACGAGAACATCGCGCAGCATCTTCAAGCCGCGACCGGTGTCACCTCGGGCCGCTTGCGGCTGGGAAGCAACAAAACCCTCCTCGCCTTCGTACTGCCCGAGCGGCTGGCCAGCTTTAAACAACTTTTTCCGTCTGTCCAATGCGACGTTCTGGATGGCAACACCGAAACCATCATAGGCGCTTTGCTTGATCAGCGTATTGACCTGGCCCTGGTCGAGGGACCCTGCCAGCGCCCTGAAATTCAAACCATCCCTTTTTTGGAGGATGAAATCATTTGGATCGCCTCCCCCACTTCTCCTCTTGCCAAAATCCAGCGCCCCAGCGCTGAATCCATTCTAGCCCAGCCACTGATTGTTCGAGAAATCGGTGCCGGCAGCCGTCAATTCATGGAAAATCACCTCCAGCACCTCAAATTCGCGCCCGCCCGCTTGAATCTCCTCCAGGAAATCCCCAGCCCGGAAGCAATCAAACGTCTTGTGGCTACTGGATTGGGCATCGGCTATGTATTCAGAATCAGTGTCCAGGCAGAACTGGCTTCTGGAAAGCTGGTCCAGTTGAATTGCCCCAAGTTGACCTTGCGCAAATCTTTTTCACTTCTCTATCCACAGGGACCACAACCCATGGGTTTGCGCCAAGCTTTCATTCAAGTACTCATGCATTTCGGCAAGCCGCATCCTGCCTCTAAAAAACCGAGCAAACTCCCTTGATCCGCCCAGATGTTGCCGGTCCGCCGGTCCGCGTCTCGTGGCGAATTATCACTTTCGCGCCGGCCAAGCATCCGGCATCATTGCATGATGTATCTGGGCAAAAAGATTGTCGTGGTCATGCCCGCCTATAATGCGGCCAAAACAGTGACCATGACGGTGGACGAAGTTCTTCAGCAACAAATCGTGGATGAAATCATCCTGGTGGATGACCGCAGCAGGGATGACACGGTACAGGTGGCGTCTTCTCTTCTTGGGGTCAGGGTTCATGTCCATGAAAAAAACACCGGCTATGGAGGAAATCAAAAGACCTGCTACCGGCTTGCTTTGGATGCCGGGGCAGATGTCGTCATCATGGTGCATCCGGATTATCAATACACCCCCAAGTTGATACCGGCCATGGCCTCCATCATTGCCAACGGATTGCATCCTTGTGTGTTGGCAAGTCGCATTCTTGGAGGTTATTCTCTTCGCGGGGGCATGCCCATGTGGAAGTATCTCGCGAACCGTTTCCTTACTGCATCGGAAAACATCCTTCTTGGCTCAAAATTGTCCGAGTTCCATACTGGATATCGGGCTTTTTCCCGGGAATTGCTCTTGAAATTGGACCTTTCACCCAATTCAAACGACTTTGTTTTCGATAACCAAATGATCGCTCAAATACTTTGGGCTGGCTTTACCATTGGTGAGGTGAGCTGTCCCACCAAGTATTTTAAAGAGGCCTCTTCGATCAATTTTACTCGAAGTGTCAAATACGGAATGGGTTGCCTTGGGGTCGGCGTGACCTTTCGCCTCGCCAAATGGAGGTTAATGCGACCCAGGTTGTTTTATTCTCGCTGAATCCAGCATGTCCCAAATTGTCTGAAAGTTTAGGTTGAAGGTTTATACCCGGAAATTAAGGATAAAAATCAGGAAGCTTGATATGCTTGGTCTTGGTCTGACTGCCCTAGAACGGGAATGCCCCCATTTATCATCCTCATCAGAAGCAAAACCCACCCTGTGGGGTTGATGGTCCAGTTCGATAACCTTTCAATTGAATGAACTGGGAAAACCAGGCTTGAAAACTGGTGAAAAATTGAAATTATCCAATGCCTTTCGAGTCCCAATTGGACAGAAAGGAATTCATTTTGAACAGGAATGAAAACCAGAATTAAAAAACCAGACTGAACCCTGGCTAAAATGGGGCAAAACTGCGATGTCGCCACTGGCGCTTGCCTGTCGAAACCAGCGGGGCAAGGGCCTGCCTGATTCAAGGCCAGCGTTTACTTTGATGGCACCCGAGTGAGTGTCAGGGCCAGACGAGATTTTTTTCGGTTGGCCGTCGGGCGTTTTACTGCTCCAAATTTGACCGCTTTATCAAAGGCAGAATGGACCGCAGGCAGCAGTTTGACCGCCTCGTCTTTCTTTCCAGAAGCCAAAGTGGCCCGAAATTCCCGTTCGACCCGGCGCAATTTGGACACAATGCTCCGGTTATGTTGCTGTTTACGGGCGCTGTTGCGCATCCGCCGCTCTGCTGACTTGGTGTTAGGCATAGTTTCGTTTTAGCGAAAGACGGTGAAAATACCGAAATAAGAGAGCTTGTCAACGTCAAACAAAACAAAAACAACGCAAAAATAAAAAATACCCACCCCCCGGGGCCGATGGTTTTCGCAAAAGGCAAGTGGAATGGATTCAATGAATTGCGACTTTTCATGAAAAACTGGCTTTCATTCTTGGTTCGCCTTTGGCCCTGGTCTTGCTATATTTGGTTCTGCCGCATGCACCTGCCGCAGGTATCGTGTCAGATCGTCCACTCTTGGGGGTGGACCAATTCGGCCATGGAAGAAACAGGGGCGAAACAAAATTGTAGTGTCCATTGAAAGAATGAACCAAAAAATCCACATTCTGCATATCGAGGATGACCCGGCAGATGCATTGCTCGTTCGCGATCTGTTTGCAGAGCGCGATGCATCAGTGGCCATAAAGTCCGTGGCCAGAAAGGGGGAATTTCTTCAGGCTTTGCATGAAAGGAAATGGGATTTGATCATATCCGATTATCGGATGCAGGATTTCAACGGTCTGGATGCACTGAAGCTGGTGCGGGAAAGCTTTCCCATCATGCCTTTTATTCTGCTCACGGGTAATATTGGGGAGCAGGCCGCCATAGAGACACTGCGTGCTGGCGCCACCGATTATGTGTTGAAGTCGGCGAGAGACCGTCTCATTCCAGCTGTTCGGCGGGCCATCAACGAGGCTGCCGAGCGCAGCCGCCTCTTGGAGGCCGAGTCCACGCTCCGGCGCAGCGAACAGCAATACCGGCTCCTTTTCCACAGCAATCCCCACCCAATGCTGATTTTTGACCTTGAAAACCTTGGCATTCTTGAGGTCAATGAATCTGCCATACAGCATTATGGTTTCTCGCGTGATGAGTTTCTGGCCATGACGCTCACTCAGCTTCGCGCTTCGGACCCGGCCTTTTCGCCGAAGGCTCCCGTTTGGGATGCGCATTCCAAATGTCTTATATGGCAGCATCGGCATAAAAACGGCCAGGTCATGGATATGGAGGTGGTATGGTCGCCGCTCACCTTTGAGGGACGTCTCGCCGCTTTGACCATGACCACGGATGTCACGGCCCGGCGCCGGGTGACCCACCGCAATGAGCAGTTTGGCCGACTCAGCCGTCAACTCAGCGCCGCCACCACTGCTTCGGGGGCTGCCATGTTCATTTGTGAGGCGGCTGATTCCCTACTGAATTGGGATGATTTTTCCCTGGACCTGTATTTCGAGGAAAAAGATGAAGTTACATCCCTGCTCACCATCACGACGGTGAATGGACGCAGGGTGGAAATCCCCGCGTCCAGGCAGTCGCGCATTTCGAACACGCTGGTTCAACGCGTAATCACACGCGGAGCCGAACTGGTGTCTGCTTGGGAAACAGGTGATGTTTCCGGATCCACCATGATCGCGCCCATACGCATGGGGTCCAAGGTCATCGGCATGTTATTTGTGCATCGCAGTAAATCCCATGGGTACGGAGACCAGGATTTGGAAACGCTTCAAAGCTTGGCGGACCAGTGCGGGGCTGCACTGGATCGGGCCCGGGCCGAGGAAAACCTGCGGCATAGCCAGCAGCGGTTTTATCAACTTTTTGAAACTTCACCGGACGCCATTCTTGTGGAGGACTTCAATGGTGTCATACTGGATGTCAACCCCAGCGCATGCACGCTTTATGAACTGACCCGGGAACAATTGCTGGGCAAAAACGCCGTGGAGGACATGGTTCCCTTGGAGCGCAGGGAGGAGGCCCGCCGCAACTTTCAGCGGCTGGCGAGCGGCCAAATTTCATGGATTGAAGACGAATGGCACAGCGCCAGCGGACGGTCTGTGCCGGTCGAGGCCCGCGTGGTGCACATCGAATTTGATGGACAGCCTGCCATGCTGTTTCAAGTCCGTGATGTCAGTGAACGTCATGCCGCCGAGGCTGCCTTGCGCAGTTCTGAAACCCTGTTTCGCTCGGTTTGGGAAAACTCCCTGGACGGAATGCGCCTAACCGATGAAAGCGGCTTGACTGTGGCTGTGAACCAGTCCTTTTGCCGGCTGGTGAACCTGACCCAGCGTGAGTTGGAGGGCAATGGATTTCATGTTATTTTGCTTCAGGATGAAGAGGCCCTGAGGCTGAGCAGGGCCTACCGCGAGGCTTTCCTTGCTGGCACCCTCGAAAGCCAGGGCGAACGCGAACTGCTCCTGCATGATGGACGCAAGGTGATTTTTGACGTTGCCGAGTCCTACGTGAAAACCGATGGCCAGCCAAGGCTTCTCCTCAGCCTCTTTCGGGATGTCACCCGCCAAAAGCGCCTGGAGGATCAGTTGAGGCAATCCCAAAAGATGGAGGCCATTGGACAATTGGCCGGGGGAGTGGCCCACGATTTTAATAATATCCTGACCGTCATTCTGGGCCATGCCAGCCTCTTGGCATCATCCCCGCTGGATGCCAGGTCCAAAACGTCTGCCATCCAGATCAAGCAGGCTTCCGAGCGTGCCGCAGGTCTTACACGACAGCTTCTTGCTTTTGGACGCAAGCAAATTGCGAACACGCGTTCATTGGACCTGAACCGGGTCATCGGCGATATGAATGAAATGCTCACCCGCCTGCTGGGTGAGGATATTGCATTACAATTGCGCTTCAGTCCAGGCCCCGCCATGGTGCAGGCGGATTCCAGCATGCTGGAACAGGTCATCATGAACCTATCCGTCAATTCCCGGGACGCCATGCCCAAGGGCGGGTCGCTGGCCATAGGAGTAAGTCTTTGCCAAATTGAAGCCGCGCCGGGTCGGGCTCCCGCTGAATCGGTTCCTGGCCGGTTTGTCTGCCTCACGCATTCTGATAATGGCATGGGCATTCCCGCCGAAAATATTCCCCGCATTTTTGAGCCGTTCTTTACCACCAAGGAACTGGGCAAGGGAACTGGCCTGGGCCTCGCCACTGTTTACGGCATCGTCAAACAACACAAAGGCTGGGTGGAGGTGGAAAGCGATTTGGGCAAAGGTACCACTTTCCGAATTTACATCCCGGAAACTCAACAGAAAGCCGACGCCAAACAGCCATCCCTGGCGCCAGAGCGGGCTCCGGATGGTTCGGAAACCATTCTGGTGGTGGAAGATGAGCGTGACCTTCGTGAATTAATCACCCGCACTCTCATTCGCCATGGTTACCGCGTTTTTCAGGCGGTCAATGGCGCCAATGCCCTGGAAATTTGGAAGGAATACCAAAATGAAATCAATCTGCTTTTTACCGATGTCATCATGCCCGGAGGCTTGAATGGCAGGGAATTGGCTGAATTGCTCCTCAAGGACAAGCCGGCCCTCAAGGTGATTTATTCCACAGGATACAGTGCTGATGCCCTCGGCAAGGATTTTTGCCTCGATCCCCTGCGCAATTACCTGCCCAAACCCTACCTCCCCGATGATCTGGCAAGACTCATCAGGAGAAGATTGGATGAACCTCAGGCATGAGAAGGCTGCAAGACTGGAAACAGGGGCAAATAGCAGGGGACTTGCTGCAAAGTCCCTTTCAGCCGTCTTGAAATCATCGCCGTTTCTACATTCTAATTTTCGAGGTTTCAACGTTTATAATCGCCTTTTCTTTGCGTAGAATTTCCGTTTTATTTATCCCATGATTATTGCACCTTCCTTGCTTGCAGCCGACCACGCCTCCTTTGGAAAAGCTGCCTCCCGAGCGGCTCATGCCAAGGCTGATTGGTTGCATCTCGACATCATGGACGGCCATTTTGTTCCCAATATTTCCTTTGGCCCGCAGGTGGTAAAAGCCATCCGTCCTTTGGCCTCCAATCTTTTTTTTGATGTTCATCTCATGTGTTCGCGCGCGGAAATCCTTTTGGAACCTTTTGCCAAAGCGGGCGCGGACCAGATTATCATCCATGTGGAACTTGGCCAGAAAGTGGAATCTCTCATCTGGAAAATCAAACAACTTGGCAAAAAAGTGGGCCTTGCTGTCAATCCTCCCACACCCGTCTCTCTCCTCCAGCCGTTTCTGGACAAAATTGACCTCATCCTCGTTATGACAGTGAACCCGGGTTTCGGCGGCCAGGAATTCATCCATGAAACCTTGCCCAAAATCCAACAGGTTGCTGATTGGCGGGCTGAAAATAAATTCAACTATCGCATTAGCGTGGATGGAGGAATCAATCTGCAAACAGCAGTGGAGTGCGCACGGGCAGGTTCGGATACATTCGTTGCGGGCACCAGCTTGTTTGGCCAGCGCAATCTTAAATCTGCCATCGCGAAACTCAAAAAGCATGTTTCTCAAGCAAGACCAGCCTCATCTTTGTCTCCAGAGTCGGTCTCAAAATGAAAACTCTTCACGTTGACGTGTCTTAAAAACGGACGTTCTCGTTCAGGTCTGGTGCTAAGCTGGGCAGGGTATCCATTTATTTTGCCGTCTGATCACTGCTCATCTTGACCAAAAAATCGTTTTGTGTTACTATTAAGGAAGTTATCGTCAAGCTTGTAGCGTTTGAATGGCTTGAAATCGGGTTTTTTGGTGGATCATTGTGGCGAAGCCCTGCATTTCGGTGGAATTAATGATCCACCATTAAACGGTAATGAGTGAAGTGGATCGGGGTTTTGGTTTCGGATTCAAAAAGTCATAACCTGTTAAGGTTCTGTGTTTTTTGATTTATTTTGAGTCGGTGAAAATGGCTGGTCAAATATCTGTTGTTTTGGTCACCTCGGTTAAGTTGTTTGGTCTATTTTGTGCTATTAAGTGGATCAAGCTGTTAAACCTTACTATATGGCAAAATCTGGATATTCATACGATTGGGTGGTGATCATTTTCATGGCCTTCGTCATCCCTGCCCGCGCTGCGCTGGATTACGAGTACGATTTTGTTTCCTCCCAGGCGGGTGTCACTGGCAAAATCTTTTTGGATGCGTCCTCTTCCTCCAGTGGGACGGTTGCGGATATTGGGGCTGGATCCTACCTGAGTTTCAACCTATACAACGGCTATATACCCCCGGTCACCTTCAGTTTGAGCGGGTTGAATACCTCATTGGACCCTAATTTTACTTTCACTTGGAACTCTTCAGAAATTCTCTCACCATTGGATTTTGCAGTGGGCCGTGGCTGGAATGATGTTCTTTTAAGCCGCCAGTCCCTAACCCCTGAAAATTCTTTCATGTCTCCCATGGGACCGGAATACGATACCGTGGTTTATGATTCCGTTTATGTGGCCAACGGCCTCAACGTGCTGACTGGCCAGAGTCTCGCCTCCAGCATGGTCTCGCTCACTGCTTCCGAATCCACCATTAACGTCAATGGCGCTGGAGTGGTGTATAATATCCCTTTTTACTCGGGAACGGATGGTGAATGGGTTGCCGTGGCTGTTCCGGAACCGGGTTCCTGGTCCATGTTTAATGCCATTTCAGCCTTGTTTGCCGTGCTCATCCTTGGAATCGCTCGAAAAAACACACCTATGCACGATTTTGCCGTCGCTGTGGTGCGTCGTTTCAAGAATAAACGACGTTGAACCGCCCCAGGGGCCGGTTGTTTGGTATTGGTTGAGGTTGACCCCTTTTCAAGGACCGTGAAGGCTGCTTGATACTTTAAATCTCTCTTAACCGTGTCTCCGAAATTGGATTCTTCTCAAAACTCGCTTGCCAGTTACAATTAAGAACTGGAGTATTAGGCCGTGCTGGAAAACCCATTGGTGAAATCCTCGGAGGACAAAGCTCGCCATGCCAAAAGCCTATGCGAAATGGGACGATGGCGCGAAGTCCTTGATTTTGCCTTAAGCTGGCAGAAGTCCGATCCTGAGGAACATCGGGCCGCATTCTATGCCGGGTTGGGCTATGCGGGAACGGGTCAATTTGTCCAAGCCGAAAAAGCCTATCGTTACGCGTTGCAATTAGATGCCATGGACATCAAGGCGTGGAACAACTTGGGCGGTCTCTTGTTTGAACATCTTCGCAGGCCTCTCGATGGCATTCATTGCCTGGAGGAGGCTCTCAAGATCAACCCGGACAACAAACTGGGTTGGTTGAATCTCTCCGGCATGGCATTGAAATTGGGCATGCCAGAACGCGCTTTGGATCATGCCCAGAAAGCTCTCAGCCTGGATCCCCGCCTCGTTGAAGCACTCCTGTGCAAAGGTGCTGCAGCCAAAGCTCTAAGGAGACCCGACTTGATTCAGCAGGTTTGCGAATCACTTTCCAAAATCAGTCCCGAGGATTACCGACCCGCCCGTCGTTAGACTTTTCTACTCTGAACCGTGGGCATCTGATGGACGGATCTTTTAGCGACGATAAAACGCTTTAAACTTGGGCGAGTTTGATTCCCGCCTATACAAAGAATTGTTGATTCATTGAAAATTCTCAATACATTGAATAGTAACAATTTATATATAATTCAAACGAATTTGAAGGCTTAAACGGGCTCAAAATGCCTAAAAATAGGACGTTTTGAATTCTGATCGGTTTTCAGATTGGAACTTTCGATTTAAACGGTATGAAGCTTGTATTTTAAAAAAGGCTGAAAATGGGTTAAGGATTTCATTTTCAAGAGTCTTGAAAATTTGTTTTGCCGTTTTGAACAATATATAAAACATTTATAATAAATGAGATATAAATAATTTTTTGATTTTTTCGCGGCTGGCTGTTCTGCATGCCTAGCTGTTAACCATGACTATTGGTAATGAATTTGATAGGATACATGTAATGTCTCAAAAGCGAATTTTGATGTCCCAAGCCGCTCTAGAGGGAGGAAAATGGATGTGTTAATTTTGGACATGGAAAATTTTAAAGACTTTGTTAGGCGTCCAAGTCAAAACGTCGCGCTTCTTGCAGCATTGGCGTTTGTCGGGGGTGGGGTGGTGGAGTCCAAAGCAGATTTAAGCTACACTATTTCGGACGCTTCACTTGAAACAGTCACCGTTGATTTTCAAGGCAATAACTACGATGTGCTTGCCGGGGGTATTGGCCTCACTGCTGTGGGTTCCACCGGGGGTGCACCCAGCAAATATGTAAGCGTATGCACAGACTTTGAAGGAACGCTCTATATTGGCAAGAGCTACCAATATGCCTCGCCTGTATCCACATCAAGTGCGTTAAGCTCACCCTCTTACAGTCCTGCTCCTGCATGGGGCCCAAATGGTGCTGCTGCCATTCAAAATGCGGCCACTTTATTTGCCAATTACAGTTCGGTTTTGACCTCCGGAAACTTTAATGAGGCGGCGGGCTTGCAGTTGGCCATTTGGACCGCGTTGTATGATTCATCGGCTGTGGGATCGGTCACGCTTTCGGGAAACCCCGAATTTGCAGCCGTGAGCAACAACGGCGATTCTTCTGCGGTGGGTTACATGAACACCTATTTGGATTCGCTTTCAAGCCTCACCCCCAGTACTTCCGTGCAAATGTTTTTGCCCAGTCCTGATAGCTCCCAAAATGGCCCCAATCCGGACGGTCAGCCCCCGCAGGCATTGCTGCTCTACGCTCCTGTGCCTGAGGCTTCAACGGTCGTTACGGCCTCTCTGCTTTTGCTTTCGTTTGGTGTTTGCAGCTTGAAGTCTTTCGGAAAGCCCCGCGCTTAAAAACCCTTAAGCCCCAACCCGCGCGGCCAATGTTTACATTGGCCGCGTTTTTTATGGTCTCTATTTTTTATCATGTTGGCAATTGTGTCCTTTGATTGGGTTGGCGGGGGGATGATTCCGGCTGGCAAAAATTTGCTTTGATTCAATGCCATCGGTTTTTAAGCTTTCGCATGCCAAATTCTGGCAAAAACTGCTGGCTGCCAATGGAATCGCTGGATTTGGATACCAACCAGGTTCATGTGCTTGTTGCTTCTCTGGATGCGGCATCCAGCCGGATTAAGGACTGGGAGTCATTGCTGACTGTGCCTGAAATCCAGCGTGCAGATCGTTTTCACCCTCCGCTTTCCCGAAGCCGTTTCATTTGTAGCCGGGGGATACTCCGTCATATGTTGGGGCTGTGCATGGACCTCCCGCCGCAATCTTTTGAGTTTTTCATTGGTGCGCACGGCAAACCGGAACTGGCGTCGAAATTTGGAATTCCGCAGTTGCACTTTAACCAAGCGCATTCTGGAGGACTGGCTTTATACGCCTTCACCAGGGTGTGTCCATTGGGAGTGGATTTGGAACAGGTCAGGCCTCTGGATTTTTTGGAGGACCTGGTTGGGGGCATAATGACTTTACAGGAGATTAATGCGTGGAATCAATTGGCAAATGAAAAGCGATTGAACGCCTTTTACAGCCTATGGACCCGAAAGGAAGCTGTTTTGAAGGCGGTCGGAGCAGGAATTGGTGAACACCTGCGGGATGTCATGGTCTCTTTCACTCCTGACGCAGCACCTTCTTTGGTCCACGGGTTGCAGGGGGTTCAACCCGGGGAGGAATGGTTGATGGAAGACCTGAAGCCTCAGGGCGGTTATGCTGCCGCTTTGGCTATGCCTCAGCGAAATATTCGTTTACACTGTTGGCGCTTTGAATCGTAAATCATGAAAAAAAACCTCTATGTTTGGGGAGTGGTCCTCATGGCATTGGTTTACCTCTGGGTTCGTTTGATCAACAACCTGAGAATCGAGTGGGCCACGGATCCCCAATATGGCTATGGCCTGATTGTCCCATTCCTTTGCGGTGGCCTTTTTTTGCGACGTTATGCCTCCGCCAAGCAAGCTCCTCCAAACCCATCCGCCGGTAAAATCCTGGGGGTTTCCAGCGTTATTTTCACCTGGCTTTTCGCCTTGTGCTATCTTCCCGTGCGACTGGTGGAAGCGGCCACACCAGAGTGGCGAATCATTCAGTGGGTGTTTGGCATCATGACTGTGGGGGTTACCCTTGGGGTTATTTGGACGACGCTTGGCAAGCGCTGGATGACCGAGTTGGCGTTTCCCATTTCATTTATTTTAGTGGCCATTCCGTGGCCGACCTTGTTTGAAGCTCCAATCATCCAAGGTCTCACCCACTTTAGCGCCTTGGTGGTCATGCAAATGCTTTATGTTGCAGGGGTCCCCGCCTTGCTCCATGGCAATTTGATCCAGGTGGCCAGTGGAATCGTGGGCATTGAGGAGGCATGCAGTGGCATCCGCTCCTTTCAAACCAGCCTCATGACCTGCCTTTTTTTGGGTGAATTTTTCCGTCTGCGTATTCCATGGCGGATTTTGTTCATTCCAGCAGGGTTTCTTCTTGCCCTCATCTTCAATATCGGACGGATGTTTTTTCTCACCATGATTGCGGCTCGTAATGGGGTTGCTGCCATTGAATCCTATCATGACCCGGCCGGCGTTTCGACGGCCCTTTTTTGCACGGCCATTCTCTGGCTGTTGGGGTACTGGCTTTGGCGCCGCCAAAATGCCGAGACTTCACCCCATTCAACCGGGCCAAATAAAGTGGTTTCCGATGGCACCTCTCAACCGGGTTTGAATTCATCAAAAGTTCAATATCTCGGCTGGGCCTTGGCTGGCTGGCTGGCCCTGGTGGAAGTCGGCGTTCACGCCTGGTACTATGAGCGTGATCAACACATCCATAAATCCCCGGATTGGACATTTCAATTCCCCTCTGAAAATCCCTCGTTTAAATCGCTGGCCATTGACGAGACCACAAGGAATTTATTGCGCTATGATCAAGGCAAGGAAGGAACGTGGACTGCCCCCGACGGCACATTCTGGCAGGCATTTTATTTTGATTGGCGACCGGGACGCGTGGCTGGGTATCTGGCCAAGAGGCATACCCCGGAAATTTGCCTAACGGCCATGGGATTAAAAATTGAAGAAGGCCCGCAACTGAGTTTTTTGGACGTCCATGGCATCGAATTGCCCATTCGCAGGTATGTTTTTGCCAATGACACCAGCCGCGTGCAAGTTTTTCATTGCCGCTGGGAATCCGGGGCCAGCCGTGATGCCTATGTCCAAAACGAATCAGCCCGCTACAACCTGGTTCGGGCTGTCTGGGAGGGCAGGGGAGACCGCGGACAGAAGGTTTTTGAGATCATCGTGTCAGGCGAGACCGATCCCGAGACCGCCTGGCGGGATGTCACCAACCAACTGGAACAATCCATCAGTGTAATGCCCGCGATTCCCCAAACAAGCTCGACATCAAAGAGTACCGCGCCAATCAAAACCTCCGCTGTGTTCTCCGCCCGGGTATTACCAATTCCCGGCAAGGGAGGCTTATGAATCAAGGCACGTAGGCGCTTTCCAAAACAGCTTTGTAGTAACGATGATTGAAATTGGAGCTGTTTCCGTCGGTAAAAGTGAATGGCGCCAGGTTTGTGGCCAGTGCCGTCCAATTAATCAGATTGGTCGAGGCCAAAACGACATAATTGGCCCCGGACGTTTGCTCGACATTAAAACTAAAGCCAGCCTGAGAGCGGATTGGCGCCTTCAAAGCGGGCCATGTGATGCTTGGGGCCGCTGAAATTTGAGGCTTGTAATTTGATTCCAAAACCGCCTTGTAATAGCGATGTCCATACTGGCTTGCATTGGCGTCTGTAAACAGGAACGGAGCCATGTTTGTGGCCAGTGCCACCCAGTTGACCAGGTTGGTCGAGGCCAAAACCACATAGGGATTTGATGCCATTCCATTCACCATGAATGAAAATCCGGATGCAGAACTGGCCATTCCAGACAGAGGAGCCGGGCCAACGGGAACAATGTATGAAATTTCCGGGGAAAAAGAGCTTTCCCAACCGGCGGCATTGTAGCTGGTCGCCGCAAAATAATACCTCACTCCGGGCTGAATGCCAGAAACCATTATGTTTGTGACATTTCCAGCCAATATGGTGTTGGTGTACTGCTGGCTTGCCGTTCCATAATAAACCTTGTAACCCAACACATTGGTGTCACTGCTTTGGCTCCAACTTACTTGCAGGCTTGTGCTGGCATTTGATGGGAGGGCAAAAAACACGACTGCCAGAATCATCAAGGCAGTCCATGGCCTAAAAAATTTAACCGATTTGTAAACCGCTGGTACGACTACCGCCATAAATCCACTCAAACTTCGCAAGCGGCGTGCCAAATTGATAAATTCTGAAAAATGGAGGCTTCTCTTGAAAAATAAGAGCGAGAGTTTTTGAATGGCTTTCCAACTGTCCCGATTTAAAGCAGGCCGGTTGTTGTCTTGCCCAAAGAAAGAGCAAATTTTCACTGAATCCAAGGATTAACGCACAAGCCGAGGGTTTTAAAAATTTTGAGCCTGTTTTAATCGCCAATTTGTCGTAACAATCTATTCGTAAACGGGTTGCAAAAAATTGAATTCAAAGGGGACGAAGAAGGCAATTTTTGGGCAAATGGCGGGATTATGAGACTTGACGATCGCCCAAAAAGGACTGCCAATTTGGAGCCAAGATTCCTGGGCGCAAAATGGGTCATGCAATTGTTCTCAAGTCTCTTCTTTTGTTCAACGGTATGATTTTCGATGTCGGTTTGTCTTGGCTGGGGTAAGGGTGGGCACGGCAAAAATGTTATGGTTTATCGCAAAAAAGCACGCGAACTGGAGCGGGCCTGGATAATTGTCCATGGGGCGGTAAAGGAGGGGATTTCTTGGGTGGTGCGGTCGCGAAAACGCGTGGACGCTTCAGGAAAAAGACAATATATTACAGGAGAACCACTTTTGAAGAAAGTTTAGGTGAATGAATTTTAATGAAACGTTTACGCTCTTTTAATGGCAACATGCTCTAATTGTTTGAGCAAGTGATATGCGCATTTTGTTGATTGAAGACGAAAAGAAAGTGGCAGACATCATCGTACGCGGCTTAAAAGCCGAAAGGTTTGCGGTGGATGTAGCCCACGATGGCTCGGGGGGATGGGAGTTGTCATCCGCCTATGAGTATGATTTGGTCATTTTGGACCTGATGTTGCCCGGGTTGAGTGGCGGCCAGATCCTGCAAAAGATCCGCTCCAAGAATCAACAAGTGCCGATATTGGTGCTGACTGCATGTGACGGGATGACGGACAAAGTGAAAAGTTTTGAGGCGGGAGCGGATGACTATCTGACCAAACCATTTGCATTTGCTGAACTTTTATTAAGGATCAAGGCTCTTTTGAGGCGCGGTCCGGTGAATCGCTCAAGCGTCATGCGGGTGGCGGACTTGGAAATTGACCGTTTGACACAAAATGTTCGGCGTGGTGGAAAAAAGATTGAACTGACAAGCAAAGAATATGCGTTACTGGAGTATTTGGCCACCAATCCAGGAAGAGTGTTTTCCAGAACAATGATCATCGAACATGTCTGGGACCAGAGTTTCCAGGGATTGACCAATATTGTGGATGTTTATGTGCGGCATCTCAGGGAAAAGCTTGATGATCCCTACCAGATCAAGTTACTGCGGACCGTTCGAGGGGTGGGATACAGCCTGAACGACGAAACGGCGGCATGACGCACAGTTCCATAGGATTTCGGCTAGTGGTTTGGTACACCAGCCTCTTGAGCGGCATTTTTGTATTGCTGGCGGTTTTGCTTTATTTTGGGTTGCAGCATTTTGTGCTTAAGGACACGGCGCAGATCCAGATGTCCAGGGCCAGGCAAATTGCTGACACTCTTTTGGCACATGTTCAGAATACGGGGGAGCCCTACGTGATAGAGGAAATCAAATCGCTTTACGCGCCAGAGATAAACAACCGTTTTATTCGCGTTACTCGCGCGAATGGGGATGTGATTTACGAATCCGGCGATCCCAAGGACAATTCATTCAAGACCACGGAAGTGCCGTCGCTGGATTTGGATGCGGACGCTGCCAATGGAAGCTGGGATAAAAAGATGGAATTATCGGATGGAGGGACGCTTGTGGAAGGGGTGGTGAAGGTTTCGACGCAAGGCAAGGATGGGTACTATATTGAGGTGGGAGCCTTGCTGGATCCTGCGGAAGCCATGTTAAACCATTTGTTTGTGCGGATGGCGCTGGGATTGCCGCTTGCGGTTTTGATTATTGGCGCGGGAGGGTGGATTTTGGTGAGGCGCGCCCTGAAGCCGGTTGCAGAGATCACGCAGGCGGCTGAACTGATCACACAGCATAACACCAGCGACCGGATGCCTGTAGCCCGCACTGGGGACGAGCTGGAGGCGCTATCCCTGGCTCTCAACCGGATGATTGCGCGTTTGGATGATGCATTCAAAAACTCCACGCGCTTTGTGGCGGATGCATCCCATGAATTGCGCACACCGCTGACGATTTTGCACGGAGAATTGGAAATGTTGGCTGCAGAAACGTCATTGACTGCAGAAACCCGCGATCGTGTTTACAGCATGTTGGAGGAGGTTTCGAGGCTTGGCAAAATTGTTGAGCAATTATTTGCGCTTTCGCGGCTTGACGCCGGGGAGGCTCAAACGGAATGGCAAACGTTTGATCTTGCCGAACTGGCCCGGAGCACGACTGAACAGATGAGCCTGCTGGCGGAGGACAAAGGCATTTCGATTCGCAGCGACGCCTCGAACCCGGTTACAATACAGGGAGACAAGGCCCGGCTTAAGCAGGTGATTGTGAATCTCCTTGACAATGCCATCAAATACACGCCGAGCCAGGGATCCGTGCAACTCTGCGTTCGTGAATCCAACGGTGAGGTTTACCTGGAGGTAGCGGACAATGGAATGGGGATTCCAGTCCAGGCGTTGCCGCATGTCTTTGAAAGATTTTACCGCGTGGACCCCGCAAGGTCGGGAGATTCCGGAGGCGCTGGACTGGGTTTATCCATAGTGAAGTCCATATGCACAGCCCATGGCGCCACGGTGGAAGTGCAAAGCAATCCCCGCACGGGAAGTTGTTTTTCGATAAAATTTTCCAAGGCAAAGACCTGAATTTTTTTAGAATTTAAAACTATGAATAAAAAAGGACCACTAATCATTGCTCTGCTTGTGGCGGGAGGAGTATTCGTTGGCTGGGAAATGTTCCGGCATTATGCTGCAGGTGATGGGGCCCCCACATTGGCCAGCCAGGCACCTGATGTGGCTGTAGCCAAGGTGAGCCGGCAGACGGTTTCCAAACTGGTGACCATCCCCGCTGAATTCCGCCCCTATGTGGAGGCTATTTTGAATGCCAAGGTGGCTGGTTATGTAAACCAAATGAACGTGGACTTTGGGGATCATGTAAAAGCGGGCCAACTTTTGGCCACCATAGAAGTGCCCGAGCTCCAGGCCCAATTGGACAACGCGGTGGCGACCTTGCAGAAGGCCAGGGCCGACCATACGAACGCCGATTTAATTTACACAAGATTGTATTCCGTGAATCGTGACCATCCGGGACTGGTTGCCCAACAAGATTTGGACACGGCCGAGGCCAACGACCAGGCCACGGCTGCAACCATTTCCGCATCGCTGGCTGATGTGGAGAAATTCCAAACACTCACGAGTTACACGAACATCACCGCTCCGTTCGATGGAGTGGTGACATGGCGCTATGCTGATCCCGGCGCCCTGATCCAGGCCGGGACAAGCTCGGATTCCCAGTCGCTGCCGCTGGTGCGCGTCTCGGACAACTACCTGCTGCGCCTGGATTTCCCGGTTTCGGTTGAATACGTCAAGGATATCCACCTGAATGACCTGGTGAGGGTGCAAGTGGATTCGGTTAATAACGAACTAATCACCGGAAAAGTAACGAGGTTTACCGACAAGGTGTCCATTGATACGCGCACCATGATGGTTGAAATTGAGGTGCCCAATCCTGACTTGACGCTGATCCCAGGAATGTATGCCACAGTGATGCTGGATTTGGATAAAACACCGAATGCCTTGGTGGTTCCCTCCCAAGCCATCACAGGGGGGAAAAGTCCGGAGGTTTACGTTGTCAATTCAGACAACGAAATCGAGGAACGACCAGTGACCCTTGGATTGGAAATGCCAGACACCTACCAGATTCTATCTGGATTGAATGAGGGCGAAACGGTTGTGGTGGGCGACAGGTCAGATTTGTGGGCAGGGCGCAAAGTGACTCCCAAAATGACCGACATTTCGATGAATGATGAAAATCAGAATAAAAATGTCCAGTAAGGAATTCGGATTCGTTCCAACCATTCGGAAGGCGGGTGCGCAAAGCAGGCCCCCAGCGCCGCTAAAAAATGGTCGTTATGAAGTGGGTTTCCATACCTGTTCCAAAATTGACACCACCAGACATTAATCCATTAAATCAAATGCAACCTAACCTGACTTTGGGAGAATTGGAAGAACTGCGTAAAATCCACGGCTGCACGCTGGCAGATGCAATAGAAACCTTTCGCGAGCGACTGCGCAATGAAGGGTTTATGAACAATTCGGTGCGCTCGTTTTTTCCTCAACTTCCCAACATGATCGGCTATGCGGTCACTTTGAAAGTGCGCGGGTCCGCTCCCCCAATGGCCGATGGGTCCATGGCTATTCGCTCGGATTGGTGGGATTATGTTCTTTCCGTGCCTGCGCCAAGGGTTGTGGTGATTCAGGATATTGCCACAAGGATAGGGCTTGGTTCATTTTTAGGCGGTGTTCATGTCAATATTTTGCGTGCATTGGGATGCTCTGGAGCGGTCACCAATGGTTCGGTTCGGGAAGTTCCCATTGCGGAACAAATTGGGTTCCCGCTTTTTGCCACAAATGTGTCATTGTCCCACGCGTATTCACACGTGGTTGAATTTGGCCAACCGGTTGAGGTGGCGGGTCTCCAGGTTCAATCTGGAGATTTGATTCATGGGAGCCGGCATGGGGTGCAATCCATTCCCTTAAAAATAGCCGGTCAATTGCCCCAGGTTGCGGCCAGACTGGCTGCCAGGGACCAAGGCATCATTGAAATTTGCCAATCCAAGGATTTTAGCATCGAGAAACTTCGGTCTGCTGTTAGCAATCCATAAAACCAAAGCAAACAAAGTCATGTCGCGATTCGCCATTCGGTTTCCGTATTTAATTGTGGTGGTATGCCTGATCACCTGCGTGGTAGGGGTAACCAGCCTGCTTCGCATGCCCGTGGATTTGTTTCCGCCCATCAACATACCCGTGGTGGTGGTTGCGACGTTTTATGCCGGCATGGCGCCAGAGCAGGTGGAAAATGACATCACCGGCCAGTTTGAGCGTATGTTCACCCTGGCCTCCGGCGTGGACCACATGGAGTCGAGGTCGCTTACCGGAGTGAGCTTGATCAAGGTTTATTTTGAGCCTGGATCCAATCCGGATTCTGACGTCACCAGCATTGCCAACCTGGCCATGGCGAGCCTTAGGTACCTGCCTTCAGGCACCTTGCCGCCCATTGTGATGAAATTTGACGCATCCAGTCTCCCGGTATGCCTGGTGACTCTAAAGGGGAAGGGATTGTCAGAAGCCGAATTGCGAGACCTTGGTCAGTTCACTGTTCGCAACCAGATGGCCGGCATCTCTGGGGCATCGGTTCCCCCTGCATTCGGAGGTCGCTACCGCCAGATCATGGTGTATGTGGACCCCTTGAAGTTGGAGGCCAACGAACTTGGCGTAATGGATGTGGTCAACACCGTGAATCAAGCCAACCTCATTCTGCCTGCTGGTGATGTCAAAATTGGCCCTTATGACTATGACGTGTACGTCAACAACCAGATCAACAAAATGTCTGACCTCAACCAGGTGCCCCTCAAGACGGTCACCGGATCTCCCATGATGGGTGAGGATGTGGGCAGCTCTCCAAAATCTCCCAGCAAAAGCACCGGTTTGTCTGCGGAATCCTCGGTTTTGGTTGCCGACGTGGGCAAGGCGGTGGACGGATCTCAAATCCAATACAACAAAGTGCGAATAAATGGGCAGGCGTCCGTGTATGTGCCCATCTTGAAATCTGGCGGCGATGCGAACACCATCGTGGTAGTCAACGGGGTGAAAAACGTGGTGTCCCATTTGCTGGACGTGCCCAAGCAGCTTGTGACGCAGGTGGTGTTCGACCAATCAGTGTTCGTGCGCACTTCAATCTCAACCCTTGTGCATGAAGGAGCCATTGGCTTGGTTCTCACTGGTTTGATGATCATTATTTTTCTGGGCAGCCTGCGGGCCACTGCTGCGGTTTTCCTCTCTATTCCGCTGTCTGCCATGGCCGCATTCATAGCCCTGGCGATTGGCGGTGGAACAATCAATTCCATGATTTTGGGCGGGTTGGCGCTAGCTTTTTCCCGGCTCATAGATAACTCCGTGATCGTGTTGGAAAACATCTTTCGTCACCTCGAAATGGGCGAATCTCCAGCGGTCGCCGCCGAGCGTGGGGGTGAGGAGGTTCAACTGGCGGTTCTGGCTGCCACGCTTACCACGGCGATTGTATTTTTCCCCGTGGTGTTTCTATATGGCGTGAGCAAATTCCTTTTCACCGCCCTGGCGCTTGCCGTGATTCTCTCACTCTTTGCATCTTACATCGTGGCCATGACTGTGGTTCCCTTGTTTTGTGCAAATTTGATTTCGGGTCCCCACGGCGGATCCCCGGGTCACGAGGGAGGGGCGCATGCGGCTCCCAAATCATTGGGCGACAAGTTTAACCACTGGTTCAACCAGAGGTTTTCCTCGATGCTAGACCGTTATGAAGGAAGTCTTAAGCTGGCGCTGCTCCGGCCCGCTGCAACAGTGCTTGCCATCATAGGCTTCTTTATCCTAAGCCTTGGGGTCTATCCTTTTCTTGGAAAATCGTATTTTCCACGCACGGACCCGGGTCAATTTGTGATCAGCGTGAAGGCCCCCACGGGGATGCGGATTGAACTGACGGAGGACCTCGTGGCCCGGGTTGAGCAGGTGGTGCGTGAGGTGGTTCCAGCCAACGACCTCAAAATCATTGTTTCAAACATCGGCACGACGCCTGGTTTCAATTCCATACTGAATCCCAACTCTTGCCCCAGCACAGCAGTGGTACAAGTGGGGCTCAATGATGGTCACAAGCTTTCCAGCTTTGACTATATGAACCTGGTGCGCGACCGCATGCATGCCGAGGTTCCCGAGGTCACCGGCTATTTCCAAACGGGCGGTTTGGTGGATGCAGTCATCAATCAGGGTGTGCCCGCCCCGATTGACATCAAGGTAAGCAGTCCCACAGTACAGGTGGCCCACGATATTGCCGCCCAAATCGCAGAAAAAGTGCGTGCCATTCCCGGAGTGAGCGATGTGCTTATTCCCCAGGACGTGGATTATCCGTCGCTGAAAGTGGATATAGACCGGAAGCGGGCCAGCGAACTTGGTTTGTCCGCCCAGGAGGTGATAGACAGCCTCATCACCGCGCTCACGTCGAACGGGATGATCGCGCCCAGTTACTGGATTGACCCGGTGACCGGCAATAATTACCTATTGACTGTTCAGTATCCTGAAAACAGGATTAAAAACCTGGCGGACCTTGGCACCATGCCACTGCGCTCACCGCATTTAAAATACCCCACGCGGCTGGATGATGTGGTCAAGATCACGCATGTGGACGCCCCCACGGAAGTGGATCATTACCAGATTCGCCGGACCGTTGACATCTATGTGGCTCCTGCTGGCCAGGACCTGAGCCGGCTTGCTGCTGCGGTTCAAAAAATCGTGGATGGGGCAAACCCTCCTAAAAACACGGTGGTGCGGGTTTACGGATCAGTTAAGGCCATGAATGAATCTTTTAAAAGCTTTGGCCTTGGCTTGATTCTCTCCACAGTCCTTGTTTATCTCATTCTCGTGGCGCAATTCAAATCTTTCTGGGATCCTTTCCTGATTCTTTTGGCGGTGCCGACAGGATTGACGGGTGTGATTTTCATGTTGTACATCACTGGCACCACCTTGAACATCATGTCGCTGATGGGCGTTGTGATGATGGTGGGAATTGTGGTGTCAAACAGTATTTTGATAGTGGAATTCACGCGACGTTTGCGGGAGGAGGGCCATTCGTTGCGAGAGGCTGTATCAGTGGCATGCCGTGTTCGTTTGCGTCCCGTGTTGATGACATCCCTGGCGACGTTGTTTGGATTGATTCCCATGGCGATGGCATTGGAAGCGGGAAGCGAGGCGTACGCGCCGCTTGCCAGGGCCATCATTGGCGGGTTAACCGTGTCGGTTGTGCTGACTGTTTTTATAGTTCCGTGCGCGTACTATGTTTTATACCGGCGTTCAGAGTCCCTGCCCAATCAAAGACCGGCGGAAAGCACCCCGAACAATCCGGCACATTAACACTTTTTTGCAATGAAATCTGTTTTGATTCTTACATTGGCATGCGCTGGAATTGGCCTGGCGGCTCATGGCCAGTCCACCAATATGGCCATGCCCCTGACCTTGGACGAGGCCAAGGTTATTGCTTTGCACAATCATCCGCAGGTCGCGGCTGCAGATTACCGGACTTTGGCCAGCAAAGAAGTTTTGACAGAAACACGCAGCGCTTATTTCCCCGATGCCAATCTTTATGGGGACGCCGTTGGTGCAAGTTCCGAGGATGCGCGAATACTGGCTGGCGGATTAAACAATCCCACAGTATATAACCGCCTGGCCGGCGGGGCGACCGTGAGCCAGTTGATCACGGACTTTGGCCATACCTACAATCTGGCAGCGAGTTCAAAATATCAATTAAAGGCGGCGGCGCTGAATGCCGATGCCACTCGTGAGCAGGTGCTGTTGGGCGTGGCAGTGAATTATCTGGGCGCGCTCCAAGCCCAGGCCATTTTGCAGGTGGCGCAACAGACCCTGGCAACCCGGCAGTTGCTAAGCGACCAGGTGAGCATGCTGGCCTCAAACAAACTCAAATCCACTCTGGATGTGAGTTTTGCACAGGTGGCGGTGCAGGAAAGCGAGTTGATGGTGGAGAAGGCATCCAACGATGCTGCTGCATCCATGGCCATGCTCTCCACAGCGCTCGGTTATCCCACTCTCCACATTTTTGATCTACGAGAGGACGGTCCCCAATTTATTCCCCATCCCCAGCCATTGGATGATTCGTCGCTTGTTCAGGAGGCTCTTGTTCAAAGGCCGGAACTCTTGAGCCTGAGGAGCCAAAACCAGTCTGCCTTTAGTTTTGCCAAGGCGCAAAGGGATGCCCGTCTCCCCACTCTTTCGGCCTTTGGCACGCTGGGTTCTTCTCCCCTGCATGATTATCATCTTCCTAATGACTATGCGGTGGGTGGGTTGGAATTGAGTTTTCCACTTTTCGCTGGTGGTTATTACCTGGCCAAGCAGCATGAGGCAGAATACCGGGCCAAGGCGGATGCGGAACTGGTGCGGAATCTGGAAGACGATATTGTGCGGGACGTTCACATTGCCTGGTTAAATGTGAACAATGCATTCGAGGAAATCAAAACCACGGCGGAGTTGGTTCAGACCAGCACTCAAGCTTACGAGCTTGCAGATGCCCGGTATAAAGTTGGCAGCAGTTCCATCGTGGAGCTGAGCGAAGCGCAATTAAACCTGACATCCGCCCAGATCAGCGATACCAATGCACATTACAACCTGTTGATCCAGCAGGCCAACCTGCAATACCAACTAGGTTTGATGAATTGAGGAAATTCGGCCAGCACGAGAAGGAGGTCCCCATAGGTCCCTGCCTTTTCTGTGAACATAGCCTGATCAAGGCTTGACCTTGGACCAGGTATCCTTAAGCGTGATGCAGCGGTTGAATACAAGTTTGTTTGGCGTTGTATCCCTGTCCAAAACAAAATAACCCAGCCTCTCGAATTGATACCGCTCGGGGGCTGCTGCGGAGAGCAGGCTTGGTTCGCATAAGGCTGTCACGATCTCCAGGGAACTTGGATTGAGCACGGTGCGGAAATCGCGTCCATCCTTTTCCGGCTCCGCCTCGGTGAAGAGGCGGTCGTAAAGCCTGGCTTCAGCCTGGATTGCATGCCGGGCGCTGACCCAGTGGATGGTTCCTTTGACCTTGCGCGCTGAAGTGACGCCACCAGTGCGGCTGTCCAGATCTGCTGTGCAACGAAGTTCCGTTACCACTCCATTCGAATCCTTGATCACCTCATCGCATTTGATGATGAAGGCATATTTCAGGCGAACCTCGCCACCTGGCTTGAGCCTGAAAAATTTGGGCGGGGGAGTTTCCTCGAAATCATCCCTTTCGATAAACAGTTCGCGGCTGAATGGGATTGGGCGTTTTCCAGCCTGCGGGTTTTCCGGGTTGTTGACCGCCTCAAATTCCTCCACCTTCCCTTCGGGATAATTGGTGATGACGACCTTGAGGGGGCGCAGGACGGCTAGGCGACGCATGGCAATAGCGTTCAAGTCATCCCGGATGGCGTGTTCATAAACAGCCACATCCGTAAGGCTAATGTATTTGGTGACGCCCACCTTTGTGGCGAAGGAACGCAACGCATTGGGAGTGATGCCCCGGCGGCGGATTCCGCTCAGGGTGGGCAGGCGGGGGTCGTCCCAACCCGACACGATGCCTTCCTGGACCATGGAGATGAGTTTTCTCTTGGAAACAATGGTGTGGCTTGGAATGAGTTTGGCAAATTCGTACTGCCTGGGGAGGGTTTTGGGAAGGTCCAAGTTCTCCAATATCCAGTCGTAAAGAGGCCGATGCACCTCAAATTCCAAAGTGCAAATGCTATGGGTGATGCCTTCGAGATAATCACTCAGGCAGTGTGCAAAGTCGTACAATGGATAGATGCACCAGGCGGATCCGGTGTGATGATGGGCGACATGGCGGATTCGGTAGAGAAGGGGGTCCCGCAGCCAGACATTGGGGCTGGCCATGTCAATTTTGGCACGCAAGGAGCAGGCACCGTCTGGAAAGGCGCCGGCCCGCATTTTTGAGAATAAGTCGAGGTTTTCTTCCACGCTGCGATCCCGCCACGGGGAATTGCGGCCCGGACGGTCGGGGGCGCCCCGATATGCATCCGTGTCCGCAGCAGATAAATCGCAGACATAAGCTTTGCCTTTTTTGATGAGGTCCACGGCAAATTCATGAAGCGCCTCAAAATAATCGCTGGCGTAGAAAGGCTGGCCGCTGGTATTCAAACCCAGTTGCTGCTCTGCCCAGTCTTGGATAAGCCAATGGACATCGGCCTGTATGCTTTCCACATACTCCACCTCCTCCTTGGCCGGGTTGGTGTCATCCATTCGCAGGTTGCAGGTTCCGCCGAATTCCCGGGCGATGCCAAAATTCAGGCAGATGGATTTGGCATGTCCTATGTGCAGGTAGCCGTTTGGCTCCGGAGGAAAACGGGTAACAATTCGCGGATACTTGTTTTCTGCCACGTGCTGGGCGACAATGTCGCGGATGAAATCCGCTGGAGTGGCGGATTTGGAAATATCTGAACTCATAAATCGAGACGCAGTGTAGCAAAGGAAATTCTGGATGTCCAACGGCTAGGCACCTTTCTGGACGGAAGGACGAATAAATTTTGTGAACAGCATAGACACCATCATTTGTCTGATGCTCCTTTTGATGGCAGTGCCAGACATTTGCCGTTATCTGGGGCGTCCGGCCCTTTGCAACGTATTCTTTGTGGTTTTCGGACTGATGTTGGGACCTTTTGTTCAGGTAGAGGTCAAAACGATGCTGGAGCAGGCTGGTGAAGTCGGGTTTTTACTTGTTTTGCTGGAGGTGGGCATTGAGATTGAGTTGCCTCCGCTTCGGGATTTTCTGCCCTCACTAAGTTACGCCTTGGGCTGGTCTATGGTGCAGTATCTGCTTTTATTGCCCGTGGCCCATTTATCGGGCCTCAATTTGAGGGATTCGCTTCTGGCGGCAGGAGCGCTCAGCGGATGTTCCATCAGCATGGCCTATCCAGGATGGAAGGGTTATGACGGCCTGAGCGGTTTGTCCCGGGATTTTGTCCTGCAAATCATGATCGCCCTGGAGGTTTTGACCATCGTCATTTTGACCGTGGGCGGCGCGGCCAGCAAGGATGGTTTGACCTGGTGGATTACAATCCGGCTGGCAGGCATGGCTTTGACCATTTTTTTGATCAGCCGATTTGCCTCTCACGTTACCAAGATGTTTCAATGGATCATATTGAAAACAACCCGGTGGCGCGTTCATTTTCTTGTGTTGCTTGTCCTGGTGATTTGCGCAGTGGGGGCTAAATTAGGGCTTGCAGCTCCCAAGACAGCCTTTTTTTTGGGGTTGTTCATGGCGCGCACCCATTTTCAAGGGAAAGGAGTGGAAGATTATATTGCACCCATCAGCAGGGGTTTTTTAATTCCTGTTTTTTTCATGTCGCTGGGACTGTTGGTTGACCCCAAATTTCTCTTTTCCGAAACATCGCTTTTGGCGGTGGGTTGCAGCGTGGTTTTGCTGGGATTTCGGGAAGTCCTGCACCGACGATGGTTTAAAACCGGAGGTGATGGCGGTACATTTCTCCTTTTTTGTCCGAACTTGACCATGAGCGCGCTCGCGGCCAATACCCTTTTTGAGGCAGGGCGTCCGGCGGCGGCCACCTGGGTGGTCCTCAGCGGATTGAGCCTGACAGTATTTTCAATCTGTCTGCTGCCCAAGGTGAAGCAGGATTTCGCGCTGTCATCAGGCGCCGGTTGAAGGGGGTTTTATATATTAGAGCCATCGCTTTCCACCAAGGGCGCAAAACGATGGGTTTCCGGAGAATAGGCAAACAATTCCGCAGTGGCAATCTTGAAGAACCAAGCGTGCAAACGCAGGGAGCCATTGGACAAGCGCTCTTGAACACAGGGGTAGCTGTGCAGGTTTTCCAGGCCAAAAAGCACGTTTTCCTCGGCGGCTGCAGTGGCTTGGGCGTTTGGGTCACTTAAATGGGCATACTGCCTTTTGATGGTTTCCACGGCAGGGGCAGCCAGGTTGAGCCAATCCCGCAAATGAGGCGTGCAAGGGCTGACGGGGTCCTTGGAAAGAAGGGCGCCGATGGCCCCGCACTGGGAATGTCCACAAATCACAATGTCATTCACCTTGAGTGTGGAGACGGCAAATTCAATGGCAGCAGCAGTTGAATTGGTGTCACCCTTGGCACTGGCAGGAGGGACAATGTTGCCCACGTTTTTCACCACGAACAAGTCCCCCGGTTTGCTCTGGGTGATCAATTCGGCCAAAACCCGGGAATCCGAACAGGTGATGAACAGGGTGTGCGGGCTTTGCCCTTCCTGGGACAGCTTGCGGAATAATTTGCGATAATTTCCAAACTCAGCGTTCCGGAATTTATGAACACCTTCAATCAGCGGTTCCATATTGTTCGGTGGATGAATTTACTGGTTGAGGATTTCAAGTTTGGTATCGTGTCTGATACATCATGCATGCGGGTAGGACTTTAACATTTGGAGGAGTTTAATGCAATATCCCGTGAGCATTCCCGTGAGCATTTGTCACTTTGAATTTGGGGAATTGTGCGTGATGCCGGGCAAGCGGGAAGGTTTGGGATGAGTTCTGCGCAGATGTGGCTCGCAGACTGCGGAGGCTCCGGTTAAACTGGCTCGGTGAAGACAGTGATTCATTGGTTTCGCAGGGATTTGAGAGTGCGAGACAACGTGGCTTTGACGGAGGCGTGCCGCAAGGCCGCCCAGGTGATTCCGGTTTTCATTTTTGAGGATGCCTTTCATTCAGGTCCGGACGTGGGCGCTGCGCGGTTGGCATTTCTTTTGCAATCCGTTGAGGCGTTGAGAAAAAACCTGGCAGTGCTGGGGTATTCCCTCGTCGTCCGACGGGGAAAATCGGAGGTTCTTCTTCCGCAACTCTGCAAGGAGTGCGCAGCTCAGGCGGTCTTTGCCAACAAACGCTATGAGCCTTATGCGCAACATCGCGATGAACGCATCCATGCCTCCCTTCTCTCCGCCGGGTTCGGATTCGAGTTGTTCAAGGATGCGGTGGCATGGGAGGAATCGGAAATCCTCAATCAGCAGGGTAAACCCTACACCGTTTTCACTCCCTATTCCAAGGCTTGGAAAATGCGCCCCATTCCGGCGCCAAAGCCTGCTTTGCCTCCGTTCCATGGGCCTTTTCCCCGTTTGGAATCTCATGCCATGCCAGCAGATACGGAATCCGTGGGCCATAGCCTCAGGCAATCACTGCCTCCGTCCGGGGAAAGAGCTGCTTCGGAGTTGTTGAGACGATTCATGGATGGACCCGTGTACCAGTATGGCAAGAGGCGGGATTTTCCTGCTTTGGCGGGTACATCCGGCTTTTCCCCCCATTTGCGGGCGGGCACACTGGGTGTGCGCACGATTCTTTGCGCACTGGCCAAGGCAAGGATGCAGGCGGATGCGGAGGGCAGGGCGGGTTGTGATGTTTTTCTGAACGAATTAATTTGGCGGGAATTTTACCTCCAAGTTCTTTACCATTTTCCCCATGTCACAAAAGGCGCATTCCGTCCGCAGTATGACCTGCTGAAGTGGTCTTCAAATCGCGACCATTTTGATGCCTGGTGCAACGGAGTCACCGGGTATCCCATTGTGGATGCCGCCATGCGATGTCTCAATGCGACCGGCACAATGCATAATCGCCTGCGAATGATCACCGCCATGTTTCTGACCAAGGACTTGATGTTAAACTGGCAATGGGGTGAACGCTATTTCATGAAGCAACTGGTTGATGGCGATATGGCGGCTAATAACGGTGGCTGGCAATGGAGCGCCGGGACCGGCACGGATGCGGCACCCTATTTTCGTATTTTTAATCCATCTTCACAGTCGGAAAAATTTGATCCCAAGGGGGATTTCATCCGTGAGTGGATCCCGGAACTGTCTTCGGCCCCCATGGAAATGATCCATGCCCCATGGGAAACGCCGGTTCTTCTGGCCAAGTTCAAATACCCTCAACCTATTGTGGCCCACGATATCCAGCGAGAGAAATGCCTGGAAATGTTCAAAGCCGTGAAATGACTTCGCGGCGGGTTTTGACGGGGTCCTCATGCAGAATCGCTTGCCAGCCGCGGGCCAGGCCAGCCTCGATATTTTCTGGCCGGTCATCAATGTAAATCAGCTCCCGCCCTTTTGCGCAAGCCATGGATTCCATGGCTTCATAAATGGCGGGCTGTGGTTTCATCGCTCCAACCTGGAAGGAATAGACATACCCGTTGAAATCAGCAAAGAACGGGAAATTTTTACGAATATGCTCCACGGCCAGGTCGTTGGTATTGGAAAAAATATAAGTCTGGAAACCCTGCTTGCTCAGCTCCCGTTGGAATCCAGTCATGAGCGGGATTTCCGTGAAAATATCAGCAAAAAACCCGCTGAATTCCAACAGTCCTTTTTGGAAACCAACCGCCTCCTTGAGTGATTTAAAAAATTCCTCCCGCGAGAGCCTGCCACTTTCATAGTCTGCCAGCAACGGTGAGGAACCAAGAAAGGCATGCAATTCCCTGGGTCCCAGGCGGCTGTGCCGTGCAATGTTCTCGGCTGCAATGCTGTAATCGAAATCCACGAGAACTTTTCCGAGGTCAAAAACAAGGACAGGATTGGTGTTCATGTCATTTCCCGTCTTCCATCCAAGGCCCGGTTTAATGTCAATTCATCGGCGTATTCCAAGCCTGAACCTGCCGGAAGCCCGAATCCAATCCGGCTGATTTTCAAGCCTGTCCGGGCAAACCGTCGGGCCAGGTAATGGCTGGTGGCATCACCCTCCACCTGAGTGCCCAGGGCAAGAATGATTTCATGAATGGTCTCCCGATTGAGCCGTTCTTCGAGTGAGGCAATGTTCAAATCTTCCGGGCCCACCCCGTCGAGCGGGGAAATGGTGCCGCCCAGAACGTGGAAACGACCCCGGAAGGCGCCTGACTTCTCGATGTTCAAAATATCAACGGGTTTCTCCACCACACAAATCAATGAGCCATCGCGGTTGGGATCCTTGCAGAGGCCGCACGGAGAATCCTGGGTAAGTGAACCACAAGTGGAGCAAAAACGGGTGTTTGAACGCGCATCCACCACGGCTTGGGCCAGATCCGCAGCCAGTGTTTTGTCTGCCTGAATGATGTGCAGGGCAATTCGTTCTGCGGAGCGCGGGCCCACACCTGGAAGCTTGGAGAGCTGGGCGACCAGCCGTTGTACACATTCAGGCAGCATGACTTGGTGCAGGGAACATGTTCCAAACGTGCAGTGACAGGGATTTATGCCCGTTTGCCCGGAGTTGCATCACATCAAGCCAGGAAGGTTCATTCCGGCGGTAATCTTGCCCATTTCCGTGTTGGCAATATTTCTGGCCTGGTTCAAGGCTTGGTTCACGCCTGTCAGGATCATTTCCTCCAGCAATTGCACATCGTCCGGGTTGAGCGCTTGTGGATTAATCTGTATCGAGGCCACGGTTCCATCGCACCGGGCAGTGACTTTGACTGCGCCGCCGCCGCTTGATGACTCCACCGTCCGGACAGCAAGCTGGGCTTGCACCTGTTCCATTTGTTGCTGCATTCGGGTGGCTTGTTTGACGAGTTTTCCCAGGTTTGGCATTTGATGAGGATGTTGAGTGATTGATTTGGTTAAAATCAGGAAAAAATTAGATTGGCTTTGATCAGGAGCGAACTTCCACGATGGTTCCCTTAAAAATGTCCAATGCCTTTTGAATCAGGGGATCGTTTTTAAATTCATCCTTGCTGATGGGGACTATTTTGGTCTTGGCATCCGAAGCCGGAGCCGGGGCCGGGTTGGAAGCTCCAACATTTTTGGTGTTCGGGCTTGGGCTTGCGATTTGAGCAGGCTTGGGTGCTGGCGTGGCGGGGATGGATGCTGCCGCCGGGCGCTGCCAGCCGATTGGGGTTTCTGCCTTGATGAACTTCAGAGTGGATCGTGGGAAACCCAACTCAGATAGTTTTGTGATGAGGACATTATGGTTGCGTGGGTTATCCACCAAGCCCAGGCGATCCTCGAATTCCGGGTCAAAGCCAATGACCATGGAGCCATTTTGAAAAGAGACGGGATGGGCATCGGTCAGGTAGCTGCGCAAAAATGGGCTGGACCTGCCAACGGCATCAATCAATTTCAGCCATAGCTCCTTGATATCCGGCACGGAACCATCCGGCTGGATGGGGACGGGCTGAATGGGTGCAGCAGGCGTGCGAGCCGGCTGGGGGGGTGAATCTGCTTGCTGTGGGGCTGGCTCCGGACGTCGAAGAGCTGGCTGAGGAACTGGGTTGACTGACGCTGGAACCGGTTCGGGCACGGATAGTTTGGCGGGCTTGCTTGGAGCGGGAGCATCACCGGTTCTTAGTTGATTCAGCTCTTTGAGAACCAAATCAATCGGAACGGCTGTACGAGCTTCAATAGCCCGGAGCAGGGTGATTTCTACAAGGATTTTTCTGGAAGTGGCCTCGCGCAACCGCATTTCTGCCTCCGAGAAAACTTCCAAAATTCGAGGCACTGCGGCGGGGGGAACCTGGCTGGCATCTTGTTTGAGCGCGGAGAGTGCGTCTTCAGAGTCCTCGATGAGGTTGGCATCCCCGCCGGAAGCCTGAAAAACCATCAAATTACGAAAATAACCCAAAAGGTCGCCCAGCAAGCGGCCCAGATCCTTGCCTCCACGGGTCAAATTATCCAACTGCTTGAGGGCATCTGCCGTCGCTCCAGTCACCACAGCGCGGGCCAGGGACAGTATCTGGTTGGACGCCGCCAAGCCGAACATGGAGAGCACGTCCACCTCGTTAATGGTGTCTCCACAAAAACTGATGAGTTGGTCCAACGTGCTTTCAGCATCGCGCATTCCGCCATCGGCTCCTCGGGCGATGGCCTCCAGGGCGGCGGGTTCGATAGACACCTTTTCTTTCAGCGCAATTTCCGCAAGATGCTTGACGATAAGGCTGCCAGGGATGCGGCGCAGGTCAAATCTTTGACACCGGGAAAGGATGGTGGGCAGGACTTTTTCCGGGTCGGTGGTGGCGAACATGAATTTTACATGCGCCGGAGGCTCCTCCAAAGTCTTCAGCAGGGCGTTGAACGCGGCTGCGGAGAGCATGTGCACCTCGTCTATGATGTAAATTTTAAATGGAGAATGGGCGGGGGCATATTGGCAGGTATCACGCAATTCCCGGACTTGTTCCACGCCGTTGTTGCTGGCCCCGTCAATTTCGAGGACGTCCATGGAACGTCCCTCGGTAATTTCCTGCACCCGGGGATCAGAATCCTCGTAATCCACCTTGGGACCGCCCTGACAATTCAGACATTTGGCAAAAATGCGCGCAATGGTGGTCTTGCCGGTTCCTCGAGGTCCGCAAAAGAGATAAGCGTGGGCGATTCGCTTGCGGGCGATGGCATTGGCCAGGGTCTGGGTGACGTGTTCCTGGCCCACGACATCGGCAAATTTTTGCGGGCGATACTTCCGTGCAATGACTTGGTAGGACATGAAAATTTAAATTGAAAGATTTAAAACGCCCATGTGGCAAATCATGCGAACGACCTGTGTCAGACTCGTGACAACCTGCAATTTCATGAAAATCAAAATGTCAGGGCTACCACGGCAGACGCAGAGCAAACTGCCGTTGCTGCCTTCCGGCCCTGGCGGGGTTCGTAAGTCCGCATTCCATGGGCCCTGACCGCCACAGAATGTCAGAGAGTGGCCGGGTTGTCGAGCTTTTGAATTCCATCTCCGGTTGGAAAATATATTCGGAGGGGGCCTTCACTGCCCATCAGACTGCAAGGGCCATCCAGCTTCTTTCATGGCCTTGAATCCGCCGGCCAGGGAGAAGACGTTGCCATAACCCATTTTCTGGGCTGCATCGCAAGTGAGGATGGAACGGAATCCGCCGCCGCAATAAAGTAGGAGCGGCGTCTGGGGATTGGGGCATCGGGCTTCAATATCCCTTTCGAAAATTCCTTTTCCGAGGTGGACCGCATCCTCGGCGTGGCCCGATTTCCATTCGGATTCCTCTCTTACGTCAACCAGCATGGCGTTGGGGTGGTCCTTTAGCCAGTTACGAGCCTGGTCCACTCTGATTTCCCGGACGCGAGTCTGGGCTTCGGCGACTAATTTTAGAAATTCCGGGGAATGTTTCATGTCATAAAGCTAAAAAATCGGATGAATGGGTCAAATAAAATTCCATTCTCTTCCATGGACGCATCCCTTAATCTCGCGCGGTGTCAAACAGGAAGGAAGATAGCGCCATTGGCATGGGCTTGATTTTGGTGGTGGTTTTATGGGGTGGAAACAATGCAGGCACCAAATGGCTGCTTGGCCACTGGCCGCCGGTTTTTACAGGCTGCCTGCGGTTTGGCTTGGCAGGCTCAATGCTTTTGGCACTGCTGCGTTTCACCTCGTTTTTGGGGCGTTTCGAGCCGATTTCCAAAATTTTAATGGTGCAGCTTTTTATACGAGGTGGGTTGAGCCTGGCCGTTTACACCATCACTTTCAATTGGGCCTTGCGGCTTGTGCCGGCCTCCCATGTCGCGCTTTGCCTGGGGGCGTCGCCTGTCTGGGCGCTGCTTTTTGAAAGGATTCCGGCAAGGACCTGGGTCGGGGTTCGCAGGTATCTCGCCTCGTTTATAGCGGTGGTTGGAGTGCTGGCGCTGTTTTGGCCGACCTTGAGCGCCCGGAATCAGACCAGTCTTTTGGGCGAAATGTGCGCCTTGGGTGCCAGTTTTGTCTGGGCATTTTACAGTCGCCAAAGTCGGTGGCTTGCCGCCCGCGTCAACAGCCTTGAGGTTGCGGCTCATTCGATGTGGATGGCCGGTCTTGTCCTGACACCGTTGGCAATCACAGAGTTGGCATTCCAGCCCATTGAAATTCACCAGGACCAGGTTTTGGTCATGTCGCTATGCGTTTTGTTTGGGGGCGTTGTTCCCTACGCCTTTTGGAACAACGCCCTGCGGGTCTGGCCCGCCAGTCGGGTGCTGTTGTTCAACAACCTGATTCCTGTCACCACCTGCGTCTGGGTTCACCTGACCCTACACGAGGCCATCACCCCAACGTTTTACCTGGCCATGACCTTGATTTTATGCGGGGTTATTCTGGAACAAATTGACCTGGCGGGCGTGTTCAACCTGCCGGAGAATTTTTGATGGCAACCGGCAGGTCTTGGAGTGCAGTTGGGAGGAGGCTGCAAAGGCGGGATATGGCGGCCATGTTCCTTTATCAACCCTTGCCCTAAATCTGCGCTTAGACCTGAAAAGGTGATTCCGATCAGTGTTGCCGAAAAATTCACTTTTTGTATCTTTCCATAAGCGGTTTTGACAGCATAACATCGAGATTGTCCGGTTGGCCGGGTAGGGGGGCGGAGTTGTGAATTTTTCTAGCGGATTTAGCCTAGTTGTTCGGCCGTTTCAAAAATAGACCGGTTGATTTCTTTCATAAAATGCTCTTAATTATTGCTTGAAATATTCTGGATATTGTGTATAACCGAAACATGCGAAACCCATTCCATAGTGATTCGCAGATTTATTCACCGGCGTCTTGTTTGCAGGACGACGGGATTGGAGTGTTGCCGGGACGGACGAAAGGGGGGAGGTTTTCCAAGCGGTGCGGAGCGGATGCGAATGAAGCGACCCATTTTTGGAGAGGCCTGAATGGCCGACTCCGCTTTGCCTCTTGCCCGCTCCAATAATGGCCTTTTTCATTGATTGATGGCAGATTCCAGTTTTTCACCCCGAACCGCATAATCAACCCTGATTCATCATGCAAAACTTCCTTTTGCTTTTTCGTTTATCCATCCTGACTCTTTGCATGTCTGGAATGAGCGCACGCGCGCTGATCCTTGCCACCAACACATATGTTGGCCCGACCAACATGGTTTATGACGGGACTGACTTGGTGGTGAGCAATTGCACCGTTACCATGGATGGGTTTCATTCTTTCAATTCCATTATGATTGCCAGTAACGGGGTGCTGTCCCATTCCTTTTTTCCATCCGGCAAAATTCCTGTCACTTTTAATGTCACCAATGAGCCGCAGGTCATGAGCGTCACCAACCCGGTCACGCTGGATAACACCAACCTTGTCTCCCCGGTGACCATCTCCAGTCCGAGTGGGACAAATTTTTATATCAGCGGCGTGGATTATTTTTTGACCAACCTCCCAAATGGCACAGCACAAATTTATCTTCTGCCCGGATCTGCCATCACCAATGGCGAAACTGACTTGGTCTCCTATGCATGGAGTGAGGTTTTCCAAGCGGGGCTGAACCTGGCCATTTCCAATGACCTCACCGTCAATTTTGGTGGTGTGATTTCTGGCAGCGGCTGTGGATTTGGCCCGCAAACCGGCCCCGGTGCCGGGACCAATTCTGTCGCGACTTATTTTAGCGGGTCCGGTGGGGGAGGATTTGCCAATGGCGGGAACGATTGGGATGATGCCCTTGGGGGTATTGGCAGCGGTTCCCTGTCTGGCTCAGCAAACCTGGGAAGCGGCGGAGGCAAAAGCTATGATGGCCCTGGAGGAAATGGGGGGGATCAGTTTACATTTCCGCAGGAGGAGCGTGTCAAATCAACGGTGCAGTGATGGCTGATGGTTCTGACGCCGCCACCAACGGATCGGGTGGAGGGGGAGGTGGCACAATAGCAATCAATGCCTCGGTCTTCTCCGGGAGCGGCATGATTCATGCAAATGGCGGTGCCGGAAATAACGATGAGGGAGGAGGAGGGGGTGGAGGACGGGTGGTTCTCGCATGTGCAACAAATATTTTTTCGGGCACTTTGTCTGCCATGGGTGGCGCGGGATGGGCTTCTGGCGGTGCCGGCGCAGTTTTAACACAGACCAACGGTCAGGTTGGGCTTTTGGTTGTGGATAATGGTGGACAGACCAACTCTTCCGTCACGCCATGGGCGTCCTCTGCCGATGCTTCCGTGCTGGTGAGAAATGGCGCCGTTTTGCAACTGGGTTCCATCTCCATCCCGGGAAACTTTACAGTTGCGTCAAACGGGTTGGTTCTGGGCGTTGCCCGCGTTCCGCTCATGCTTTCGGTTCATGGAAATTTCGATGTCCAGCCCGGTGGCGCGTTTACTTTGGACGGCCAGGGAGATCCCAGGGACACATCAGTGGGAACCAGTTTTGCGCACACACTTGACGGCGGGAGCCATGGGGGGAGCGGCGGATATTCAAGTTACTTTTACGATTCGCAAATTGCTCCAACCAATCTCGGCAGTGGCGGCAACGATAATACCTACAACGGAACCAATAACTTGGGCGGATCCGGGGGCGGCGCTTTGCAGTTGTCCGTGGATGGTGTGTTTCAGGTTGATGGCGACCTGTCTGCAAACGGAACTCCAGGATATGGAAATGCGGGAGGCGGAGCGGGGGGCAGCATCTATGTGACCAATTGCACCCTCATTACAGGGGCTGGCAGCATAGAGGCCAACGGGGGAGCTGTGGATGCCTCTGGTGAAGGGGGTGGGGGAGGCGGTGGGCGGATCGCAGTGTATGCCGTTTCAAATTCTTTCACTGGCACGATGACAGCCTATGGTGGGGCAGGAACCATGGCTGGCGGCGCCGGCACGATTTTTACCCTTGTCGGATCAGCGCAGGAATTGCTTGTGGATAATGGCGGACAGACAGGCGCCAACACTCCAATTTCCACCGAACCGCCTGCCGCTTTGGTGGTTCAGAATGGAGGTGTTGCCGTTTCTGAGAGTCCCCTTTCTTTTACCTTTGTGCTTATCAACTCCAATGGTTGGGTGGCACCAAACCCAGGCAGCGTTTTAAATCTTGCCGCCAGCAATATCATCGTTCATTCGGGTGGCGGATTCAATGGAGAGGCGCTTGGATTTCCAAGTGGAAAGGGAAACGGCGCCGGTTCAAACTATTTTTTGTCCCAACCTTCCTTTACAATCGTATGCGGCAGCGGGGCTGGATATGGAGGAACTGGCGGCAATTGCGTTTCCAACCTCGCACTTGGCGGCGTTGACCTGGTTGATACGGCGTTTAATCCGGCGACTGCGATCGCAGGCAGTGGCGGAGGAGGGGTTTTAAATTTTCAAGATGCTGGCGGCCCTGGTGGCGGGGCTTTGCAGATTGCCGTGAGCGGCCAGATGACACTTGACGGTGTTATTAATGCTAACGCTGGAGATGGCATTCTAACCTCTGTGTCGCCTTATTGTGCTGGCGGAGGCGGGGCAGGTGGTGGGGTGGTCCTCACGGTTGGGACGCTTTACGGACAGGGCGCGATCAGTGCAGATGGCGGGGATGGAGTTGCTGGCCTTGCTGGAGGAGGGGGCGGTGGGCGTATTGCCATTTACTGTGCCACCAACAGTTTTGATGGAACCCTTACGGCTTCTGGCGGGGGTGGGGTCAATGCGGGAGGCGCGGGCACCATATTCGTGCAGTCCAATGCTTCAACTAATGGGCAATTGGCTGTTGAAAACTCTGGCGGCCTCGTGGGAGCCACCTTTCTAAAGCCGCTGACCAATGTGGACTTAACAGTTCAAGCCGGGGCCTTGTGTTGCCTCTCCGGCTTCAATCAGGTCGGCCAGATCACTGTTCAAAGCAACGCCGTTTTGTTGCTGAGCAATGGCCTGCCGTCTAGCGTTTATATTAATGCACAGAATTTTACCATTCAACAAGGCGCACATGTCAGTGGGGATAGGGCGGGCGGGCCTGGTATTAATGTGGCGACATACTACAAATCACCCATTTATCTGGGTTATGCTGGGGCTCACATGGGTGTGGCGGGCGGGCCCATTTATCCTTCGCCGGACCCTGGTCATGGAATACCAAATGATGTACCAATTTATGGCATAATGTCTCCGGGCACAGGCGGCACTGGTTTGGCTCCTTATTCATTCGGCGGATCTGGGGGTGGATTTGCAGCCATCACGGTTGAAAATGAACTGCGCGTGGACGGCGTGCTGTCGGTCAATGGAGCAAACGGTACGGGGATGGGAGGCGGGGGTGGCGCTGGGGGCGGTCTCCAGCTTGGCTGCGCCATTTTCTCCGGTGCAGGTCTGATTTCCGCCAATGGTGGCAATGGTGTGGCTGGAGTCAGTGGCGGCGGCAGTGGCGGCCTGATTGCCATAACCTGCCAGTCCAATTTCTTTGCGGGAACAGAAATGGCTTACGGCGGCTCGGGCGTTGGGAGTGACGGAACCGGTGTTGGCTATGGCGGAGCAGGTCTAATCACTTTGACAACCAATGGTCAAACCACTTTGGCCATTATTGACAATGGCGGCAATCCCGGAGCTGAGACGCCCATTTGGGGAATAAATCCAGGTAGCAGCGTGATTATCAGGAATGGTGGAAAGGGTTTCTACGACATGATGTGGTCTGGAGCTTATTTTTTCACACCCATGCTGTCCAATGTGGAGGTTTGTTCTAATTCAATCCTTTATACCGGGGATGATCCATTGACCATTACAGGGAACCTGATCATTCACGCCGGCGCGCAGTTAAATGGAGATGGTCGAGAGACAACTGCTCCCGTTTCAGGTGCCAACCCCATGGCCCCCAACAGCGGTGGCGGTTATGGTGGTTGGGGTGGTTCAGGAGGTCTTTTGGCGGCGAATGCATCTGCTGCATCCAATCTTGGAGGATCCAGCTTTGGTTCCAGCGCGTTGCCGACAAGAGGCGGTTCAGCAGGGGATGGAGCAGTTGGAAATTTTTCCCCATTTGTCTTGGGAGGGGGAGGCGGGTTTATATCCATCATTGTGAATGGGACCCTTGAATTGGATGGCGACCTTACTGCGAATGGCGCCTATGGGAATCCACCCACTGGCGGAGGCGGTTCTGGCGGAGGCGTCAACCTCCAAGTTGGCTCCTTGGTGGGCAGTGGCATAATCACTGCCAATGGTGGCAGTGGTGCAAACGGACTTGGTGGGGGCGGCGGGGGAGGCCGCATAGCGATTTACTCCGGGGGGTTCAGCAACTTTACCGGCTCTATTTCTGCGGTGGGCGGCGCAGGCTATTTCCAAGGCGGCGCGGGCACCATTTACACCAAGTTGAATTCCCAATCAACTGGCCAATTGCTGCTCGACAATGGCGGTGTCCAAGGAGCACCCACAACATTCGACCTTCTTCCCGATCCCGCAGTGATTCAACAAGGCGCAATTGGCATCCTGCCCGCGGCAGCGGTCTGGTCGCCAGCTTCGCTCGTCATCCACAGCAACTCATTTTTGAGTGGTCAGCCTTCCATTAGCGTCAGTTCCATTAACGCAGGATCATTGACGGTGGATGCGGGAGCGGCGATCTCGTGGGATGGCGCAGGTTACCAGAATGGTGGCATTGGTTTCGCTTCCAATCCGATGTATGGAGCCAGCCATGGCGGATATGGCGGAGGCAATTCGTCCACTCTTGGTCTGGCTTATGATTCTGTTTTATTTCCCACCAACGCTGGTTCCGCAGGCGGTTCATCTACCACGCGGATCACACCTGGCGGGGGGCGCTACAGCTTTCCGTGAGCGGACTGCTCACCATAAATGGCCGCTTATCGGCGGATGGCATTTCCATGGGCACAAATCTGCCTGAGGTGGGAGGGGGTGCCGGAGGCAGTCTGCTCCTGTCAGGCATCGGGCAGTTGGCTGGCAGTGGAATTATTTCTGCCAAGGGTGGCGATGCGGATTCAGCTTCGTCTGGAATCGGCGGGGGTGGTGGCGGGCGCATTGCGATCTACTGTTCATCCAATGCTTTCAATGGTCAGATCACAGCCGGCGGAGGTGCGGGCCAATGGCCGGGCGGAGCGGGCACTGTTTACACCCTTTACGGACAGGACACGCCGACCTTGCGTGTGGACAACGGAGGGGAGACAGGCGGCAAAACCCCTCTTTCCACGACCTTTGGCATGACCAATGCCATGTTTGATCTGGATATCACGGGTGGAGCCGGGGTTGTGTCGCTCTCGCCACTGCCTTTGTTGCGGGATTTCAATCTCCAAACCAACTGCACGCTGGCGCCTTCTCAATCCCTGTCCAACCTTGTCTTGGCCGTCAAACAGAATGCGATTGTAAACGGCAGCCTGGTGGCGGATGGTCTCGGCTATGCCTTGTCCAATGGCCCTGCTTCCGGTGGTTCCGTGGGTGGGGAAGGCGGTGGCGGCGGTCATGGCGGGACTGGAGGCGGCTCGGGATCTGGTGCTTTGGGTGGGGGCGTTTATGGTTCGGGCACTGAACCCGTTGAGTTTGGCAGCGGTGGCGGCAATGGCACCGCCACAACCAACAATGGCTCTTCCGGTGGCGGGGTCATCCGACTATCGGTGGCAGGAGCTTTAAGCTTGAATGGCTCCATCAGTGCGGGTGGCCAACAGGCTCTCCAAATTGGGTGCGGCGGTGGCGCAGGTGGCAGCATTTGGGTCACAGCCGGCTCCATTCAGGGAAGTGGAACACTCTCCGCCACAGGAGGCGACGGCGCCAACGGGGGCGGCGGCGGAGGAGGAGGGCGCATTGCGGTTTATTCAGCCACCAATTTATTCACGGGTCTTGCCCTGCTCTCCGGTGGTTTGGGCTATCAGGACGGTCAGTCGGGGTCATATGATACAGATGGCATTACCTATGACTTTTCGGCGAATTCTCAAACGCCAACGGGTGTTGTTAGCCAGGTTGTAGAGGCGGTCAACGTGGGTTTTGATGACGCCGTGGATCCAGCTTCCTTGAACCCGGGCGCATTTGCCCTGGCCACGCCATCGGGTATTTTGTCCGGCTCCAATTTAACCGTGTCCCTTGTCGGCGCCACTGTGATCCAGGTTTCCTTTCCGCCACAGAATCTTAACGGAACCTACACGCTTTCTTTTACCGCAGCTTTGACCAACCTGTTTGGCATGCCTCTGGCGCAGGCTTACTCCGGCTCCTTCCAGATCAGCTTGCCATCCCTGGCGGGCACGGTGACTGATACCAATGGCTCGCCTGTGGCGGGGGTGCTTATTCAACCGGCGGGACTCGAGGGTGAGATGACCGATGCCAACGGAAATTATTCCATCGGCGTTCCGATTGGATGGAAAGGAACGTTGACACCGTCAAAGGGGGCTGAAATGTTCCTGCCTGCATCCCTCACAGAGACCAATGTCACTAATTCGTTAACGGGCCTGAATTTTGAGATGGTGCCAACCATTGGTCCGTCCTTGTCGGCAGGATTGGATAATGCCAATCAACTTGCCGTAAACTGGATGGCATTCCAGGGTGTGACTTATCAAATCTATTCCTCAACCAATCTCGTTTTCTGGCAACCTTATGGCGCGCCTGTTGTTGGCTCAAACGGTTTGATGCAAATCCCCCTGCCAACTACGAATGCCCCAGCCATGTACTTTCGCATAGGAGCTTCCCAATAGCCAATGTTTTGGCCCGCGCGAAAGCGATGGAAATGGTACCATCCGTGCGTTTTGCAATGCAAAAACCTCTCAAGCCCGGGTGAATCTGGAGGGAATTTGAAAAATCCAAGCAAGGGCTGAAAATCCTTACATGAAATATCCGGAAATGGGCTTCGTCGCGTTTAGAACTTTTCCGCAGCGGGTTGTGAGAACAGGGACCCCGGCAGATCGCACCCATCTTCAAAATGTGGCCGTTGACATGGGATGGAAGCTCACACAGAGTTTCAGGCATGGAAGTCTTGCTTGAAATCCTGTCTTTTCTGTTTCAACTTGGAGGAGCTTAATGAGCAACGATATAAAAAATGCCTCATGCCGCGATGTTTCTGATGGAGAACTCGTCCAACGCTCCCAGGGAGGTGAGTTGGCGGCCTTCGAGGAGCTTGCCTTTCGCCATGAAGAAAAGGTTTATTCCCTGGCCATGCGCATGCTTCGTCATGAACAAGATGCCGAGGATGTCACCCAGCAGTCTTTTCTCAATGCCATGGAAAATCTCCAGAATTTTCGGGGGGATTCCTCTTTTTCCACCTGGATTTGCAGGATCGCGATTCATGGCGCGCTAAAGCTTATCCGCAAAAGGAAAAGTCGCTCCATGGTGTCCCTGGATGAAGCTGCCGGGGAGGAAGGTGACCATGGCACCATTCCACACCCTGAATATATCGCCGACTGGCGTGAATCACCGGAAGTATTGGTCCACAGAAACGAGATTCAAAAATTACTGGAGGATGCTCTCTCGGGTTTGGATGAAAAGCACCGGATGGTTTTTCTGCTTCGCGATGTCGAGGGGTTTTCGGTGAAGGAAACGGCGGAATTGCTGGGATTGACCGAGACCAATGTCAAGGTTCGTTTGCTGCGGGCGCGCCTGCAACTTCGCGAAGTTTTAACCCGCACGCTGGGTGATCCTGACACGCGGGTGGTGCGACATCATAAGCATGCGAGATGAATGGGATTGTTTTTCTGTAACTTTTAGCGCCGCCAAGGCTCTTTGAGTCTTGAATCGTTTTATGAAGTGCGAGGAATTGTTAGCCATGCTGAATGAATACGTGGATGGAACTGTGGATCCATCCGTGTGCATGGAGTATGAGAAGCACATGGCCGGGTGTGATCCGTGCAAGGTGGTTGTGGACAACATTCGCAAGACCATCGTCCTGTACAAGGAGGGAAAGCCCTATGAACTGCCTTTGACTTTCCGCAATCGGTTGCATGAGACGCTGCGACAAAAATGGCCCAAGTCCGGGCCAGGATCCTGATTGCGAGGGCGGGGCTGGTTTCTTCAGGTTTTGCATTTGTAACTTTTTCCCGCCATGGGGCTCCAATACAATGCGGACTTTGGCTGGGTGGATAAATTCAACACCCGTCAAACTTCGTGAAGGCAAATTTAATTTTTAAATTCAAATGACACTGGCGCTGGCATGCATCCTTATTTTGACGGTTTATGTGGTCCTGAACCGGAGGGGGCAAATGCCCTTTGAAAAGGCCCGTCAGGAAGTGGAAAGGGGAGCCCTGGTGGTGGATGTGCGGAGTGCCAGAGAATACGCATCCGGGCACATTCCAGGCACGCTTCACGTGCCGCTGGATCAAATCCAGCAGGTGATGCCGAAGCAGGCAACCGACAAGACCCGGGTCATTCTTTTACATTGTGCCAGTGGGATGCGCAGCGGCATGGCACGATCCCTTCTGAAAAAAATGGGTTATACACGGGTCTTCAACCTTGGGTCCTACCGTCGGGCCGAGCGGGTGGTGATGGGAGACAAGTAAGAACCGGAGCCAAGCCATTTCCCAGGACGGAGGTCCGAACTAATTCATGGACATCACATTTTGGAACGAACGTTATGGTGGCGCGCGTTATGTTTACGGCACGGAGGCTAATGTATTCGTGGCAGAATGCGCGGCGTTCATGCCGCCGGGGCCGGCGTTATGCCTGGCCGAGGGCGAATGTCGAAACGCCGTTTATCTCGCAGGATTAGGACGCCAGGTGACCGCAGTGGATCAGTCGGAGGCGGGGCTTGCAAAAGGCAGGAGTCTGGCGCGGACACGCAATGTTCAAATTTGCACCCTTCAGGTCCGATTGGAGGATTATTGCATTTCCCCGAATTCCTGGGCCGGGATCGTTGCCACGTTTGCTCATTTTCCGGTTTCCTTGCGTCGCAGAATTCATGGAGAGGTTGTTGCCGGTCTTATTCCGGGGGGTGTATTCATCCTTGAAGCCTACACCCCGGATCAATTGAAGAGAAACACTGGTGGGCCGAAAGATTTGAGTCTGTTGATGACCCTGCCGGAACTGAGGAGGGAACTGGTTGGGCTTGAAATCCTGATCGGTCGTGAAATTGTGCGGGATGTCAACGAGGGAGACGGGCATACGGGGCAGGGCGCTGTGGTTCAAATTCTCGCCAAAAAACCCGAAAGTTGGGCTGCACCTTCAGCAATTGAATAGAGCGCAGAGCCGCCTGACCTGGATTTTTGCAATTTGATTTTATGTCCATGCCGCATTTTATCATCTCATTAACATTGTTGTTTGCCGTGGGGGTTTCCCTGGGCATGTTCGGAAGTGGCGGATCCATTATCACTCTCCCTGTGCTGGTGGGCGTTGCGGGCATGCCGGCGCATCAGGCTGTGGGAGCATCTTTGCTGGTGGTGGGCGGCACTTCAGGACTGGGTTGGTATTTGAACATGCGGAGGGGTTTTTTTGATTTCAAGGCGGCGGTCATATTTTCGGCAAGCGGATTATGCGGAGCATGGCTGGGAGGAACATTCACCCACGCGGTGCCCGACCGGATTTTACTTCTGGTTTTTGGCGCGCTCATGATGGTGGCAGGCTTAAGGATTATGCGTGCCACCCACCCAATAAATGGTTCCAAAGGATGCAGCCTGGCGGGGGGTTGTTTGAAATGTATCCTGGCCGGGTTTGGCATAGGCGTTTTGACCGGTTTTCTGGGAGTCGGAGGCGAATTTATCATTATGCCCGCGTTGGTCTGGTTCGCCGGTTTGGAATTGCGAACCGCCGCAGGCACGTCCCTGGCCATCATTACGTTCAACGCCTTTGGAGGCTTGCTTGGCCAGTTCCGCGATATGAATTGGAACGCACCTGTCCTTTGTGCCTTTCTACTTTTTGCCATGGTTGGGATGCTGTTTGGCGTCTGGCTGGCTGCACGGTGTTCCGTTTTCCTTTTGCGACGCGGCTTTGCCTCTATTGTGCTTTGCCTGGGCATTGCCGTGATCGGTTGGAATTTATTTGCCCTCGTCAACGGCAGGTGCCCGTCAAATCATTTGTAACCAATATGCGTCTGGCGACTCGGTATGGAAGCAGGGCATGGCGCCAATTTGGATTTGTTTTCATCACATGTGTGGAACCCTGGAAGCGTTGTCATTACGGGTTTCCAGCCTTGGTCTGTGGGAAAGTATATGTGAAAGAAAACCGGGTTGGCGCGTGATGAAATTGGACCCGGTTGTTGAACTTTTAAAAATTAAAATTATGAAAGTAGAACTCATCGTGCGTGGATTTGCCGGCGCGGTTGTGCTGGCAAGCCTGGGGTTGGCACATTTTGTCAATTCCAACTGGCTGTGGCTTGCTGCTTTTGTGGGGTTCAATCTCCTTCAATCCTCCCTCACGAGGTTTTGCCCGCTGGAATTGCTCCTGGTTAAAATGGGTGTGGGAGGCTGCTGCCAGAAAAAGGAGGGCAAAAGCCAATGCTCCTGAAATTGGCTCTGGTGGTGCTTGTGGGGCTGGGGTTTACGGCTGCGGCAGCGGAAGATTCACAGGTTTGGACATTGCAAAAGGCCTTGGCCTATGCGTCCACCCATAATCCTGACACGCGCATGGCCGAACAACGGCTGGCTATGGCCCGCGCGGGTTTGGAACAGGCGGATTCCGCATTCTGGCCGCACTTGCAATTTCAATCCAGCTACACCCGGACAGATAATCCCATGCTGGCTTTTGGAAGTATTTTGGACCAGCGCGCATACAATTACGGGTCTCCGCCCAATTTTAATGGATTGCCCCAGGAAGATGACTTAAACGTCGGGGGCGTTGTTACGGTGCCATTGTATGCGGGAGGCAAACTTGAGGCTGGACGGGACCAAGCCCAAGCCGGATCCAGGGCGCAGAGGCAGGACCTGGCGGCGGTGAAAAACGAAATTGCGTTTGAAGTGGTTCGCGCCTATGAGGAGGTTGTAAAAACCCGGCTTTTTACGGGGGCAGCGCGTGAGGCTGAGGAGGGTCTTCAGGAGGATCTTGGCATCGCCCGTAAACGAATGCAGGGCGGCTCATTGCTTCGGTCCGATGTGCTGGACCTGGAAGTCCGCCTTGCGCAAGCGCAGGAGGACGAATTGCAGGCGTCCAATGCGATTTCAATAAGCATTCTGGCATTTCAGAATCTGCTTGGCTTGGAAAACGAGGAAATAACGATTGATGATTCGGTTCCGGATGCTTCCATTCCTGATAACGGCGATTTTCAAATGCGGCCTGAGTTACGGGCGAATGAAGAGCGCGAGACTGCCGCGGCAGCGGGAGTCCGCCAAGCGGAAGGCGGCTACCTGCCGCAGGTGGATGCTTTTGGCAGCCTTGAACATGATTACGGCTGGATTTCAGGCGGCAATGGGAACAGCTACACGGCTGGCGTGATGCTTAAATGGGATCTTTGGGATGGATTTGCCAATCGCGCCAAAACCCGGGAGGCCCAGGCCAGCCTGGAGTCCATTCGCGAGTCAAAACGTAAATTACATCTGGCCTTGGATTTGGAATTGGAGGAGGCCCGTTTGAATCTGCAGGATGCCATCGGGCGGCAGGCAGTGGCGGACAAAGCCGTAGATCAGGCGGTGGAGAGCGTGCGGCTCATGCGCAATCGCTTTGATCAAGGCGCGGCCATTCCCTCCCAATTGATAGACGCTGAAACGGCACTGATGAATGCGCGGATGAGGCGGGACGAGGCCCGGGCCGATCATCGGGTGGCGGTGGCGGCCCTGCGCAAGGCCCTGGCTTTGCCCCAACTGGATACACCTGATACAACCCCATGACATGAGACATTATTTTAAATTTTGCGGTTTCGCCATTGCCTGCCTTTTGGCTGCTGCCTTGTTTTGCGGTTGTAGGCGTCCACAGGCGCAGGCTTCAGGGAATGGGCCGGACATGTCTCCTGCTTCAGTCCGTGTGCAGAGGATGCTGTTGCAAACCCTGACTGCCACCGAAGATGTCATGGCCGCAGTCCGGCCCCGTTCAAGCGCCACCTTGGAGTCCAAGATTCCCGGGTTCGTTTTGCAAATGAATGTCGCCACCGGACAAACCGTCACCAATGGCGAATGCCTGGCCATGCTTGATTCAAAGGAGATTCAATCCCGTTTGGATCAATCACGGGCGGGGTTTGAGCAAGCTCGGCAGGATTGGAAAAGGATTTCAGGTCTTTATACCCAGGAGGCGGCAACCCGGGCTGATTATGATGCTGCAAAGGCGCGGTATGAAATGGCACAGGCGTCCTTGGCGGAATCGCAGGTAATGTTGGGCTATTGCCGGGTCTTGGCGCCATTTGATGGTGTCATAACCCGCAAGTTGGCGGATGTGGGAGATTTGGCACTACCTGGAAAGCCGTTGTTGCAAATGGAAAGTCTTAATAACCTGCGTTTGGAGGCGGATGTGCCGGAGTCCCTCATCGGTAATATTGCAATTGGCGATGAATTGTCAGCGTCGATTCCATCTGTCACCAACGATATTCCGGCTGCTGTGGCCGAAATATCGCCTGCAGCAGACGCTTCCACGCGGACATTTCTGATCAAGCTTGATTTCACCCCCGTCAAGGGAATCCGATCCGGCCAGTTTGCGCGGGTCTCCATCCCCCTAGGGAAGATTCAGGGACTGTTCGCCCCTGAGAGCGCCCTGGTTGAGCGCGGACAGATGGAGATGATGTTCGTGGTGGAAAACAGCCGGGCCGTCCTGAGGCTGGTCAAAGCCGGGCCGGTTCGGCACGGACTAGTGCAGGTTCTCTCCGGCTTGAACGCGGGCGAAACCATCGTGACCTTGGGTGCGGGTTCGCTTGAAGATGGGCAACCTTTAATGATCCAGCCGTGAATCGCGATGCCAATCCTCCGCCTTTGACCGGTCTTGGCGTGGCCGGCCGCGTGGCGCAGTTGTTTATTCATTCCAAGCTGACCCTGCTTGTTTTGGCGGCTTCATTTCTGCTTGGGCTTATGGCTGTCCTCATGCTGCCGCGGGAGGAGGAACCCCAGATCAAGGTGCCCATGATGGATGTGGAGGTGTTGATGCCTGGGGCACGGGCTGGAGAGGTGGAGGACCGGATCACCCGGCCTCTGGAAAAGCTGCTTTGGGAAATTCCTGGAGTCGAATATGTGTATTCCACCTCCAGCGAAGGCCGATCACTAATCATTGTTCGCTTCAAGGTGGGCGAGGATGCCGACCGCTGTCTGGTGCTGTTGAATCAGAAACTGGGAGAAAATCGCGGTGCCATTCCCCCGGGAGCCACGGACCCATTGGTCAAGTCCCGGTCCATTGATGATGTTCCCATTCTCTGTCTTACTTTTCACAGTTCCCATTACGATCATTTGACCCTCAGGCGATTGGCCGCCCAGGTGAATGATGCCGTGAAACAGGTTCCGTTGGTGGCGGAAACCACCCTCATCGGAGGAGAGAGCAGGAAGATTCGCGTGCTGCCGGATCCGGTGCGGCTGGCCGCCCACAACCTTGCCTTGGAGGACTTGGCGCCTGCCTTACAGCAGGCAGACAGGCAATACTCAGCGGGGAACCTGACAATGAACAACCAGGACCTGGTTTTGGACACTGGCGGATTTCTCGAATCAGCCAGCGATGTGGAAAACGTCGTGGTGGGCGTTTATCAGGGCAAGCCTGTCTATGTGCGGGATGTGGCAAAAGTTGTGGATGGATCTGGTGAACCAGACCAGTATGTCTTTTTTGAAACCGGGGCAACGCGGGGTATCGGCGCTTCCGAGCCTGCTGTCACCCTGACGGTCGCCAAAAGACCCGGCGCCAATGCCATTTATGTGGCAGGACAGGTGCTCAAAAAGGTGGATGCTTTGAAGGGGTGGATGATTCCCGGCGACGTGCAAGTGACGGTCACCCGCAATTACGGGCTGACCGCCCAGGAAAAATCCAACGAATTGCTGTGGCACATGCTGATTGCGGTGGTCAGTGTTTCCGCGCTCATTGGCTTTGCCCTAGGCTGGAGGGAATCCCTGATTGTGGCTTTGGCCATCCCGGCCACACTTTCATTGACGTTGCTGGTGTTTTACCTGCATGGATACACGTTGAACCGAATCACCTTGTTCGCGCTGATTTTCTCCATCGGCATCCTGGTGGATGATGCCATCGTGGTGGTGGAAAATATTGTACGTCATTTTCACAAGCCCGAAAATGCGGGGCGGGATCGCGCAAGAATTGCGGTCGAAGCGGTTGCTGAAGTGGGGAATCCAACCATTTTGGCCACACTCGCGGTCATGGCTGCAGTGTTGCCCATGGCTTGGGTGGGTGGGTTGATGGGGCCTTACATGCGACCCATACCCATTGGATCAAGTGCGGCCATGTTTTTTTCCCTGGCAATTTCATTCATTGTCACCCCATGGGCGGCCATTCGCATTTTGGAATGGAGATCCAAGCCAGGGCAGTCTGCGCAGTCTCACACCTCCGGCGCCCAGCAGGAATCCGAAGTCAGCATGCCAGGAAGATTTTATGAGGCTTTCATGCGTTTCCTGCTTAAACACGACACATTCCGCATTGCTTTGCTCGGAACGGTTGTCTTGTTGTTGCTCGGTTCAATGGCCATGGTGTATCTGGGTTGGGTGAAGGTTAAAATGCTTCCATTTGACAACAAGAGTGAGTTTCAAGTCATTCTTAACATGCCGGCGGGGTCCTCGCTGGAAAAAACCGCGCAATGTGCGCGCGCGATGGCTGGTGTCATTCGAGAAGAACCCGAAGTGGACAATGAGGAGGTCTATGTGGGCATCGCATCCCCATTTAATTTCAATGGTCTGGTGCGGCATTATTTCATGAGATCGGGGGCGGATGTTGCGGATATCCAGGTCAATCTGCTGCCCAAGGAAATGCGCAAGGCTCAGAGTCATGAAATTGCCAAGCGCGTACGGCCCGAGTTGGCGGCCATTGGTCAATCGTTTGGCGCCCATGTGGCAGTGGCGGAAGTTCCGCCGGGTCCGCCGGTTTTGCAGACACTCGTGGCCGAGATTTACGGGCCGACGCAGTCGAATCGTCTTGCCCTGGCGCGGCAGGTGTTGGACCTGTTCCAGCATACCCCGGGTGTGGTGGATGCGGATTGGTACGTGGAGGCGGATCAGCCTCGTGTGGATTATGTGATGGACAAGGAAAAAGCAGCTTTGAACGGAATCAGCGCCTCGGACATCTCAGAAACGCTGCGCATGGCCAATCATGGAGAGGCGGTGGATTTACTCCATGCCCCCAATGAACTGGAAAGTGTTCCGATTGAGGTGCAATTGCCCTTGGCGGACCGGTTCAGCACGGATTCCTTGCTGGCATTGCGGGTGCGTGGGGCCCGGGGGGGAGTTTCCTCAGCCCCACTTGTGCCCTTGCGTGAATTGGTCAGCACTGTCTGTTCCACCAATGATAAAAGCATTTACCATAAAAACCTGATGCCCGTGATTTATGTGATTGGCGACGTGGCAGGTGTGGTGGAGAGCCCGGCTTATGCGATTTTCAAAATGAACCACGCACTGGCCGGTCTCGACGCCCGCCAATTTGGGGGATCCAGTTCCCTTTTAAAAATATACAATGCCCGCCAGCCATTCACCGAAAGACAGCCTGCCTTGAAATGGGATGGAGAATGGCAGATCACCCTGGAGGTTTTCAGGGACCTTGGGCTGGCCTTTGCGGTTGTCTTGGTCCTGATTTACATTCTTATGGTCGGGTGGTTTCGTTCCTTCCTCAGCCCGGTGATCGTAATGATGGTGATTCCATTTTCCCTGATCGGGGTGCTTCCGGCTCATGCCATGTTCCATGCCTTTTTCACGGCTACTTCCATGATTGGCTTCATGGCTGGCGCCGGAATCGTTGTGAGAAATTCCATTATTCTCGTGGATTTTATCGAAATGCGGTTAGCCGAGGGTCATCCCCTGGCCGAAGCGGTGATTGAAGCGGGTCGGGTGCGCTTTAGACCGATCATGCTTACCGCGCTGGCGGTGGTAGCCGGAGGGTTAATCGTCCTGTCCGATCCCATTTTCCAAGGCCTTGCCATTGCCTTGATGGCTGGGAGCCTTGTATCCATGGTGACAGCGCCCATCCTAATACCCCTTCTATACCACATGGCTCATTCCAGACTGCGAAAAAGCGAGATCAAGCATTGAGCCAATAAATCCAGATTCCCTGAATAAGTGGGATGAAAAATCGTTTCAGGCAGGTTTCTGCTGGTGGCAGCGAAACGGGAAAATCAATAAACAAGACCCATGTATGACCTGACAGAGCCATCAAGGGTAGGAAAAGGAAAAGCGTTTTTCATTACGCCAAGATGGCGGGAAGGCTGGCTGGCACATCCCTGAAATTCAAAGGGCGCGCAGTGACCTGGAAATCCGGCCGAGTCACCTTGGCAGACCGGCATACCCACACAAAACCCCTGGATCCATCGGCACTGCGAAAATCAAGACGGGCTGTACGAAGATGAGAGCACGGAAACAGGACACGAGTGCACTCGAATGAGACAGTCCGGGCGGTCCGTGGAAGTAAAGCAATCATGAAGCCTATCAAAGCAAAAATTCTGCCAGCTTTTCAGTGTGGAAAGAAATGGTGAGCCAGCAGGGAAATCCGGTGAATTCAATTCAAAACAGCGCTGCGATGGAATTTCATTGCGGTTGAGGCCGTCCCAGTTTGCTGAGGCTCATGGGGACAAATTCAGAAGAGCCAACCCAGGAGTCTTACTCACCCATGCCGGTATATTCATCATCCACCTTGAATCGGAGTCCCAGAAGCACGTGATCGTGGGTGGCTTCATGCATTTATCAAAAGCCTTTCCACCTCGGGCTTAACCACAAGAACAATATGAACTTAAATTATTATTCAATATAAACTTTAAAAGCGAAATTCGCCAAAACGCAAAATTAGAAAAGCAAAAGCCAAGGAACGCTGGGACGGCAAATATTGATCAGAGTAAGTTGGCGCCATGAAATGCACTCCATTATCAAGGGCCGGCGCTTTCGGCGCTGTATTTATCATGATTGCATGCGCGCCGATAGCTGCTTTGGCGCATCCCTCTGCACCTGGGCATACGCAGGGTATTATCAATGGAGTTTTGCATCCCTTGAGCGGATGGGATCACTTGCTGGCCATGTTGGCTGTTGGGATTTGGAGCGTGCAATGCGGACGAAATTCCAGATGGATGTTACTGCTGGCGTTTGTTTCAGCAATGGTTGTCGGTGGAATTATGGGCATGACGTGGCGTACTCAGGTGCCCATGCTGGAGCAGGGGATCGCTTCTACTGTGCTGGTTCTGGGGTTGATGCTTGCCGGATCGGTCCGGGTTTCCCCAATTGCGGGGTCCTGTGTGGTCGCTCTTTTCGCTCTGTTCCATGGTTATGCCCATGGGGTGGAGATGCCGGAAACGGTTGCCGGCTGGGACTATGGTCTGGGTTTTGTCTTGGCCACTGTCGCGATAATTGGCGCAGGAATCCTGGCAGGTCAGATGATGCAAGAGGCCAACAAGAAAATTCCCATCCGGGTGACTGGTGCCATTATTGCCATGGCGGGTCTTTGGATGATTGTCCGGGGTTGAAGTCTCCCCATTATCATGAAACTTGTCTCCAAATCAAAAGAGCGGGAAGGTAATCGCCTGGCCCAGCACGCGAGCGGCGACAAACGCTTCAAAATTCTTGAGGTGTTCATGAAAAAATTTCAATTTCGGCAGGACGCCTTGATTGAGATGCTTCACAAGGCACAGGAGCTATTTGGTTTTTTGGATGAGGATCTCCTATTTTTTATTTCCTTTCATTTAAAGCTGCCACCAAGCCGAGTTTACGGTGTGGCGACTTTTTATCACTTTTTCACGCTTAAACCCCAAGGTCGCCACACCTGTGTGGTGTGTCTGGGTACCGCGTGCTATGTAAAGGGGGCAGACCGGGTCATGTCGTCCTTGGAGGCGAGCCTGGGAATCAAAGCCGGGGAAACAACCCCGGACAAGAATATTTCCCTGCTTACGGCCCGTTGCATAGGCGCATGCGGCATCGCTCCAGCCGTGGTTTTCGATGGCTCCGTTGTCCCCCGAACCACACCGGAGGCTGCACTCCTAAAAACAAAACAATGGCTTGAACCATGATTCTTTCTGAACTGCATCAAATTTGGGAAAAGGCCATCCAAACAAGGAAGAAGATTGTGCTGCGATGTTGCTTGGCTGCGGGATGCCTCTCCTCCAACGGAAAAGGGGTTTTTGAATCATTGCAAAACGCGGTGCGCCAGTCAGGGTTGGAAAAGGAGGTGGAGGTGCGTGGGGTGGGATGCATGCGATTGTGCTGTGAGGGTCCCTTGGTTTCCGTGGATCAGGAAGGCGTGGAGGATTGTCTGCATGTGCGGGTTGCGCCTGAGGACGCCAATCTGATCATTGGATTTATCAGGAGTGGCAAGCCGCTTGCGAAACGGTTTGACACGGGCATTCCCTTTTTCCAAATGCAGATGCCAGTTGTTCTTTCCAACTGTGGAATCATTGATCCGGAGCGGATTGAAAGTTACATCGCAGCGGAGGGATATTATGCATTACACGAAGCTCTTCATGAAATGACCCCGGGCGAAGTTGTCTCGATGATGGTTCGAAGTGGGTTGCGGGGCCGGGGTGGGGCCGGATTTTCCACAGGTTTGAAGTGGGATACCGTGGCCAAGTCGCCGAGCACCATAAAGTTTGTCATTTGCAATGCGGACGAAGGTGACCCAGGGGCGTTTATGGACCGTAGTGTCTTGGAGAGTGACCCGCACCGGGTTTTGGAAGGTATGTCCATTGCCGCGTATGCCGTGGGAGCCAGTCAAGGCTTCATTTACGTGCGGGCTGAATACCCGCTGGCCATTGCACGCCTTCAGCTTGCCATTAAACAAAGCAAGCAAATGGGTTTGCTGGGATCGGGTATTTTTGATTCACAATTTTGCTTTAATATTGAAATTCGAATTGGTGCGGGCGCTTTTGTTTGTGGTGAGGAAACGGCCTTGATGGCCTCTGTGGAGGGTAAACGTGGAACCCCGCGTCCGCGCCCTCCTTTTCCCGCGGAAAGCGGTCTTTGGGGTCATCCTACCCTTATTAATAATGTGGAAACCTTTGCCAATGTGGTGCCAATTTGCCGACGTGGCGCGGACTGGTTCGCATCCATCGGCACCTTGAAAAGCAAGGGGACAAAGGTTTTTGCCCTCGCTGGAAAAATTAAAAACACAGGTTTGATCGAGGTTCCAATGGGAATGACGCTTCGCGCCATTGTGGAAGATATGGGCGGCGGCGCGCCCAACGGGGGACGCATCAAGGCTGTTCAAACCGGGGGTCCATCAGGCGGGTGCATACCGGTGGATCATTTGGACACACCCGTGGACTACGACTCGTTGTTTCAATTGGGATCCATCATGGGGTCCGGTGGAATGATTGTAATGGATGAAGCCACGAACATGGTGGAAATTGCCCGATATTTCATGGAATTTTGCATGGATGAATCCTGTGGTAAATGCATTCCATGCCGGGCTGGCACGGTTCAAATGCATCGTTTATTAGACAGGATTGTTCGTGGCCAAGCCACTGCGGCGCATCTTGCGCGCTTGGAGGAGTTGTGTGAAATGGTTAAAAACACAAGTCTTTGTGGATTGGGACAAACCGCTCCGAATCCAACCCTGAGCACCTTGAGGTTTTTTCGAAAGGAATATGAGAGCCTCCTTCAGGCGGATCCCTTTGCCAGAAATCCGGCCGGGTGCAATATTGCGGAACATGCCGTTTCATGAGGAAAATCTATGGCTGCCAAGACTTTGACTATTAATGGGCGCCAAATAAGCGCCGCCGAGGGCTCCACAATCCTGCAAGCTGCGCTGGATGCTGGCGTGTCGTTGCCCACCTTGTGTCATCTTGAGGGTGTGTATGACGTGGGCGCCTGCAGGTTGTGCCTGGTGGAGGTAAAGGGCGCATCCAAGCTGGTCCCGGCCTGCACCACCACAATCAGCGAAGGCATGGAAATTCAGACTGCCACGGAGCGTTTGGTCAAGTATCGCCGAATAACTCTTGAACTGTTGTTTGCTGAGAGAAACCATGTCTGCTCCGTCTGTGTTGCCAACGGCCACTGTGAGCTCCAATCACTTGCTTTTAGCCAGGGAATGGACCATGTGCGCTTTGAATACATCTTTCCAAAATGGGATGTGGACAATACCCATTCGCTATTTGGGATGGATCACAACCGTTGCATTCTCTGCACCCGTTGTGTTCGGGTTTGTTGGCATATTGAGGGGGCGGGAACCCGGAATGTGGCGGGACGTGGAGGTCAATCCAAAATCATCACCGACCTCAATACCTCATGGTCCGAATCCGAATCCTGCACCAGTTGCGGCAAATGCATTCAATCCTGCCCAACCGGGGCTCTGTTTTTCAAAGGAGCAACAGTGGGGGAAATGGTCCGGGACAGGTCCAAGCTGGAGTTTATTGTCAACGCGCGGGAGAAAAAATTATGGGTTTACCAAGATTAGCCACCGTATGGCTGGGAGGTTGTTCCGGCTGCCACATGTCCTTTTTGGACTTGGACGAATTTTTACTGGAACTGGCGCCACAAGTTTGCATGGTTTTCAGCCCCATCATGGATGTAAAGAAGTATCCTGCCAATGTTGATCTTTGCCTGGTGGAGGGAGCGATTTGCAATGAAGATCACCTCGAAATGGCAAAAACCATCCGTTGTCATACCAAGTTTGTTGTCGCCTTTGGGGATTGTGCCATCACGGGCAATGTGAGCGCGATTCGCAACCAGCTTGGCTTGGGTGGACGGGAAAATGTCCTGCAAAGGGCCTACGTGGAGGCCGCCCAGTTGAACCAATGCGTGCCATCCATGAGGGGAATCGTGCCTCCTTTGCTGGAGCGTGTCTTGCCGCTTCACGAGGTGATTCCGGTGGATTTTTTTCTGACCGGGTGCCCGCCGCATCCAAATAAAATCAGGTCATTTCTTTGCCAATGGCTTGCGGGAGACAATCCGCGACTCGAGGGCTTGGATTTGAAAATGGGGTGATTTATGGCAAAACGCATTCTCATAGACCCAGTCACCCGCATCGAAGGACACGCCAGAATCAGCATTCATCTGGATGATGATGGACGTGTGGCGGACGCGGAATTTCATGTCGTGGAATTTCGCGGGTTTGAAAAATTTTGCGAGGGTCGGCCCATGTCTGAAATGCCGGGAATCACCCCGAGGATTTGTGGGATTTGCCCGGTCAGTCATTTGCTGGCCTCAGCCCGTGCTGGAGACGATATTCTGGCTGTTCAAATTCCTGCGGCGGCGGACAAATTACGGCGGTTGATGAATCTTGGGCAGATCATCCAAAGCCATGCCTTGAGTTTTTTTCATTTGAGCGCCCCGGATATGTTAATGGGCTGGGACGCCCCGCCGGAGCAGCGAAATGTTTTTGGTCTGGTTGCCAGCCATTCGGATCTGGCACGTGCAGGAATCCGGTTGCGACGATTTGGGCAGGAGGTTATTGAAATCCTTGGTGGACGCAAAATCCATCCCGCATGGGCCGTGCCAGGCGGCGTCCGCAGTCCACTTACTCCCGAAGGCCAAAAGCAAATCAAGTCCTGGATTCCAGAGGCGTTTTCAACCACGAGGCTGGCGCTGGATTTGTTCAAACAAATTCTCGATAAAAACAATAATGAAATGGTTTGGTTTGGAAATTTTCCCTCGCTCTTCCTGGGGTTGGTTGGGCCTGATGGATCCTGGGAGCATCACGGTGGAAAATTAAGGTTTTCAGACAGTCAGGGCAGGGTCATCGCCGACCAATTGGATCCGCGCCACTATGCGGAGTGGATCGGTGAATCTTCCAATTCCAATTCCTATTTAAAATCACCCTATTATCTGCCCTTGGGCATCCATGGAGGAATGTATCGCGTGGGCCCGCTGGCGCGCCTGAATGTTTGCGAGCGGATGGGCGTGCCCAAGGCTGATGAGGAGCTTCGTCAATTCAAGCAGTTGGGCAAAGGCGCGGTCACTTCCTCGTTTCTTTATCATTATGCCCGCCTGATCGAAATGCTGGCTGCCGTGGAATTCATTCAGGCCTACTTGGATGATGCGGATTTGTTTTCGACTCATTTGCGGGCTGATGCAGGAATCAATAATCTTCATGGCGTGGGCGCCAGTGAGGCCCCCCGTGGCACCTTGTTTCACGATTACACGGTGGATGAAAATGGTGTCCTGACAAAGGTTAATATGATCATCGCCACCGGACAAAACAACCTGGCAATGAACAAAACAGTGGCCCAGATTGCCCGGCATTATATTCATGGACCGGAAATTCCTGAACCTATGTTGAACCGGATTGAGCATGGAATCCGTTGCTATGATCCATGCCTTAGTTGTTCCACTCACGCCATCGGGCAAATGCCTTTGTCCATCGAATTATTGGATGTTCGGGGACAGGTCCTGGATGAGGTGACCCGGGGCTAATTCTCTTTAATTTGTAGTTTTTGCAGGGTTTGATTCCTTGGACAAAGGGCCAAAAGCTCCAAACAAGTGAAAGGCATGATGATGGAAGGTCAACCCCCGATGATGGTGGTGGGATATGGGAATACATTGCGCCGGGATGACGGTTTGGGCGTAAGGGTGGCGGAGGCCTTTGCTGAGCTGCGTCTGCCGGGTGTGGAGGTCGTCATTCGTCATCAGCTTGTCCCCGAGTTGGCCGAGACGGTAGCAAAGGCCTCGTGCGTGGTCTTTGTGGATGCCTCCTCCTGCGGGGGAGATAAACCCGAACTGGTACGGATGAAACCTTCTAATTCCAATGGGGTTTTTGCTCATGCCTCGGACCCGGCGTCCATTCTCGCGTTGGCAGCCCAACTCTACAATGGACATCCCGAGGCATGGTCTCTGAACATGCCAGCCCATGATTTTGGTTTCGGAGAGGAAATTTCTCCTGAAGGCATGAAAGGATTGTATCCAGCCATTGAATATTTGCGCCGGTTGGCGAGTGCAGTGACCCGTGACGGTTAATAATGGGCTTGAATTGCGCAATGGAGGATGAGCACCTCTTTGTTTTGGATGTTACGTTGAGGCTGTAAAAAAATTAAACCATCAAACCAACAATCCCATGCATGAAGTAGCCTTGGTTCGTGCCATTATTCAAGAAATTGAAAAGCAAGCCTCCGTCCGAAAGGCCCGAAGGGTCAATAATATCAGGATACGTTTCAACTCCCTGACAAGCCACAGCGCGGACCATGTCCGGTTTGCCTTTGAAATCACCCGCAAGGAAAGCGAAAGGCTTAAAGACTCCTCATTGGAATTAAATGAAGTTCCACCCCTGCTTTTATGCCGCTGCGGACACGAGTTCGAGGGGCACCATTTGCCTGATGCCTGTCCCCGGTGCGGTTCCTTGGAGGTCAAGCCTGTGTATGATACAAATCTGGTGCTGGAGAATTTTGAAATGGAATCATGACACTTCCTGCCAAAGCGCGTATAAAACTTACGGTTCGCGGCGCTGTTCAAGGTGTCGGATTCCGTCCGTTTGTATCGCGTCTGGCATCTGAAATGAAGGTTGTCGGTTGGGTGAATAATACCCCCCAGGGAGTTCTGATTGAAGCCGAGGCATCCCCATCAACGCTTGATTCCTTCATGCGCAGATTGCGGGAAGATCGTCCTGCCAGCAGCCAGATTCGCAGTATGCAATCCACATGGTTAAATCCCAGGGGATGCAGGAAATTCGAAATTCGGCCCAGCAGCCACCACGGGCCCTGCATCGCCGAGATTATTCCTGACCTGGCCACCTGTCCGGATTGTATAAGCGAAATGATGGACCCTGCCAACCGTCGTTACCGTTATCCTTTCATCAACTGCACCCATTGTGGACCTCGTTTCAGCATCATCAAATCCCTGCCTTACGACCGCGCAAACACGTCCATGGAAAAATTCAAGATGTGCGCAACCTGTCAGGCGGAATACGACAATCCATTGGACCGACGGTACCATGCGCAACCGAATGCCTGTCCTGAATGCGGCCCTATGCTGTCGTGGATGGATGCCCGGGGTAGAGTGTTGAAACAGGGGGGCGATGCTTTACATTCCGCCGTGAAGGCCCTTAAGCGGGGACGAATTGTGGCTGTAAAGGGCGTGGGCGGATATCATCTGATGGCAGACGCCTCCAATAACCAGGCCGTGCTCACAATTCGTGAGCGCAAACAACGCAGGGACAAACCAATGGGGCTGCTGTTTCCATCGCTATCCTTTATCAAAGGAACCTGTGCCGTATCTGGAATGGAGGAGCGCTGGCTTTTGTCCATTGAATCTCCCTTGGTACTCTTGGAGAAGCTCCCTTTCCCGAGCTGTACAATTGCTGAGTCAGTGGCGCCTGGCAGTCCATGGCTCGGGGTGATGCTGCCATCCAACCCGTTGCATCATTTACTGATGCTGGACTTCGGGATTCCGCTTGTGGCCACAAGTGGAAACCTTTGCAGCGAGCCCATCTGCCTGAACGAGCAGGAAGCCATGGAAAGATTGGAAGGGATTGCCGATGGCTTCCTGTCACACGATCGCCCGGTTGTGCGTCCTGTGGATGATTCGATTGTCATGGAGGTATTGGGACGCCAAATGGTATCGCGGCGAGCACGTGGTTTTGCGCCTATTCCTGTCCCGATGCCACCTGTGGCAACGGTTGTCGGGCCGATCCTGGCTGTGGGCGGGCACCAAAAAAACACCATTGCCATCTCAGTGGGGGACGAAGCCATCCTGAGCCAGCACTTGGGTGACTTGGAAACGGGAGCAGCCAATCAGGCATTCGTTCAAACCATTCTGGATTTTCAAAATCTTTATCAGGCCCGTCCTGAGATTGCCGCGGTGGATCCGCATCCGGATTACCATTCCACACAGTATGCCCAAAAGTCCGGTTTTAAACGGTTGATAGGGGTTCAACATCATGTGGCACACGCCCTCGCATGCATCACGGAAAACCAGGTTTCCTTGCCGGCACTTGCGGTGGTTTGGGATGGAACGGGTTTGGGCGCTGATGACACGCTTTGGGGGGGTGAATTTTTTGTGATAAATTCAGGACGAGCCAGCAGGGTGGGGCACCTGCGGACATTCATGCTGCCAGGCGGCTCTGCTGCAGTGCGGGAACCTCGCAGGGCGGCTATTGGCATTCTCTACGAAATTTTCGGGTCGGAGGTTTTCAAGCAACCCGGATTATTTCCAGTAACCGCATTCAGCCCCCGCGAGCGGGATGTATTGGAGGCGATGTTGGATCGCAGGCTGAATTGTCCCACCAGTTCAGGCATGGGTAGGTTATTTGATGCGGTGGCTTCCCTGCTGAACGTGCGCCAGAAAACCACTTATGAGGGCCAGGCTGCCATGGAATTGGAAACGATAATCCCCCGGGGCGAGGTTTCTGGAAAATATCCGGTACCCGTAGTAAGCCAACGAGGTATGTTTGTGGCAGACTGGCAGCCCATGGTGGAATCTTTGCTGGTGGATCACCAGCGTGATGTAAGTCCCGGACTTATTTCTGGCAAGTTCCATAATGGCATCGCCAGCCTGATAGCGGATATGGCTGATTTGGTGGGGCTTAACCGCGTCGCTCTTTCCGGTGGATGTTTTCAAAACCGTCACTTGGTCGAGAAAAGTGTCCAAATACTTCTGGCTCGAGGCCACGAACCATTCTGGCATCAGCATATCCCCACCAATGACGGAGGCATTTCCTTGGGCCAGCTCGCGGCTGCCCGCCAGTCCTTTAACCTCGAATGAAACATGTGCCTTGCTGTTCCAGGTCAAATTGAATCCATTCACGGAAACGAGCCATTGACCCGCATGGCGCGGGTCAATTTTGGAGGGGTTGTCAGGGATGCCAGCCTCGCCTTTATCCCAGAGGCCAAGCCGGGGGATTTCATCATCGTTCATGTTGGTTGCGCCCTGTCCGTGATAGATCAAGCCGAGGCGCAAAAAATATTCCAATGGATTCACGAAATGCAGGATGGAGCATCAAAAGGGAGGCCTTCGAATGAAATTCCTGGATGAATACAGGAGCGTTCCCATGGCCAAGAAGTTGGTCCGGCAGATTCATCAACGGACTTCCCGCACATGGACACTCATGGAAATGTGCGGTGGCCAGACGCATGCAATCATGAAAGCCGGTCTGGATGATCTACTTTCGCCCTGCATTCGTCTCGTGCATGGGCCGGGATGCCCGGTCTGTGTCACCCCAATGCATGTTGTGGATGAAGCCCTTGATCTGGCGTCGCGACCCGGGTTGGTTTTTGCGTCGTTTGGGGACATGCTGCGTGTGCCCGGAAGTCACGGGGATCTTCGGGGAGTCAAGGCCGCCGGTGGCGATGTCCGCGTTGTCTATTGCCCGTTGGAAGCGGTGAAGATGGCCATTCAAAACCCTTCTTTGGAAGTTGTCTTTTTTGGCATTGGTTTTGAAACCACCGCGCCAGCGACTGCATTGGCTGTTCTTCAGGCCCGGCAGGCGGGCATTCGAAATTTCAGCCTGCTCGTTTCCCATGTGCTGGTGCCGCCTGCCATTGAAACCCTTCTGGCCGACCCGGATTGCACCATTCAAGGCTTTTTGGCGGCAGGCCACGTTTGTGCGGTCATGGGTTGCACCGAGTATGTGCCCATAGCAGACCGGTTCAAGGTTCCCATTGTAGTCACTGGTTTCGAACCTTTGGATTTGTTGCAGGGTATTCTCATGGCCGTGACGCAGTTGGAAGCCAATCACGCGCAAGTCGAAATCCAATATAGTCGAGTGGTCCGTCAAGATGGCAATGCAGCCGCCAGAACTTTGATGGAAAGCGTTTTTGAGAGGATTTCCGCAAACTGGCGCGGTTTGGGCGAGATTCCTGCAAGTGGCCTGGGTCTGCGGGCGGAATTTTCCGCCTTCGATGCCCGAAAAAAATTCCGACTTCAAAAATTTGAGGACTTTGATCCGGTCGAATGTATTTCCGGATTGATCCTGCGTGGATTGCGAAAGCCTGTGGAATGCCCATGTTTTGGTGCGTCCTGCACCCCTGAATTTCCACTGGGCGCCACCATGGTCTCCGAGGAGGGTGCCTGTGCAGCTTATTACCGCTACCGCACTCCATCCACTTCAGTCCCTCATCCGTTGCCATGAACAGGTCCCATCCAACATTCTCTTGTCCGATGCCTATCGTCCACCATGAACGCATTCTCATGGCGCATGGCGGCGGGGGGCGGCTCATGCACCAACTGATTGAATCTGTTTTTTTGCGCCCATTTGGCAATCCAGTTTTGAATGCGGCGCACGATTCCGCCCAATTTTTGCCGCCCACAGGAAGACTGGCGTTCACCACGGATTCTTACGTTGTGAATCCGATTTTTTTTCCAGGCGGCGATATTGGATCCCTCGCGGTGCATGGCACGGTGAATGATCTTGCCATGAGCGGGGCGAGGCCGATTGGCCTGAGTTGCGCCTTCATCATTGAGGAAGGGCTGAGCATGGAAACCCTGAGTCGGGTGGCCAAATCACTGGCTGAAGCTGCAGCAAACTGCGGAGTGCCCATTGTCACGGGTGACACCAAAGTGGTGGAAAGAGGGAAATGCGACTCCATTTTTATTAACACTTCAGGAATTGGAATCATGGAGCACTCCTTATGCATATCGCCGCAAGGCATTCGGCCTGGCGACGCCATCCTGTTGAGCGGTGACCTTGGGCGTCATGGAATGGCGGTCATGGCCCTGCGTGAAGGACTGCAATTCGAGAGCAGTATTGAAAGTGATTCCGCGCCCGTGCATCAACCCGTACTGGCCATGATTCAAGCAGGAGTGAGCATTCATTGTCTGCGCGATCTTACTCGCTGCGGATTATCTGCAGCGCTCAATGAACTGGCAGAAGCCTCAGGCCTGGCCCTTCAAGTGGAAGAATCCTTGATTCCAGTCAACGAGGATGTCCATGCCGCCTGCGAGTTGTTGGGTTTGGATCCGTTGTGCGTGGCCAATGAAGCCCGATTCATTGCCTTTATTCCCGCAGCCGAGTCTGAGATGGCCCTGAACGTTCTCCGGTCTTTCCAAGTCAGCGGTAATGCGGTGTGTATTGGGCAGGTTATGAATCCGGGGGATCCGGCAGTTTTAATCAAAAGCCGAATGGGTTCCATTCGGCTTTTGGACATGCCTTCAGGTGAACTGTTGCCCCGCATTTGTTGATTTGGCAGCCTGCCCACAGCCATGTTTCACCTGGCCGGATTCAATTGTCCGCAGCGGTTGTTTGCACGAGGTTGTTGCCGATGATGGCCCGATAATTTTTGATGCGCCCGGTTTCCTGATCCTGGCGCGGCACGTACCGGAAACCGCCGATCACACAGGGATGTCCCAAGTCCAATATCAGGAAATGTGGATATCCCGGCTGATTTTCCTTCCATTCCGTCAACCAAAAATTGGATGTTTGGCCGTCAATGGCGTTTTCCGCGGTGCCGTCCTCCGCCGTGCGTTCCTCGCTGTCCACCCACGCAATGGTCCATCCGTTGTGACTGATGGCATTGCCTTGCGGATCGAGTAGTTCCAGTTCGGCAACCGATGCATAAGGTTTACCGTCAAAAGCATTCAAGGATTCCAGACAGAAGAATTTGCCAGTGGCTGGGTTTTGAAATTTCACATCCTGAGAATCCGAGCCTGGAGCAAATGTCCCATTCAGGACGAATACGTTGTTTGTGAGGTCCAACTTGACTGGAGGCCTGTTGAAACGTTCAAAATCGCGTTCCGGATGCAATTCATTCAGGATGGGCATTGGCTGTCCGTTGGCGACCGGAGATCCCAGGCCGAGATAATCCAGAACGATGATTTCATTGGTTCCCTGGCGCAACCAGCAACCGGGTGTATAAGCGGTTTGGGTGGGACCAATGTTCCAATAGCGACCGAGGCAATGCCCGTTGACCCACACCACGCCTTTGCCAAAATGGGACAGGTTCAAAAAGGTATCGCCAAGTTTTTCCAGGGTGAATGTGCTTCGCCAAAAGACCGGGACATTGGTTTCCGGTTTGCTAGAGCCGAATTTTAAGCCAGCCAGCATTGGAGCGTCAAGGGGCAGCCGAAAAACCTCCCAATTATTGAAGGTTTTCCCTCCCAGATTGACCGGCCCGATCAAGCCTTTGCGATCTGCCATTTCAGGCCCAAAATTGATTCGCCCCATGGGTTCCACTAAAATATCCAGCCTGGATTTTTGGCTTCGTGCAGGCAGCACCAGGCGGGCCTTGGCCTGGCGCCGGTCCAGAATGCCCACGCGCCTGCCATTCAGGAAGACATAGCCGAAATCATGAATCGCCCCCGCCTCAAGCGGGGTGGCATCGCCAGCAGCAATGGTCGTCCGGTACAAAATACAGCCATACCCCTGGTTGTAAGCCTCCATGTTGCGCGGAAAGGCATCATGGATGGGTTGCGGTAAATTGTCAAAAATTGGAGCGGACTCTCCGGGAGCCATAGGCGCGATGGAAATCACCGGTTGGGTGGCAGGAACCGCTGGCAGGGTCTCGCCTGGCTGCAAATGCCGGGAAAACAATGCGCGCGTCTCAAAGAATTTGGGCGTGGGCCAGCCAGCCTCGCTGATGGGTGCATCGTAATCGTAACTGGAAGTATCCGGCTTGAATGGGCGATCGCAGCCGGACCATAGGCCGAAGGACGTTCCGCCGTGGGCCATGTAAATGCTGAAGGAGGCGCCCATGTCCAGCATGAGCCTCAAGTTGGGCAGATAATTTTCCGGCTTGCCAAAATGATGCGGTTGGCCCCATGTATCGAACCAACCAGGATAAAATTCACTGCAAAACATCGGGCCGGATTTTTGAATCCGGCGCACCTTCTCAAAATTTTCAACGATGTCGCTGCCAAAATTTCCGGCTTGAAACAAGTCGGGAAGCATGCCCCTTCTCATTTGGTTTGGCGGGTTGCACTGAAATAATGGGACATTAAAACCCGCCCTCAAAAGGGTATTCCTCAAAGCCCCAACATAGTTTGTGTCCTTTCCGTAAAAACCGTACTCATTCTCCACCTGCACCATAATGATGGGTCCGCCGTGCGTGATTTGAAGTCCGGATAGTTCACGTCCCACTTCCATGAGGTAATCTTTCGCCGGCATCAGGTACCGAGGGTCACTGGATCGCATTTTGATGTGATCATCCTTTAAAAGCCACCAAGGAGTGCCGCCCATTTCCCACTCAGCACAGGAATAGGGGCCTGGCCGTAGGATGACCCATAGACCCTCTTCCTGGGCGATACGGCAAAATTCTGCGGCATCGGCCTGGCCGCTCCAGTCAAATGATCCAGGCCTGGGCTCCACTTGGTTCCAAAACAAATAGGCGCAAACGGTGTTCAGGCCCATAGCCCGGGCCATTTGCAGGCGATTCCGCCAGTATTCCCGCGGCACTCGAGCCGCGTGGATTTCCCCGCAGCGAATTTGAAAGACTTTGTTATCCAGCAAAAAGGAGTTTGTGCCAATGGCAAAGGTGTGGCCCGGTTTTCCGACTTCCTCGCCAAAAGTGATTCCCAGGTAAAAATAGGCAGCCAGGAAGACGGGAAGGATGAGAAGATGCTTTGCTTTCAAATTTGTAATTTAGATTTTCTTGAGCCTAAAATGTATCGCAAATGACAGTCAAGTTCCAATCAAGGCGCAGAGAAATTTGGTTTGTGCCTTCCTCTGAGCGCTTCAAAAACAAGAACCGCCGCGCGGGGCGATGAATTTCTAAACCAGCCATTTTTTTGGGGCGCACCCAGCTAAACTGGTTTTTCACAATGAAAAAAATCATGGGTTCAGTCCTTGGCAAGAATGAAAATTCAGTGGTTGATCATGGCAATGTCTGGTGTGAAAAATCATCTTGGATTGTCTTGGAGTCCTACTAAGTGATAGTTTGTCCAGGAACAGGCGCGTGGTGCTTGCGGAGTGCTGTGGGCCGGGCGAGAATGTCTGTTTGAGTGGAATCAAGCGACCTGAAATAATTTTTAAAAGTGAAGCATTTTAATTTTACGCGGAGCCATGCGCAACCGTTGGGTGTGGCGTCCTTTCAGGAGACTGCCAGGACATGAATGAGCCGAATCATTCTGGTTCCAAGGGGGGTGGTGTTCTCCCGTCAACCATTGCCACGACTGAGGTGGGCAAGGGGCGCAAAAAGCTCTGGCCCCATGTGCCTCTGGCTCTGGCCCTGGTGCTGATGGGTGCATTAAACCTGCTTGATGGGTACAATGTGCCTTTGCCGGAATTAAAAGGGGATGAGGCGTTGAATGAGTTGGCGCAATCGCTTTCGGCGCTGGGGGGGACGGCGCAAATCATACTGGGTTCGATGATGTTCGTGGCGGGGTTGGGTTTGATCTGGAGGCTGGTTTCGGCATGGACACTGGCGGTATTGCTGCTGGTGATTGCAGTAGGGGTGAATGTGGCCAAGTCAAACTGGGGGCTGAGCCTTGTCCTGGAAGGGGGATTGTTGGTTGGCATTGCCAGCGCCAGATCCAGTTTCAATCGTCGGACAGTGTTTGCGAGCCTGCTCCTTTCCTTGAGCGGAATCCTGGCTATTCTTGCGTATGGGATTTTTGGAAGTTACTTGCTGGGAAAAGGCTTCAATCCCCCCATCAAGGACCTCGGCACTGCGTGTTATTTTACGGTAGTCAGCCTTTCCACCGTGGGGTATGGGGATATTGTACCAGTCCGTCCGGAGGCTCGTTGGTTTGTGATGTCCCTGCTGGTGGTCGGATTGGGGGTTTTTGCCACGGCCATTGCTTCCGTGCTTGGACCCAAAATCTCCGGCGAATTAAACCGTCTCTTTAACATTAACGATAAAATTATGGAACCTAAAGATCATGTCATTCTCATAGGCGATGGTGCAATTGCCCGAAATACTGCGGAAGAGTTCATGCTCAAAAAAGTGCCCTTGGTTCGAATCGTGCCCGGGCCGGTTTCAGAACCGCGAATGGAGACATCGGTGGTGTTTGGTGATGCTGGAGAAGATGAGGTTTTGATTCGAGCAGGCATTCAGAGGGCCAGGCTTGTGATTGCCGCCCTTGACGATGACAGTGAAAATGCTTTGATCACACTTGGAGTAAAGCATCTGAATCCCGGTGTCCAGGTCATGGCCATGGCGAGTTCGCCCAAATCCATGAAGCGGCTGAAGTTGGCCCATGCAGATTTGATCGTGTCGCCTGCAGCAATTGGAGGTCGCATGGTGGCATCCTTGGCGCAGGGACTGGACCTGCCGGATATATTTCAGGATTTGCTTGAAAAACATCCGGCATCTTGAGGTCCTGGCGAAGTTCCGGTTTGGTGTGGCTTGAAATCAGGAATTATTAAAGTGAAGAAGAGGGCGGGGGTGTCTCGTGCGGTGCATCGTGACCGCAAAAAATTTGTTCCACCGCACGGGTGACTTCTCTTTCGTCCTCACCTGTTGCCACGATATCCAATGTCATGCCCATGGAAGCGCAAAGTGACAAAATGCTGACAATGCTGCGCATATCGGCCAATTTTTCGCCGCACTGCAACAAAATGCTGGACTGATGTTTCATTGCCATTTTGACCAACCGAGCCGCCGGTCGCATGTGCAAACCCTCCTTCCATGGAACCACCACTTTTATCTGCTTCATAACGGGTTTTCGACATTCCTGGGGTTGCAGTGTTCATTAAATAACTCCAAAATGATCCAGCGAAGAGGAAATTGAACTTCGGATGTTTAGGAGCAGATCGTGGCATTGGATGAAAACCTCTTGAGGGAGCTTGACGATGATGGATCAAAGTTCTAGCTTCAATGTCAGCGGGGAGCCAACTCACCCTCAAAAGGTGACGCTGAGAGTTTCGTGCGCGAGTGCGAAAGACCCAAGTACCTGATCTGGATAATACCTGCGCAGGAAAATGTCCGGGAAACGCCCGGCAAAGGGATTTGGCCATGGCTTTCCGCTTAAAAAACCATGATCGCCACAAAAGACGTCTTTGAACCCAGCAGCCGTGAACCTTTGCCCGGGAGCAGCCGGGTGTATGTGCCAGGGCAGTTGCACCCACAAATTTCCGTGCCCATGAGGGAGATTCAAGTGTCTGCCTCGCGAGGGGTGGGCGGGGAAATGGAGGCCAATGCGCCGGTTAGGGTTTACGATTGTTCGGGTCCATGGGGGGATCCTGTGTTTGAAGGCCAGGTGAAGGAGGGATTGCCGACACCCCGGCGTGCGTGGGTCTTGAATCGGAACGATGTGGAGGAGTATTCCGGACGCGAGGTCAAGCCACAGGACAACGGGTATTTATCCGGCAAACATGCTGAATTGGCCAGCGAGGCTGAAAGGAACCGGTTGGTGGAGTTTCCTGGTTTGAACGGCAAGCCGCGCAAACCGCTGCGTGCCCGTCGCGGGAAAGTGGTTACCCAGCTTGCCTATGCCAGGGCGGGCGTAATCACGCCGGAAATGGAATTCGTGGCCATCCGGGAAAACATGGGTCGGACGATTCTCCGCGACATGTCCAAAGACCTGGCCCGAAACCAGCCGGAAAAACAACATCAAGGATCGTCCCAATTGGCGGATGGGCCCTTTACTCCGGGGATTTTCCGGCGGTTTCCTCAAAGGATTCCCGACCAGATCACGCCGGAATTTGTCCGGCAGGAAGTGGCTGCGGGTCGTGCCATAATACCTTCGAACATCAATCATCCTGAACTGGAGCCGATGATCATCGGCAGAAATTTCCTGGTGAAAATCAATGCCAACATCGGCAACAGCGCCGTGGCGTCCAGCATTGAAGAGGAAGTGGAAAAAATGCGGTGGGCCATCAAATGGGGCGCCGACACGGTGATGGACCTTTCCACTGGTAAAAACATTCATGCCACCCGGGAATGGATTTTGCGCAACGCGCCGGTGCCGATTGGCACGGTTCCCATTTATCAGGCCCTGGAAAAGGTTCATGGCCGCGCCGAGGACCTGACTTGGGAGATTTTTCGGGACACACTGCTGGAGCAGGCAGAGCAAGGGGTGGACTATTTTACGATACACGCCGGTGTTTTACTGCGTTTTGTGCCGCTCACGGCCCGGCGGATGACGGGCATTGTCTCGCGGGGGGGCAGCATTATGGCCAAATGGTGCCTGGCGCATCACAAGGAAAACTTTCTATACACCCACTGGGATGATATTTGCGACATCATGGCGGCATACGATGTAAGTTTCAGCATCGGAGATGGGTTGCGACCTGGGTCCATTGCGGATGCGAATGATCCCGCCCAGTTTGGGGAATTGGAAGTTCAGGGAGAATTAACCCGGCGCGCCTGGGCCAAGGGCGTGCAGGTGATGAACGAGGGGCCTGGCCATGTGCCCATGCACATGATCGAGGAAAACATGGAAAAGCAACTGGAATGGTGCGGAGAGGCTCCGTTCTACACCCTGGGACCGCTGACCACTGATATTGCTCCCGGCTACGATCACATCACCAGCGGCATTGGCGCGGCGATGATCGGCTGGTATGGCTGTGCCATGCTTTGCTATGTGACCCCTAAGGAACATTTGGGGTTGCCCAACAAGAAAGACGTCAAGGACGGGGTCATCGCCTATAAAATCGCGGCGCATGCGGCGGACCTGGCCAAGGGGCATCCGGGAGCACAGTACCGTGATAATGCCATAAGCAAGGCGCGATTTGAATTTCGCTGGGAGGACCAGTTCAATCTTGGGTTGGATCCGGTGACGGCCCGTGAATTTCATGATGCCACCCTGCCGCAGGATGGGGCCAAGACAGCTCATTTCTGCTCCATGTGCGGCCCTCACTTTTGCTCCATGAAAATCACGGAAGATGTTCGGAAATATGCCGCAGAGCAGGGCATCACCCCCGAGTCGGCCCTGGAAAAAGGGCTAAAAGATAAATCGGCTGAATTCGTTGAGAAGGGCTCGGACGTTTACCTGAAGGCGTGATTCGCAGCATATCGGCCAAAAAAGAGCCAAAAAGATCCGTTAATTAAAGGACATACATAAGAAGTCATGAGGCTTTGAGTTCAGGAAGCTTTAAAGGGGAAAATCCCCTCCGGCCAACCTAAGGGTTGAGTAGATTTGAATTTGAAACCTGGCCTGCGGGTACTTGTTGCGCGGGCAAAACCACCCTGGGCCAATCCAAGGAAGACCATTCCAAAGGAAAGACAGCCAATGTGGACCTGCCGTGGTGCAGTCCATCGTAAAAATGGCAGCTTAGCCAGATTTGGTTGGTGGATGCCAAAATCCCCACCTGGCCTGGACCTATGAAGGGTCCCTGCGTTTCCAGAAAAGGAGTTCCCCCGCCTTCCATCATATCGTTGCCTCCGGCATCGAGGTAGGGACCGGTGATCTGGCGGCTGCGCCCCACGCGCACTTCATAGGTGCTGTTTGTGCCCCGGCAACAAAGGCCCCAATTCACAAACAGGTAATAGTAACCATTATGGGGATACAGATAAGAGGCCTCAATGGAATCATTGAATGCCAGCGAATAAACATGACCCTGGGGGTCTTTCCGCTTGCCGGTGACAGGACTCAATTCCATCAATTTGATGCCGCTCCAAAAGGAGCCAAAAGTCATCCAAAGCCGTTTGTCTGGGGTGCAAACCAAGCTCGGGTCTATGGCATTGAAGTCGTCACCGGCATCGGAACGGACTACCGGGCCGCAATCCGTCCAATGATAGCGGGGATCATTGGGGTCCAGGGTGACATTTGTGGCCAGCGCAATGGCCGATGTGTTTTTGCCGAATAAAGACACGGCGTAATAGAGAAAATAACCGCCGGGCCGCTGGATCACTTCGGGCGCCCAGAAAAAATCTCCCCGTTTACCCGGAACCACATCGGGAACCCAAGCGGGGGCATGGGGGAAAACAGGCTGTCCGGCTTGCCATGAGACCAAGTCCCGTGAGTGATAGGAGGGAATGCCGGCGCCCGTGTAAAAAACCCAATAATCATTACCGCAACAAATGATGGTGGAAGGATCGTGAACATGCACGAGGCGGCTTCCGGAAATTAAAGCGGATGAAAAGTCTGCACTGACCGGGGCTGCGGGAGGGGCGGGCAAGGCACGCAAAGGGAACGCCAGAACCGCCAGCAACAGTGAAAAGCACGAGCGAACCACCCAGGACGAAAAAATGGATTTCATTCGGTAAAATCCATGAAAACCAGGCACCAAAGTATATTGAGCGAGCATCAAAAAGATCAATAGTTTGGCCGAATGCCGTTTCACGGAATTGAGGAAACGGAAGCCTTGAAAGGTTCCGCTGGAAGACCCGCAGAATTGCAAAGGTTGGGTTCAGCGGTTTCGTCCCAAGCGAAGCGAACGGATGCCGGGATCATGCCTTGGGCCGGGGTTAAAACCACCGCATCGCCGTCGGTGTGGCCCTGGGCGGCCATAAAATGGCCATCCGGCCCAGCGAGTTCAAACCAGTTCAATGGCTGTCCATCGCGACTTTTGAGGCCTTCATATGCGTTTTGGAACTGGATACGCACCACGCCATTGGAAAAAATGCATGATTCGAAGGCGGGGCTGGCGCAGGCGTCATTGCGCCCGTAGGTTTTGTTCAAAGCCAGCAAAGCAAGGCGGTATCCCACATCCTGCTTGTCGCGAGGATGGATGTCATTAAGGTTGTTGACGAGGTCGGTGGTGACCACCATGCCGGAGTGGCTGATGCGATGGGCTGCCCGCGACTGAATGGTCCAGAATTCGGGGAGGGATTCCCGGGAAGGAACGCGCTGGATTTTGGCGCTGAAATATTTGAATGGCGCTATCTGCACAAAATAAAAGGGAAAATCTCCCTCCTTCCAAATGGTTCTCCATCCATTGACCATGGCCATCATCCTGTCGTCATAGTCGCGATAACCATAATCATTGGTGCCTTCCATGAGATTGGATTCGCCCTGGTACCAAATCACACCCCGGAGGGCGAAGGTGGCGAGCGGGGAAATCATGGCGTTAAAAATGGAACGCGGACTGGTAAGCCGCTTTTTGCCGCTTTCCATGGGAACCGTTGCCAACGAGGCAAGCGAAGGGATGGATTCAAAACCAACGGGAGGAGTCCAAGGTTCAATTTTGGTTCCGCCCCAGGAGGATTCAATGAGCCCCACGGGCACATTGATGTTGGTATGAATATCGCGGCCAAAGAAATAGGCGGCTGCGGAAAACCGGCAAGAGTTCAAGGCGTTTGAACTGCATTCCTGCCAGGAGACAAATTTCTTAAGGTCATTCAGAGGTTGCTCTGACAGGACATTTCCCACCTTGAAAATGCGAATTTCAGGGTAATTGGCCTGCGCCAGTTCCTGTTCATAATTGAAACAGGGTTTCTGGCCGGGTTGCTGGCCTATGGGTTTTTCCATGTTGGACTGGCCGGATGCGAGCCATACTTCACCTACCAGAATGTTTGTCAGGATCACAGTTTTTCCCGACTTAATAGCGAGGGTTTGGGGCTGGCTGGAGGCCGCGAGAGGATCCAGCTTTACAACCCAGGCTCCGGTATTATCCGCCGTGGTGGTTCTTTGTTGCCCGGCAAAGGACACCGTGACGAGACTGCCGGGGTCTGCCCAACCCCAAACCGGCACGGACATTTGTTGCTGGAGCACCATGTTGTTGTCAAAAAGGGCCGAAAGTTTCAAAGCTGCCTGACTTGGGCTTTCAAACGCCAGCCAGACTGGCAACAATGTTGCGAGGAACCTTAAATATTTCATCCACTCATTTTCGCCAACCTACGCCCGTTGGCAACGACTTTCCCGTGGCCAGCATAGGGTCCCTGATCCCAAAGGAAAATGCGTGACGAGGGAAGGTGGCTCCTTGAAATTCGTAATTGGAAATCAGCGGAACCAAAACTTGGAAGGCACATTGGCATTTGGTAGGCTCTCGGCATGTTCAGGAAGCAAGCAAACGGAGGATTCACAAATTGGATCTGCGGCAAAGCGATGAGGTTGGAGGCGATGGCATTCAACGGGAGGCGAACCTGGTTGTTGACAGGGATGATCTTGCTGGCGGTCGAGGCAACCTTCGGAGCTGACCCAAATCCAGACAGGCTGAAGCCTGATTATCAAGCGCCATACGGCATACCTCGCATCACAGATATAATTGATTTGCTGGAGCGAGTGCGCGGGTATCTGGCCACCAACAGCCCTGCCGGATTGGAGGACAGCAGGACGCACCAAGGCATCAACGACCTGAGCCAACCCAATCCAAATGCTGTTTTACGGCACGGCACTTACGCCATCATTTCCTATGAATGGGGGGTGACTTATGATGGGATGATGCAAGCCGCGCAGTGCACCGGTGATGCGCGGTTTGACAATTACGTGAGGGAACGCATGGCCTTCATTGGGCAGGTGGCTCCCTATTTTAAAAAGCTGGGGGATGAGGGGCTAGCCCCGGCAAAAAACCCGCTCCGTTCCGTGCTTTATCCCCATGCATTGGATGACGCCGGGTCAATGTGCGCGGCCATGATCCGCGCACAGCGCGCAGGCATGGCCTCGCTCCAACCTTGGATTGATATTTGTGGAGGGTATATCAGCACAAACCAATACCGCCTGGCGGATGGAACCCTGGCCCGGCAGCGGCCCATGCCGGATTCCGTGTGGATGGACGATCTCTACATGAGCGTTCCTGCCCTGGCCCAAATGGGAACCCTGACCGGCAAAACCTCCTATTATGACGATGCCATAAGGCAGGTGCTTCAGTTTTATGCACGGACTTTTGATCCTCAAAAAAACTTGTTTCGTCATGGCTGGGTGGCTGGAATGAAGGATCACCCTAGTTTTTTTTGGGGTCGGGCAAACGGTTGGGCGATTTTAGCCATGTCGGATTTACTGGACAATTTGCCGATGAAATACCCTGGAAGGGAAAAGGTTTTGGCGTGCTACCAAGGTCTGGCCCGTGGGTTGGCTGCCTGCCAGGGGCCCAATGGGATGTGGCATCAGTTGCTCGACCGCAGCGATTCCTACACCGAAACCTCTGCCAGCGCCCTTTTCACTTATGGCATGGCCCGTGGAATTGATCGTGGCTGGCTGGACCCCCTGGCTTACGGGCCAGTGGTGGTGGCGGCATGGAATGGTTTGTCAACCCGGGTCAATGAGCAAGGCCAGGTCATGGGAACCTGCGTGGCCACCACCCTGGCATTTGACCCGGCCTATTATTATGCAAGGCCTTGCAGTGTTTATGCCGCCCATGGATATGGCCCTGTGCTGCTGGCTGGCTCGGAAATGATCAGCCTGCTTCAAAGCCATGTCCTTGTCCTCAATGGCGGCGTGGAGTTCGGCCGGCCGGGACCCCAATGATGAGTTGAGGGGTGCCAGAGGGAGGGGCCTTGGACAGTCTCCCGCCAATGGCCGGCAGGGAGGCGTGGATGAAATTGTCAAATTTTGAATGTTTGTTGCTATTTTTATCGATAGGTTCGCTTTGACTCGAAATGGCACAGCCTCTTTAATCTAAGGTTCATGAAACCAAGTATGCTTTTCGCCGCGCTAGGTGTTTTATTTTCCATGATGATGCGCGTGCAAGGTTTGGAACCTGGTAATTTGGTGGCGGCCATTCCGCCCGCACATACCGAAGCGGCCGTGGACAAGCGTGTGCATGCCATTTTGGCGGCGCTGAATTTGCCGGATGAGGCCACTGTGATCCAGGTCCAGAATATCCTGTTGGGTCATTTGAATAACCTGGAGGCATGGCATGAACTTCATGACCGGGAAATCAAACCGCTTTGGAACCAGTTCAACAAGGCACATGGCAAGGGCATGGACAAGGAAGCCCAAGCGGCTCTGGATAAGATTGATCAGGCCTATGGCAGTTTAAAGGCGGAACACGAGGCGTTTTTGCAAAAGTTGTCCCAGGCGCTTTCCTCCAGCCAGGTGGAGACAGTCAAGGATGTTCTGACTGTTTACAAGGTCCGGGTGACTGACCATGCCTACGGTCAAATTTTTCACGGGCTGACTCCGGGACAAAATGCATTTATTCTCGATCGCCTCAAGGCAGCGCGGGAGCAGGCCATGGATGCCGGAGCCATGGCAGAAAAGTCGGCATTTTTCAAAAAATACAAGGTTCAGATTGAGGCTTACCTGACTGCCCAGGGTTATGATGTAAAAAAGGCTTACAAGGATTTTGTGGCAGGCCAGAAAGCAGACTTGCAAAGGGGCAAGCCGGTGACGGAGGCGAAGGCAATGCAGGGACAAGGCGAAATACCGCCGGTTTCCAAAACAGGGGGACAACCATGAGGTGCGTGACGGGCTTGAGAACATGGATGTGGATCGGCTGCCTTTTGTGGATAGTCCGGGCGGGTGCGGAAATGCCTGCACCAGATGCCCAATCGGTTTTATGGTTTGACCAGCCGGCGCGTGCATGGACCGAAGCGCTTCCCGTTGGCAATGGACGACTTGGCGCCATGGTATTCGGTGGCATATCGGAGGATCGAATCCAGTTTAATGAGGATACCTTGTGGAAAGGGGCGCCGCATGATTATGACCGACCCGGGGCGCATGATCATCTGGCTGAAATTCGCCAGATGCTGTTTCAAGGCGAAATCAAACAGGCCGACGAACTCACCCGCAAATTTTTCCTGAGCAATCCAGTGAGGCAGAAGGCTTACCAGCCATTTGGCGATTTGCATTTGAGTTTTCCAGGCATGACCAACATCAGAGACTACCGTCGTTCGCTGGACCTTGAAACCGCAACTGAGACGGTGCGGTTCACTGATAACGGGGTCGTTTACCAGCGGGAGGTCTATGCAAGTCACCCCGACCAGGTGCTGGTGGTGAAAATCACCGCCAACCAACCCAACAGGATTCAATTTCATTTGCGCATGGATAGTCCTCACCCAGGTTCCCATACCGCCCGAGCCGGCGCGGCTACATTGGTCATGACCGGCCAAGTGGAAGAGGGGGGATTACGTTTTGAATCACGAGCTATGGTGAGGGTAGATGGGGGACAAGTGCAAGCTGAAGGCGATGGTTTGTCGGTCACGGGAGCGAATTCGGCGACGATATACCTGGTGGCAGCGACGAGTTTTAAGAATTACCAGGATATAACGGGTGATCCGGACCAACGATGTGCGGATGCTCTGGCGGCCCTGGGTGAAAAAAAGGAGGAACAGGTAAGACAATCCCAACAGGCTGACTACAAGGGGCTGTATGAACGGGTTCGATTGAACCTGGGTTCTAACGCCCAGGTAAATGAACCGCTGGACCGGCGATTGCTGGATGTAAAGAAGACGGGATTAGCCCAAGATCCGGCGCTGGCGGCATTGGATTTTAATTATGGAAGGTATTTGTTGATATCCTGCAGCCGGCCTGGAGGGCAGCCCGCGAACCTTCAAGGCTTGTGGAATGAGGATTTGAACCCACCCTGGGAGAGCAAATGGACACTGAACATCAACTGCGAGATGAATTACTGGCCTGCTGAAGTATGCAATCTGAGCCAGTGTGCCCAACCCCTGTTCGACATGATCCATGACCTTTCCCAAGGGGGTGTGCGGACGGCGCGGGAACAATATGGGAGCCGCGGCTGGGTGGTGCATCACAACACGGACTTGTGGCGGGGTACCGCTCCAATCAACAACATAGACGGGGTGTGGCCTACTGGCGGGGCCTGGCTGTGCTATCATTTGTGGGAACATTACCTTTTCACCGGGGACAAGGCATTTTTAGCCCGGGTATTGCCTGAAATGGAGGGGGCCTCCATTTTCTTTGTGGATGACTTGGTAAAGGATCCTCAAACGGGATGGAAAGTCACATCGCCTTCTTTCTCGCCTGAAGAGGGTAACCTTTGCTATGGCCCCACGATGGACAATCAATTGATCAGGGCGCTTCTCAACGGCACCATTGAGGCGGAACGGATACTGGGTGTGCATGAGGAATTGATGAGTCAATTCAAGCAAACGGCGGGGGAGTTGGCGCCCAACCAGGTTGGAAAATATGGGCAGCTCCAGGAATGGCTGCAAGATGTGGATGTGCCCAACAACAATCATCGGCACATGTCACCTTTGTGGGCATTATTTCCCGGAGCTGACATCAGTCCTGCTGACCCTCGCATCTGGCAGGCGGCGCAAAGGCTGTTGCAATGGCGCGGCGCGGGCAGCACTGGCTGGAGTTATGCCTGGCGCATACCATTATGGGCGCGTGTGGGCGATGCGAGCTATGCATTCAGCCAGTTGGAAGGACTGCTGAGTCGTCGGACTCTTCCCAACCTATTTGATTTGTGTGGACCATTCCAAATTGATGGAAACCTGGGCGCCACGGCGGGTGTGGCGGAAATGCTTTTGCAAAGCCCGTGGACCCAGTCGGCGGAAAACCATCAAGCACGCATTCTCACCCTCCTGCCCGCCTTGCCTGAAGCTTGGCCGCGCGGGTCCGTAACCGGATTATGCGCGCGTGATGGTTTTGTGGTGGACATGGCCTGGGACAAGGGCAAATTGACTCGTGTCCGGCTGCATTCCAAATTGGGACGCCCCTTCCATATTGTCTGTGGAAAAAATTCCTTTGATGGTCAGGGCAAAGCAGGGGACATCTTCGAGTTTGATGGCTCTTTGCAAAAAAAAGGCCAAGGGCAAACCACGCAAACTGGAGAAAGTTAGTCCGTTTATGAATGGCTTCAAAAAATTCCGGCTTTCATGGCTTCTCATGCTGGCGAATGGGGCTTTGTGTTTGACACTACAAGGCGCGTCGGTGGATCAGTTTTCATGGTTCAGCCAATGTGCGCATGCCACCGTGCCGGCAAAGCTGCTGGAACCTCCATTCACAAGCCCGACCAACACATTGCCGCTGGTCATTTACCTTGAAAACCTGGCGGCTCCAAGGGTGGGAACCGAATCGGACGAGGAACTACTCCAGGGGTTTTTAACCAACCGCATGAGGGTTTTGATCCTGGATTACCAGCACGCCTCGCAGGCCCGTGTTCCATGGTTGAACCAGGATCTTTTTGACCTGCGGAAGGCGGTTCAGACTCGCGGGTTGATTCCAGGTTATTCGATTGATAAGGCCCATGTGTACTTGGTGCCATCTGGCTGCAACTTGAAGCAAAACGTAGTTTTTGACCGCGAAACGGATCGTTCCCTGGCATTGGACATCATTTACCCGGTGCATCCCGCCCGACCCAGTGGGGCTGTTCTGGAGTTTTCCTGTGATAACGTAAACCGGATGGGCAATGCCTCCCTTGTTATTTGCAGCGACACCATCCTGGACGGCGAGGCCACGGAGGGAATGGCGGTTGCCATGGCGGACCATCCCGTAAAAGCCCCGTACAAGGGACTGGATCCGATGCCTGAATGCTGCTGGATCATTAAAGCGGCTGTTCGGACGCTTCGCGTGGAGGGACGCGAACTGGGATTGAACGGCAGGATTGCCATGGACGGTTTTTCACGCGGAAGCGGCATGGCCTTGATGCTGGTGACCACCATGGGAATGCCCGAGTTTGAGGGCCACGGGTTGAACATCGGGGAATCCAGCGATGTGCAGGGCGCTGTGGTAATGTCCGGACGCTTTACTTATCTCCAGATTTTGCCCAAGGACCACATGCTGCCCCGTTACAATGCCGCCTGGGGTGATTTGGAACACCACCGGGATTTTTGGAAAAGAGAGGGGGCCATGGATTACCTGAACCAAGCGACATTGCCCTTGTTTTTGACGATTAATTGCGGGGAAGGGCCGGATGCCCAATTCCAGATGACCGTGCTGCGCCAGAAACTGGCGGTTCTGGGCAGTGACGAGATATTCATGATGGATCATGAAAAACGAGGACATAAGGTCACGCTGGTGCCTGAAATACTCGACGGAATAAACCGGTATTTCAAATCCCGGCTGGATGCGGACAACCAGTAGGATCATTTGCGCAGCACCCAACTGAAACCAAATCAAACCCCGGCACGTCTGGAAAGACAGGAGTCCCGAGACGCCATATACCAAGTGCAAATTCATTTCGTGTTAAAGCCCGCCAAAGCAAGGCATGAAAATGCCGATGGTCCGGAAATTTCGGTTCGCACGCGGACGCAAAAAAGGATAAGCCGGTTTTTTTCAAGCCTGCTGGCCGGATCCATCCTGCTGGGGATGACCCTGGGATGCATTGCTTTTGGTGCCGAGGAATCCAGGCCCGAGGTGATCGCCGCCAAACCCGCGAGCGGGTCTGTGGATGAAAGCACGTTGTTAACAATTTATGATGAAGTGCGGACTCCCTACAAGTATGGCGTAGTGTTGAAGGGATCAGGAAAGGATGAAATGGTGGATTGCCCGAGCGTTTTTGAAAAGAATGGAAGTTGGTACATGATGTATGTGGCCAATGACCACAAGGTCGGTTACCAGACCTTCCTGGCAAGAAGCAAGGACCTGCTGCATTGGACCAAGCTGGGTTGTGTGCTGCCTTTTTCAAAAAGCGGATGGGATGCATGGCAGGCTGATGGCGGTGTGGCCCTGGTGGACCCGCAATGGAATGGCAGCCATGCCTTGGGCGTTTACGATGGAAAATACTGGCTCTCCTTCATTGGCGGGGCAAAACAAGGGTATGAAACCGATCCTTTGTCCCTTGGCTTGGCATGGACTCTTCGTCCGGAGCAGGCCGAACCTTGGCAAAGATTGGCACAAAATCCAGTGCTCAGCCCCAAACAAAGGGATGCCCGCAGTTTCGAAACCAAGACGATCTATAAGAGCCAGATCATCTGCGACCCGGACCGTTCCACGGGTTGGCCATTTGTGATGTATTACAATGCAAAATACAAAAATGGCTTTGAGCAGATTGGCATGGCCGTTTCGGCTGACATGGTCCACTGGCAGCGCTACGGGGCGGATCCCGTGGTGCGAAACGGCGTTGTCAAAAAAAATGGGATCAGCGGGGATCCGCAGATTGTAAGGATTGGGAAATTCTGGGTGATGTTTTATTTTGGGGCTGGCTGGCACCCGCGCGCGTTTGACACGTTTGCCGTCTCCCGGGACCTGGTAAACTGGGTTCAATGGAACGGCCCGGAACTGGTAAAACCATCCGAGCCATACGACCACGTCTATGCACACAAACCATGGGTTTTAAAAACGGGCGGTGTGGTCTATCATTTTTATTGTGCCGTTGGAAACCAAGGCCGGGTCATAGCCCTGGCAACCTCAAAGGACCTGGGCCATGCGCCGGCAGATCCAAATATCGCTGAACCTTGAAACCGAATAGATTCATTCAATCCCTCCGCATCATGAAAATTTTCATCCAACAAGCGCGGGTCTTCATTGTGCTTCTTGCCAGCCCGGTCCTCGTGGCGAACGCCCAAACCAATCTTTTTGTGGCGCCTGATGGCAGCGCTCCATTTCGATCCGTCCAGGAGGCCATCATGGCGGTGCCGTCAGGCAGTCGTGACAACCCCGTGATCATTCATATTGCGCCCGGCACTTATCATGAGCTCATTTATGTCCAGCGGGAAAAGCGATATTTCCATCTGGTGGGGGAGGAACCCTCCAAGACCATTCTCACCTTTGACCTTTATGCGGGCATTACAAACAGCGAGGGCAAACCCATCGGCACGTTCAAGACTCCGTCCACAACCATAGATGCGGATGATTTCACGGCGGAAAACCTGACCTTTGCGAACGGCGCCGGACCGGTGGGGCAGGCGCTGGCCATTCGTGTGGACGGGGATCGCGCCGCCTTCCGGCGCTGCCGGTTTTTGGGATGGCAGGACACCATATTGTTAAATCGTGGACGCCAGTACTTTGAGGATTGCGAAATTGATGGCCACGTGGATTTTATATTTGGCGCGGCCACCGCATGGTTTGAGCATTGCTCCATTGTTTGCCTTGGCAAAGGCTATGTGACCGCTGCCTCCACGCCAGAGGATTCCCCCTTTGGATTTGTGTTTTCCCACTGCACCATACGCGCCGCCCATCCGGGGTATCACTCCTACCTGGGCCGTCCCTGGAGAATTCATGCCAGCACGATTTTTTTAAATTGCGAGATGTCTGATGTCATTAATCCAGCCGGTTGGTTTGACTGGAACAAGCCTGAGGCGCACAAGACAGCACGCTATGCAGAATACAAGAGCAGCGGCCCGGGCGCTCAACCGTCCAGCCGCCCCGACTGGTCACGGCAATTGACCGATGCGGAGGCCAAAAAAATCACCCTCTCGGCGGTTCTCGGCGGTTCCGACCACTGGCATCCCGATGATGAAGTCATGAACGCATGGTCCGCCAATCACCTGGACATTACCTATGGTTATGCCTCCGGGGAGGCTCTAAAATTGGATGCCCACGTTCCCTCCACCCCGGGTTCTCATCCGGTTCTGATCATCGTCCATGGTGGAGGCTGGTCTTCAGGGGACAAGGAAACGGACATCGTGCCGGTGCTGGCTCGCGCGGTGAATCAATTCACCTGGTTTACCATTAATTATCGCCTGGCTCCCACAAACCAATGGCCTGATTGTTACGAGGATGAGCTTGCGGCCATCCGTTGGGTGAAAAAGAATGCCGCCGCTTATGGAGGCGATCCATCTCATATTGCATTGATTGGCTATTCCGCAGGCGGGCACCTTGTAACCCTGGCTGGGACCCGGACGAATGAGGACACACGTGTGCAGGCAATCGTTGGATTTGCGCCACCCACGGAAATCGCCTATGATGCCAAGCGACGCGGCAGCCTGGACAATTGGGTTTCAATGAAGTATTTGCTGGGAAGGAACGAATTGGACGCGGACACCCTGGGCATCATGGAAAAAATATCGCCCGTTTCCAACCTTTCGCCGGGTTTGCCCCCGTATCTTCTTGTACAGGGGAGCGCTGACACCACTGTGCCCTACGATCAAACCGAGGATTTTGCAGCCAGACTCAAGGCATCCGGCAATTCCTGTGATTTCATTACCATACCAGGCGCCACCCACCGGATTCGCGGCTGGCAAACGAATCTGCCTGGCTGGGCCGATCAAGTGGCAGAATGGCTGCGAGCCAAGTTGGATCCATCTTTCAGGTAATCGTTAACCCAATAGCTCATTCTGAGGGTTCGGGTTTATTTGGTTTAAATTTGGCGGCGTACTGATTCTGGCCGGATAACAGGATGGCGTGATTTCGAAAGAGGATGCCATGTGGTCCTTAAATCCAGGCCGCTGAGGTGGAAGCAGGCGAATCCAAATCCAACCTCGATGATCTTGGCCCGTTTGATTGAATGGCCTGATCTTGACTCTGGGGAATATGTTTCTATCCTGTCTGGAGTTTTTTATGACAAATATTCAATCAATTGAGGCGCGTGAAATTCTTGATTCACGCGGTAATCCAACGGTGGAAGTGGATGTGACTTTGGAATCGGGCGCTGCGGGACGCGCAGCGGTGCCGAGCGGTGCCAGCACAGGCGAGCACGAGGCGATAGAGCTTCGGGACGGAGACAAACAGCGTTTTCTAGGCAAAGGCGTGGTAAAAGCTGTCAAAAACGTCACGGACAAGATTCAGCCGGAGCTATTGGGCAAAGACGCGTTGGACCAATTGTCCATAGACCGGGCCATGTTGGAACTGGATGGCACGGAAACCAAATCCAAGCTTGGGGCCAATGCCATTCTGGCAGTTTCCCTTGCCAATGCCAAAGCGGCAGCAGCAGCCCTTGGCCAGCCGCTTTTCAAATATCTCGGCGGACCCAATGCCAAGGTTCTTCCTGTGCCCATGGCCAATGTGATCAATGGCGGCGCCCATTCGGATGCCCCGATTGATTTCCAGGAATTCATGATCCAACCCCACGGTTTTTCCTCCTTCAGCGAAGGGTTGCGGGCAATCACTGAAATTTTTCATGCCTTGAAATCCGTTTTGAAATCCAAGGGCCTATCCACCGCCGTGGGCGATGAGGGCGGATTTGCCCCCAAATTGGATAGCGCCGAGGCCGCCATCGAAGTGATTCTTCAAGCCATCAAAAATGCCGGGTACAAGGCCGGCAAGCAGGTCAACCTGGCATTGGACGTGGCTTCATCGGAATTTTACACCGGTAACGAGACCTATGTATTCAAAAAAAGCAGCGGTCGCAAGTTGAACGGTGATGAATTGGTTGATTTTTACGCCAAACTGGCGGCCAAATATCCCATCGTCTCCATTGAAGACGGCTGCGCGGAAGGCGACTGGAAAACTTGGAAGAAGCTGACGGATGTTTTGGGCAAAAAAATCCAGCTCGTTGGTGATGACCTGTTTGTGACCAATGTGAAATTTCTCCAGAAAGGCATTGATACGGGCACGGCCAATTCAATCCTGGTCAAGGTAAACCAGATTGGATCGCTCACTGAAACATTGGATGCCGTTTCCCTGGCCCAGACTCATCAATATACGGCCGTGTTGTCCCATCGCTCTGGTGAGACGGAGGATTCCACCATTTCAGATATTGCCGTGGCCACCAACTGCGGCCAAATCAAGACTGGGTCCCTGAGCCGGACAGATCGCACGGCGAAATACAACCAATTGCTCCGCATCGAGCAGTTACTTGGCTCAAATGCTATTTATGCAGGACAAACGGCCCTGCATCATTCTTAAAAGAACCGTAGCCACAAAAAAGGTTAAGCCGGGGAATGCCTTGCGTTTCCCGGCTTTTGCCTTTCGTGAAACCAGCAGGTTTAATTTGTCAAAACCGCCTCAAGCACCACCAAACGGCGACCATGGAAAGCAAGCAGACCATGCTCATGGTCAAGGCCGGCAGCAAAAAGGAAGCGGCCATCATTAAAGCTCCGCCAGCCAAGGGAATCCATGATTTTTGGCGCCAACCGTATATCCAATATCCACTGGCAATGCCTCCCCAAAAAACCGAGGCCCAAAGAAAATTTTCGTCCAGATGCATAGTTTATTGCCAATGAGGCGATGTGTGGCGCATGGAATTGATGCAGAGTTCACCTTGCCAAAGGCGCAGGCATGGGTTAGAGTAGAGCATGTCCAGCTTTTTTCGCCCTAATTTAAGGCGTTCAGGGCGCATTGCCCGGGGCGTGGCCGGGGCTTTATGCCTGATGTTTGGCATCATTTGGGTGGACGTGTCCATGTTGAAGGGCCTGATTGTGATTGCGGCAGGGTTGGTGGCCTTGGCTGAAGCAATTACCGGATGGTGTTTGGTGCGTGCTTGTGGGTCCCGGATTAAAATTTGAGTTCCTTTCAGTTTGAGCATTTCGAGAAAGCATTTAGGTTTCATCGAGGGTTTCATCGGATATTTGGGTTTTCCGCGGGGTTTTTGAACCTTCAGTGCATCCAGAATGCTCCTTGGAAAACAATCTCCGCCGCCACCACCACCAAAAAGACGGTTCCCACCAGTGCATTCAGCCGGAAAAAAGCAAGGTTGATCCAATTCACGCTTCGCCGTCGAGCCACCCAGTGTTCCAGCAGCAGACAGGCGAGAATGATGAGCCAGCCTATGAAATAGGCGAGCTTGAAACCGCAGGCCAGACCAAATGCCACCAATAGTCCACACATGATCAAATGACTAAGGAAAGCCACGCCCAAGGCATTGGCAGGTCCCCAAGCCACCACAAGGGAGCGCAGCCCATGCTCCCGGTCAAAATCGTAATCCTGAAGCGCGTAAATAATGTCAAAACCCACCAGCCAAAACACGACGGAAGCCGCAAGGAGGATCATCTGTAACAGTTCCAAGTGGGTGACCGAATTGCCCCGCACCGCCAGCCATGCGCCAATGGGGGCCAGGGAAAGAGCCAACCCCAGGAAAACATGCGTGTAATTTGAGAAGCGTTTGGTCAGAGAATAAAAACAGACCACGATCAGTGCGACGGGGGAAAGAAAAAAACACAAGGAATTCAAAAAGTAGCAGGAGGCGACCAGGCCAAGGCCAGCCAAAATGCAAAGGGAAATGGCTGAGGACAGGTTGATTTGACCGCTGGGCAGGTGCCGGTTTTTTGTGCGTGGATTCAGGGCATCAAATTTTCGATCCACGATCCGGTTGAATGCCATGGCGCAGGTTCTTCCACAAACCATGGCTGAAAGGATGAGTCCGAAGGTTTGCCACCCTGGCCAACCCCGGTTGTTTCGGGCGGCCACCAGCATGGCGCTTAGGGCAAAAGGCAGGGCGAAGACTGTGTGTGAGAACCTTACAAAAGAGCCCCACTTGAAAAAGATGTTGTTCTGCCAGACCTTCGGTTTCATTCTTTTTCCTCCGCCCAGCGCGGGGACAAATCATTGGGAACACCCAGATGATCCAGCACCCTGGATACCACCGTGTCAACGACCTCTACGACTGTGCGTGGATTGCCATAGAGGCTGGGATTGGCAGGAAGGAGGATGGCCCCGGCTAGAAGCAAAAGTTCCATATTTTTGACATGGACCAGACTTAGGGGGGTTTCACGGGGGACCAAAATCAGTTTTTTGTGCTCCTTCAGAACCACATCCGCAGCCCGAAGCAGCACGTCCTCGCTGTATCCATGCGCAATCCTGCCCATGGTTCCCATGGTGCAGGGTATAACCACCATGGCATCCGGCGGATTTGATCCGCTGGCGAATGGGGCATTCATGCTTTTAAGGGAATGCGACTGAACCCCGGGGGGCAGCTTCAATCCGGATTCCAACTCCACCTTGATGACCTGCTGGGCGTAATTGCTCAGGACCACGTGGATTTCGTGTCGAGCGGGGTCCAAATTGTCCAGCAAACGTTGCGCGTAGAGCGCGCCGGTTGCGCCGGTGATGGCCACAAGTATTTTCAAGCGGCATAATTCTGCCTTATTTGCCAGCCTCAAACAAGTCGCGGAATGCCTGCCAGAGGTTAAAGCATGCCGGGTACAAATGTGGGAACTTCATCGAGGTGAATTGGGGCTCAAAACATCTTGTTTCTGCTATTTCCTTTCGCACAATGGGCTGGTGTTCAAGTTTCAGGCGTTTTTATTATTGTCGGCAGGCTTGTTGTTGGCGGGATGTCAATCCCCACCCCAAGGTCCCGTGCCCAAGGAGTGGTCCATCGAGGATTCCACCCGGCCATCAACCGCTTCGCCGAGGCCGCCGTCAGTATATTTGCCGCCTGTTGCACCCCAGGCAATGGTCCCTGCGGCCCCAGCACGCGGGGGCGGGATGACTCCTCGCCTGCCGGAACCTGCGCCGGTCATTCCTAATAACACTTGGACCTCACTGAATCGCTGGGCAGCTTTGCATGGCATTGAAATGCCCCGAAGGTTGACTGATTCTCCCCTGGCAACCTATGTGGTCAAATCATCGCAAGGATCCATGGTGCTTGCAATCGGTAGCAGGGAAGCCTTATGGAATGGCCATCCTATTCACCTTGGATTTGATCCTGAAATGGTGGATGGAGAAGTGTGGATGAACGGACTGGATTTGGCCAAGAATCTCCAGCCTTTGTTATGCAGCCCGGGTTTTCCAATGACGGACTTTTCCACATTAGTGTTGGACCCGGGCCACGGCGGAATGAACAGCGGCACCATCAGTGTATTGGATCATCGGCCAGAAAAGGATTTTACCCTGGACTTGGCCCTCCGCATGAAACCCTTGCTTGAAGCTTCAGGCTGGAGGGTTTTTCTCACCCGCACGCGGGATGTGGATATGTCCTTGTCCAACCGGGTTCAATTTGCAGAAAACCATCATGCCGATCTTTTTATCAGCCTGCATTTCAATTCTGCGGCGCCTGACAGGCGCCAATCCGGTGTGGAGACTTATTGCCTCACGCCATCGGGAATGCCTTCCACTCTCACCAGGGGTTTTGCGGATCCCTGGCAGGAAAATCTTCCGAATAACCAGTACGACGCTTTGAATTTACTGCTGGCCGTGCGCCTGCAGGCATCGGTGGTTCAGGCCACAGGCGAGGAGGATCGCGGGGTTCGTCGAGCCCGTTTTATTGGGGTTTTGCGCGGCCAAAACCGGCCTGCCGTGCTGATCGAGGCGGGTTACCTATCCAATCCAGCCGAAGCTGCCCGGATTGAAGATCCCAGGTTCCGGGAATCCCTGGCCATTGCACTGGCTTCCGCCTTGGATCGCTCCAGGGGAGACAGGGCAAGCCGGGAGGTTTCTGGTTTGGGAACCAAATCCGGTTCGCCACATTCTCCATGAATCCGGCCAAAGGCAAGGAAAACTCACCCTTGGTGATTGTCACAGGCGGCGCAGGCTTTATTGGCTCTCACCTGGTCGAACGTCTTCTGAAAGATGGTTTTCAAGTGGCTGTGATTGATGACTTTTCCACAGGCAGCCATGATAACTTGAAGGATTTTGCCGGGCATCCGCAGATTCAGATAGCCTCTTGCAAAATTTCCGAGTGCGTCCACTTGCAAGAGTGGGTGAAAAAGGCTGTTTTTATTTATCACCTGGCTGCCACGGTGGGGGTGGAATTAGTGATGAAATCCGCGCTGCAGGTTTTGGAAGATGGATTCGATGAAACCCGAGTGCTGCTGCGGGCTGCTGCGGATGCTGGAACTCCAGTGCTTCTTACCTCCACTTCAGAGGTGTATGGCAAAAGCTCTCGTGATTCTTTTGACGAGGAAGATGACCTTCTCATCGGTCCACCTGGTCAGCCGCGTTGGAGCTACGCCTGTTCCAAATTGGCGGACGAATTCATGGCGTTTGCGTATGCCCGGGAACGGCAACTGCCCGTCATCATCGCCAGGTTATTTAATACCGTGGGTCCCCGTCAGACCGGACGATACGGAATGGTCCTTCCGCGATTCATCGCGTCGGCCCAAAACCGCGAAAACCTGAAGGTATTTGGCGATGGTTTCCAAACCCGGTGCTTTTGTCTGGTTCACGATGTTGTTGAGGCGCTGGTGCGCCTGCAAAAATGCCCTTCAGCAGCCGGGCAGGTCTTTAATATCGGCAGTACCGAGGAGATTTCCATCTTGGAATTGGCGCGTTTGGTCGTTTCCACACTGGAATCGTCTTCAGGAGTGGAAATGGTGCCTTACGCCAATGCCTATCCTTTGAACTCAAACCGGGACGGGCTGGAACGATCCCAAATCTCCCCCGTGGTGGATGACATGCGCAGGCGTAAACCTTCGGTCGGCAAACTCCATCATTTCACGGGGTATGTGCCCCGGACATCTCTGAAAGAAATCATATTGATCACGGCCAGAAGCCTTGCTCCCACAGCGGGTGGTCATCAGGGCGGTTAACGTCCGCTCAAGGGTGGCTGAAAGAGGCAAGCGCTCAGATATCTATCACCGGACCACCTCCATCGCCATCCTTGCGGGGTGGGGGAGGAGGATTCCGCTGGGTCTGTATGGTGACTCGATTCGTGCCAGTCAGGCTGTGCAACACCACGGAAATGATGCTAATAATGGCAGCGCCTAAAAAGGCATAGCCAAAGCTATCCACATGAAAAAATGGCAGCAGTATGCTGATGAGGCAAAGCAGCAAGGCGTTGATGACCAAGGTAAAAAGGCCAAGGGTAAAGATCAGCAAGGGAAGCGCTATCAGCATTAAAATGGGCCGTACAAAGGCATTTAAAATCCCCAGCAGCAACGAAACCAAAAGCAGGTTCTGGACACGGTCACCGTAACTGATGTGGTCGCGCAAAATGATCACGGTCAAAGCCACCGAAGCGGTGTTGATGACCCAGTTTCCCAAAAAGCGAAGTATTTTAGCGGTGCCTGAATGCATAATAGGCCTATCGGACTCCATCAAGTTGCGACAGGTGAAGCCCAAAAACAAGCCGGTAATTGCAGGGGCAAAAGGGACCGTCCCCAAATCCACACCAGCAATTCAAAAACCTGGCTGAGCAATCCTGCTGGCAATGGGGCCATGGTTTGGGCTATTCTTGAAGACGCATAAATTCAAGCCATGAGCATCATTTACATTATGGCGGTTTTTTGTCTGGCTTTTTCGGTTTTAGCCGATGAATCCCCGCTTGAACCGGGCGCCAGGCTTGCAAAGCTGCAAGGCGGATTTGATTTTACCGAGGGCCCTACTTGTGATCGTCTTGGGAATGTTTTTTTTGTGGATCAGCCTTCAAACCGCATCCTTGAATGGAGCGTGTCCGGACGTCTTTCCACCTTCATGCAGCCTTCTGGGCACTCCAATGGCATGGAATTTGACGCCCAAGGCAACCTCATTTCCTGTGCTGATGAACACAACCAGCTATGGTGCATTTCCCCTTTCACCCGGCATTTCACGGTGCTGGCCAGCGGCTTTAACGGCCAATATTTCAATGGACCAAACGATGTGTGTATCTCGCCTGGAGGAGGGATATACATCACCGACCCGTTTTATCGCCGGACCTGGTGGGACCACAGGACCATGGCATTGACCAATGAAGAAGTTTATTACCTGACACCGCAGCGTTCAAAGCTGATCCGAGTGACGGATGACTTGCGCAAACCCAACGGAATCACGGGGTCGCCGGATGGAAAATTCCTTTTTGTATCGGACATAGGCGCAGGCCAAACCTGGCGCTATGACATCCTTTCCAATGGCGAGCTTGCGCACAAAACCCTGTTTTGTCCGATGGGGTCAGATGGCATGACCATGGATAAGGCGGGCAACCTTTTCCTGACCGGCCATGGAGTCACGATTTTTAACTCCTCTGGAATCCGCACGGATCATGTTGCGGTTCCTGAAAATTGGTGCGGCAATGTGTGTTTTGGCGGTCCGGATCATAAAACCTTGTTCATTACCGCCACGCATTCACTTTACTCGATTCGCATGAAATACCCCGGGGCAAACGCGGCAAAATGAAGCCAATTCGGGGTGGCAGGACCTTCACTTGCCGCCTTTCTGCATGGCTGCGGCCAAAATAAAGTCGGCCGGTCATGGTGGAAAAAACGGTCATCAGGCCAGTAGGATGGATCCGTTGCCAGATTTAATTACAATGGCCGTAAGACGATGGAAAATGGAAAAAGTGGATGAATAAAAGTTTTGAAAATGATTTCCCGAACCTGGGAAGAAACATCAATGGGATTCCCCATTCAAATCCGATGATTCAAGACATTCTTATTGCGTAGAAAGAATGGGACGAAGAAAAGCGGAGGTATGAAATCCAGGAGGAGCTACGGGCTAAAAGAATGCGGTCGAAGGAGGGTGCCAGGGCTGAAGCGCGTCGGATTTCGGACAAACTCCAATCTCGCAAGGAATTGCAACTTCCTGCGGCCATGCCTGCTTCCACATGCAGCCGGAGGTGCAGGTTCGAATTGATTTTCCAAACCTCACCATTCAGGAAACTGCTTTGCCTTTGTAAAATCTCACGGGTTATTTTATGCGAGAGAGGGCGGCGCAATGGTGGGTTTCGAACCAATGCGACAATCTCATTTCGCTTCCCTTCTGCCGGATACGGCAAATGGAATACCAGATACGCACGGTCCTGAGGGTGCTTGGTCCGTTGCGTGGGCGTGCCTTGCTTTCAGACGAGGTGGGGCTTTGGAAAACGATTGAAGCCGGACTGGCTCTGAAGGAGTGGATTACGCGTGGATTGGTGAAGCGCTTTCTGGTGATCACGGTGACTTCGCTGGTGGACCAGTGGGAGGAGGAATTAAACGACAAATTCAATCTTGCCACGGTGACCACAAACCAAGGTTTGATTCGTTCAAACGCGGGTCAATTTTGGTGGGATAATATGGGCATTGTAGCCAGCCTCCATACCATCAAGCTGGCGGCGCATTTGGAAATGGCCAGCACCGTGCCATGGGACCTTGTGATTGTGGATGAGGCACATTATCTGCGAAACCGGGAATCCCAGGCATGGCAAGCCGTGAACGTGTTGCCTCGTCGTTTTCTATCGTTGCTCACTGCCACACCCGTACAGAACTCCCTTGAGGACCTTTACAACCTTGTCACGCTGCTTCAGCCAGGCCAATTGCCCTCTCCCAAGGAATTCAAAAAGCGTTTCATGGATACAAAACGCCTCCGGCAGCCCCACGAACCGGATGAATTGAGACGGATCCTTGGCCAGGTCATGATTCGGAATACACGCTCCAATGCAGGGATCAATCTGCCTCGGCGCCGCGCGGAAACGGCTTTGTTTCAAGCCGATGCGATGGAGCAGGAATTTTGGAAGAAATGAGAATCGGAATTGCGCATAGAATTGGACAAACTTCCCACAGCCCTTCAGTCCTTTTGGGGCAGGCTGTTGTTGCAAGCGGCCGGGGGCAGTCCAGCAGCCTGGAGGGAAGCCCTGTTGAAATTTCCCAACAAGTCGTGCGCACAAAAAGAGCATAGGGGCCTGTAGCTCCGTGGGGCAAAACTCAATGTGCCGGAATTTTGCCGATCACGTCTGAACTGAGGTGGTTTTTCCCGTGTATCGGCATTGGGATTCAGCAGTTTGGTCTCATATGGGGTGGAGGAATCCGCTTGCCTGTCACATTCCCAACTTGATTTATTGCGTATGGAAAAACTTGGATTTCGACGGGGTTAGCAGTTGGACCTGCCATTTTCTTTTGTCACCGCTTCATGCGACTGTTTTTGAGTGGCTTGTTGAATTAAGCTGATACCCATCAATACCTTTAGGCCGTTTGAGGGCACGAGGCACACTTGGTTTAGCCGGGCAGAATATGGCTATGATCCTATGAAAAAAATGGAACGCGAGCTGGATTCAAAAACAATCGGACGACAACCATGCGAACGCCTGATGCCGCCCGATGCTTTCACCTTGATCGAACTTTTGGTGGTCATCGCCATCATTGCGATTTTGGCAGCCATGCTATTGCCAGCGCTGAGCAAGGCCAAGGATCGTGGATTGGCCATTGCCTGCATCAATAACACCAAGCAGTTTGGAATAGGTTTTACCATTTATGCCGGAGACAATGGCGACGTTTATCCCGCTCCCAACCCTTGGCGGACACAGTCCATCTATAAAAATGCCCATGGCCAGATGGCTGGAGAGGAATGGTTTTATGGCACCAATCCCAATAACTGGCAACCCAACACCCCCGCCCCCATGATGGCCAATGACGAGCCCAATCCCAAGGTGTGGGTGTGTCCAAAACGCCAGCGAGGTATCATTTATCCCAGTGAACCAGGAGAATGGGATCCCAGCATCACCGGATTTCTTTCATACGGTTTCAATTGTTGCGGGGTATTTGGGGCGGTCCAGCTCTCCGGTGCGGGTGCCGGCAACATGTTGAATTACAAACCGTTCAAATCTTCTTTTGTGCTTCAGCCCTCAGACATGGTGGCTATTACAGACACAAGCGGGTCCATCAATCCAATCAGCTCCGCCACTGCTGCGGCGTGGCTGGATACCGTGTGGTCGGGAAATTCAGGCGCTTCGCAGCCTGTGGCCAATGGGTTTAATGAAAGACTCCAAACGGCCTATGCCAAGCACAACAACCGTGTGAACGTGGTCTATGTGGATGGCCATGCCGCAGCATCCCTGCCCAGCGAACTGACTTGGGGCCAATTCTATGGTGTGTTTTCCCCCGGAGTCAGCCTGCCGGTTTCCCCAGGTCAGGCGGTGGGCAGCGTGCGGTCGGATGCTTCCATCAGCAGCCCTGCCTACGACACCATTCAATGGTCCACCACCCAGGAATAAAAGGCTTGCTCATGACCCCTTTTCGCTTGAGAGCGGCTTCCATTATCATTTTCATTCCGGTTCTTCTAATGGGGTTTATTCATTCTGCATTGAGTTCGCAGGATTTATCCTCCTCATCACACTTGGAATCACCCAATGGCTCCATCCGTTTGGATTTCATTTTGGCTGATGGTTCGCCTTATTACTCCGCAACCTATCGCGGGCACCCTGTTTTAAACAAATCAAAGTTGGGGGTGGTTTTGAATGTTGGGGCCTTGGATTCGGGTTTTCAGGTGAGCCGGGTTTCACGAGGGTCGCATGAGGGTGTGTGGGTCTTGCCTTACGGTGAAAGCCGCACGGTGGAGGATCATTATAACCGGATGCAGGTGACGCTCACGCAAATGGGCGGGGCACATCGGGCGGTGCGGATCATTTTCAGGGTGTATAATGACGCCGTGGCTTTTCGTTATGAGTGGCCCAGGCAAAACGGGTTGGACGATTTTGAAATTCTGGATGAGGAAACAGAATTTGCCCTTGCAGGGGACGCCATGGCACTGTGGCAGCCTGCATACAGGCCGCAGGCCTCGGAGCAACTCTATTCGCATACCAGGCTGAGCGAACTATTGCGCCAGACCCGCCTGCCATATGGAGATGCCACAGCCGGTGACAACCCCAACAGAGATCCAGTCCGGGCAGTGACCACACCCCTGACACTCCAACAAGATAATGGCGATTACCTTGTCATCCACGAAGCTGACCTCACGGATTACGCCGGTATGGAATTAAAACCTTGCCCGAATAACACCTTGAAGTGTGACCTGGCGCCATGGTCAGACGGAGTGCTGGTTCGTTGCAAGGCCCCGTGTGTATCACCCTGGCGTTTTGTGATGATTTCCGATGACCTGGGGGACATTGTGCAGCGAACTTCAGACATGGCGATGAATTTGAATCCGCCTTCCGCCATTGGTGAACCGGACTGGATCAAACCCGGCAAATTCATGGGCATTTGGTGGGGGATGCATTTGGGCAAATACACATGGAATCCCAGCAAGCCCGGGGAGCAAAGCACGGATGGGCTTGGTGCAACCACCGAGAATGCGCGCCGTTATATAGACTACGCGGCGGCCCATGGCTTTTCTGCGGTCCTGGCTGAGGGTTGGAACCGGGGTTGGGCGCCGGATTGGGTGGCGCATGCCTCGGAATTCAGCTTTACCCAACCCAACGCCCAGTTTGACTTGGATGGCGTTGTCCGGTACGCGCATTCAAAGGGTGTGGACTTCATTGCCCATTTTGAAACCGGGGCGGTGATAACTAATTTTGAGGTCCAGGCGGACGCAGCATTTGCCCAATGCGCTCGTTTGGGAATTCATCATGTTAAAACCGGGTATGTGGGGATGGAGCCGCGGGTCAAACGTTACGATGCTTCGGGAAAGTACATTGGGTCTGAATACCTGGATGGTCAGTACATGGTACGCCATTATCGTAAAATTGCTGAATTGGCGGCCAAATACCATGTGATGTTGGATGCGCACGAGCCTATAAAAGACACTGGGGAACGGCGGACCTGGCCTAATTTTATGACCCGCGAGGGCGCGCGGGGTCAGGAGTACAATGCATGGTCTCCAGACGGCGGGAATCCGCCAGCTCATGATGTGAACCTCGTTTACACCCGATTTTTAAGCGGGCCCTTTGATTTCACCCCAGGCATCCTTCAGGTTACCTATCCCCAGTACCGTCCCCACGATCGTGTTCAGACCACCCTTGTGAAGCAACTTGCCATGTATGTCTGCTTTTATTCGCCCCTGCAAATGGCTGCGGACCTTCCGGAGAATGATGAAAAATACCGGAGCATGTTTCAGTTCATCATGGATGTGCCAGTGGACTGGGAGACGACACGCTGGATCAATGGGGCGATTGGCGAGTACGAAACCATCGCACGCAAGAGGCGAGGAGGGGGGGATTGGTATGTGGGAAGCATGACCAATGAGCGAGGGCGTGATTTTCCTGTAAAGCTTGATTTTCTGGATTCGGGCAGGAATTACAGTGCGCAAATTTACCGGGATGACGGCGACGCGGACTGGCGCACCAACCCCTTTGCCTGCAACATCACCAACTGCGATGTCACCAGCCAATTCACCCTGGAATTTCATCTTGTTCCAGGAGGCGGTGAGGCGATTGCGATTCGTCCCAGAGACCCGACTTTGGGCATTCGGCCAATTCAATAAGAGTATCCGCGCTATTGGCTCAAATACTTGGCCACCGCTTCTGTGCGGGATTGCACATGCAGTTTTTCGTAAATTCTTCGGAGATAAGTTCGGATGGTGTCTATGCTGATATCCAATTCCGACGCAATTTGTTTGTAGGTAAAACCCTTGGCCAGGCAGTGGAGGACGGTTTCCTCCCTGGGCGAGAGGTGGGTTTGTTTTTCTGAAGAATTTTTGCTCTTTTGAAAGGAGGCCACCACTTTGCGTGCAATGGAACTGGTCATGGGTGATCCGCCGGCATGCACTTCACGGATGGCTTGAAGTAATTTGGTGGGGCTGCTGCGCTTGAGCAGATATCCGGTGGCTCCAGCCTCGAGGGCGCGGAATATCTGGTCGGTATCCTCGTAAACCGTTAGCATGAGAATCTGCAGGGAAGGGCACCGGGCCTTGAGTTTTTCCACGCAATCAATGCCACTCATGCCACCCAGGTTGATATCCATGAGAACCACTTCCGGCTTGTCCTCCATGAGTCCAACAAGGGCGGCCTCAGCACTGCCATAGGCCCCCTTGCATTTGAACCCAGGCGAACCATTGATGAAAGTAGTGATGGATTGGCGAAGGTCTTTTTCGTCGTCAACGATGGATACAGTGATCATAAATTATGAAAATCAGGAGGTTTTGTTTCCAGCTTTGGTTTTCAAGGGCAAAACAAACAAAATCATTGTGCCCATGCCATGTTTGGACTCAATGTGGGCCTCGCCTCCGATATCCTTCAGACGGCGGCTCATGTTTGTGATTCCGTCGCCATTCGGCAACATGGAAGATTCAAGCATGGCACGGGCCTTTGCCAGGTCAAATCCGCAGCCATTGTCATGGATTTGAATCCTCAATGTTTGGCTTTCCAGGGCGATGCGAATACTGGCGCGACTGGCCTTGGAATGTTTCAGGATATTGGTCAGCGCCTCGTGGGTGGCCATGAACAAATGGTGCCGGGCTTGGGAGGAAAGAGGGTGTGAATCCAGCACGGGTGGAATGTCCAACTCGCATTCCATTCCGGTCATGGAAAAATATTCCTGGGCATACTGCCCTATGTAGGAGGCCAGGTGATCCAGCGTGTCGTTTTGTGGGTTCACCGCCCATACAATTTCATCCAGGGAGTGGAGCACTTCCCTGGAAACCTCGGAGATGCTTGCAATTTGGTCGCCTAAATCCGGGTTGGGCATCTCAATGCGCCGGGCATGTTCACTCAAATAGGAAATACGGCATAATTTCGCGCCCATTTCATCATGAAGATCCCGCGCAATTCGTGTGCGTTCCAGGTCAAGGACCCGTTCCTGTTCCATCATGCGCAGGCGCCTTTGCATTTTGCCCTTCACCACCAGGCGGACGGCGGCGCCCACCACCACTAATACGCCCAAGCCGGCGCCCGCCAGGAACCACCACGTTTGCCAGTAGTGGCGCAATTGCTCAAGTTTCATAACCACGACGGCTTGGGTCCACGATCCCTCTGGATTGCAGACCTCCAGTTTGAATACATATTGGCCCGGCGGCAGGTAGTTGTACACGGCGGTCCTATGGTTCCCCGCGTCCACCCAATCACGGTCCAACGGATCCAGGCGATATTGAAAATGCATCAGCTCCGAAGCCTCAAAGTTGACGGCTGTGAAATGAAAATCCACACGGTGTGGACCCGCAGGCACGCGCAGCGAATCCGAACTGCCCGCCCGGCCTGGAATTTGGGAGGGTGAATCACCCGGACCTGGCCAGGCCGAAATGCCATCCACCAAAACCTCATCAAGGATGGGTTTTGGCGCGGATAATCCATTTGGCAATGCGGAAGGATTCACCACCACCACTCCCTGTTGCGTTGGGAACCAAAGGGCTCCGGTTTTATCTTTCAATCCAGATGGAAACCCGCCGCCAACACAACTCTCCGATGTCATGCCTGCCGCAATCCCAAAATGGTTTGCGCTGACTTGCTTCTTCTCACCCAGTTTTAATGCATCCAAATCCTTTATGCCCACGCAGTAAATCCCATGGCCAGTTCCCAACCAAAGCCGTCCGTCCGCGTCCTCCATGATTTGATAAATAGGTCCTGGAGGGATGCCCTCCTGCGGTCCAAAAACATTCATGTGGGATCCAGCCAGGCACACAAGACCCCGGCTGGAAGTGCCAATCCACAACCGGTCTTTTAAATCCAGAAACAGGGTTTCAATCGTTTCATCTGGAAGCCCTGAAGACAGGTCCCACCGCCGCTTGACGCCGGACTGAATCTCATAAAGACCTGCGCCTGCCGTGCCAATCCACCAAGTTCCATCGCGCTGCGAAATCAACGCCTGGATGGCGTTGGTGACTTGAAGATTCACGGGCGACGTCCATTGGTTCTTTTTCAAGCAATAGATTCCTCCTGACCGTGTGCCCATCCAGAGACTGTCATCGGGACCCTCGGCCAGCGCTGATATTCCCGGTGGCGCGTGAGGCAGGGTCCACACCTCATCGGCTGCGGCCAGGCTGTCTTTGTAAACCAACAGTGCATGGGTGGTGGACACCCAGCAAAACCCCTCGTGGGTCACCAAGATGGAACTGACCTGGGAATCCTGCGGAGACAAACCAGCAACTGGCAGGCGGCCAAATGTCCTGCCATTCCAACGGTACAATCCATCACGCGGTTTTCCCACCCATATCACTCCTGGGGTGACCTCCGCCATGCCGTGGACTGGTCCATAACCCAATCCGTCGTTTTGGCCCAGCGCCAAAACCACCTTCGAACGCAGGCAGAACAGGTTGGATTCAGTTCCAGCCCATAAGCGGCCATCTGGATCGGCCAACAAACAGGTTGGCTGAGTCGGAGCAAGTTCCCCCACAAGGGGCAATGGAAAAACTTTTCGTCCCTTTATTTGCCAGAGCCCGGGGCCCTCTGTCGCCGCCCAAAGAACGCCGTTCGCGCTCATGGCCAGCGAGGTTACAGAACCCGGCATTCTTCCGCTGGAAAGATGAAAAGTTTGCCAGTGTCCGCTGTCCAGGCACAAAACCGAGGCGGATTCGGTGCCGACCCATACCCGATGAAAAGAATCCACCAGGATTGAAGTGGCATGGGCCAATTCATTCCTCGTTTCCTGGTTATCCATTTGAATAAACTTGTTGGTTTCCCAGAAGTAAAGGCCCTCACCTTGAATGGCCACGCAAATTGAACCGTGGGTGCCCGTGGCGAGGGCTGTCACCTTTTTACCTGAAAAAAATGGTTGGATCTGATGTGATTGAGCATCGGTTTGGTGAATCCATGCCATGAAAAGCCCATTGGTAGCGCCCACCCACAGTCTCCTCATGTGATCTCCAACCAAGGCTGTCACACTCAGTGTTTCTGGTAATCCCGGTTCACTGGCTTTTGCCAAATGTCCACCTTGCCACATTAAAAGCCCGGCTCTCCGGTCGCCTATCCACATTGTGCCATCTGGCTGGGACCATAGGGCAGTCACGTGCAAGCCTCCATTCGCGATGCCCGAATCCACAGGCAAAAAATTCAATCCATCAAATCGCGCCAATCCCTGATTTCCGCCCACCCAGATAAACCCATTCGCGTCCCTTGCCAGGACGGATACTGGATTCACAGGCAGGCCTGTGTCGTGATTCCAGGCCTGAATGCTCATGGACCGAAGTCCATCCATCATGCCATACCCCGCATCTCCCGACCTCGGGCTGCTGGCATCCACAAAATCACTAAAGGCGGTGGCGATGGAAAGATCACTAAAAATCCAACCTCCACCCTTACCTCCGTGACGCAGCCTAATTTCATCGAAACTGGCATCGGCGTTGAATCGGGTGGTCAGAGAATCCGGCTGCGCAGCCTCATTGGCGCCCGGCCCCAAGTCAGGGTTCAACCAGACGGTTACAAGGTCGTCCTCACCTGGAATAAATTGGACCTTGAACACAATGGTGGCCTCCACGCTGCGCCGGGGGTATTGGTAGGAATTATTGCCCAGGGATTCAGGTCGCGATGAATGCAAATCCACCAGCGTGGTTGGGGCGCTGGATTGGACGCGGTCATCCGCTCTCGTAAAGGCGCTATAGGCCCAGGCGGAAAGGGAATTACCCACCCCTAACCGCTCCACGTCGCCATCGTATAATTCAAAGCCCGCATAATAATCCTCCGTGTCCTTGTCGGATATGGGCCGTACATGAAATTTGAAATAAAGGGTGTCATTCGAAGTATCATCGCGCTTTACTGCCCCTCCAAGCAGATCCGCTCCCGACCCGTTATCCCGAACCAGGCGTGTTCCTGGCTCATTCCAAAGAATCAAAGCCTGCAATTCATGAGGCTGCAACAGAATTATTCCGGAAACGAGCCAAATAGCGGCTCTTGCCAAGGTGATTCCGAAAGGCATCGTCCAGCGCCGGCAGGTACGCCTGCAAAATGGCTGCGGTTCCGTGAGGATCAAGCGGTACATTGCGGTGGATGTATGATTATGTGCCAAAAATAAACGATAGACAAGACGGTACGCTGTCCCCATTTCATGCGACTGACCACGCGAGCCCAGGGCAGTCATGATGAATCGGTTCATGTATTGTTTTTGTCATAAACCTGGCGACCTTGCCTGCCGTCCCCCGGTTATTGCAAAAAAGGGCAGGGACATTGCTTTTAATCGCTTGGCGCAGGAGACTGACCGGGATTGCATTCAGGGCGGGAATTTGCGAGGCTTTTTCCTGTGAACGCGTGGCGTCTTACTCCGGGCAACCTTCTGCTGGGGGTCTTTCTTCTTCTGGGTGCCGTTCCCCTTGTTCATGGCAAATGGATCATGGCCTACTACATGCCTTGGTTCAGTGCTCGGCCTTATCATCAAGAATGGGGCTGGCATTGGACTATGGACCGATTTAATCCTGATTCCACCAACCTGCTCGGACAGCGGGAAATCGCCTCCTGGTATTACCCGTTGATTGGCCCTTATGACTCCAGCGACCCGGCAGTGCTGGAGTACCATGTTTTGCTCATGAAATTAGCCGGTATTGACGGGGTTGTGGTGGATTGGTATGGGTCCACGGATTTTTTGGATTACGGATCCAACAATGAGGCCGTGAAACGTCTGTTTCAGTTCACTCGCAAGGCAGGATTAAAATTTGCCGTTTGTTATGAAGACCAGACAATGCGTCATTTGATTGATGCCAATGACCTGACTCCCAATGCGGCCATAGCCCAGGCCCGGGCCGACATGAAATACCTGCAGGCAAACTGGTTTGGCGACTCCACCTATCTGCGTTATCATGGCCATCCCGTGCTGTTGAATTTTGGACCCCAGTATTTTCACGGGGAAACGGAATGGAAAAGCATTTTTTCAACGTTGGACGCCACGAACCAGCCGGCCTTTTTTACCGAGGACAACAGGGGACCCGTCAGCCTTGGGGCCTTTGACTGGCCACCCATGTGGCTAAGCCAGGCCCCGGGAACTGGCGGTGTGCTGTCTGATGCAGCCCTGCAAGGTTACCTGGCTGCCTTTGCTCAAAAATCCGCATCGTGGCCCGCTTCCATCAGCAGCGCTTTTCCACGTTTTCATGACGTCTATTCCAGGGCGGCAGACATGGATTACTTGGGGTACATTGGCGATCATCATGGAGACACATTCCGGGAGACGCTTGGGCTGGCGCTGACCAATTCCTCCTTTATGACACAAGTAGTGACTTGGAACGATTTCGGCGAAGGCACCATGATAGAGCCCACGGAGGAATACGGTTTCACCAACCTGGTGATGATCCAGGATTTGCGGCGGGCTTTTTTGCAGCGGGATTTTCCATTCAAGGAAGCTGATTTGCAAATTCCATTGCACATTTACCAATTAAGGCGCGCCCATGGCACCGATCCCCTAATGGCCCATGCGTTGGATCAAATTGCAGATCATTTGATTTCAGGAAATTTGGCGTTGGCGAGGAAGGAGCTTAGGGTGCTGGAACAGTAGGACGGTTTGCATCAATCTTGTTCAAAGAAAACTTGTCTCATTATTTGGATTTAGGAACTTGGGCGACCTAATCTTGGCAACGGCTTGATTTGCATGCCATTCGTCAATCCGACAGCTTGCGTGTGAGGAACCATCCCAAAATCACCCGGCTATGAAATGAAGTGGATGGAATTCACCCGGTCCTGTTCTGTACAGACAATCCTAAACCTGACAAACTTGTTCGATCGAGGCATACAGTCATTTCCTTGGATGAATTGCAAAAAGTTTTTCTGGGCATCAATTATCCCAAAACAAAAACGCCCAAATTCCATAAGGAAATGGGCGTTTTCACGATTTAAAACTGGTTGCGGGGCTAGGATTTGAACCTAGGACCTTCAGGTTATGAGCCTGACGAGCTACCGGGCTGCTCCACCCCGCGATCAAGGGATGTTCATTATGTGATGTGAGTTAAAAAATGCAAGGAATAAAAATTGGAAAATCGGTCGGCCATTCGGATTGAACGACAGGTGGCATTAAATACATTTCAAAACGGGTTGATTCCGTAAAATCCCCAATAACCGATCAATTTGAGGAATTCCAAACGCATTCGGTGGCTGGTATTGTTTCGGCTCCAGCCAGCGTGTTGCATTTCAAAATAGGCTGGCCGTGAGTAGAAGGTGATATCGGGAGCATAATGTTGAAAGGTTTTTAGGGCGCGACGCGAATGGTACCAGGAAGTGACGATTATGGCGCGGTGGATGTGCGCGGCTCGCAAGAGGGGTATGCTATAGATGGCGTTTTCCCGAGTGGTGAGCGACCGGTTTTCCATCTCAATTGCGTCCTTGGGAACCCCATTTTGGCGCAGGACGCGGCGGTTCAGCGTGGTGTCTCCTGCTCCTGAAAGCAGGATGAGCGGCGCCGCGTGCTGCTCATACAGGGTTGCGGCAAATTCCGGACGGTCTTTAACCCCGCCGCCCAGCACAATAAGCACATCCCCGGACACATTGCCGCTGTCCACACAGAGAAAAGTTTGCGGGGACAAGAGAGCCGCCACCCCAATCAGGACAAAGCCTATGGCGAGAATGGCTGCAAGCCACCCAATGATGAATTTTTTGCGGGGCAAGGTTTCAGGCGTAGAGCGGACCGAAGTTGGCGCAGGCCCGGAAATCGGCGCTTTCCAGGCAATGGGTACCAAAAGCAGTCCAAGCGCTGGGCCGGAAGATTCGCTCCGCCGCCACATTATGCATGTAAACGGGAATGCGCAGCATGGCAGCCAGCGAAAGGAGATCGGGACCAATGTGGCCGTAGCTGATGGAGCCATGGTTTGCGCCCCAGTTGTTCATGACCGTGTAAACGTCGCGGAACGCGCCAGAGCCAGTGAGGACCGGGGCAAACCAGGTGCTGGGCCATGTGGGGTTTGTTCGCTGATCCAGTTGATCGTGAACCTTGGCGGGCAGATCCACGGTGTGGCCCTCAGCGACCTGAAGAACGGGGCCGAGGCCCTTCACCAAGTTAAGGCGAGCCATGGTCACTGGCATTCCTCCACGAGTGAGAAACCGGGTGGACCAGCCGCCGCCAGGGAAATATTCGGTGATGGAAGGATGCCACGTGGTGGCGGCAAGACATTTGCGGACTTCTGCGTCGGTGATTTGCCAAAAGGGCTTCATTGCAGGTTTACCGTTCAATTGCTGGCATCCAACCCCGTCCAGGGTGGCGGGACCGGAATTGATGAGGTGGAGCAGTCCTTCCTTGGCATGGCCGGAAAGTTTGTGCCCGGAAACACGGTGTACGGACTCCGGGCTCCAGTAGGTCCGGACATCGGCAAATATCTGGGCGGTATTGGTCAGCAGATAGCCGAAAAGCATGGAGGCACCGTTGAGACAATCATTCTCAGTGGCCACGATGTAGGGTGCGCGGCGGCCGTTCCAATCAAAAGATGTGTTCAGGATGGCTTCCAGGAAATCGCCATTGGGTTGGTAATCGGTCCATTGGCGCTGGCCTTGAAAACCGGACGCCAAGGCATGGTGCCCCATGGCCTCCTCGCCATATCCCATCTCGGCCAGCTTGGGATTTCCCACCATGAGATCCCGGGTAATCAAGGCCATTTTGACTGATTTCTCCCATTCGGAATCCAAGCTCGCCCTGGAACGCCGGGTTTTAGGAGCATTGTAATCCTTGCCTTCGGCACAATTCTGTTTCACCCATTTCAAGGCGCGCTGGTACTCTTCAGGATCAAAAATTCCCTTGTCCATACGGCGCAGGAATTCCGTCATGTCAACCGTTTCAACCCTCATGCCCAGGTGGCTTTCAAAGAAATTCTGGTCCACGATGGATCCAGCGATACCCATGGAGACGCCGCCCATGGCGAGGTAGGATTTTCCTCGCATGAGAGCCACGGCCAAAGCGGCGCGGGCATAGCGAAGGATTTTTTCCCGGACATCCTCGGGAATGATTGTATCGGTGGAATCCTGAACCTCTCGTCCATAAATTCCAAAGGCAGGGAGGCCTTTCTGGGTGTGTCCGGCAAGAACTGCAGCCAGATAGACTGCGCCGGGACGCTCTGTGCCGTTAAATCCCCAAACAGCCTTGGGCAGTGCGGGGTCCATGTCCATGGTCTCGCTGCCATAACACCAGCACGGTGTGACGGTGAGGGTGGCGCCCACACCCTGGCTGGAGAACTTTTCCGAGCATGCAGCAGCCTCCGCCACTCCGCCAATGCAGGTGTCTGCAAGAACACACTCGACCTGCTGGCCATTGGGATAGGACAGGTTGGCCGAAATCAGGCTGGCTGCCGCACGGGCCATGGCCATCGTTTGATTTTCCAAAGATTCCCGGACCCCGCCAAGTCGTCCGTCAATGGTTGGTCGAATTCCGATTTTGGGAAGTTTGCCCTTGAAAAGAGTGTGGTTCATGAAGGTTTAATTTTAAATTCCAGCGACGCTCCATCTTAAAAAAGCAGCATGCCTCATGGCAAGTTCCAATCCCAGTCACGACCGGGGATTCGCATTCAAGAGAATGGGAAAGATGGTTTCAGGTGCCGAGGAAATGGATAAGGATTTTGCGCGCGTGCGCATGGGTGCGGTGCTCCCAAAGATAAACACCTTGCCAGGTGCCCAAGGAAAGCTGTCCGTTTTGGAATGGAATGGCCAGATGAACCGAGGTCAGCGCGGTGCGGATATGGGCTGCCATGTCATCATCTCCCTCGGCCCGGTGCATAAACCGAGGATCGCCATCCATCACAAGCTGGCTAAAAAACATATCCAAATCACGACGCACATCCGGATCGGCATTTTCCTGGATTAAAAGTGAGGCGGAAGTGTGCTGCAGCAGGAGGTTCATTATACCATCCTGGAGTTGGCTTTGACGCAGCACGCCCTGGAGTTGGCTGGTGAAATCCACCAAGCCACGCCTGGTTGCTGGCAGGGTGAGTTGATGGAAAAATTGACGCATATGCAAGTAGTGGCAGCAGGGTTAATGCGCCGGGATGGCTTCGATTTCATTGGTGAAGGCCAGGCTTTTTTCCAAGCCCGCATTCCGGGTCGCCCCCAGGCGCAGGGCTTGTTCATAATGCCACCGGGCCAGTTGAACCAGTGGCGGTTTTTCGGAAAGATAAAAAAAGGCGAGGCTTAAATGGGCGGGACTGAAAAGGGGGTTGAGATGGAGGGCCCTCAATAAAGCCGACTCTGCGGGCTGTCTCAATCCCATGCGTTCGAGTGTCAATCCAAGCTGGTTTTGAATCTCTGGATTGTTGGTCTGGAGGTTCGCAGCCATTTGCAGATCCGTTAAAGCAGCGGTGAAATCACCCAGGGCGGTCTTCTTTTGCTCCTCGGAGATGAGGGCGGCAGCTTGAACAGATCGTGCATCCCCATGAGTTCCACCGCCCGCGGTGCCGGGATCAGAATCATTCAGTGCGTGCCCCTGTAAAGCCGGTGCCGGGCCGGAAAGAAATCCTGTGTCTGAATTGGTATTCAAAGCCATCAGGCGCGTTGGCACCTCATGGGTTGCCTCTGAGGGTGGCTGGGTGTTGATTTGAATTTCCTGATTAACCGGAGTTGTAGCACCCTGGTCAATTAACTGCCGGGCCAGGGCGTTGCGCTCACGCGTCAATTCAAACAGCGATTCTTCATACCTTTCATCCGTTTGAACCAGGGCCGAGGCCGTTTCCGAAAGTTGTTTTTCCAAATCTTCCCGGGTGGATAACCCATGCGCCACGGAATCAGAAATGGGAGGCGGCACATGGCTTTCAGCCGAATTCTTTTCCAGTTTTTGACGCAAAAAATCATTTTCCTTCATCATTGATGCCAGTTTGCGTTTCAGGACCTGGTTTTCATTTGAGAGAGACAGCATGTCTGCGTTTTGCCTGGCGCCGGGAGGAGGAGTGGCATTGCTTTGGAATGAGGCGCTGCCGCTTCGGTCAAAACGGTTGGTTGATGGACTGGGGGCAGTTTGGCCGGATTGACTCAATTTTAAAAGGGAGTTTTCCTTCATTAAAAGCCGGATTTCCTCGGCGTCCGCTTCCAACGCGGACCGGTCAGAAGGGGAAGGCTCTTGAGCCAAAGCTTCCTGAAGTTGGGCTTGCAACCGGGCGTTCTGAGCCCTCAAGGATTCCACTTGCTGCTGAAATAAGAGAATCGTGGAATCGGACCGGTTGGTTTCGGTGGCGGGTTGTGAGGTTGATGGTGTGGAGTTGGACACACTTGCGGTTGGGAGGGGGTTGGATGTGGGCAACTGGTTTTTGAGTGACGCCACTTTATCTTGAATGTCCGCAAATCGGTAACTGACAATATCCGGGTTCCAATCCGGATAGATTTGCCTGAAATTCTGCAGTTGAACCAATGCGTTTTGGTAGGAATCCAACGCCTGGGGCAGGGATCCTTCATCCAAAAAGGTGTTGGCCTTTTGCACCTGCTCGTAGATTTCCAGGTATCGGTTGTCGGCATCCTGCTGCGCAAGCAAAGGCCTGGAAGTAAAAAGCACGCAAAACATCCCGGCGCAAATCACCAAGCGGAAAAACAGGCCGCGGTATGGCCTTCTGGGATGAGAGCACATGAGAACAGCGGGTGCTGGCATTATCCGGAAACCAGGAGGGTGTTGGCGTATTGGATGGTGTCACCAGTGCGGATCAATCCAATGGCAAGGGGGACCTGTTTTTTAAATTCCGTGTGGGGCACAAAGCGCGTAGGAATGCCATGAAGAGCCGTTTCAAATTTTTCACGAACAACCCTGGAGTTGTGACGAAGAAATTCCCGGGCCTGAAAAGCCTGGGTGAATTGATGGTTGGCACGGAGCGCTTGAATCAATTGACACACGGTAGGCAGGTCATCCACCACCGAAACATCCACGGTCTCGATCGCGGGCCAGAAGGGAAAGCCGCGATCTGCAATAACCAATGCGTTTGTGTGGCGGATGCGCGCCAGCAGCGACAGCATGCTGGGATTTAGTAAGCCGTTTACAATCATGGCTAACATTAAGGCATGCACGATTTGCCGCCAAGTGTGAATGCAGGCATTCAAAACAGGCAGGTCAAATGCCCGGATCGGCTCCTGAATACCAGAATGGCCGCGAAACCCACAAGGCATACCTCTTTTTTCTGCACCGCATGGCCATCAAGCCGATGGGTCGGCAGGGGCAGTCTTGTCCAATCCCCATTGCCTTGCGTAGGCCACCAGTTCACGATCGTTATGAAGTCCAAGTTTATGCCGGACATTTTTGCGGTGAACCGCCACCGTGGATGTGGAAATGGCCAGTTTGACGGAAATTTGCACATCTGGCATGCCTGCGGCCACCAGTCTTAGCACATCCTGCTCCCGTTCGCTGAGAATTTTCTGAAAGGCATCAGGGTCGGAAAGCATGGCGCTTTTTACTTTTAAAAAAGTTTCACTAAAAAAAGTCCCTCCCCGCGCTATTTTTTCCAGCGCTTCCACCAGGTTTTCAGGCTTTAAATTCTTTTCAATATAACCATGGGATCCACTCTGCATGACTTTCCAGATGGTGTCCGGGTCAGTGCGACCGGACATGATGAGGATGCGAATAGATGGCGAAAGGGGAAATAACTTCCGGATCAAATCCAAGCCGCCCAGGCGGGGTAATTCAATGTCCACAAGGGCAAGGTCCGGCTTTTGGTCCATGCAAAGCTTCAACCCTTCCAAGCCGTCGGCTGCCTCGCCAACCAGCTCGAATTGTGAATGTCGGGAGATCCATGAACCCAGGGATTGAGCCAGCAATGCATGGTCTTCCACTATGACAACCCGTATAGGCATAAAACCTCTATCTGGAACACCCTGTAATGTAGCGCATCCATTCGATTTCGCCACTTTTTCTACCTTAAAAAGGGTAAAATCCGAATGTGTCACCCTTCGCATAATGCCTTAGTTTTTTCGCCTAAAATGATGATGAAAATGATTTTTTTCCAGCGCTTTAGATGCGTTTGGGAACCGGTCAGCCGAGTCAAGCCGGTCCCGGTTGCGGTTTTATTGCCACCTGTTCGATCTTACGAAAATATTTCCTGCAAAGCCGGTCGTTGCATAAGGCCATTTATTCGCCCAATTAATAAAATAGCATGAGCCAATCCCGAATGATACCCGCAAAGTCAGCCTTTTTTCTTAGTATTGAGCGTTCCTTGGAGCAATTACCACCCAGCGCTGTCATCAAAACACTTGATCTGCAATGCCGAATGCTTGCAGAAGATGTTCAAAGGGGGAGACCGGCTCCAGCCAGTGAGGTGGCTTCAATTCAAGGATTTTATCATTTTATCGTCTCCGTGAATCGAGATCAAAGCCAACCAGTCAAACCTTGGCCGGTGAGATTGGAGCATTTGAAGTGTTTTCTAAATCTGCTGGAACGATTGATCCGGGCTGGGGAATTGCCTCCCGAAGCAATGACCCAATTCTGCCGACTTTACCCACGTGCTTGTGAGGAGATGGCGCCCATCAATGATCAGCAACCCGTTGTCTAATAAGGATATACTATGAAAAAGATTTTGCTTTTTGAGTCTGTCTAGCAGGCTGGTTACCGATCATTGGCATTTTCATTTGGCCTGCAGATTTGCCTTGCATCGTTTCCTCTAAGGTGGTTAAATTCAGCCGTCTGTTGACTAATTTGACCTTTCGAACATGGTGAATCTTCAAGTGAACTTGGTTCAATGATGATTTGAAACCCGGCAGTCGGGAACAGTCAGAAATCGGTTAGTTAAGCAGCGAGTCATCTATGAACAACAAACTGTTTGTGGGAAATCTTTCCTTCAACACTACAGAGAATGATCTCCATGAGGCATTTGCAGCTCATGGAACAGTGATGGAAGCCAACCTGATGATGGACCGCATGACAGGTCGCTCTCGCGGGTTTGGTTTTGTGACCATGTCCTCACCCGAAGAAGCTCAGAAGGCCATTCAGGCCTTGCATGGCGCTTCCTTGGACAACCGCCCCTTAACCGTCAACATTGCTCGACCCAAGGAAGAACGTCCTCGCGGCGAACGTCCCGGTGGTGGTGGCGGTGGAGACCGCGGTCCGCGCCGTGAATTTCGTGGTGGCGGGGGCGGTGGCGGTGGCGGCGGTGGTCGTGACCGTTATTGATTAATGATTTAACTTGCAAGGCGACGCTCATTGGAGCGTCGCCTTGAACTTTGCTTTAACCTAAATTTCATGGAAGAACATATAGAAGTTGAAGGCAGAATCCAGAACGTGCTTGCTGGCACCATGTTCCGAGTGGAATTGGACAACAAGCATCAGGTTCTCGCCACGATTTCAGGCAAAATGCGTAAACGGTTCGTTAAGTTGACGGTTGGTGACAGGGTGAAAATGGAAATGTCTCCCTACGACCTCAACAAAGCTCGAATTGTCTGGCGAATTGGTTGATTTAAAATTCGCAGGTACGAATCAAGCTGCTCGGTCTGACTTTTTAGGACGGCAGGTTTTCGACAGCCTCTTTTGAACGGTTCACTTCCACGTTTCACTCACCTGCTGGTCCCGGTTTTGGCGGATTTGGTTTGCTCAGTAGAATAGGCGGAGCGAGTCGGTCATTGGCCTTGTGCCTCTTCAACCCGTCCGTTCCGCCTACTCTACTCAAAGGTATTGTCAGAACTGCCGTTCTCGATTTGAGTTGAGGCATCAAAATTCGAGGGGTGGTTTCTACCTGCGTTGGAATTGACCAGGAATTAATCCAAACGTAAGCATGACTCTATTTCGCGGATATGAAAAGTCACGTGATCCACTGTCAGGGGCAGGTGGCGCAGTTGTTCCTCGTCTATCAAAAGGAATTCCTCCTGCAAAGTCAGCTTGCCACGCAGACGAATTCCCCCCACAAGCCACACTTCAACCTGATGAAAAAGCGGAAGGTTGAGTTTTTGCGCCAGTTCCTGGGCTGATTTTTTGCGTCCAGTCAGCCAGCGGTAATACCCATCACTCCCTGGGGCATCAAAATCAAATTCACCTTGTGATGTCGCCATGGAACCGGTCTTGGTTTTTTAGATTGGTTTCAGTTTGGCCCATCTCTTTTAAAGAAGGATACACCTTTGCCAAAGCCCTGCAGAGAGTCATAAATTCCTGCACTATTAACGGCCTGTCACTTCCCTAAACCCGTCTTGACTCACGATAATCAAGAGAAACCCAATCGTAAAATCAAGTCTTCAGGCCCGGATGCATTACGCAGTCCGCCGAGTTGTAATAGCGCATCCTAGAGGCTGGCCAAATCAATCACAAAGCGGTATTTGACGTCATTTTTCAGGAGCCGATCATAAGCTTCATTTATTTTTTGAATGGGGATGAGTTCAATATCGGAGACAATCTTGTGTTGGCCGCAAAAATCCAACATTTCCTGGGTCTCTCTAATACCTCCAATCAGTGAACCAGAAAAACTGCGGCGATTATGGACCAGGTTAAAGACGTGAACACTCAGGGGATCAGGCGGGACGCCAACCTGGGTGAGGTTGCCGTTTCGACGCAAACACTGAAGATAGGGATTGATGTCATGCTTGGCGGATACGGTATCCAGAATGAAATGGAAGCTGTTGGCCCGGGCTTTCATTTCGTTTTCATCACGCGAATATATAACCTCATGGGCTCCCAAGCGAAGGGCATCCTGAACCTTGCCTGAAGAAGTCGTGAACACAGCCACATGGGCACCCATGGCTTTGGCGAGTTTCACCGCCATATGACCCAAACCTCCCAATCCCACGACCCCAACCCGCATGCCTGGCTTCACATCATGATGCCGAAGCGGTGAGTAGGTGGTGATGCCGGCGCAGAGCAGGGGGGCGGCGGCTGCCAAGTCCAGATTTGAGGGGATGTTCAGCACAAAAGACTGATCCACGACCACGGATTTGGAATAGCCACCAAAAGTCATTCCTCCAAGATTTTTATCCGGCGCATTGTAGGTAAAAATGGTTCCAGCCTCGCAAAACTGTTCTTCCCCATCCCGGCAACTTGGGCAGGTGCGGCAAGAATCAACCATGCAACCCACACCGACAGAATCACCTTTCTTAAAACGGGAAACACCGGTCCCAACCTGGGTTACCCGACCAATGATTTCATGGCCTGGAACGCAGGGATAAGTGGTTCCGCCCCACTCGTTTCGCGCAATATGCAGGTCCGTATGGCAAACCCCACAGTAGAGGATATCCATTTGGACATCCAATGGACCGAGGGAACGCCGATGAATGAGAAAAGGAGCCAGCGGACTGGAGGAGTTGTGTGCAGCGAAAGCTTTTGTAGTCATGTGACCACATTTTAACACAGGCTTTCAAAAAGGCAAAAGCAGCATGAAAGGCAATCGCCCTAAGAATTTTGAGATGCCTCATTGAGCGAAATTTGTGGTGATTGTGGTGGCGAGGCGATGAAAAATTTGAGGTGCAACTCAAAGAATTGCAGGAAGAAGGCAGCAGATTTTTTTTCGCCTTGTAAAAAAAAAGCCAGCACCTTTACCTGCCGTACCTTTGCCGAAGCCATATTTTGAGTGAAAAACAGGGGTTTTCATGCTTGGCATTGTCTGTGCTATGGAACCAGTTGTTGCGTTGGTTTGCGTGTGTTATGTGGTTGAGGTGAACGGGGTGGGGGACGGGAAAACCGAGGCGTCTGTGGGGGTGCCTCTGAAAATTCCCGGGCTTGAGCGAAAACGAGCACGCGCGCCCGTTAGATTTGCCTGCAGTTCGTGCCGCGCATGAACCCGAAGGAGGGGGTGGCCGAATGTGGCTGGGTTGAGTACGGGCGTGCGTGCCGTTTGACTTTTGTGCAGGTGTTCGGCATCGGCAATTGGAGTGCATTAGGGTGAGTATCTCGTCGTGACACACCGGCCATTTCTGGTATGCTTTCGTGAATGGAAACGACAACACTCACTTTGGGTCATTCTCCCGACCCGGATGATGCCTTTATGTTTTATGGTTTGGCCAAGGATTTGATTCCGGCCAAGGGCTTTCAATTTCGGCATATCCTGCAAGATATTCAAACCCTCAATGAACGCGCCACACGGGGCGAGCTGGATATCAGCGCCGTGAGCATCCACGCATACGCCTCCATTTCAGATCAATATGCACTGCTACCCAGTGGCGCCAGCATGGGTGATGGGTACGGTCCAATGCTTGTGGCACGGCAGAAAATGGATCGAGAAACCATAGCCCGCAAGCGAATTGCCGTGCCAGGCACCATGACCAGCGCATTTCTGGCTCTCCAACTTTGGCTGAACAAACCGGCGCGCGACCTGAATTTTGTGGTGGTCCCCTTTGACAAGATTTTTGAAGCGGTGCGAAATGGATCGGCAGAAGTAGGGCTGATCATTCATGAGGGGCAATTGACCTATCAAAATGAAGGCTTAAAGGTTTGCCAGGACCTGGGAATCTGGTGGGGTGAGGAGAATAACGGGTTGCCCCTTCCGCTGGGTGGCAATGTCATTCACAAAAGGTTCAGCCCGGATATCCGGCGGGAAATATCCCGGATACTGACGGCGAGCATTCAATACGGCCTGGACCACCGCGCAGAAGCAGTGCAGCATGCCCTACAGTATGCGCGGGACATGGGGCGCGACCTTGCAGACCGTTTTGTGGGGATGTACGTCAATCACTGGACCCTGGATTATGGTGAGCGGGGAAGGCAATCCATCCGCCTGTTTTTAGGAAAGGCTTTTGAAAAAGGACTGCTCCCTCACCGCCAGGAATTGGAATTTGTGGTTTGAGCGCTGTGTGATCATGTTGCGTTACAAACAACTGGCCGTTGTGATGGTATCAGGCCTGCTAGGAATGGTCCCGGCTGGTTTTGGCAATTCCTGCCGGGTTTACATCGGCACATTTACCGGTGCCCAAAGCCAGGGGATTTACACTTCACTCCTGGACATCAACACGGGCAAGTTGACTCGGCCTGTCCTGGCAGCCGCCGCGCCAGACCCGTCATTTCTGGCCCTTTCACCGGATGCCAGGCATCTTTATTCCGTGAACGAACTGCCTGATGGCAATCAGGGCTCGGTTTCCACTTTTGCCATCAACCCCGAAAATGGGTTGTTGTCCCTATTGGACAGGAAATCATCAGGAGGCGTGGGGCCATGCCATTTGTCAGTGACCCATAACGGCAAAAGCATCCTGGTGGCCAATTATGCCAGCGGAACCATTGAAATACTTCCACTGCTAACCAATGGCATTCCAGAAAATCCCTCCGCGCGGTATGTGTACCAAGGGCACGGCCCCAATTTGCAGCGACAGCAAGCACCCCACGCTCATTTTTTGGCTGCGGACCCAAGCGATACTTTTGCCCTGGGTTGCGACTTGGGAACAGACCAGGTGCGAGTGTTTCGGCTCGGGCCGGATGATTTGAAACTGGATCCCGACCAACCCTCCCATGGGAACACTCCTCCTGGATCCGGCCCGAGGCATTTGGTTTTCAGCCGGGATCAACAAAGCGTTTATGTCATCAATGAGATGGGTTGCTCTGTCACCCGGTTTGCATGGAATTCCAGGTTGGGATCCCTGTCTCCAATCGGAAACCTGAGTCTGCTTCCAAATTCTTCCATGAAGAATTCGGAGTCCACGGCTGCTGAAATTTTATTGGATGAGAGCGGGCGGCATCTCTACACCAGCGTGCGCGGGGCAAACAGGATTGAGGTCATCAACCTCGGATCAACCGGTGGAAATCAATGGAACCTAGCTCAGAATATCAATAGCGGTGGACTCACGCCCAGGGGAATGGGATTGGATCCTTCTGGACATTGGATATTGGCGGCCAACCAAGGGTCTGGAAACGTGTCGGAATTTGCCGTGGATCCGGTCCATGGCACGTTATCCCCCACCGGCGTTTCCATTCTTGTAGGTTCCCCGGTGGACGTTTTGTTTGTGCCTTTGCATTGACTGGAACCTTCAGGTTTTCGGGTGACCGCGCCTTTTTTGTGGTCAATTTCGGAGGCTTATACTGACCCACCTCAACAACTTTTGCTCTTTCCAGGAACCCTCATGAGGTTTTTTCTGTTGAAGATTTGAAGCGCTCCAAGAGAACCGCAGAGCGATAGGCAAATATTCGCTCAAGATCCGGTCGAACCAGCAAGGGATGTATTATCAAGTCAAAAGGCACTGAATATTGCACGCTGTCGCGCACCCGGGTTCCTCCCATTTCCGGGATGAAATGGTGTTCATGAACCCATAGCCTGTATGGGCCACGCAATTGTTCATCCACGAAATAATGGGGAGGGTTCCATTTGGAAATGCGCGTGCGCCAAAAAACGGGCCAGCCATGAATCCTTAGGCGATAATCAATCAGGGTTCCAACCTGCATGGCTATGGGCATGGGGGTGATGATCTTGAAATGGAGCCAGGACGGAGTGAGCAAATCCAGGTTGCCGGCATCCCCAAAAAATTGAAACAAATAGTCCGGGGGGAATGGGAGCCAGATTTCTGTTTCAAATTTTCTGATTTTCACGTTCTTGAAGTATCGAAGCAGATGAACATGCCAGGCAATCAGGAGTTTTTGGCCCTGATTTATCAAATGCCTGCCAGGACAAGGTTTTTGAGGGTGGGGGTGGGGGATCCGCCATGAACCTCCTCGGTGACCGCAAACTTGGCGGCAATTTGAATGTGTTTGACCGGTTGAAAATCCACTCTCCCCGAGCCATTCTCATCCACATGAACCACCCCGGCATCCACGGGAGTGGTGCCATTTTCAAGAACCCATAACTGATAATCCCGGCTGGATGGGGCTGGCGGGAGATTGCGAACCACAAAAACCCCTTTTTGGTCGGATTGATCCCAAAGGGTGGCAGCCATGGCATCGGGCGAACCATTGATATGGGATTGGAGCAATGTTATTTGAAGGTTTGCCAGACGGTTGGATTCACTCAAGGCGAATACGGTTTGTTGAAGGCCATTGGTGGCAGATTGGAGTGCGGCTGCCATGGCATTCAGGCTGCGTATTTGGTTGGAGGCGGCAAGAACAGTTTGTTTAAGGTGATTATTTTGGTAGCTGAGCATCAGGCAAATCACCGCCAATCCCACAGACAAGGTTGGCAGAATCCATTCAAACAGGGGAAAGGCAGGCTTTGAGTCGCGCCCAGCAGGCTTGGGAACCTTTTGGGAACGCGCAATTTGTGCAAGCAATTGGGTTCGGACTTCTGGAGGAGGTTTGGCGCAGGGCACATTTCCGGCAATCGCCGAGGTGGCCACAGACAGGCTGCCCACAAACGCTCTCAACTCGGGGTTGCAGGTCATTTTTTGTTTGAATTCGCGCGCCTCCTCCGGTGAAAGAGCGCCCAACACATGAAGGGAAGCCTGTTCCTGAAGTTGTTCGTCTATCATGGCAAGCCCTCCAGTTTATCCCGCATCCGCAGCAACCCCCGCCGTATGCGCGCCTTGATGGTCCCAAGGGGTTCTTGAAGCTTTTCGGCGATTTGATGATGGGTTAGACCTTTGAAATAGGCCAAGTCTATGGCCTGCCGCTGCTCCTGGGGCAATTCCATAATGGCGGATCCTATTAATGCGGCCTTTTCCTGCTTGTATAGAAAATCATTTGCCGATTTGCCCGGAGCCGGTTCGAGCGATGATTCCATAGCCGCTTCTTCAGAGAGGCGCTGGCGACGCTGCAAGGACCTTATCCGGTCCACAGCCCGATTGCGAACAAGTATGGCGGCCCAACTTGATGCTTTACCCAGCTTGGGATCAAACTTGGAGGCCTTTTCCCAAATTTGAATGCAGGATTCCTGCAAGACATCCTTGGCCTCGGAAGGGTCTCCTAAAATCCGCATGGCCACGGAGTACATCAGGACGGAATGGCGATCGTAAAATGCGGCGAAGGCATCGGCATCCCCATCCGCCGCCTTTTGCAGCAGCAAGGCATCCCGATCTTCAGCGCCGGATTCATTCATCGTATCCATGGTTTGTTTCCAGGGTGTGGATCTTTCCGGGTGCAAAAACGCGCCGAAAAATCCTTCCCAATGGATTTGAACGCACAGATTCATATCAATTTTGAGACCGCCTTACAAGAAGGAGTCTTATAAATTACGCATGAGGACCGGTTTTGGATGCAACCATTTTACATGCATCCAAAAGGTTGCCACGTTCGATATTCTATTGAAAATGTTTGAAAAATGAATATGAACGGTCAAATCCTGAATGTGTGCAGGCGCACCGTTGTTTCCCTCGTGCAATGGGTGGATGCAGATCATGGGCGCGATGATTTTGAAGCCCTCCGCAAAAAGCCGGACCAGGTGGAGTGGATTAGGATATTGCCTTTTGTGATTCTGCATGTGGGGTGCCTTGGAGTCATCTGGACCGGTGCCAGCCTGTTTTCAGTGGGTGTTGCCGTTGTTTTATACCTTGGCCGCATGTTTGCCATCACGGGATTTTATCATCGCTATTTTTCGCACAGGACTTTTCGCACCTCCAGGATGGCTCAATTCATTTTTGCCATGGCTGGGGCCAGCGCCGTTCAACGGGGGCCTTTATGGTGGAGTTACCAGCATCGGCATCACCATCGGCATTCTGACGAGGTTGAGGATGTTCATTCGCCAACACTGAGGGGGTTTTGGTGGTCGCACATAGGGTGGATTACCAGCGCTCGAAATTTTCCAACGGATTATTCCAAGGTGCGGGACCTGGCCCGCTATCCCGAACTGGTTTTATTAAACCGGTTTGATGCGGTGGTTCCTCTCCTTTTGGCGTTGGGGTTGACGGGCCTTGGTCATTGGCTGCATCTTTACAAACCGGCATGGGGTGTGACAGGCTGGCAACTCCTGGTCTGGGGATTCTTCATCAGCACCACGGTTCTATTTCATGCCACTTCCTCCATCAATTCTCTCGCCCATTTGCTGGGCAGGAAACGATATGATACCAGCGACAACAGCCGGAACAGTTTCATACTAGCCATCATCACACTTGGCGAGGGATGGCATAACAATCACCACCATCACATGAATGCTACCCGCCAGGGGTTTTACTGGTGGGAAATAGACATCTCGTATTACCTGCTCAAAATCCTGTCTTGGACAGGTTTGATCTGGAACCTGCAACCCGTTCCCCAATCCGCTTATGAAAATACCCGTGGAATTCCGCCTCTCAGGACCATTCAATCCGGCCATTCTAACACTTTGTGAAACGGACAGCCATCATTGGGACCGGCGTGGCCGGATTGGGTTGCGCCCATTTCCTCCACAAGACGCGCGACCTGACGCTTTACGAGCCAAACAGTCATGCCGGCGGTCATGCCCACACCGTGATGATCACCCAAAATGGCCGAGATCTACCCGTTGACACCGGTTTCATGGTCTTCAACCATGTGACTTATCCAACCTTGACCCGGCTTTTTAACCAGCTAAATGTGCCCTGCAGACCCGCCCCCATGTCCTTCAGCGTCCATCACGGCCCATCCAACGTGGAATTTTGCGGGTCCAGCATCAACCATTTGTTTGCCCAGAGGAAAAATATTTTTAAACCCCGATTTTGGCGAATGCTCCTCCAAATAAACCGGTTTAATTCAGAGGCAGTCGCTGCTTTGGAGGATTTCAAAGTCCAGTCCATGACTCTCCAAACCTATGTGGAATACCGGGGGTATGGACGTGATTTCCTCGAGATGTACCTCATTCCCATGAGCGCGGCTGTTTGGTCAACTCCTCCATCCCGAATGCTTGAGTTTCCCGCCATAACCCTGCTTCGTTTTTTTCATAATCACGGATTTTTAGGATTGCACACGCAACATCCCTGGTTCACGGTCCAAGGTGGGGCCAAGGCCTACGTTGAGAAGCTCATTGCCCCCTTTAAAGGGGCCATCCAACTCCATTGTGGAGCCCGGCTGGTTCAAAAGTCATCCGAAGGGGTTGTGGTGGTGGACGCCTCTGGAAAGACTGATGTTTTTGAAGAGGTGATTTTTGCCTGCCATGCCGATGAGGCCCTTGCCTTGCTGGCAAATCCAGACCGGGAGGAATCAAGCCTCCTTGGACAATTCTCCTACCAACCCAATGTGGCGCTTTTACACACAGATGAAAGTGTTATGCCCTCTTCCAAACGTTGTTGGGCGTCCTGGAATTACCGCGTCCCGTCGAAACAAGGGCACGATACAGCTTCCTCCACCATTTACTGGCTCAACCAGCTTCAGGCAATTCCCGGGCCAAACCAATATTTTATTTCCATCAACGGTGAATCCCAAGTGGAACCCTCGCGCGTGCTTCGCCGGTTCATTTACCATCATCCCCTGTTCAACCTAGCTGCCATCAAAGCGCAGGGAAGCCTGGCCAAACTCAACCAACGCTCAAAAGCAGTCTTTTTTTGCGGCAGTTATTTCGGGCATGGCTTTCACGAGGATGCCTTGGTCTCTGCGCTGAATTTATGCCGCATGCTGACTGGTGAAATGCTCCTCAAATGAATTCCAGCATTTACGAATGCACCGTTTGGCATCACAGGCTGAAGCCGAAGGACCATCAATTCAGACATCGCCTGCTCATGTTTTATCTGGACTTGGATGAATTGGACGACCTCACCAAAAAGCTTCGCCTTTTTGGTCGGAATTGTTTGCGACCGTATAATTTCAAGGATTCGGACCACGAACCGGGCAGGGGAGGGGACCTGAAAAGCCGCTTGGTTTCCCACCTCAGGAGCATCGGCATGGATATTGATGAATCTTGCCGGGTGGGATTGTTGACTCTGCCCCGCATGTGCGGATATGTATTCAATCCCATATCTATTTTTTACCTTTTTGACAAGAGCGGCCAGCCTAAGGGGGTTGTGGCAGAGGTGTGCAATACCTTCAGAGAAATTAAACTGTATTTGCTTGGGCCTGAAACCCTGAAACAGGATGGAGTGTATCGCTGCCAGATCGCCAAATTCTTTTATATCTCACCCTTTTCTGATCTCAAAATGAACCTGGATTTCAACATGGGGCTGCCTGGAGATAGCCTGTTGGTGGAAATTGATGAAGTGGAGCAGGGGCATACCGTGCTGAGGAGCCGTTTAGCCGGCGTCAAAAAGCCCCTCAATGACGCCTCTTTGATTGCGCAAACGATTCGCAATCCTTTCATGCCTATGCGGGTGATAATCTGGATTCATTACCAGGCGCTTCGGCTATGGATCAAAGGGGTGCCCTATCACAGGAAGGCGGATAATCCTGAATGGCAGCGCCAGGTGTTGCGCCCATATTCCAGCATGGTCAACAAGCATTCCCGATAAAATGTTCATGAAAAAAATGAAAAGTGAAACAACACCTGGCAACCCACAGAAAGAAAAAAGGGGGCTGAATAGGATATGGGTGAATGGCATATTGAATCTACTCGCAACCATGAAACGAGGAGGGTTGATTCTAATACTGCCTAATGGGGAAAGGCGGCAATTTGGACAACCCGGGGCACAGGTGACAGCGTTGATCCGTGTGATGGATTGGAATTTTTTCAAGCGATGTGTTTTATATGGCGATGTGGGGTTTGGGGAATCCTATGTGGCAGCCGAATGGGAAACAGATGATGTGACCCGTGTCATTGCCTGGTTTATCCTGAATGTGGAGCAGGGGCCGGGAATGTCGGGATCCCGAATCCGCAATGGCTGGATCAATATTTTGAGCTGGAAGAACAGAATCCAGCACAGGCTCCGCCCGAATAGCCTTCGGGGCAGCCCTGAAAATATTGCGGACCATTACGATCTGGGCAACGCTTTTTACGAACTGTTTCTGGACCAGACCATGACTTATTCTTCCGCCCTGTTTCAGGACCCAGGACAGACACTGGAAGAGGCTCAAACCGCAAAGTACAACCGCATTTGCAACAAGCTGAAACTGCAAGCCTCGGACTGCGTGCTTGAAATAGGCGGTGGATGGGGAGGTTTTGCCATTCATTGCGCAAAAAGGCACGGTTGCCGGGTCAAAACCATAACCTTGTCGGGTGAACAGTTTCGATTTGCCCGGGAACGCGTGCGCCTGGCTGGTCTGGATGGACTCGTGGAGGTTGTGCAAATGGATTACCGAAAGCTTTCAGGGCAGTTTGATAAAATTGTTTCCATAGAAATGATTGAAGCGGTGGGCGATGCCTACCTGGAAACATTTTTTAAGAAATGCCATGAATTGCTCAAACCGCACGGCCTGCTGGCCATGCAAATGATTGTCTGCCCGGATTCACGCCACGCTCATTTGCGCAAGCACGTGGATTGGATTCAAACGCATATTTTTCCAGGTTCCTTGCTGGTTTCCATCCAACGGGTCAACGAGGCCCTGTTTAGGACCGGGGATTTGTGCCTGCACGAACTCGAGGACATGGGATTGTCCTATGGTGAAACATTGCGGCGATGGAGAATCCGGTTCGCTCAAAACCTTAAGGAGATCAAAAAACTCGGGTTTGATGACTCTTTCATTCGCAAATGGAATTACTATTTGTGCTATTGTGAGGCTGCGTTTGACACCCGCAATATCACGGTGGCACAGGCTGTGTGCACGCGTCCAAACAATCCGTCGCTGGGCTGGCTGCACCCCCCTCCTGAAACACTTCCCATCCATGGTTCTCATCTGGTGGAAGAGGGCATGTGTGAAAATGCCATTCCCATCTCCCTGTGAAACTCCAGGCTTTGAAATTTAAAACCAGCGTGCGCCCCGTAGCCCGGATTAAAGAGGTGATCAAAGGCCAGTTGGTCCAAGGTATTACCCCTTCCAAACTGGCCTGGAGTCTGGCTCTGGGTTTGAACCTGGGTTTGTTTCCTATCCTGGGTACGACTACATGCCTGTGTGCGTTGTGCGGCCTGATTTGGAAGCTAAACCATCCCGCCTTGCAACTGGCAAACTGGATTGTCGCACCTCTACAGCCAGCCATGATTTTGTTGTATATTCACTGGGGGGAATGGATTTCCCGGAATCCACATGCCTCCGTATCCTTCTCTTTGATGATTCAACAGTGGAAAAAATCCCCTTGGGAATTTTTCAAGCAATCTGGATTCATTGCATGGCACGGCGTCCTGGGCTGGATGATCATTACGCTTTTTTTATTGCCAGCAGTTTACCTGGTTTTGAGGGTGATTTTTAAAATGAACTGGGGATTGCAAACCTTCACTGTCACCAAACATGATTCATGAGGCGCTTTTTTTGCTGGCCGCAGTGCTGGCGTTTTCTGTTGTGCTCATGTGGGTCACATGGGGTGTTGCATGGCATGTCCGCAATCTTGGCCTGGTGGATGTGTCATGGTCCTTTGGCTTCATTCCAGCCGCTCTTTTTTACTCAATCGCGGCTCCAGGCCTGGAGGCGAGAAAAATCAAGGTTGCCACCCTGGCCATTATTTGGGGTGGCAGGCTGGCCTGGCACGTGGGGTCAAGGGTGATGCGCCAACATCCTCGTGAAGACGCCCGCTACGCCGTTTTGCGATCGAAATGGGCCCTGCATCTTCATTGGAAAACTTTTTTATTCTTCCAACTGCAGGCAGTTTTGCTGGCTTTGTTGAGCGTCGTTTTTCTGATTCCCTGCATGAATGATTCAAAATCCACCCATGACCTTGAGTGGCTCGGCTTGGTAATGGGGCTGATGGCAATAGCGGGTGAATCTTTGGCCGATTTTCAGTTGTCAAAATTTCGGTTGAACCCCGTCAACCATGGAAAAGTTTGCCAGACCGGTCTTTGGCGCTATTCCCGGCATCCAAACTATTTTTTTGAATGGATGGCCTGGGTGGGATTCTTTGTGATGGATTTGGGGTCGCCATGGGGATGGATTGCCTTCATGAGCCCGGCGTTCATGTTGTATTTCCTTTTGCAAGTCACCGGCATTCCGCCCACAGAAGAACTTTTATTGAAATCCAAGGGCAATGCCTACCGGGAATACCAGGAATCCACGAACGCATTCATCCCCTGGCCCCGAAAATTTCGCGCCAAAGCAAAATGAATTCCATGAATACTTCAAGCATGCAAAAAAGCAGAATGGTCGCGGCCAGGCCCAACCAGGAGGAAAACCACCCAATTCCTTTTTGGGAACGGATTCTTGCCAGGAACCTGTTGCCCGACGCAATCATTCGGATTGGAATACGGAGGTTTTTGAAAAACCGACTGGATGTGGAAAAACGGGGTGGCCTGGAGGCCCAGCATTCCCGGTTATTGGCATTGATTGAGGATTTGAAACGCAGCCCCATCGCCATCCAAACGGACATGGCCAACCGTCAACACTATGAAGTACCAGCACGGTTTTATGAATGTTGCCTTGGTAAACACCTCAAATATAGCTGCGGATTTTGGAAGGATGATGCAGGGAATCTCGACCAGGCTGAGGAGGCCATGTTGGACCTCACTGTGACGCGGGCCGAATTGGTTGACGGCCAATCCATTTTGGAGCTGGGCTGCGGATGGGGTTCACTGTCGCTCTGGATGGCTGAACGTTTTCCTAATTCCCAAATTCTCTCCGTTTCCAACTCCAAATCCCAAAAACGGCACATTGATTCCCAGGCCAAATTGCGCGGGCTGCAAAACCTTCAGGTCATGACCGTGGATATGAACGATTTTGAAACAGACCGCGTGTTTGACCGGGTCGTATCCGTGGAAATGTTTGAACACATGCGAAATTATCAATCCCTGATGGAGAACATTTCTCGCTGGCTTTCGCCTTCGGGAAAATTGTTCATTCACATTTTCTGCCACCGGGAACTGGCATATCCCTTTGCTTGCAACGATGACTCCGATTGGATGGCTCGCAACTTTTTCACCGGAGGAATCATGCCCAGTGATTCGCTGTTGCTTTATTTTCAGGAGAATCTGGCATTGGAACATCATTGGCGCGTGAGCGGCTTGCACTACCAGAGGACGGCGGAGGCATGGCTGGCAAACATGGATTCTCACCACGATGAAATTCTTGCCCTGTTTCGCCAGGTTTATGGGCCCGGACAGGAAACGCGTTGGTGGGCTTATTGGCGGGTTTTCTACATGGCTTGTGCGGAGCTGTGGGGATTTCAAAATGGCAGTGAGTGGTTTGTTTCTCATTATTTGTTTAAAAATAAACCCATTCAATGACCGCATCCAGGACCCTGATCGCCGGAGCTGTGAACCGGTGCCACTCGGCATGTCTTTTATGCATCCTCGGCATTATCGTATTTGTCGGCTGCGTCTCCAATCCACCCCCCGGGGTCACGGCCATTCATGATTTGCAATATGGGTTAGGCATTGGCCACCCCTTGTTGTTGGATATTTATCGTCCAGCCCTCATTCGTAAAAAATTGCCGGTGATCATCTGGATACATGGGGGAGCATGGAATTCAGGGTCTAAAAAAAATTGTCCCATCGCCTTTCTGGCTGCAAACCAAGTGGCTATCGTCAGCATGGATTATCGTCTGACGAGCGAAGCCCCATTTCCAGCCCAGCTTCATGATTGCAAGTCCGTTGTGCAATGGATACGAGCCAATGCCCGGGCCTATAACCTGGATCCTAATCGTATTGGCGCATTCGGGGCTTCAGCCGGAGGTCATTTGGCACTTCTTCTGGCCACGACGAGTCATTATCCAAATTTGGATGGTGGGGTAGGAGATAATGGCCGATTTTCCTCCAGTATCTCATGCGCATGCGCATTATACCCCCCTACCGACTTGAATGAATTGGTTTCCAATCCCGAGGAACGAAGAGACCCTTTCGGCGATGTGGCCCGCCTAATAGGCGGCGCTGTTCAAACACATATTATCGCCGCAAATAACGCAAGCCCTTTATTTTACGTTAGTTCCAATACGGCGCCTATATTTTTGATTCATGGTGAGAATGACAAATTGGTTCCACCCTTTCAAAGTCTCATTTTTTACAAAAAACTTGGCGAGTGTGGTGTGCCAGCACATTTGGAACTTATTCCAAATAAGGGACATGGATTAATTCCGCCTGCGAATGTGGTTCGGGAAGTGCTCGAATTTTTTACCGATTATCTGGGCGTAAATTTTGGCTCCGGTTTAGAGGAGGACAAAGGGCAGGGGAATGCAAATCGGTAAGGCTCCAGCTTACTTTTTTAGGGGATGTAACCTAAAATTTTCGATCAGTCAATTTTTTTAAAAAAATGCTTGCATTTATACATTTTTGCACTACAGTGGGGAGTGTCTTAAAACGAGCCAATTCAGTATCGGATTGAGACAAAACTAAAAAACCATTAAAGCGGAGTTAGAATCTATGAAGACTCAAGTTGTATCAAGCGTGGCTTTGGGGGTTCTGCTGGCTGGTGCCAGCGGTGCGATGGCTCAATCTGGTATTATTCTTAACTTCTCAAGCACTGGCAATGTGGTGTTCGGTGGTTCAGCCGATACTTTAACTTTCGTTCCCATGGGATCCCAATGGGACATCACCAGCGAGAGCGGTTCATCCAGTACTGGTTCCGCCGTCGGTCTATTGGGTGGTTTTTCGGTCGGACCCTTTAGTTATGGACCAGTGACCACAGTGGGCATGTATGAAAGCGCTCCGGTGACAGGCCCGGCAGGAACTCTTACCATTGCCGACGGTGCTGGGCATAATCTGACCGGTTCTGTTAATTTCGAAGATGTTTCAACCTACGGCAAAGTTGGCGGTTTTATCAATGACAACTTCGTGGTTAACCTATCCGGGTTGGCCTATTCAGGATCAAATCCTGACTTGATTTATCTTGCCAACAACGCAAATCCCGTTCTAAACCTCTCGTTTCAGTTTGGCAGCCCTGGTGAAACCCTTGCAGAACTCTCAACGGGTGCGGGTGGTTATACTACCAGCTACAGCGGAAGCATTGCTGTGACACCGGTTCCTGAACCCAGTTCACTGCTGATGTCTGGGATCGGTGCCTTGGGAGTTCTTGGACTCCTGATTCAGAGACGCAAGTAAGCTTGGCTGTATTTGGTGCTGGTTTTTAGCTGCCTTGGCTTGAATATTGCCACGGATTTTTGGCTGGTTCTAGCGAACGTTTTTGCGTTCAGAGCCGCTGCATTGTTGTTTTGACCTCAAGGAGGGGCTGTTTGCGTTCCAAAGCAGACCCACAAAATCAGAACCTAAGGCAAAGCCTATCTTGTGTAGCACATAATGAAAAATACATTCACATTTTTCGTGAGTCTTGCAGTGTTTGGTTTGGCACATCACCAAGCTGACGCCCAATCCACTCTGGATCTCAATTTTTCAAGCGTAGGGCAGCTAGTTTTCAACGGTTCATCTCAATTTTATTTTACCAACGCCTCAAGCAGTTCTGATTTTAAAATCGGCAGCGAATCTGGGACTGCCAGCCATAACACATCCGTGGGTCTTTTGGGCGGGTTCTCCAACGGACCTTTTACCTTCGGAACCATTACATCCAATAGCAGTGTCGAGACTGCGCCGGTGACCGGGCCAGTCGCCAACTTTTTTCTATCTGATGCCAATGGCAATATGCTGACTGCTTTGGTTAATTTTACCGACATTTCTTCCTACGGAAAAGCCGGGGGCGCGATCAATGACGTCTTTGCCATGAACCTTACGGATGTGGTCTATTCAGGGGCCAACCCAGATTTGCTGTTTCTTCAGGCAAATAATCTCGCCTCATTCACAATGTCTTTTTCGTTTGCAAGCCCAGGCCAGACATTAAGCACTTTATCCACTGGCAGTAGTTATTTGACGAGTTTCAACGGCAGCATAGCCGTCCCGGAGCCTGGCCCAATTTCATTGTTTAGTTTGGGTGCGGTTGGTTTGCTTCTGTATCGAATTGCAGGCAGTAATCGGCGGTGACTCAAAAGGAGGGGTTTTTCAATCCAATTTGAGAAATTGGGTCCGTGTTTTAAAAATCGTCAGGATTAATTAAAGATGCACAATGTATGTTATATTTAATTAAAACAAATGTCAACTGAAACATAAATTTTTAAACTTTTGATTGAGGTTCAGCCAATAGTGGGTTCAAAAATGGGCACTCATGGCAATCTCATAGACGCGCAAATACTGTTCAAGGGTTTTATCCCAAGAGAAATCCGCTCTCATGGCCGAGCGCCGGAATCTTTTGAAAAGCGTTGGATTTTCGTAAAGCGCCAAAGCTTTACGGATAGCTTTTGCCAGCGCTTGCGCTGAATACTCATGGAACTTAATCCCATCAGCACTTTTTGGGTCCTGTTGGAAATCCACCACACTATCATCCAATCCACCAGTGGCTCTCACCACCGGTATGGTGCCATAGCGGAGGCTGTACATCTGGTTTAGGCCGCATGGCTCAAACTGGGATGGCATGAGGTAGAAATCGCAACCGGCTTCAATGAGATGGGCCAGGGGTTCACTGTAGCCTATATAAACAGCCATTTGGCCAGGAAAGCGCCGGGCAAGGTCCAAATAGCCTTTTTCGTAATCCGGTGAACCGCTTCCAAGTAGGACGAACTGCATCCTTGCGCTCAACATTTCAGACAACGCGCCCAGTTGGATATCAACACCTTTTTGTTCTGCCAATCTTGAAATGGTGCCGAAGAGCGGAATGCCGGGGTCAATTTTGAGACCCATTTTCTTTTGAAGTTCCAATTTGTTGGCAGCTTTTCCGGCCATGCGGTTGACCGAATAGCCATGAGGCAAAAGTGGATTTTTTTGAGTGGTCCAATCCTGATAATCCACCCCGTTGAGGATCCCAAAAAGTCTTTCGCGACGGCGGCGAAGCACGCCATCCAAACCGCATCCGAATTCTTCAGTGCAGATTTCTCGCGCATAACGCGGGCTTACCGTGGTGATGGCGTCGGCAAAAGCGATGCCGGCTTTGAGGCAATTCAGGAAGCCATGAAATTCCGCCCCATCCGGCATGAAAAATTCCCGGGAAGCGTTTAGTTGATTGAAGAGCGATCCATGAAAAAGGCCCTGGTAAGCCAGGTTGTGAATGGTAAAGCAGGTTGGCGGAGGATTGCTCCAGCCTTCATACCGCTGTTGCAGGTTCAACATCGGCACCAAGCCGGTTTGCCAATCATGCACATGGACCACGTCTGGCCGCCAATCCATGTATCGAGACAAATGGACCACGCATTTGGAGAAGAAAATATAACGACTGGCATTGTCTGGATAGCTGACATTGTGTTCATGATAGATTCCTGCCCGGTCGTAAAAAGAAGGGCAATCCACAAAAAAGGCTTTTAAACCATGAGATAAATCGAGGGATCGAAGCCCGGCCTGAACCCACCGATCAGCCATTGGAAGGTTAAACTCCCAGTTTGCGGAGGAAATGGTGGGGAATTTGGAAACTATTCCCCGGTAAAGAGGTGAGACAAGATGAACATCGTGGCCGGAAGCTGCCAGGGCCTTGGCAAGGGCGCCAACCATGTCGGCAAGCCCACCGGTTTTGGAGAACGGATGAACTTCGCTGCTGGCTAGCAGGATTTTCATGAAGAAACACTCCTAGCGCTTGCCCACCAAGCCAGTTCGGTGGCGGCGAGGCTCCAGGCCATTTCCAAGCCGGATTTGATTAAGAATCTTGCCAGACCATTTGACATGAGAGCTTGTTGACAAATAGAAAATGGAATTTGGGTCAGGGTCGCAACGTTTCCGCATGCAGGTAAGGTTGCAATGGACTTGGCACCTGGATGGATCCATCCGCCTGTTGATGGGTCTCAAGCAGGGCCACGAACAGTCGGGCCAGCGCGGTCCCGCTGCCGTTGAGGATATGAGGGAAGCGGTTTTCCCCGCTCTCTGTTTTGTAGCGCAGGTTCATACGGCGAGCCTGAAAATCTTCGCAATTGGAGCAACTGGAAACCTCCAGATACGCCCCCTGCCCTGGCGCCCAGACTTCAATATCGTAGGTTTTGGCGCTGCCAAACCCCATGTCCCCGGTGCATAGAAGAATGACCCGGTAGTGCAACCCCAGCAATTGAAGCACAGCCTCGGCATTGACCACCATTTTTTCCAATTCTTCGTAGCCTACCTCTGGAGGGACGATTTTGATGAGTTCCACCTTGTCGAACTGGTGCACGCGAATCATGCCCCGCGTACCGACGCCGGCGGCGCCGGCCTCCCCGCGAAAGCATGGGGTGTACGCACAATACCGGATGGGGAGCTGATTGACTGCCAGAATTTCATCCCGATGAATGTTGGCCACTGGGGTTTCGGCTGTGGGTATGAGGTAAAGTTTTCCCAAGTTGGCTGGGTCATCCCCCTCGGCAACCCCATAGTATTGATCCTTGAATTTTGGGAATTGGCCCACGCCCAGAAGGCAGGCTTCATTGACCATGAATGGGGGAGAAACCTCGATGTATTGATGCCGGGTGACATGCAGATCCAACAAAAATTGAATCAGCGCCCGTTCCAACCGGGCGCCCCAATGGGTGTAGAGCAAAAATCCACTTCCTGAAAGTTTTGCGCCCCGGGCAAAATCCACCAACTTCAACGACTCGCACAATTCCAAGTGTGACTTGGGTTGAAATGCGAATTCCGGCTTGTGGCCGTGGCTTCGCACCAGGGGATTATCCTCTGCCGAACGCCCGACAGGCACGGACTCGTGAGGCAGGTTTGGCACCTGTAGCATGAGGCGATCCCTGTCCGAATCGGCTTGGTTGACCCGTTTCTCCAAGACGTTGATTTTTTCGCCAAGGTCCCGGGTTTCCTCTTTTTTGGCCTCAGCCTCAATCAATTTTTTCTGGCCCATCAAGGCGCCTATTTCCCTGGAAACACGATTTCGCGTGGATTTGAGAGACTCCAGTTCAGCCAAGGTTTCACGTCTTTGGGCGTCTGCGGTGAGGATGCCATCCAGGAGTTGTTCGTCTTTGGCGCCCCGACTGGCCAACCGCTCACGAACGTGATTGGTTTTTTCGCGGATTAGTTTAATATCGAGCACAGGTTTATTATAGAAGCAGCCCTTGGCTGGGCAAGTGGTTTGGTTTGGATTTCATGTGTTGAACTTGACAATGAACCCTCTCTACCGAGGCTTGGCTGAAATGAGCAAGTGGCTCAGCGGCAGGAGGGACGCTCCCAGGCTGACCTTGAGGCGTGCCATGATGGCATTGGGTGTGGCTTTGATGACGGATATCCTGCAGCTCTTCAGTGGCGCCCTGGGATGGTTCGGGTGGGACCAGTGCCTGGATTTGCTGGCAATGCTGGTTCTCAGTCGGCTGATTGGATTTCACCTGTTGTTTCTGCCCACTTTTTTGTTGGATGTTCTTCCCCTGGCTGATGATTTGCCCTCGTGGACGGCCTGCGTGGTGGTTGTCTGTCTTTGGCGCTGGCGAAAAGGCAGCCCTGATGGCAGATCATGAAGATGGGGAGGCATAGAATTTTGGACAATCGGCAAAAAATAGCGTCGGATTCATTTGGATTCTGGTTGAAAATCCATCAGGAGCCAGCCAAATTAGAGCCATGAAGCAAACTGTCTTCAAAGGGCCGGTCTATGTGGTCCGGGACAACATTGACACGGACCAAATCATTTCCGCCCAGTTCTTGAACCTTGTGCCGACCATTGCCGAGGAATATGAGAAGCTGGGAAGTTATGCGCTTGCCGGGTTGCCGGAGTCATTATATCCCATTCGATATGTCAAGGAGGGCTCATTGGACAGTGAGTACCCCATCATTGTGGCTGGAAAGAATTTTGGATGTGGAAGCTCCAGGGAACACGCACCCATAGCGCTGGGTTCCGCCGGGGGTCGGGTGGTGCTTGCAGAAAGCTTTGCCCGGATTTTTTTCCGCAATTCCGTGGCGACCGGCGAGTTGTATCCATGTGAAATCACAGAGAGACTCTGTGACGTTCTCAAAACCGGGGAGATTGTAAGCGTGGATCTGGATGCGGCCACCGTCACGGTTGCCTCGACCGGCAAGAAATATCTTTTCAAGCCGTTGGGGGATGTTCGACCCGTGGTGGATGCGGGTGGATTGTTTAATTTTGCCCGAAATAGCGGAATGATTGCCAGCAAGGCACATTGAGAGCCTGCTGAATGAAGGAAGTACTCAAATATCTAAAAGCCAATCAGGATCGGTTTTTGGAGGAGCTTTACGAATACCTGCGGTTTGCAAGCGTATCCGCACAGCCACAGCACAAACCTGATTTGGAGCAATGCGCCGGGTGGCTGGTGCGTCATTGCAAGAAAATCGGGATGACCGCCAGGCTTGTGGCCACGAATGGTCACCCCATAGTGGTGGCTCGCACGCCCCGCAGCGAGCACTCGAGACGGCCACACTTTATCGTCTATGGCCATTACGATGTCCAGCCAGTGGAGCCGCTGGATTTATGGATTTCCCCCCCTTTTGAGCCAAGAAAAAAGGGCCGACAGATTTTTGCGCGGGGATCCACGGATAACAAAGGCCAAAACTTTGCTCATCTCAAGGCTGTGGAAGCCTACTTGAAGACCAACACTCCCCTGCCCTGCGACCTCACTTTTGTCCTCGAAGGCGAGGAAGAGGTGGGAAGCGCCCACTTGGATTCATTTTTAAAAAAACACCGCCGCGAGCTGGCCTGCCGCGCCGTGGTGGTTTCGGATACTGGAATACCTGATTTGGATCATCCAGCGCTGACCTGCGCCCTCAGGGGAATTATCGCCTTTGAAATCACCCTGTTCGGCCCCGCGCGGGATTTGCATTCAGGCGGCTTTGGAGGTGCGGTTGAAAACCCAGCCATGGCTTTAGCCCGGCTGCTCGCCACTGTGCGGGATGACCATGGCAAAATCCTGATTCCAGGTTTTTACGACGGCGCCCAAGCATTGACTCGATTGGAACGTCGGCAATCTGCCCGATACCCTCTCAGTGATGCGCATTTGAAAAAAATGCTGGGTGTGACAAGGCTTTTTGGTGAACCGGGATATACAGCCACAGAAAGACGCAGTGTCAGGCCGACCTTTGAAATCAACGGCCTCACCAGTGGTTACCAGGGGGAAGGCACCAAAACAATTGTTCCTGCATGGGCAAGGGCCAAAATCACATGCCGCCTTGTGCCTGGCCAAAAGCCGGATCAAATTCGGAAAGTGGTTCTCCGCCATTTGAAAAAGAATTGCCCTGACACGGTTCGAATGGAAATCGAAGCCGGTCATGGTGCTGATGCCTACCTGGTTCAGCCGGACAGCCCAACCGCACAGGCAGCCTTGCGCGCCTTGGAAATGGCATTTCATCGCAAACCCATTCTGCTGCGTGAGGGGGGGTCCATACCCATTGTAAATCAATTTAAAAAATGTCTTGGAGCTGATTCCCTGCTTTTGGGGCTGGGGCTGCCGGATGACAATGCTCATTCGCCCAATGAAAAATTTGATTTAGATTGCTTTGAAAAAGGCCAGGTCATGAGCGCCCATCTCTGGCAGGAACTGGGTGCACTTTGATGGTCTGTCCAGACAAGGCATTGACGAAAGAGCAATCTCGGGTTGCGGCCTTCGACATGGCTGAAAAAATAAAGTCCAAAAATGGCCTTAATGGCAGACTGCGGGAAATCAGTAATATCACATTTCGAAAAAAGCCATCTCTTCCCTTACTCTCTCTAAAGGAAGACCCACCACGTTGCTATAGGATCCGGAAATGCCGGATACAATCAATTCACCATGGTCTTGAATGGCGTATGCTCCGGCCTTGTCCAAGGGATTGATTTTGGAGAGGTAATGTTGAATTTGGTCTGAGTCCAAGGGCAGGAATGTCACTAGAGTGCTCTCGGCGAACAGGACCTCGCGATGATCCCTTAAATGCAGCAGGCAAACCCCGGTGACCACCTGGTGGGTACGGCCCTGAAGCATGGTCAACATGCGGTGAGCATCTTGTAAATCGCCGGGTTTTCCCAAAACTTCCAAGTCCAAAAACACCAGGGTGTCAGCAGCCATGACCAGCGCATCGGGTATTCTCTTGGAAATCACCCGTGATTTGCGATGGGCATTGAGCAGGCAAATTTCACGGGGAGAAAGATGTTCGGGAGCCGACTCGGGGGCCGAAGATGGCATGATCTGAAACTCAGGAATCACCTGACGCAATAAATCGGCCCGGCGAGGGGAAGCGGATGCCAAGATCACCGGTGGTAGTTTCACAATGTCATCCTAGTGCAGTTTTCAGCAAAAAACCACATATTTGCAATGGTTTTGGGGATTTGGCTGGGAGGTGAGATGGATGACCTGGTTTACCCGTCTGCCAAAGCGAATAAAGAACGTCGAATCCAAGGGTCATGTTGGTCAAAAACCACACTCAATTTACCTTGGAGTGTGGTTCTCTGGACGAGTGGCTCCATGGCTCCCGGCAAATTTATTGTCCCACAACACGGTAGAACATCGAGCCGCCGACAGGCGTGAGAAAGAGGGTGTTTCCGCTGCTGGCTGAACCCATGTTTTGCCAGGACGGATGAACAAGGTTGGTGGTAGCCTGGACCTGATAAGGAGCGACACCACCGGACCACTTTAAAAGCAAACCGCCTGATTGCGCTGAAAGAACGGCAGAAATGGGAGCCGCAGGCAAAACGGTGATGTTCAAAATGGCGGAATTGGTCTGGCCATTCGTATCTGCGACACTAACCTCAAAGCTGCCATTGCCTGCATCGGTTGACAAAGGCGTGCCTGAAAGCGTTCCATTGGACGCAATATTCAGCCAAGCCGGTCCGCCAGCCCTGGCATAGCTCAGCGGGTAACCGTTGATGTCGCTGGCATTGGTCGCAATCGAACCCGAATAGGCCTGTCCAGCAGTTGCATTGGCCGAGGAGAATGGATTATTCAAAAAGACAGGGGGCCAAACAGGAACCAGGCTGATTGCAGTCACGATGACGTTGGGGTTGACAGGCAATCGAACGTTCCTCACCACCTTGGATCCGTTGAGCGGGAATGAATATCCATAAAGATTAAAGGTGCGATTGTCTGATGTGCCGTTGCTCTCATTGCGGTGGTCCATGGGAATGGCCTTGGATTCACCAAGATAGTTCTGAGGGCTGAACCAGTCACTCAAGCTTTGCACGAATGTTGTTGTGGTGTTGTCGGCGTAAGTGACGACAAACGATTGCGAGGCTTGACTGCCTTGGACTCCCGTCGCCAGCATGTCCAGACGCGAACAATTTCCTGGCGGCAAGCTGATTGTCTGGCCAGCGCAACTGATCACGTTAGTGGCGTTGAGCGGACCCAGCGCAAAAATGGCATTGCTCCAGGTTTGGGACCCTCCAAGCAGCGTGGCCGAAAATGCCGCACCGCCTCCATCAAGCCCGCCCGTGGGCGGGTTGGTAAAGGTGGTGCCATCAGTGTATATACCGGCCCGGTTGAAATACCCCGTGAGCGTCACCGGCGCCGGATCATCACCCAGCGCAAGGGAAAGCAAAACCAGGTTTGCGTTGTCTGGCAGAGTGATGCTTTTGACCATCCGGGTGCGGTCCAGCGCGAAAACATAGCCATCCACAGTCACATTTAAGGTTTGGGAACCGCCGGAATTCAAATTTCGATACGGCATTCTCACCACGGTGAACTCACCAGGATAAAATTGTGGATTGGCCCAATCACTGAAACTTTGATTAAACGTGGCGGTCGAGTTGTCGGTGTAGGTGATAGTGAAAGGCTGCGAGGGTTGGTTGCCATTAACTCCGGCGGCAAGGACCTGCAGGGTATTAAACTGGCCCTGAGGCAATGGAATGATCTGGCTGGCACAATACACAACGTCATTGGCATTGGCCGGTCCAAAATCAAAAACCAGATTGTTCCATGCCACCGAGGAGCCCAGCAAATCTGATGGATAAGCGCTATACCCGCCATCCACCCCATTGGTAAAATGTGTTCCATCGGAGAACAAGCCTGCGCGGTTGTAATAGGGCGCAAAACTGACTGGAGCGCCTCCAGGAACCAGCCCAGGACCAGAAGGAATGGCGCCTACAGCGGGGGTATCTGCGCTGGGACCGCCACTGCCAACGGCTGAGATTTTGTAGTAATAAGTCAGGCCATTCGTAAGACCTGCATCCGTGAAATTAGTCCCGCCCACTGTTGCGATGGTCGCAAAAAAACCGCTCTCAAGGGTGGCACGCTTCACATTATAGAACGAGGTTCCGGCATTCACATTCCATTGCAAATTCACGAGGCGGTTTTCCCCACTAGTAGCCGCCAACCCGGTTGGGGTGGCGGGTGGCGCATAATGGAACGACTGGGGCGCTGAAGGATTTCCAACCGCCGTGACAACCAACGAATAGGTCCCAACGGGAATGTTCGAGGGCAGGTCAAAATCCATCGTCACGACCCGGCCTGCCGTCTGCACGCTCGTGCTGTTCCAGTTGCGGGTGCGCGCATAATAAGTATTGCCAGAAACACTATTGGTCAGACGAACCAGAGGGTAGTTTCCATTCATCTGCTCGTCATCGCCATAGGTGGCTCCCTCAGAAATTCCGTTAAGCCCCGTTCCGGTCAATTGGTAGGACCCGTCCTGGTTTTCGGTGATGGAGCTGATGGCCGGTTGTCCCAACGGCAGGGGCGAACCGTCCGGCGTATAAACATAGAGAGATGTGGAATTCTGGCCGCCGACGAATAAAACACTCCCATCCGGCAAAGCCAGCATGCTGGTGCCAAAGGGGGCGCTGTTGCCATAAGTGACGCCGCCACCGGGGGCACCCACCTGCGTGAAAGTATTTGCCGTGTAATCGTACTCATAAAAACTGCATGGGCCGTTATAGGTGGCGGAAGGTCCCAGGCAGCAAAGAATCCTGCCATTGACCATCATGGCCGCCGGCGCATCTGAAGCCCCCAACCCATTAGGAATTCCAGCTCCCTTGACCCAACTACCCGCAGCCGTGACGCTGCTTCCCGGTGTATAGATGGCGGTATTGGTCGTGGATCCCAGGAAAAAAACCTTTCCGTTGGGCAGCAAATGGCCGGTGCCAATCTCACCGAGCGAGGAATCGTAGAGCGGCACCGGCAAATTTCCATCTGCCACCCATTCGTTTAAAGAGGGCACATAATGTTCCGTATTTTCGGAAAAAGCGTCAATCGTGACCAGGTTATCGCTGGGCAGCTTTACCCAATCCGCTTCATCCTGCGATGCGTTGCAAGAAGCCGCGGTTTGCCATGCGTTGGCCGTGACATTATATATGAGACATTCTGTGCTTGTATAAACCGGACAAACCAGCGGGTTGCCGGAGGGTAGTATTTCTGAAATGCTGTCTGAGAAATCTGGGTCCCCATTCGAAGGCGGAGGCAACCGAGTCCAGGTATTGTTCATTGTGTCGTACATCTCAGCCCCTCCTCCTCCGACTCCGTCCTCCCCTCCGGCTACCCACACGTTCCCATTGGTCAAAACCTGCGCGGAGAAAAACTGCCGGCTCTGATTCATCGCAGCCACCGTGCTCCAAGCGCCGTTGATGTAACTGCCATGAATATCGGGGGTCAATTTCATACAGGTGCCATTTCCATTCATGCCAAGCACTGTGCCATCACTCAGTAAAAGGCAGCTATTAATCCCCGCCGGGGGAGTTGAGGCGAGTGGAGTCCATGTTCCATTGGCTTCCGCGACTCTCGATCCCAACAGGAAAATGAAACAGGCCGTTAAAAGAAAAATAGCCGGGCTGGCAAACGGCTCTGGCGCTGGCAAACAGAGGGGTTCCGAATGTTCAATTCTTCCGGGTCGTAGCTGCATAAAATCGGCATTCGGTTAAGGATTATTCCAATGCAGGCTTACCACCACTGGCGCCCAAGACACATGCTGAACAAATCTTTGAAGCGACACATAGGAGTCGGGCGCCGGTGTGACAGCCAGGTTTTTCACAAAAATAGCCGGTTTCACACTCTGAGTCTCCAGTTTTTTTAGGACGGATTTAAAAGCGCGATAATAATCAAATTGGGTCAAAACCATCATTTCAGGTTTGAGTTGAATGAGGCCCTGGACATCGGCATTTGAGGACAAATCGGCGCGGTCAAAATACCAATCAGAGTGGATGGGATGCTGGACTCCCAATTGAGACGCCTCGTAAAGGTAAGCGGAGGAAAGAATCACGGGGGATTGCGAGCGGGTGTAAGGCTCCAATGTGGTTTTCAATTGTTCCTGGGTTTTAAAATAACCATTCGACCAGGCGCAAGCCACGCCCCAAGTGGACATGCCCACGGCGCGAAAGGAAACCAAAATCACACAAACCGGGAGCGCCAGCGCACTCCATTTCAACAATGGACGAGAACGTTGTGCGAGCGCTTCCAGCATGCCTGCCCCGACTAATACTTGGAGGTAAACAGTGTATCCACCGTAATCCGGCGCCATCCATGTCATGGCCAGGCCAAGAGTGATGATGCCCATGGCCCAGGTTCCCATGGTCAGGCACCACCATGGACCGACGGGATGGCTTGATCGGGTCAGGAGCATCCACGGCATGAGCGCAAGGCTCAACACGAATAATGGCACGGTTCGAACCAATTTCATCAGGTCCAGCAAACGCGGCCAGTGTAATCCCTGGACAACGGATTGTTTGCGTCCGTTTTCGAGAAAGCCCTGCCACCAAAGGGGATGAAAATGGATGATCCAAGCCACGATAAGCACAAAAGCTGCAACAACGCAAGGGAACGGAGCGAGGAACATTTTGCGGTTTTGATTTCTCCAGAGGACAAACGCGGTAAGGAGTGCAGCGCCACAATACATGGCGCCGATAACAACAGAAGTGAATAGTGCTGCGACCAAGGCAAAGGTCAAAGCCAGTGGAAACCGCCATGAGGATTTTCCGCGGTGCGCCCATTTCATCAGAATTCCCAGCGCTAGGAGGCCGAAGACATGGGCCAGGTCATCAGGGCGATCATCAAAAGTGACTGCCAAAAGAAGGCCCACAAGCCAGCGGTGTTGGGGGTTATTCGGAAAAAACCGCACCACCAGGGAAATCACAAGCCACGCGTCCAAAGCGCAAAGGACCAAATGGAGGGCGATGGTGGATGCGGCGCTTGTTCCAAACAGGGGCAGCCATGCCAGCAAAGCAAGTTGGTACAGAGGCGGGTAAATGGAAAAAACCTGATGGCTGGAAATCGGATAGCCCTGCTCAATGCAGGGGTTGATGTACTGGCCATGCTGAAGCCAATGAATGACTCCGCCGTCAAATATGAAGGCATCATTGGCAGGGATGGGCTGCACCGTGAATAAATACAATCCAAACCGCCAAAAAATCAAAATGGCCAGCATAATCATTGGATTGTGCCAGTTTATTTTCATGCATTCAGCGTAGGTGAAGTCTTGTCATTCACCAACAAAATCCGCCAGCATGGTGGCGTGTCTGCAAATTTAAACATACCTTTAGCCGTGGATTTGGATGGAACCCTTATCAGGACCGACACCCTGTTTGAAATGTTGGCCCGTCTGCTACGGCGCAATCCCCTGTCCCTGTTTCTGGTTTTGGCCTGGTGGATTCGCGGACGGGCTCACTTGAAGGCCAGGCTGGTGGAGCGCATCCTTCTGGATCCTGCCGAACTTCCGTATCATGGTGAATTTATTCAATGGCTGCAAAAGGAGAAACAAAGCGGACGTAAACTGGTGCTGGCCACGGCGGCGGATGTGAGAATGGGTCGGTTGGTGGCCGGTCACGTGGGATTGTTTGACCAGGTTTACGGCAGTGACGGACTCGTCAATTTGCGCAGTCAAGCCAAGCTGGCCCTGTTGGAAGCCACTTTTGGGGTTCGGGGTTTTGATTATGCAGGGAATTCCACTTCGGACATTCCTGTCTGGCGGGGTTCTCGGGAAGCGGTGCTGGTGAACGCGAGTAAGAGTTTGCAACGCCAGGCGGAACTTTGCGCGGTGGTTCAAGCTCGATTTTGCCAGGGATACAATCCGTGGGCCACTCCCATGGCATTCTGTCGTGAATTATTCCTGCGCAGCGGGTATGCCCAAGCCATTCTGGGAGCATTGCTTCTCGCCCTGGCCTTTCCCAAAACCAGTTTTCCCGGCTTTGCCTGGGTGGCACCAGCAGTGCTGGCTTGGGCTGCCCAAAATAAAAAGCCCATGGATAGCTTTCGCGTCGGCTGCCTGGGCGGATTCGCATTTTGGATGATTTCATTGTACTGGCTCCTATCCATCCCTTATCCGTTCTTTCCCATTTTGGGCTGGCTGGCATTATCCGCTTTCTTATCCTTTTACTTTGGGGCCTGGACCTGGCTGGTATCCGGCTATCACCGCTGGTCGTTTACGTGGATCCACCGTCTTCTTTGGTGCCTGGGTGGGGCGGCGAGTTGGGTTGGATTGGAAATGATTCGCGCACGGTTGCTGGGCGGTTTTCCGTGGAGCTTCCTTGGAGTTTCCCAATATCAAAACACGCCACTAATCCAGATGGCTTGTATTACCGGTGTCTATGGCGTCTCTTTCCTGATGGTCTGGTTTTCCCTCTCCATGGGATGCGCCGCAGCCCGAATCCGAATCCTCCCCAACCGCCGCCACGTCTGGCAACAGGAGATGGTTCTGCCTCTTCTAGTGGTTGTTTTTTGTTTCGTGGGTGGATTTTTTCACATGTCCCACGCGTCTTCATCCGACCGAAGACTCCGCGTCACCTCAATCCAGCCCGATATACCCCAGACCGTGATTTGGAACCCGGATTCAGATCACGCGCAATTTGATTCCTTTCTGGCGCTAAATGAAACGGCATTGACCAATCCAACGGATGTTCTGTTGTGGCCGGAATCCGCAGTGCCAGAAATGAGTCCCGAGAATTGCAACCGCATCAGCCTGTTGGCGCGGCAACATCATGTTTGGATGATTCTAAACGGCGAGGACGTGGAGGAAACCTCCGCTGAAACCAATTATTATAATGCCGCTTTTCTGGTCAACCCAGAAGGCAGGCTTGCGGGTGCTTACCACAAGCAAAAACTTGTGATTTTTGGGGAGTATGTGCCATTTTCAAAATGGCTGCCGTTTCTAAAGTGGTTGACACCCATTTCAGGAGCATGGACGCCAGGCAAGGGTCCCCAACGCTTTGAAATCACAGGATTAGAAAAACCGTCAAACCCTTCACCGGATTTAGCCCATGCCCAACCCTCAGATCAGCCTGGAGTCGTTTACCTGGGCAGCCCGGGCGGACAGACAGGGATGGTGCCGGCTTCCTGCCACACTTCGGTGTTGATTTGCTTTGAGGACACATTCCCCGGGGTGGCACGTTCCGCAGCCCGCCAAGACATAGACTTTTTCGTAAACCTGACAAATGATGGCTGGTTTGGCCAGGGTTCAGAGCAGTGGCAGCACATGGCCAATGCGGTGTTTCGTGCTGTTGAAAATGGCATACCCATGTTTCGCTGCGCCAACAACGGGGTCACTTGCCTCATTAATTCCCAAGGCGGAGTGGAACGTTTGTTTCGGACCCCAGGAGGCAGCGAGTACGGGCGTGGATTCATTCATGCAGATGTACCGCTGCCATCGAGTGGAGCCGCTGAGCCCGGCACTTGGTATAATCGCCATGGCGATGTTTTTGGATGGACATGCGTGGGTGCATTGGCGGTGCAGGCATGGCGCAGGTCCATGGTTTCCCGGAAATGAAGACCCCCCGGTGCATCATGCTTCTGGATTTTAAGCCAGCAATGCCTCGGCATGCTTGCGTGAAGCCTCGGACTGGCCACCCAGCATCCTGGCCACTTCGGTCACTCGCATAGGTTTATCCAGCCATTTCATTTCGGACACGGTGCGACCATTTTTCACCTGCTTGGAAACCACAAAATGAGCATCCGCTGCCGCCGCGACTTGGGGAAGATGGGAAATGCAAAAGACCTGGCGCCGGGCGGCGATTTTTTTCATTTTTTCCCCGACAGCCCTGGCTGTTTCGCCGCCTACGTTTGCATCCACTTCATCAAATACCAGCACCGGAATTTCATCCTGGGCTGCCAACGCCGTTTTTAAGGCCAGCATCACCCGGGCCATTTCCCCGGAGGATGCGATGGCCCTCAATGGCTTTGGCATTTCCCCTGGATTGGGTGTGAACATGAATTCAACGGAATCATACCCATGTTCCCCCCATTCAGAAGGACTGTTTTGCCTGGCCAGGGCTGCTTCGTTCCATTGAATCTCCAGCCGACTCTGCTTGAAACCCAGACCCTGTAGTTGTCGGCTGATGGCTTTGACCAAATCCGGAATGGTTTTTTTGCGAGCCTGGGAGAGTTTGTCCCCGGCGCGGACAAGTTCGGCATCCATATCGGACAAGGCCTTGTTCAAGCGCTCCAGTTCCAGGTCACGTCCCTCCAACAGCGCCAGTCTGCGTTCCGCCTCCTCGCCGGTGGCCATCACCTGCTCCAGGGTCCGGCCATACTTGCGTTGCAGTGTGTGAAGCAAATTGATGCGTTCCTCCAGTTCGGCCAGCCGTGCCGGGTTGGTTTCCAGCCGGTCTGCGTAACGGCCCAGTTCCATTTGCAAATCCCTCAATCCAGCGCTGACCTGTGCATGGTTTGATGCCAAATGCGAGGATTGCGGGTCAATTCGGGCCAAGTCCGCCAGGTGTTTTCCCAAAATTCCAGAAAGATTGAAAAGGGAATCATCACTTTCACCCAGAACCAGCAGGGCGGCGGAGGTGATCTGCATTAACCTTGCAGATTGACTCACACGCTGGTGTTCCTGTGCCAAATCAACGTCCTCGCCAGGTTTTAATCTGGCCATTTTAATTTCCTCTACTTGAAACCGGAGCATTTCAACCTGGCGTGACATCTCTTCCTCATCCAGGCCCAATTCCGCCTTTTGTCGCTCCAAAGCCCGCCGTCCGGTAACAAGCTTGCCAAATGCAACCCGATCGAATTCCAACCCCCCGTACGCATCCAATATGGCCAATTGCCGGTTCGGATGAAGAAGGGATTGGTGGTCGTGCGGCCCATGAATATCCAGCAGCCAATCACCCAGTAAAGCAAGTTGGGCCATGGTGGCTGGCGACCCGTTTACAAATTGACGGTTGCCGCCGGAGATTCCCAGGCTGCGCTTAAGGATTAGTTGCCCCTCCTCACAGGACTCCAGCCCGTTCTCATTCAGAAAAACCTGGATGCGGTCCAGCAGGCTTTTATCCCTCAGCTCAAAAACCCCCTCCACCATGCAGGTTTCCTCACCGTCGCGGATCAAATGCCGCCCTGCCCTGCCTCCCACTAAAAGGTTTAGCGCGCCAATAATAATAGACTTTCCCGCACCCGTTTCTCCTGTGATGACGTTCAGGCCGGGCTTTGGTTCAAAAGTCAAATCACTCACCAAGGCGAGATTTTTGATGCGTAACGCTGCCAGCATGTCTGCAATAAGGTTGATTTTGGTTTCATGAACGAACCCGTGACATGTTTTCACGGTGCGGTTTCGAACATCTCATGGAATTGAAACCGCTTCAGGAACACAAAAAAAGAAAAAATTAATCCCCTTCCCGCCCTTTTTAAGATAGACGCGCTTGTCCCAACCATGTCCAAAAAATCCCATACAAACAAATCGCAATCCTTTGGTCCAAACGCCATGGACCATTTTCGCGGTTCATTCCCGGTTTTTGGAACAGGTTTCCCATCTTTTGAGATTCCGTTTGGGGACAAATCGAACGAGCGCAGTGGGAGGAATAGGTGATTTGGTTAAAAAAGATGCCCGGTCGAGGCAAATCGGCCGGGCTATCGTGGTGGTGTAGAAAGGAAAGCTTTCGCTAAAACCGCATCAGGCAGACCAACGGCGCTTCAAACCCAGTACCGCCACCAACCCTGCCCCCAGGGAACCCCACCAAGCAGGCTCAGGCACCGCCACGGGGGAAACTTGGAATCCCGCGAGTGTGCTGATTGCCGATGAAAGGTTTCCGGTGTCCGTGACCACAAGTTTGCCATTCGCATCCGAAGAAGCATAAAAAAGGGAATAGGCATCACCATTGCCAGTTGAAATATCCACGCTGGCGCCGGTATTCATGGTGGTTCCAGAGATTAACGTGCCATCCGTTACGGACCACGTGGCGCCGGAGGAGGAGCCAGGGTAGCCCGCATACCCCACAAACTCATATTGTGAATTTGCCGACAAGCCTGTCAGGGTGATGGTAAAAACGCCACCCGGGTTTTGATAAGGCTCGCTGGAGTATAAAAAAGAGGGGTTGCTACCGATGTTGGTCTTGTGACCCACTCCTCCTGAATTCTGCACCGTCAGGGTGACACCGGAAATGGTTGCATCCGCCGTATCCACAACGGAAACTTGGTACGGAGTGCTGGACACGTAGGCATATTCATTCCACCAAGAAGAAGAGGTTCCCAAAACGGCTGCCCCTTCCTGCTGTTGGCTGGCTCCAGCCCCGGCATTCAGGGTGTCAGAGCCAATTTTCACATTCAGCAGGTCAAATTGGGCCTTGGATGTTCCTGCAAGTCCAATGCTGGCAATTGCCAAAAATGCCAGACGGCATGAACGACGGGTGAGCAAGGTTGGTACGACGAAGTGTTTCATGGTATGATTCAGTTAGTGGTATAGAGGTTAAACATGTTACGGGTCCGAGTGAACGCCTCCAATGTAGCACTTCTTGGAAAATTTGATCTGAAAAACATTTGCAAATTAAATTGAAATTTGTGCAGTCTGCCTTGTCAAGGCCCCATTGAACCTGTCCTGCCCCTCTGGATTAATCACCTTCGAAAAATTGCCTCCATTTTGTAAGGAAAGACTGCGAACTGTGCCGGCTTAGATGGATTTTAGGCACCAGTTTGTCCGCTAAAAAGTTTTTTATACTCCCCAAGCTGATTGGCATCGTCGAAAGCTAAAAAATAATATCATGTTTATTTATAGATGCTTATGAATTTTTAAGCGAAACGAACAATCCGCTGGGACTGGTGGCTTTAAAAAAATTTCATTTTGTTTGAACTATTTCCGTGATGCGGAGTCGAATGTATGTTGAGTGGTTCGTAGTATGATAGTAAGTAGTATGGTTTAGGGGTTTGGGTTAGGGCCTGACTGTTTTTTTAGGGTTTCAGTCAGGCCCTTTTTATTTTCCATTTTTATTGCTCTATCAGTCGGGTTTGGGTGAAACATTCCTTTCTTGCAACATCCAATTGTGCGCTTAAAATCGGGGTCTTTAAAATGAACTATAAAATATCTCAACGCGCGGCGTCCTTGGCTCCTTCTTTGACTTTGGCAATAGATTCCAAAGCCAAGGCAATGAAAGCCGCCGGGGAGGATGTGGTGGGTTTTGGAGCTGGTGAACCTGATTTTGATACCCCTCAGCACATAAAAGACGCTGCGGCTAAAGCGCTTGCATCTGGATTCACAAAATACACCCCGAGCAGCGGCATTCCTGAATTACGCGAGGCCGTGGCTGAAAAATTCAAACGAGAGAACGGGCTGACCTATAAACCTTCTCAAATCGTTGTGAGTTGCGGGGGCAAGCATTCCTGTTTCAACGTGATTTTGGCGACTTGCGAGGCGGGAGATGAAGTGATCATTCCTGCCCCCTACTGGTTGAGCTATCCAGAAATGGTGAAACTGGCTGGAGCCAAGCCTGTGATTTTGCCTACCACGGACAAAACCGAATTTAAAGTCACTCCTGACCAATTGAAGGCGGCCATCACGCCGCACTCACGGTTGTTCATACTCAATTCGCCCAGCAACCCCACTGGAAGTGTTTACACCCCGGAAGAAGTGAAGGCTCTGGGCGACATTTGCGTGGAAAAGAACGTCCTGATCATGAGCGACGAAATTTATGAACATCTGCTCTATGACAATGCCAAGGTAAAAAGCGTGGCTTCATTTTCCCAGGCACACCAGGATCATACCATAATCGTTCACGGCTTTGCCAAGGCTTGGAGCATGACCGGGTGGCGTTTGGGATTTTTGGCGGCTCCGGAACCCATTGCCAAGGCCATAGATGCGCTTCAATCGCATTCCACCAGCAACCCAACATCCTTTGCCCAGAAAGGTGGCGTGGCAGCCTTGACCGGTCCACAGGATCATTTGAAAACCTGGCTGGTGGAGTTTGACAAGCGCCGGCGCCATGCCCATGCGCAACTGAATGCCATGCCCGGTATCTCTTGCGTCAATGCCAAGGGCGCTTTCTATCTCTTTCCCAACATTGCCAGGACCGGCTTGAAATCCGCGGATTTTTGCGCGCGTTTGCTGGAACAACAAAAAGTGGCGGCAGTGCCCGGCATTGCCTTCGGTGCGGATGATTACATTCGTTTGAGCTATGCCACGAGCATGGCAAACATTGAAAAAGGTTTGGACCGGATGAATGCCTTCTGCCGCAGCCTGGCGGCTTGACCCAGCCTGCCAAACGGCGGGGTTGATGGGGAACTTGCCCTCTACCAAGGTGGCATTCCTGCCAGATTAAGGCAAACCATGCCAGAATGAGTCAAAGGCAGATATCCACCCCTTCCCGCGCAGAGCGCAGGCATGCGTCTTGGACGGTTTGGGTTTGTGTCGCCCAGCGGGGCCATTCCTCATTCAACCGGCCTGAGGCGATTTGTTTCGCAAAGTTCCTCCACATCAATGTGTCCTGGGCTGTAGGATGCCCCTGCTCCGCCGGTTCAGCTCCATCGGGACACAAATTGGCGGCTCCGGTGGCAACCTCCACCCGGTTCACCTCCAGTACCGGGTTGTAGCTGTTGAAAGGATGAACAAAATCCGCCACCCGCAACCAGCCATCCCGTCCTCCCACATGAACCCATTGCTGGCTCATGGTCCGAAAGGAACAATAAAATCCGAAAGTCACTCCGCAGCCAAAAGTCATTTCACCGGAAAAATCCAGAGGTGCAGAAGGATGTCCTGGCAAGTCCGGTGAGGCGGCATGGATGCGTGCGGTCACGCGCTTTGGCAACTGCCAATCCATCACCCAGAGCGCAAACCTCAGGCAATACCAACCCAAATCTCCCAGGCAGCCCGCAGGCTCCAATCCGCCATGCGCCCGGATGTTTTTCTCCTCGAAACCTTCCACCGATCGAAATGTGAAGCTGCTCTGAATTCGCCGGAGTGGACCCAATTGGCCGGGATCCGCAAGGATGGCCCGGATGCGTTCCATGCGCGGGCTGTGCATGAACATGACACCGTCCATGAATTGAACCTTGTTTTGGGCACAGGCATCGGTCATTTCATCCAGGGCTGTGCGGCTAATGGCGCACGGTTTCTCGCACAACACATGCAAACCCCTGCGGGCCGCCTCAATCACATGGTTTTTTCGCAGGGCGGTGGGTAATGGCACATACACCGCATCCAGTTCCGGGTCGGACAGCAAGGCTTCATAGCTGCCCCAGGCCCGGGGTGTTTTCTCAAAAGCCCACGACTTTTGGCATTCGGCAACGAATCCCGCCGCTTTGGACATGTCGCGGCTGGCAACGGCGGACACCACGGCATTTCCCGAGTGGAAGATGGCCTTCCAGTTACGTTGCGCAATTCCTGCGGTGCTTAAAATCCCAATCCTTAGTGGTTTCATAATCTTTTTCGCAAGGGTTATCCGGACACGCATGGGACCGCCGGAGTTGAATACAGCCCGGCCGTTTCACGGACCCTTTGCCAAATCACATCCGCCAGCAAAGGCTCGTTGCCCACTGCCTTTCCATACCACACCAAGCGGCCTTCACGCTCTGTGGGATTGCGCCATGTAGGCTTGCCCGTTGCCAGCCGCTCCTTGACCAGGGCCTGCGGCTCACCCAGTAACACGGGGATATCCTCAACCACATGCAAACCATCGCTGATGAAAAATGGAACCACCACCACATGACGGGTGTCAATTTTGGAAAGACAGTCCTTGATATGGGGTGATTCTTCCATATACGCGGCTTGGACATGGGCAAAAACGCCGCTTTTTTGGATCCGGGAAACCTGGATGGCGATTGCCTCCCTCGAACCGGCGTGTCTTTCCGTTCCGTGACCGGCGATGATCAGGGTGGAGTTTTTCAACTTAGGCGCGCGTGGAAATGGCGATTCCTCAACCACCGCCCTTGCCCGCGCCATAATAACCTCCGTCATGGCTGGATGGGTTCCCACGGGGTCGCAGTAATATTGCCGGATACCAGCATGTTCCACCTCCCTGCGGCCTGCGTAATCGAAACCCAGTTCCCGTGGGATCACTTGGGTACAAAAATACCCCTCGCTGACAAACAAAGGCACGATGAAGATTCTGGAAGCTTTTGTTGTGGCGGTAATCTCCTGCAATACATCCTGAACCCGTGGGGTTTGCTTCCAAAAAGCGGATCGAACTCCGGCGCAGCATCCTCGTTTGTTCAAAGTTTCCGCATGTTGCCGGGCCGGGGCTGCTGATTGGCGGTTCATCTCTGTGCCATGCCCCAGTATCACCACCGCAACTTCGCTCAATTCGGTCCCTTCCATCCCCAGCAGTAAGCCAAATCCTCCCCTGCCAAGGCAACCCTTTTCCCCTCCTTCACCTCCATCCAAGGCTGCTTTTCAAGGTAATGCGCCACATCAAGCGGAACAATTCCTCCCGAATTTGCGATTCACCAAGCTTTTTTTGTTTTTTTCTTGAAACTTTTCGACTTTTCGGGCGTCTTGTCAGCAGTTAATCAATTAATCACATCAACTTGTTTACCATGAATATCCGCGTGAAATTCCTAACGCTATCCGTTGCTGCCTCCCTTGCCTTGTCCCTTTCGGCACGAGCTGAAGATTCCGATGGCAATGGCGCCAACCTGCCCCCTGCGTCCACCAAAACGGGTGTGACCTATGAAAACGACATCAAACCCATTTTTGATGCCTCCTGCCTGAAATGCCATGACAGCAAAAAGAAAAAGCAGGCCGCCAAACTTTCCCTTGATACATTGGACGGCATCATGAAAGGCGACCGTGATGGAGCTGTGGTCAAACCCGGTGACAGCGCGCACAGCGACTTGCTGCTGTCTGTGGCCCATGTTGGAGACCCGGATTCCTATATGCCCAAAAGAGCCAAGAAATTGTCTGACGAACAGATTGGCTTGATTCGCGCATGGATTGACCAAGGTGCCAAGTAAGCCCCGGTAATAGGGCTGGTCCGACCATTTCAGTGCTTTGGACCCGTATTAACTCAAAAACCAACCCCTCCTCTACGGGCGGGGTTTTTTTAATGCATGGAAAGCACTCAAGCCATGGTCTGCACTGGAGACAAGGGTTGCCTCTTGAGTTCACGAATTCTCTGGTAGGCTTTTATGGACTCGATGTGTTCAGCCTCAGACAAGCCGGTTTGGGTCATTTTGATTCCAGCCTCGACTAGCTGTCTGTCTAGGCTCTGATTGCGCAATTTCAGCAACAGGTCGGGCAATTGTTGTTCAGGGTTGGGAACCTTGCGTTCCACCGTGGCAACTTCCGTGATCAACCTGCGTTCGGAATCATCCTTTGAATCGTCCATAAATGAGGCCAAGCCGGGCCACTGGCCTGAACTCCAGGCCGCCTTGAGCCTGCTTAAAATGGCCCGGGTTCGCGAGTCTTGAATCCAATCCAGGTCCAGTAAATTCAACCCATTCTGGCAAATTTCCTCATGAATCAGGAGGATTTTTAGGAGGTGAAGTTCATGAGCGGAGGGTCTTTCTTCGTCCGGCTCATTGGCCGCCTCGTCGGCTTCAGATTCCGGAGGAGTGAAGGACTGTTTTTCCATGAGCCTGGTGAATTCAGTCTTTACGGATTCCGGGGAGACCCCCAGCTTCAGCGCTGTCTTGCGGGCATGCGCATCCACCAGGACTTCATTGTTTGTTTTGCCCAAGGCCTCTGCCATGGCACCCAGGATGGCCAGCCTGCCCTTATCCGAACGGGCATCGTTGGTCTGGCACAGGCGTTGCAGGAAATAATCAAAAAAATCCGGTGCTAGCCGGATTAATTCCCGGAACTGTTCTGCGCCCTTTTCCCGGATGAACGTATCCGGGTCATGCGGCTCCGGAATTCGTGCCACCCGCAATGCCAATCCCGCCTCCAACATCGCATCAAGAGAACGCACCGTGGCGTTTTGCCCCGCATTATCGGCATCAAAACAAAGAACAGCCTCGTTTGTGTAGCGCTTGAGCAGGCGCGCCTGCTGCCCCGTGAGGGCCGTGCCTTGAGGCGCCACCACGTTGGTCACACCGTGGCTGTGGCAGGCAATCAGGTCCAATTGCCCTTCGCAAAGTATGGCATGCCCTGCGTCCAAAATGGCCCGCTTGCTTTTATCCAGGCCATAAAAAAGACGGCCCTTTGAAAAAATCTGCGTTTCCGGTGAATTCATGTATTTCGCCGGACTGTCATCCCCCGGCAAAACCCGCGCACTGAAACCCACCACCCTGCCGTTTTCATCGGATATGGGAAATATGAGACGCCCGCGGAAACGATCATACATCCGGCCCGTCTCCGCCTTGCGCGTCACCAACCCGGACTGTTCCATCAGGTCGGCTCCGAAGCCCTGATCCCTGCCCCATTGAACCATGTCATCCCATGCCAGGGCGGCAGCCCCGAGTCGAAACAGCCGGATGGAATCTTCCGACACGCCACGCTGGCGCAGGTAATCCCGTGCTCGTTGCCCCTCCGGTTGACCGGCCAGGATTTTTTGCCAGTGTTGGGCGGCCTTTTCGTGGATTTCCAAGAGCTTTTCCTTCAATCCCCTCGCCGCAAGGTCCTCAGGGGATAGGGTGAATTCCAGCGGAATACGGGCGCGATCCGCCAGACGCCGCAAAGCATCCATGAACCCAATGTGTTCGTATTCCTGCACGAATGTGAACACATCCCCGCCCTTGTGGCAGCCAAAGCAATGAAAAACCTGTCGTTGGGGGTTTACATGGAAACTGGGGGTTTTCTCCCTGTGAAACGGGCATAGCGCGGTGAAATTGGCCCCGGCCCGCTTTAACGCCAAATAGCCGCCAATGACTTCGACAATGTCATTGGCAGCTCGAATCCGTTCCCGCATTTCAGGAGGCAGCAATCCGGCCATGGTTCAACACGGCTGGTCTTGCAGGCAATCGCTCCGGGATCAATTTCCCATGTGGATTACCGGCTTCTTTTGAGCCGTGGACTTTTGGATAGCAGAGCGGTCCGAATTGATCAACAGCATGCTCAGATTATTTTTGATCTCGGGACCCAGCATGGAATCCTTGAAAACAGCGCTTTGAATCTCGTCCATGCTTGGAATGAAATCGCCGTTGTATCCATCCAAACCTCCACCAAACCAGTGTTTGTTGAATTCCTTGCGGTTTTGGATGTCGAATTGCGAATAAACCGGAGCATTCAATAACGCCAGGCAGAAAACCGCCAAGCAAGTGTATCGCACCACGCCGGACATCATACCAAGGTAATACTCGCTGTTTCCAAAGGAATTGCCCCCATCCACCCGTTCCCTGAACCGGACTTTCAAAGGCGAAAAGGCCATGTACACGACCAAAGCTATCAACAGGTAGGCGGTCACTGCCGCCGCTGTGTTTTCCTTGATAAAGGTGCCAAATACCGAGTGGATCACGCCGGAATGTGCCAGAAATTGGCCCAATATCCCGTAACCCAACGTGCAAGCGATAATCATGACCAGGCTTTGGCTCAAGGGAATGATTTCCTTGGTCATTCCATTTCGGCGCCCGCGCCAGAACCCAAACGCAATCACAGCCGCCAAAATAATGTCAAATGCCGTGACATTGGGGTGGAATTTCATCCACCAAGAGCCCTGCGTTGGTATTGTGGCAAGCATAAATATAGTTTCAGGCTTTAAACCCTGCCAATTACAGCGGAATCCATGCCAATTCCCGATAATGACGTAGCCATTTCGCAGCCATTCGGCAGTCATTTGGGATTGGCATCCTTTTTACCATGCCATAGGCTCCCCTTTTCAGGACAGAAAACGCCCGGGTTGGCGCTCCAGAACCGGTCGCATCCCCCTTATCTTGCTCATCAAACACGAATTTTGAACCCAGGCCACTGTGTTTGTCGTTTTTTATCCGCTCCCGAAAATTGCAATCAAGCTTGACGCGGAGCGGTTTTTGAGTTGGTCTATCTTGGTTATGAAGAAAACCATTCTGGCACTTTTGGCGGTCACCGCTGCGGCCATCATCACCGGTTGCGTCAGCACCGTGGATGACACCCATGCATTTGCCACCTCTTGGAATACCGACACCGTCTCAGGTCGTTATGCCCGGCCCTTGGATGAAGTTTACAACGCTTCACTTGCTGTTGTGCAGAGGAATGGCGTGGTTTTGACCGAGTTTATTCCCCATGACACCACTAATTCGGTTCGCTCCCTGGAAGGCCGCGTGGCCGACCGCAACGTGTGGGTGCGGGTCGAGGCAGTTGATCCGCAAACCTCCCAGGTGGATGTCCAAGCCCGCTCCAGTTGGGGAACCACGGATGTCGGCCTTGTTCACGAACTCGAGAAGGAAATCGCCCTACAACTCGCTGCTCACTGACACCTAGCCTCCCGTGCCATCCGGGGCGCCGTATCGGGGGGCGCCGTATTTGAGACCGATATTTTGCTCGTAGTTGCCGATCTTGATTTCGGCCGGTTTGGTCTCCTTTTTTTTGATTTCCGAATCAATCCGCACCAGCCGCCGCCGGGTGGCGTCGGCCAACGGCAGGCTTGGAAACGAATCCACGATTTCTTGAAGCGTGGCCCGCACTGTGGCCACATTGGCTCCCCCCTCAATCTGTAGCGTGGCCAAAAGATCCAGCCAGCTGGCAATCTGCTTGGGGCTGTGCCGTTTTTCATCAATTAAATGTCGTAATTCAATGGTTGCCAGGTCCAGCCTCCCCAGTTCTCTGCCATAAACCAGCGCCAATTTTTCGCGTGCCTCGGAATCGTGGGGATGCTGGTCCAGATGCTGAACATATTTTGAGACGCGTTGAACAGGGCTTTCCTCCTTTGGCTTGAGAAAGGCCGATGAATCCAGCAGGCCAATATCTTGAACCCCTGGGGCAAGTAGATAAGGCGTATCGCTCATTTGGCCCAGCAAAACACCTTCAGTCTCCACCAAGTGAGCCAGCCGTTGTTCCGCCCGGAGCGCCAATTCCGATTGCGGAAAGGAGTTGATGATCCTCTGCAACGAAACTCGAGCCGAATCCGTGTCCTTGCCCACTTTAAGATGCCAGTCGGCCATGGCATTCCATGCTGCGGCCACCTGGTTGGGAGGGGCCTTGGGGTTATTGCAAAAATGGCTCAAGGTATTCTCAGCCCCGGGCAGATCCCACAAATTTTCAGCCTGAATCCCGGCCAGCAGCAGAACACCCTCGAAATCCATGGGATAACGCTCCAATTGCCCCCTCACCGCTTGGATGGCTTCAGGGTACCGTCCCCTTTTGCGATGAGCCATGGCAATGGAATACGATGCCTTGAGTTCCGGGGCAACCCCGCCTCCATCCAACATATTTGTCAAAGGACTGCAAACCGCTGCTGCCAAATCCGGAGCCCATATGAAAGCGAGGACAAAACCCAAGCCGACAATCATCAATACCCCCAACAGTCCCATGGAAGCAGCCACTTTGATGCACAGAAAAAAAATAGGCACGCTGACCAGCATTTTGAACAACCAAAGAACTGGCAATTGAAAATGGCGCAGGACCAGAATGATGCCCACAAAGACGAGGGCGGAAGGAACTCCATAGGCAGCGAAAACCACCCATTCATGAAAGGTGCTGTTCATGGACAATGACAAGTTCAACCCCCCACGCCCCTGTTGCAAGCAAAATTCCAGAGCGACAACTTCGAACGCGCCAATCCAGCAGGATCAGTGGAAACAGCCCGGAATCTTACTTGGCCTGGCCTATGGGCTATTTTGCCATGGAAGAGCCGCGCGGAATTGGTCCAGAGTGGTGGAAAATTGCACTGGATTGAAATCGGGAATGGATTGAGCCTCCGCAAACATCTGATCCAAGGCAGACTGCAATGGTTGGCGTGTCTTCAATTCAGGCAAGGATCCCACCAACCGGTCCAAAGCCAAAACCAGGCGTCCGGCACGATCGGCCTGCTGGAGTGTGGAGGTGTTTGAATTGCGAAAATCCGGTGAGGAGGCAGCGAGTCGTTGAAGCAGTCTGCGGGTGGCATCAGGTGTCCACTGCTGGGCTGCCACATGGCGTGCAAGTTCATCAGCCTGGTCCTGCAAAGAACGGGCTTTTTTGCCCAGGTCTGCGCCATTCCCGTCGGCAAGGATTTTGAAGTCCGTTTCAGGTTGCGCTGTTTTTAAAAGCCAAACCAAGGCTGTCCACCGGTTGGATTCATGGTCCGAAGGGGTGCCGCCATTGGACCATTGCCAACTCATTTCGCGCAATGCGGCAGCCTGTCCCACGAGCCAGGCCTGGGCACCATTTCCATTCTTTTCCGAAGTCCAATGCCGCGGTTCAGCCGCGCACTGCCCATCCATTTCAAACATCAAAACGGGGTGCCCGGCATTAATGAGGTCGCTGGACACATTCTGATGACATGCCACGCAGACATTGGCCCGGATGTAGAGATTCTCCAGATCCCGCATCCCCGCAGCCACCCGGTCGGCCTCGGTAAAATCTGGACGGGTGTGGGAACGTATCCAGTGTTCCGCCGGACCATGGCATGATTCGCAAGAAACCCCCTCGCCTGGCTGAAACAGGCTGCCTCGCAGCGATTGAGGCGCAAGCAGGAGAGGTGCGTGACAGATCGTGCAGCGTGGATCGGCGGTGACGTCGCCAATGTTCAACGCGCCGCCTATTTGGCTGGCTCGGGCGGTGGCAAGCATGGCGCTTGGGCGTGAGGAGTGAAAATCCCGAAGAGACCAGACGAGGAACTGGTTGTGCAAAGCGCCGCCGCCGCCATGGCAACTGGAACTGGCGCAGGAAGAGGCTCCCAGGATTTTGCCGGGCGTCTCCGCACTGCACAAGCCGGTGTAAATGGCCGCGCTTATCACGGCCACAAGGGCGGGGGCTGGGAAATAAAAAGTTGTGCGCAAGGCTTTAATTTTGTTAATAGAATATTTAAGTGAATGCAACCCTAAATCATTCCCTTGGAATCCCGGGCAGCAGCGCAACCGCTTTCGCGCTTGGCCTGATCCTGATCTCCGCTTTATTGCTCTGGCTGGTTCTGGAAATGGCGCGCTCCCTTATCAGGATAATTGGAGAAGCCCGGCAGCAAAAGCTGACCCTGGCCATCCTCCAGACCCGGCTCCAGGAAACCCGCCAACGATGCCGTGAGGCAGAAATGGCCGCTTCCGGCTGGAATGGCCTGCGCAAATTCAGTGTCGCCGAAAAAATTCGCCAATGCGACGGGGTTTTTTCTTTTTATCTAAAACCCCACGATGGCAGGGATTTGCCTTATTTCAAACCCGGGCAATATCTGACCTTTCAGTTGAAAATTCCCGGGCGCGAGAAACCCCTGATCCGTTGCTATTCCCTGTCAGACAGCCCGGACCATCGCGACTATTACAGGGTGACCATCAAGAAGGAAAAAGCGCCTTTGGACAGGCCTGAATTTCCACCCGGGGCTGGTTCGAGTTATTTCACGGACAAGGTCAAGGTTGGGGACATACTGGACGTGAAGGCACCCAGCGGGCATTTTTTTCTGGACATGACCAAAAATAATCCGGTCGTGCTCCTGGCAGGCGGAGTGGGGATTACCCCGATTCTGAGCATGGCCAATGCGATTGCGGCCAGCGGAACGAAGCGGGAGGCCTATTTGTTTTTTGGCGTCCGTAACCGGCAGGAACACATCCACCAAGAGGAACTGGCGGCGCTGGCTGCCGCACATGAAAACATTCACCTGCACGTGGCCTACAGCAAGCCCGGGCCGGAGGATGTGAAAGGCAGGGATTATCACTACGAGGGCCGCGTGGGCGTGGAATGGGTCAAGGAAATCCTTCCATCCAACAATTTCGAGTATTACCTTTGCGGTAGCGGGCCTTTCATGAAAAGCCTGACCGATGGCCTGGAAGCCTGGGGCGTGCCGGAGGACCGCGTGCATTTCGAGGCTTTTGGCCCCGCCAGCGTGAAGAAAAAAGCGGCTTCACCTTCCCCGGAACAAACCACCCGCCTTCAGAAAGTCACCATTACCTTTGCAAGGTCCGCCCGAACGGTGCGTTGGGAGCCCTCGTCTGAAAACCTGCTGTCTTTTGCCGAATCCCTGGGCATTAAAATTGATTCTGGATGCAGGGCTGGCGGATGCGGCTCGTGCGGCGTGGCGATCAAATCCGGCGCTGTGGATTACCTGAAAAAGCCCGCATCCGCGCCTGACCCGGGCACCTGCCTGACCTGCATTTGTCGGCCGCAAAACGACCTGGTTCTTGACGCCTGATGCCTGCCGCATTGACCATCTTGGAACGTCCGCAACGCTGGGACACGGCTTTTGATGAGCGGATGACGGAAACCGATGTGGATCGGTTGCTGGGCATTGAGCCTTTCAGCAGGATGGATCGCGCCCAGTTTCCCCAGCGCCTGCCCCTGCGCGAGATCCTGCGGCATGACACGCGGATGGTCAGACTTCGAAAGGGGGAAATCATTGTACGCCAAGGCGACTACGGAACCTCGGCCTTCCTGATACTACGTGGCGCGGCACGTGTGGTATTGAGCCCGGACCTGGTCCCGGACCTGCTTGGCCGGCATGCCACTGGTAGGAAGGGGTTGCTGCGCACCTTGGCACAGATTTGGAATCCCTCCCGGCCTACTGAATTCATTGATCCCAAAAACCTGAGCCAGTCAGAGGAACTTGGCTCGCGCCAGTCCGGACAGGAAATCAGGGTATTCCTCCAGGATATTCCCAGGGTTTTGAATCAACACCGCACCGCGCAATTAGCGGTCGGGGATTTTTTCGGAGAAATAGCCGCGCTGAGCCGCATGGCGCGGACCTCGACGATTTTTGCCGATAGTGACGATTCCGAACTATTGGAAATCCGGTGGCAAGGATTGCGCGACATGATGAAGTATGACGGCGCGCTGCGGGAACACATCAACCGGATTTACCGTGAACGCGCCCTGGCCAGTTTTCTCGGGGCCATTCCCCTGCTGCGGAACCTGGACAAGGCCCGCCTCGAGCAGGTTGCCGCCTCCGTGGAATTCGCCACCTTTGGGGATTACGACTGGTCTGGAGAATATAAGCGCCTGGCACACTCGGGTAATATCCGCCCGGAAAGTGAGCCTGTTATCTTATCCGAGGGGGATTATCCCAACGGAGTGGTGCTTTTGCGGGCCGGATTTGCGCGAGTCAGCCAGAAATTGGGGGTTGGGGAGCGCACGTTGAATTATATTGGAGCCGGCCAGGTATTTGGCCTGGAGGAAATTGCGCATAATTGGCGCCGCAAATCGGCCCCGGTCAGCATGCAATACACCCTGAGGGCCATTGGCTATACCCATCTGCTGGTGATTCCGACCCATGTGATGGAGAGTATCGTGCTGCCGTCGCTGCCGGTATCAGAACTTCCGCCCATGGTGGGGCCTGCACCGGAACCTTTCCTGCCGTCCAAGGCCGGCTCGACTGCTGCGCGAGAAAAAGTGGGCGGGGAAGTCATGGAGTTTCTGGCGGCCAACCGTTTTTATAACGGCACCGCGGCCATGGTGATCAATCTGGACCGATGCACGCGCTGCGATGATTGTGTGAGGGCGTGTGCCTCCACGCATGATAACAACCCTCGTTTCCTCCGGCATGGCCCTTCCTCGGGGCGGCTCATGGTGGCCAATGCCTGCATGCATTGCTCAGACCCGGTCTGCATGATTGGATGTCCCACAGGAGCGATTCACCGTGAGTCCTTTGCCGGCCAGGTGGTGATCAATCCCTCGACCTGCATTGGCTGCAAATCGTGCCATAACAATTGCCCCTACGAAGCCATACGCATGGTGGAAATCCGTAATAAACGCGGGGAATTTCTGGTGGATCCGGAGATGAAACCGATTGTGAAGGCGACCAAATGTGACCTGTGCGTCGAAAATCGGGGCGGACCGGCCTGCGAAAGGGCCTGCCCGCATGGCGCCCTGGCGCGGATGAATTTAAACCAGCTTGATGATTTGGCGGGCTGGCTCAAGCTATGAACCGTTTCCGCCGCCAGGTTTTCGTGGGCCTGTTCAGTTTGCTTGCGGCATCCGCCGCAGCATTGGAGTGCCGCCAAAGATTCATGGGGCTGCCGTATTTTCCCTATTTAACCGGATGGGCGCTGCTGGCTGCCATTTTAATCCTGGCACTCTATAATATGCGTAAGAAACTTCCATTTCTGCCGCTGGGCAGATCGGAACACTGGCTGCAAATACATATTTACCTGGGGTTCTTCACCACCCTGCTCTTCGGAATCCACTTGAACTTTCACCCTCCACAGGGAGGCTTTGACTATTGTCTGGCAGGCCTTTTCATCCTGGTCAGCGCCAGTGGCGTGTTTGGACTTTTTTTCAGCCGCATTCTGCCCCGCCGACTGGCCACGCGCGGCGGGGAGGTGATTTTTGAAAACATACCCCTCATCCGCAACCGGCTTCGAACTGAGGCCGAAAACATAGTGCTGGGGAAAGAGGCCAAATCGTCCGTTCTTGCCGGATTTTATGTGGTTCACCTGGCCCCGTTTTTTGCCCGTCCAAAAAACTTCTGGTTGCATTTGTTTGAATCCCGCCGTCCACTGGCCGCCTTGCTGGCCATGTTGGAGGACCAGCGCCGTTTTGCTGACGCAATTGATCAGGAAAAAATGTTCCGTTTGGAACAGTTGATGTGCCAGAAAGATGGCTTGGATTATCACCGGGCACTCCAGTTGACACTAAAAACCTGGCTTTTTGTCCATATCCCCCTCACCTATGGGCTTCTCATTTTCACTGTTTGGCACATCGTTTTGGTGTGCGCATTCTCGCGAGGAGCGGCATGAGCGATCAGCTTCCAGCGCCGTCGTTTGATTCAAATGAGTACGCGCGCCCAAACCACAATTGGATTTGCGGCCATTCCTGCGAAGGCAAAACGTGTCCGCTGGGCCCGGATAATTGGGGCCGGTGCCGGGCTTCGGGCGAGTGCATTCCCACACTCAAAATCCAGCCTGGTGAAACCAAAGGACGATGGCTTTGCACCCGATCGAGCGGTGAATGCGAGTCTGGGCCGCTTCCTGACGGACGGTGTTGCCATCCAATTTCCTCCTGCACTCCGAAACCTTCACTGCGCCAGGTGCGAAAGCGCATCACGTTTGGGGTGGTGACGATCGCATTGGCCACCCTTCTATTAGCCATGGGAGAGCCTGCCTGGCGCGACCTCTTTTTCAACCCCGGAGCGATTTCCAGCCCCCATACCGGCGCGGTTTTTTCGTCAATGGCGCAAGCGAACCATCTTGCGCCGCGATGTGGCGCGTGTCACACCGCAGGAGGCCGTGGACCGGGGCACATTCTTGCGGAAGCCCTGCACTCAAGTCCTGGAATTTTTAATTTTCATGGTCTCATTGCCGCGCGTGCGGCAGAGCCTTCGGCCATGGATGCCTCCTGCCTGGCCTGTCATGCCGCTCACCAATTCCACCAACCCCAGGCGCCGCCGGTTTCCTGCGCTTTCTGTCATTCGGAACATCATGGCATCAAAATGGCTGAAATCACCGATTCCCAATGCGATTTTTGCCACTCAGACCCCGCAGTCATGGCCGCAACCCCCCGTTTTGTTGCGCTTCACCATTTTGGCCTGGACCATCCGCAATTTCGTTTCATCGTTGAAAAGTGGCGCAATCCCGACACACTCAAGTTTGACCATGCCCTGCATCTTGGCAGCCCCACCATTCCACCACTGCCTGGCGGCGCAAAATTGAACTGCGGCTTCTGCCACCAGCCGGATGCCTCGGGCACGTTCATGATGCCGGTCACCTACGATAAAAATTGTCGCGTTTGCCATTCGCTCCAGTTTGACCCTGAAACACCCGAACTGGAGGTTCCCCACGGCAGCACCGACCATGTATTGGCCTTTCTACATTCTTTGCCCAGGCAGTACCTGGACCTAGCCACGCGGGAGCATTCAACTGATCCAGACTCGGAAGCCCGGTCGAAGCTGGCGGACATCCAGGCTCGATTTGGGGATGCCGATATGCTGGCAAAATGGATATTCCTGAGCTCGGCCACACATGGTCCGCAGGTGAAAACGGGCGAGGTCCGAGGGGCGGGCCGCGCCATTTTTCCCGGATGCGCCTATTGCCACGAAGTAAAAATAGCTGGCGAAACCCCAGCGGTGACCATCCCGGAGCAAACCACCCACTGGCTGTCCCATGCACGCTTCAGCCATTGGGCCCATCGGGACATTTCTTGTGAAAAGTGCCACGAAGCCTTGCAAAGCAGGCAGACTTCCGACCTGTTGCTGCCCTCGGAGGAAACCTGCATGGAGTGTCACAGCCCCCGTGGAGGAATAAATAGCGCCTGCACAGAATGCCACATTTATCACAATCCCCAAGTGGCCCGGCGATGAAAGGGTATGATTTCATCAAAGACTCGGGTGAGCAGGGACGGGAATTTTACAAGCCTGGGTTTCGGGGAAATTTTGCAAAAGGCAGCAAAGCCCCACGGTATTGAAACTGGTCAGTACGAAGGGGCACCGGGGCAAGAAACAAGGAGGCGCCGCTGGCGGAAATCAGGTCATCCTGATCCACCCCATCGCCGCTGACTCCGATGGCGCCGATTAAAACGCCGTTTCGATAAAGAGGAAAACCTCCCGGGAAGATGGTAATGCCATTGGGCAGGTTGGGGTCTGTATTGGTGAAACTTGTAAACACGGCATTGTTGACGGGGTTGGTGATTAGTTCCGGTGCCGGGGTGATGATGGAATATTGTTCCTGCAGGCCAAAAAACAATCCGGGCTGGGTATTATCAATGCCGGGTGGATAATACTCCTGTCCCAGAAAGCCCACGCAGCGGGTGGAAAAAGCATACGATGAGGAGGAGAAAAACACGGCCGTCCTGGCCTTTTGCACTGCCACGTCCCAGCCAAAGAGCGTTGCATTGGAGGAGGTGCAGAAAGTACCCAGCACCACCGGAGGCACGCCATTGGAACCGGGATTATTCACTACCGTGATGAAAACCTGGGCGTTAAGGCCTCTGGGAAGCCGGATGCCAGCGCGGGTGGTACGGGCGCGGTTGGCCGCCGCCACGATAATGTTGGTGACCTCCGCCGCTGTCAACCGGGCCGTGTTTCCCGGCAGCGGCAGGGCGGATGGGTCATTCATGATGGGTTGCCGTATCTGACCGGTTTCGCCACCAAAAACCGCAATGGGATAAGGAAATTGAGGAGGTGATGAGATAATAGAGTAAGGAAAAACCGGGCCTCCAGGAAGGTTTGCGAAGGGAATCAATGGGCTGGACACAGTGGAACTCTCGGCATATTCCAACCGGATGCCGTTGATAAACACTTGTGAACCCAGGATGGCCGGTGGCGGCGCGTAACCAACCTGCGCGGCCAGCGCCATATCCTCGTCACTGTCTGGACTTGAAACCACTGCGGGAGTGACGTCTGTTGGAGGCACACCGTTTCCGGCCACGCCAACGCCCCCAACCAATTGACCATTTATGAAAAGCGGCAAACCGCCTGGAGTGCCTTCCAACCCACCGGTGACCGGAAGTGGCACCGGAACCAGCGCGTTCCCCGGAGAACTGTCAAAACCAATCAAACTGCCGGGACCTTTGAATTTATTAATATCAGAAAAGGCGAGTTGGGAAAAGTTGACCCCCACCAACGGGCCGGGCGGAGTATTATCAATGCCGGGAGGAAAATGCTGTTGCACAATATCGCCCGCCGTGCGCGTGCTGAAAGCATTGTTGTCGCTGCTTAAAAACGCGGCCGTGCCGGCCTTGGCAATGGCCTCGCCCACCAGAGGGTCATTGCCTTTCAGGGTGGCATTCATGGACCAGACCCCCAGCACCCAACCTTCCCGGTCGGTTACTGCGACCACCGCCTGGGTGCTCAGGGGCGGCCCCAAGGTTTCCGCCCGCGACACTGCTTGCTGGATTATTTGCCTGACATCGGCCTGCAGCATGCCGCCGCGTGCTCCCACTCCTGCCAGACAAGCAGCCAGAAACATCGTCAACCAACTTTTCACAATGATTCAGGATAATCACTTGCTTTCTGAAAATAAACATTTTCTCATGTATCAAATGCGGCTGCCTAAATCAGAATTGGCCCTTCATTTTCTACCCCGGCTGTTTGTGGCTGGAATGGTGGCTGGCAACGCCATGTCGCTGCGGGGGGAGGATTCCTTGAAACCGCACCAAGCCGTCAGCACCAATACACCGCCCGCCTCGCCCCGGAATTTCAATCCGGATCCCAATCCAGTTCAGTTGCCTGCGCCTGCCGTCACCCAGCCCGCATGGATTCTGCGTATCGTGATCTCCTCCAACACACCGCCCATACCCGGCTTCAATCCTGATCCGGGCGCGTTTTGCGCCAGTAACCCAGCGGCAGCCACCTTGGTACCATGGTTTCACGATCCGGTCGCCCCGGCACAATTCATCCCGCCAGCCATTCCAAATGACCTTAAGCTGCCCAGGCGCAACCTCCGCACCGTGGAACTGGTTCCCAACACCAATCCACCCCCGCCCGCCTACGGGTCCGAACCTTTACCCCCGAACCTGACCCTGCCCCGTCAAAACGTCCGTCGCGAACTCAAAATTGACCAGCAATTCTTTAATCCAGATTATTCAAAAACACCGGCTGACAACCCGGCTGATTCCACGCCCGTGCCTGACCGCTGGCGAATTGGTTTCGAGCCTTGGAACCGCTACACCAGCGGAAGCATTGAGGATCCCTTTGACGCGCCGGAGCCTGCGTTGTGGCAGCCGTACCGCCAAAGTTATCTCAAGGGCGATTTGCCCATCCTGGGACAGGATGTCTTCCTGGATTTAACCGCCTCGGCTGAAAGCGACACCGAATTCAAGAGGATTCCCACCCCAAGCCAGGTCAGCGGCGTTGTGCCGGGCGAATATGAATTTTATGGGCAAGGCAATGTCCTGAGCACGGAGAACTACCTGGCCTTGGATTTCAATTTTTTTCAGGGGGACACATCCTTCCGCCCGGTGGATTGGGCCATTAATGTGGAACCAGTATTCAATGTAAACTACCTGCAAGCCCAGGAGACCGGGGTGGTATCGCCCGATCCGCGCGGCGTGCTTGGATTTGGAAACAATACTGCGCCGCCATCCAACGGCTTCGTTCGCAATCCTGGGGATGTGGGCTCCCTGCTCAATGGCCAGGTTGGCCCAGCGGGCAGTTATCGCAACAGTGCCAGCACCGAAAGAACCATGACCTACTTCTCACTCCAGCAGGCCTACCTGGAGTTTCATCTGGCTGACCTGTCTGACAATTATGATTTTGTCTCTGTGCGGATCGGGAACCAGCCCTTTAACGCCGATTTTCGTGGATTTGTTTTCAACGACATTAATACCGGCATTCGTTTGTTTGGCAATTACGACAACAACCTCTACCAGTTCAATCTGGCCGTCTTTGACCTTCGGGAGAAGGACACCGATTCCGGGCTAAACACTTTCAACGAGCGAAACCAGCGCGTGGTGGTGGCGAATCTTTACCGCCAGGACTTCATCTGGCAAGGTTATACCAGTGAATGGAGTTTTCTGGGCAACTTTGACAACGGCGGACTGCATTACGACGACAATGGGTTTCTAGTCCGTCCTGAACCCCTTGGCACTGTGGTTCCCCATAACCTGCAGGCCTACTACCTTGGGTGGGGTGGGGACGGCCATATCGGCAGGTTCAATCTTTCGGACCAATTTTACCAGGTTCTAGGACGGGATGAATTCAACGGTCTCGCCGGGCATCCGGTCTATGTGAATGCGCAAATGGCATCGTTGGAAATAGCCTATGACCATGACTGGGCGCGCTACAAGGCCTCCTTTTTTTATGCTTCAGGCGATGGCAATGCATCTGGCGGCACGGCTTCAGGTTTTGATTCCATCGTGGACAATCCAAATTTCATAGGGGGTCCCTTTAGTTTTTGGTCGCGGCAGGGGTTTAACCTGGGTGGCACATTGGTGAACCTCAAAAACGAGAACAGTCTCCTGCCAGACATGCGCAGCAGCAAAACCGAAGGCCAGGCCAACTTTGTCAATCCTGGCGTTTTTATTTACGGTTTGGGCGCGGAATTTGACCTGACCCCCAAACTGCGAACTTTCTTGAATGCCAATTACATCATGTTTGCGCAAACGGATCCGCTTAAACAGGCTCTTTTTACCTCCAACATTGGCAATGAAGTGGGTTGGGACTTGAGCATTGGATTTCAATACAGGCCCTTTTTGACGGATAATGTCATTCTTTCCACCGGATTTGGCGCGCTGATTCCAGGCAGCGGTTATCGGGATATTTACCGCACCAACCCCAACCCTGTGCCCGGATTCGACGGTAATAGCCCCGTGGGCAATGCGGATGCCCTGCCTTACAGCGCGTTGATAGCATTGACCTGCACATATTAGCCATGAAAACATCCATGACACTGGCACGCTGGCAAGCATTTCTGCTGATTACACTTTGGCTGGGTGGAATGGCCGCCCTCATGGCACAACAGGATGGATCGGGCCCCGCCATTTCCGTTCCCAAATCATCTTCGCAAATCCCCTGGCCCAACTTTCCTGCACCAAACCGGATTGACCAATCCCAAGCCGAGGCAGATCGCAAATCCCGAGGCTGTCTGGAATGTCATTCCGGGGTGGAATCCATGCATGCCTCGCCCAATGTGGTATTGGGCTGCGTGGATTGCCATGGAGGCAATCCAACTCCCGGCCTTACGCAGACCCAGGCTCACGTCGCTCCCCGCTATCCCGCCTTCTGGCTGAGCGCCGCCAACCCCAATGATTCCAGTGTGTTGCTAAACCATGAATCGCCGGAGTTTATTCAATTTGTAAACCCGGGGGATTTGCGCGTGGCGGAAAAGGCCTGCGGCCTGTGCCATGGCGAGATCGTAAGGCAGGTGAGCCACAGCATGATGCGGCATGGAGCCATGCTTTGGGGTGCGGCCCTGTACAATAACGGCGCGAGCGACGCCAAGAATTACCGTTTTGGCCAGGCTTACGGGGCAAACGGCGTGCCGTTACGCTTGGAAAGCCCCGTGCCGGTGACACCCCAAATGACGAAGCAATGGGCGGTTTTGCCCTTCATAGAACCCCTGCCCCGATTTGAAACAGCCCCACCGAGCAACATCCTTCGCATCTTTGAGCGGGGAGGTGAAGCGCCTCTCCAGCTTGGCATTCCAAATCCATTTGAAGAGGATGGCAAGCCAGCGCGGCGTTTGAGTGAACGCGGCCTGGGAACCTTAAACCGCATTGACCCTGTTTATCTGAACCTTCAAAAAACCCGGCTCCACGACCCGCTTCTGGATTTCATGGGATCCAATAATCATCCCGGGGATTACCGCAACAGCGGTTGCACCGCTTGCCATGTTGTCTATGCCAACGACCGTTCCCCCACGGACTCCGGATGGTATGCAAAGTATGGCAACCAGGGGCTCAGCTTTACCGCGGATAAAACCATAAGAAAAGACGAGCGCGGTCATCCGATCAGGCATCAGTTCACACGCTCCATCCCCTCGAGCCAATGCATGAGTTGCCACATGCACCAGGGCAATTTATTCGTGAACCCCTACCTGGGTTTTACCTGGTGGGATGAGGAAACCGATGGGGAATTCTTATATCCCAAGCAACAACGCAATGTCACACCGGGGTATCTTACTCGATCAATCCAGGATAATCCGGAGGCGGCGGCAGCACGTGGTTTGTGGGGAAATTTGGATTTTTTGGAGAAGGTTTCGGAGCTTAATCCCAAGCTGAAGAACACACAGTTTGCCGATTATCACGGTCACGGCTGGATTTTTCGCGCTGTCTTCAAGCACGATCGCCAGGGTAACCTTCGAGATAGGGAAGACAGGATCATTCAGCCGGACGACCCTCATAAATTCGTCCTGGCTGTTCATTTGAAGGATGAGCACCTTGCGCATGGAATGCAGTGTGTGGATTGTCATTTTGACGTGGATGTGCATGGGAACGGCATGTTGTATGGAGAACCCCGCGCTGCCACAACCATCGAATGCATTGACTGCCATGGCACGATCGAAAAGCGCCCGACTTTGGTAACCAGCGGCAATGGCGGCATCTGGAAAGGGGATAAAATAGCGCCCGTGGATTTGCAGGCAGACAACACACCATGGGGACCGCGCTTCTTCTGGCAGGACAACCGCCTGTATCAACGCTCCTCCATGTCTCCTGATTTAACTTGGGAAGTTCCCCAGACCATGGACACCATCAATCCGGCTTCCCCGCATTATGATCCCGAGTCCGCCTATGCCAAAACTCTTTGGCGGGACGGAAAAACCTGGGGCGCCGTGCCTTCTGCCGCCCGGTGCCAGCGCTGCCTGGCCCATGACAATGACAATGTTTCCTGCCAGATTTGCCACACCTCCTGGGCCACATCCTGCTTTGGATGCCACCTGCCCATGCGCGCCAACCAGCGCGTGGCCCTCAATAAATTCGAAGGCGTAACCGACCGTAATTTCACCTCCTACAATCCCCAAGTGGTGCGTGATGATGTGTTTCAATTGGGAATAGACGCTGACTATAAACACCACCGCCTTGCCGTCCTTCGGTCATCATCCGCCGTGCTGGTCAGCTCCCAGAATGCCAACCGCGAATGGGTTTATGCCCAGCAGCAGACCATCAGCGCCGAGGGTTACAGCGGCCAGGCTTATAACCCTCATTTTCCTCACACCACCAGCGGCGTCGGAACCACCAAAAATTGCGAGGATTGTCACCTTTCCTCCGCCAATGACAATAATGCCTGGATGGCTTCCTTGCTCGGTTTTGGCACGGGAACCGTGAACTTTTTTGGACGGCATGCCTTTGTGGGCGAAGGTTCAGGCGGCCTGGATGCCGTGGTTTGGACCGAAGCAGACGAGCCCCAGTCCGTCATTGGCAGTCACCTTCAAAAGCTGGCCTACCCGGACAACTATCTCCAACACGTCAAGACACATCATGGCGTGCTCCAGGAATCGGAACACAAGGATGCACATGACATTCTGGATCTCGTCCAGCGGGGCGAGTATCTCTATACCGCCAACGGTTCGGATGGATTTGAAGTCTTCGATATTGCCAACCTCAACAACAAGGGATTCTCTGAAAAAATAGTCACCGCGCCGGTTTCCCCTCTGGGGCAACGCACCCGCGTGCGAACACCCTTCGCCACCAGTGTGACCCTCCCAAGCACCTTGGCCATTGATCCGCTGCGCCTGAGAAATCCTTCCAACGAAGAGCAACCCGTCAGCCCGATTTATGCCTGGGTTTTTGTCACCGATCTTGAGCAGGGGTTGGTGATGGTCTCGGTGGGCACGCTGCTGGATGGCAACCCGGACAATAATTTTTTTGACCGCGAAAAAATCATTCGCTTCAATCCTGAAGGCAAACTTGGCGGCGCCATGGATTCCTGCATGGCTGGAACCAATCTCTATGTGGTGGGTACCAACGGTCTTTTTGTGGTGGGATTGCGCAACGATGCCCTGGCACCCCCCATTCTGGCCGGCGAACTGACACATGGCCTGAACAACCCCAAGGCTGTAGGCGTCCAGTTCCGCTATGCTTTTATCACGGATGATCAAGGTTTCAAGGTGCTGGACATCACGGAACCTGCCAAGCCACGTCCTGTCCCGGGGGCGTTTATCCCACTGCGGCATGCACAGCGATTCTATCTGGCGCGAACCTATGCCTATGTGGCGGATGGCGCGGATGGGCTTGCCTTGATTGACATCACCAACCCTGAAAAACCCCGCCTTAAGTCTCTCTTCAATGCAGGAGGATTGTTGAATGACACCCGCGCCGTGCAGGTTGGGTCGGTCAGCGCATCTGAATTTGCCCTCATAGCAGATGGTAAAAATGGTCTTCGCGTTCTTCAATTGATATCGCCGGACACGGTTCCGGGAGCCATGGGCTTCAGTCCGGTGCCTTGTCCGATTCTGATTGCCACGTATCCAACCCGGGCCCCGGCTGTCGCGGTGGGACGCGGTTTGGATCGCGACCGGGTGGTTGATGAGAGCGGAAATCAAACCGTGGTGTTTGGCCGTCGCGGCTCCCGTCCTTTCCACCTCGACGAAATGAAAGCATTTTACGAAAGAAACAATGCCCTTTATACGGTCGAAAATGTCCACATGCATGAAGGCAGGCTTCTGACTGCTTCCGGAAGGGAATTAAAACCCACAACCGCCTATCAGGCCGTGGACCAGGTTGAAACGCTGTCCGCCCAACCGACTGAAGAACGCCTGATGCGGCGCGGAGAATGAAATCCAGGATTCTGAAATTCCTTTCCTTGGGTCTGCCATTATACCTGGCCCTGCGATTGCATGCCCAGGATTCTGTGACCACTTTGGCTGGCCAGCTTCTTGTTGCCGGCCAAACCAATGGACCCACCGACCAGGCAACCTTTGACGACCCGGCAGCCATCGTCACCGACCCCCAAGGTGACTTGTTTATTGCAGATTCCCAAAACCATGTCATTCGTGAAATCACCACCAACGGACTCGTGATGGTATTTGCCGGACGCATGGGAAACAGTGGAACGGCGGATGGGGCCGGCACCAACGCCGCTTTCAATGCCCCCAGCGGCCTGGCTTTAAATCCCTCCGGTGACTTGTACGTTTCAGACACCGGCAACAACACCATCCGCAAAATAAGTCCAGGTGGAATGGTTACCACCATTGCAGGCATTGCAGGTTATCCAGGATTTGCCGATGGCCCAGCGGGAATGGCGCACTTCAGCTCGCCCCAAGGCTTGGCCGTGGCTCCCAATGGCGCCCTGCTCATTGCCGATTGTGGCAACCATTGCATCAGGCTTCTTTCGAACGGCATCGTTTCCACCTTCGCAGGCAAACCGCAAATCTGGGGCAGCCAGGATGGCACAGGCACCAATGCCGAGTTCAATGGCCCATTGGGAATGGCTTTCGATACCCAAGGCAATTTATTTGTGAGCGATGCCAACAACGACACCCTCCGAATGATCACCTCCAATGCCGTGGTCACCACTTTTGCCGGATCAGCCGGCTGCGATGGCTCCTCTGACGGCGAGAGGACCAATGCCCGATTTCGCAGTCCGGCGGGTCTGGTTTTTGACCAGTGGGATGATCTGTTTGTGGCCGATTCCTTCAACCAAACCATCCGCGAAATCAACACCAACGGCATCGTTTCCACCGTCAGTGGCGCTTCTGGTGAAGTCGGCGCAGCGAATGGCAACAACGGCATGGGGCGGTTTTACAATCCTTTCGGACTCGCTTTGGCCCGAGATGGCTCCCTGCTGGTTTCAGACACCTATAACGAACTGGTGCGCTCTGTCATCGTCCCGTTCCAAATCAATGCCAGCAGCCCTTCCTCCTCCCCGGTCATTACACTTTCCTGGAAAACCGTGGCCGGAAAAAGTTACCAGGCGCAATTTCGGAACGGCTTTGCCGAAGCCTGGCAAAACCTGGGTCCGGCCCTCACGGCTGCGCGTGCCAGCTTGGTCGTGACCGACACCCTGGCCAATCCCACAAGGATTTATCGCGTGGTGCGCTTGAATTAAGATCGTTTGACGGGCGAAACCTTCACCTCGTTCACTGGCAAATCTCAGGCTTGCCCGCTATTTCACTCCAGGGAATTGCAGAATATCCCGGGCGTTGGTGTAACAGATATTGCGAATCATGGGGCCCACCAGGTCGTCATCATCGGGTATTTCCCCATTTTTAATATCGCGCCCCACCAAATTGCAGAGGGTGCGCCTGAAATACTCGTGCCTGCAATAGCTCATGAAGGAACGGGAGTCGGTGATCATGCCCACAAAACGGGACAATAAGCCGAGATTGGACAAGGCATTCATCTGCCATTCCATCCCCTCCTTTTGATCCAGAAACCACCATCCCGACCCAAATTGAATTTTTCCAGCCACTGACCCATCCTGAAAATTTCCAATCATGGATGCGAACACATAATTGTCGGCCGGATTCAGGTTGTAGAGAATGGTTTTAGGCAGCGCATTTTCTGAATCCAGACGGTCCAGATAAAGCGCCAGGCTGGCAGCCTGTGGAAAATCCCCAATCGAATCGAATCCTGTATCCGGGCCCAGGGTTTTTAACAAGCGCGTGTTGGCGCTTCTCAAGGCGCCGAGATGGAGTTGCTTGGTCCAACCGCGACTGGCATCCAACCGTCCGAAAAAAAGCATCATGAATGAAGCAAACCGCGAGTGTTCATCGGGCGAAGCGGCGCGTCCCTGAAGAGCCCGGGCAAAAATGCCCACCGCCATTTTTTCCGTGCAATCCTCGGAAAAGCAGTGGTTCATGCCGTGGTCCGAAAGGCGGCATCCATGGGAATGAAAAAAATCATGCCTTTTTTCCAAAGCCTTGAGAAAGTCGCCCAGTTGGGAAATTTCCATGTCGGCAGCCTCTGCCAGCCTTGCAACCCAGTGCTTGAACCCATCCGCTTGATGAACTGCAAGGGCCTTGTCTGGGCGATAAGCGGGCAGCATTCGGGTTGAATGACCGACTGCGGCAAAATTGCGGTGGTATTTCAAGTCATCCACCGGATCATCCGTGGTGCAGACCACCTTGACCTTGAATTTCTTCAAAATTCCCTGAGTGCTCATTGCCGGTGCGGCCAGTTTTTCCTCCGTCTTCAGCCAGATGCGGTCGGCATTTCCCTCATTGAGCAATTCCTGGATGCCGAAGTAACGTTTGAGCTCCAGGTGTGTCCAATGGTAAAGGGGATTACGCAGGGTTTGAGGCACCGTGCGCGCCCACGCCATGAATTTCTCCCGCGGCGTGGCCTTACCTGTGACGTATTCCTCGGAAACCCCGTTGGTTCTCATGGCGCGCCATTTGTAATGGTCGCCTTCTAGCCAGATTTCGTGGAGGTTCTTGAATTGCCGATTTTCCGCAATGTCCCGTGGGGAAAGATGGCAATGATAATCCAGAATCGGCTCGTTGGCGGCAAATTCATGGTACAGCCGGCGCGCCGGCTTGCTTTTCAACAGAAAATCTTCGTGGATAAAACTCATGGCAGCATGTTTTCTTGTCAGTCATCACCCGGCCCGGGATTCATGGCCAAGGTTTTCAAACCCGTTCATCGGAACACCACACCCGAAACCCCTGCCCGCATGTTGGATCAATTTTTCCGGGCAGGCGGCTTGTTATCCAACATACACCACCAGGCAGATTTGAGACCATGCTGCTTTTGCATTTTTATTTGATAAAACTGCAATCCGCCCTTGGAGTTCACCCTTGGGGGCGGATTTTTTTCCACAACCACCCCAGTGGGTCATAATAGCGGTCCACCACGCGCTCTTTCAGCGGGATGATGGCATTATCGGTGATGGCGATGTGCTCCGGGCAGACCTTAGTGCAACATTTTGTGATGTTGCAGAAACCGATACCCTGCGCCTGGCGCAGTTCTGGCAGGCGGTCTTCGGTATCGAGCGGGTGCATTTCCAGGGCCGCAGTGTAAGCCAGAAAACGGGGCCCGATGAATTCCTCATGCTTGTGATGGTCCCTGAGGACGTGGCAGACGTCCTGGCAAAGGAAACATTCAATGCACTTGCGAAGCTCCTGAACCCGGTCCACATCCTCCTGCTGCATCCGCCAGGTGCCATCAGGTGCGTCGGGCGCTCGAGGCTTGAATTTTTTGATTTTTTGTTTCACCCGGAAATTCCAAGACACATCCGTGGCAAGATCCCGGACGTTTGGAAAGGACCGCATGGGCTCAACGGTCACCGGCTTGTCCACTGGCAGGGTATCCATGCGCGTCATACACATCAGCCGGGGTACTCCATTGATTTCAGCGGCACAGGAACCGCATTTGCCAGCCTTGCAATTCCATCGGCAGGCCAGGTCATTGGCCTGGGTGGCTTGAATCTTGTGAACCACGTCCAACACCACCAAGCCCTCGGTGATCTCGGTGGTGTAATCCACGGTCTTGCCTCCGTTGGCATCCCCGCGCCAGATTTTGAATGTGACGGTTTTCATGTTCAATCTCGTTAATCCATTCGCCGAAAGAGCGCTGCTGTTCAGAATTCCCGCCCCATTCCCTACTTCATTTCTTCAATGACCTGCTTCAGGTGATCCGGGAGCGGGGGAATGATTTCCCGGCGCAACTTCATTGAACCATCAGGCGCTTTGCTCACAATGGCGTTGTACTTGGCGCTTTCGGGGTCTTTGTTGGGAAAATCATCGCGGAAATGGCCACCCCTGCTTTCCTTGCGGTCCAAGGAGCAGAGGGTGATGGCCTCGGCGCAGGTGAGCAGGTTTTTCAAATCCAGCGCGGTATGCCAGCCCGGGTTGTACTCGCGGTGCCCCTGCACCGCCACCTGCGAGGCGCGTTTCTTTAGTTTTCCAATTTCATCGAGCGCCCGTTCCATTTCGTTCTGCACCCGCACGATACCCACACAATCCTGCATGACATTTTGAAGGGCATATTGAACCTGGTAGGGTCCTTCTCCGGACTGGCTGACGGGTCGTTCAAAGGGTTCCAAAGCTTCGCGTGCCGCAGCCTCTATTTGAGCATCATCCACGGAAACTTTTTGCTGGTTGCGCGCGAATTGGGCAGCGTGCTCGCCAGCCCGTTTGCCAAACACCAGGAGATCGGAAAGGGAATTGCCGCCCAAACGGTTGGCGCCGTGCAGTCCGGCCGCGCATTCACCTGCGGCAAACAAGCCGGGAACATTGGTGGCTTGGGTGTCTCCATTCACCCGGATGCCGCCCATCGCATAGTGGGTCGTTGGGCCTATCTCCATGGGTTCACGCGTAATGTCCAGGTTGGCCAGTTGCATAAACTGGTGGTACATGGAGGGCAGCTTTTTCTTGATATGTTCTGCGGCGTTGGGAATTTTTTCCTTGATCCATGCGATATCCAGGAAAACGCCCCCATGCGGGCTGCCCCGCCCTGCCTTCACCTCGCGCATGATGCAGCGCGCCACGTGGTCACGGGTGAGGAGTTCAGGCGGGCGCCGTGCGGATTTGTCTCCCTGGGTATATCGCCATCCCTCCTCCGGATCCATGGAGGTCTGGGATTTGTAATTGTCAGGAATGTCATCGAACATGAATCGCTTACCTTCCTTGTTGCGCAATACCCCCCCCTCGCCTCGCACCCCTTCAGTAACCAGGATGCCCATCACACTTGGCGGCCATATCATTCCTGTGGGATGAAATTGAATAAACTCCATGTCCAGCAATTCAGCGCCAGCGTGGTAGGCGAGGGACACCCCATCGCCAGTTCCTTCCCATGAATTACTGGTCACGCGATACGCCCGGCCAAGGCCCCCGGTGGAGAGCACCACAGCCCCTGCCTTGAAAATACGAAACCGACCCCGTTCCCTGTCATAGCCAAATGCTCCCGCCACGCGGTCTCCATTTTTCAGCAGTGAAACAATGGTGTACTCCATGTGTACGGTTATGCCTTGGTGAATGCCATGGTCCTGGAGGGTCCGGATCATTTCCAACCCGGTTCGGTCGCCCACATGTGCCAAGCGCGGATAACGATGTCCTCCGAAATTACGCTGCAAAATCCTGCCATCCTTGGTGCGGTCAAACACGGCACCCCAGGCTTCCAATTCACGCACCCGCGCGGGTGCCTCCATGGCATGCAGTTCGGCCATTCGCCAGTTATTGACATATTGCCCGCCCCGCATGGTGTCCGCAAAATGCACTTTCCAGTTATCCCGGTCGTCCACGTTGCCCATGGCGGCGGCCATTCCGCCCTCCGCCATCACCGTGTGCGCCTTGCCCAGCAGTGATTTGCAGATCAACCCCACCTTCACACCGGCTGCGGATGCCTCAATGGCGGCGCGCAATCCCGCGCCACCCGCGCCAATGACCAATACGTCGTACTCGTGAGTTTCGTAGTTGTTTGCCACAGTTTGAATGGGTTGTGATTCGTATCAGAAATGGAAAAAAACCAAGTCATGGATTTTGCCCATGGCGCACAGGCGAATATAAAGGTCTGTGAATCCCACCCAGAAAAGGCTGACCCAGGCCCACATCATGTGGCGTGAGTTCAGGCAGCTCACGCAGTTGTAGGCCTTGGCACAGGTGGGCGCCTTGGATTTGGAATCCAAAAACCCGCCTACCAGGTGCCTCAGGGAATGGCAGCCAAAGGTGTACAAGCCCAGAAACAGGGGATTCAACAGCATCACCAGCGTGCCAACGCCCACCCCGAGGTGTTTACCGCCTGCGCTGTCCTGAAACCAAAGCGCCTGCCAGCCATCATACGCCAGGATCAACACGAAAATCGCAGCGAGATAAAAGAAATAGCGGTGAATATTTTGCAGAATAAGGGGGAAATAACGCTCTCCCAGGAACTTTTTCCTGGATTCACCCACCGCACAGTTGATGGGATCAGCCCAGAAGGCCTTGTAATAGGCGCCTCGGTAATAATAGCAGGTAAAACGAAAACCAGCAGGGGCCCAAAGAACCAAAAAAGCCGGTGAAAACATAAGCCAACCCGGCCACCAACCCGGCTTGGGTCCAAACCAGGCGTGCTTGGTGTATCCAAAAATCTCCGGCGAGAAAAACGGCGAAAGATAATCCGCCCCGTTGCCGTCATAATAGTAGGCACATGTCCCATTCGCCAGGGGATGAAATGCCGCCCAGGTGGAATAAATAATGAACGCGGAAAACCCGAGGAACACCAGCAACGGCTGCATCCACCAGGCGTCCGTACGGGTGGTTACGCCAAAAGGCCGTTGTGCTGGCAAACTTGAGAGGGCCATAGATCAGTTTTTCAGTTGGGCTAATATGCGCGGACACCTAATTAGAATCAAGAATATATCTGCGGCCCAGCAAAAAATCATTCTGCCTTACCTTTAAAATTAACTTTATCATCCCTGCCCGTTCCCCAGTCATTCAGGGATCGCGCCCCGTCCCCGGGCAACAAGCCCAGTATTTCCATCGCTTCACCCACCAAATACAGGGATCCCGTGACGATTACCAACCCATCCCCTCCGGCTTTGGCAAGCGCTTCTGCCATGCCCCCTGCGCAACACAGCATCGCCGACGGATTGGCTGCCATGCATTCCCTGGCCAGATCCACAGGTCTGGCAGACCGTGGACTGGCAACCGGAACAATAATCAGGCGCGACGCCAAGGGCGCCAACCTGTGGCAAATGGGTGCCCAATCCTTATCCTCCAGAACCCCGAGGATCAAAGTTTTGTTTTGGCCCGGGAAATAATCCTTCAAGGCCAGCGCCAACGCCTCCACTCCTGCAAGGTTATGGGCGCCGTCCAGAACCATTTTTATTCCGTTTGGCATGGGAACGATTTGAAAGCGTCCAGGCCACTGCACTCCGGCCAATCCCCGGCGCAAGGCCGCCTCGGGCACCGGCAGAACGCCTTGCAAGGCCTCCACCGTGGCCCGCGCTGCCGCCGCATTCCACTTTTGGTGTTGTCCCGCAAGGCCCGGATCAAAGGATGGTGTTCCATCTGACGCCCAACCAGGAGCTGGAGGCTCCACTTTGATTAAAGGTGATCCCTTCCTTAAAGCCTCCTCCTTGATGACCGTCAGCGCTGGCGCATCGTCCACCATGGTGATGACAGGAATTCCGGGTTTGATGATGCCTGCTTTTTCTCGCGCAATCTTGGCGGTGGTGTCGCCCAGCCACTGTTGGTGATCCAAGGCAATGTTGGTGATCACGCTGGCCAGGGGCGTGACGATATTGGTGGCATCCAGCCTGCCGCCGAGACCCGCTTCCCAAATCACGAGTTCGCAGTTTTGTTCTGCAAAATGGCGCATGGCCATGACGGTGGTGAATTCGAAAAGGGTGACCGGGCGTTCATCAGCGGCCTTGCGCAACAGCGTGGCCAGTCGGACAAGCTCCTGCTCAGAAATGCAAGCGCGGTTCACTTGGATGCGTTCACGAAAACAGGCCAGGTGTGGAGAGGTATAAAGGCCCACGCGGAGACCCGCCTCCCGGTACACGGATTCCAGCATGGCGCAAGTGGATCCCTTGCCGTTGGTGCCGGCCACATGTATGAATCGGAGTCGTTGGTGGGGATTGCCCATCATCGCAGCCAGGGCTTCCGTGGTGGCGAGCCCAAAATGGGCGCCAAACAAGCTCAACCCATACAGATAAGACAAGGTTTCAGCGTAGTTCATGAATCCTTTCCAACCGTAAACATCCTTCCCAACTGTAACCATTCAATCGCAGCCTTGGGCAGACATGGCGAAAGCCCGGTAAACGCCCGTCAAATGGGTTTGTGATGAATCCGCTGGTGCGCCGCCGCGATAAATCCCTTGAACAGGGGGTGCGGTTGGTGCGGCTTGCTTTGGAATTCAGGATGAAACTGACTGGCCATGTAAAAAGGGTGGTTGGGCAATTCCACCACCTCCACCAACTTGCCATCTGGAGACAATCCACTAAAGACCATTCCCGCCTTTTCAAAACGTTCACGATAAGCATTGTTGAATTCATACCGGTGCCGATGCCGTTCGTGGATTACAAAACAGCCATAAAGCTGGGCCACACGTGAATTCATTGCCAGTTGGCAGGCCTGGGCCCCCAACCTCATCGTGCCACCCTTCTTCGTCACTCTTTTTTGATCATCCAACATGGCAATCACCGGGTGCAGGGTGGCGGCATCAAACTCGGTGGAGTGGGCTTTGGCCAGTTTCAAAACATTCCGGGCAAACTCAATGGTGGCAATCTGCATGCCCAGGCAAAGGCCCAGGTAGGGTATGCCATTCTCCCGAGCATATTGTGCTGCGGCAATTTTCCCCTCGATGCCCCTCTCACCAAAGCCCCCGGGCACCAGCAACCCGCCCAAACCGCCCAACGATTTTTGGACACCATGCTTCTCAATGTCCTCCGCGTCCACCTGCACGATTTCCACTCCGCAATCATTGGCCACCCCGCCATGGATGATGGCCTCGTAAACGGATTTGTAGGCGTCCTGAAGCTCGATGTATTTGCCCACCACACCGATGCGTACCCGGTGCTGGGGGGCAATCAACTTGCGGATGATCTCCTGCCAGTGTGCCATGTTCGGCGCAGGGGTGGTGAGCCCCAGCAGGCGGCACACCAGGTCATCCAAACGTTCCCGTTGCAGCATTAATGGCACCTCGTAGATGGAATGATCCACGTCTTTTTCTTCAATCACCGCCTCCAGCGGCACATTGCAAAACATGGAAATTTTCTGGCGCAAGTCCTTGTCCAGCGGTTTCTCGCACCGGCACACCAGCACATGCGGCGCGATGCCTATTTCCCTGAGTTTGGCCACGGATTGTTGCGTGGGCTTGGTCTTTAACTCGCCTGCGGCGCGAATAAAAGGCACGTACGTGACGTGCAAAAACAAGGCGTTGTTCGCGCCCGCCTCCAGCACAAATTCCCGGATGGCCTCCAAAAAGGGCAACCCCTCAATGTCCCCGGTCGTTCCGCCTATCTCTGTGATCACCACGTCCGCCCCGCTTTTTTCGGCCAGCACATGAATCCGGTTTTTAATTTCATCGGTCACATGCGGAATTACCTGAACGGTTTTACCCAGGTATTTGCCCTCCCGCTCGTTGTTCAACACCGTCTGGTAAACCTGCCCGCTGGTCAGGTTGTTGAGCCGGGTCAGTTTCACATTGGTGAACCGCTCGTAATGGCCCAAGTCCAGATCCGTTTCCGCCCCGTCATCCAGCACATACACCTCGCCGTGTTGGTAGGGAGACATCGTTCCGGGATCCACATTCAAATAGGGATCAAACTTCTGCATCGCCACCTTCAATCCCCGATTTTCCAGCAGGGTACCCAACGCCGCTGCGGTCAATCCCTTGCCCAGCGAACTCACCACCCCGCCCGTTACAAAAATGAATTTCATGTCAAATTAAAATCAACTTGCAAATACCGCCATCCCAAAGCCGTTATTCATATTGCCGCGCACCGGAACCCGGAGATCCCCTTCTTTTATCCACCGCCCATCTTTAAGGACAACAACTTTTCCACCACCTGCACATCTTCCGGCCTGTCCACCCCAATGCTGTCATGGTCCACCCGCACCACCTCCATGCTCATGCCATTTTCCAAGGCCCGCAACTGCTCCAGCTTTTCCGCCCTTTCCAAACCCGATTCCGGCAGCGCCACAAGCCTCAACAAGGCATCTTTCCGATAACCGTATATTCCCAAGTGCTTCAAAAAAGGAAATGCCGCCAGTTGCTCCGGAACCGGACGACTGGCGGTCTCGCGCAAATAGGGTATTGTGCGCCGTGAAAAGTATAAGGCCCGGCCTGCGGCATTGACAACGACTTTTACAACGTTCGGGTTGTCATAATCCTCTGGATTACGAATGGGCGTGGCTGCCGTGGAAATTTCCGCCCTGCCCAGCGCGCCGGCCACGGCATCAATCACGCCGGGATCCATTAATGGCTCGTCCCCTTGGATATTCACCACCGCCTCCGCGGGGATCCGCGCAGCAACCTCGGCGATGCGGTCACTGCCGCTGGGATGATCCCTGCGGGTCATTTCCACGCGGCAAAACCGCCGGGCCACTTCTGCAATACGTCCGTCGTCGGTTGCCACAATGACTTCCGCCAAGCTGCGCGCCTTGCGGCATTGATTCACCACGTGCTCTATCAGGGGTTGACCTGCGATCAGGGCTAATGGTTTTCCTGGAAACCGGCTTGAATCATAACGGGCCGGGATGATGCCAAGGATATTCACGGCCCAATCTTAACCGGGCGCCCTTTTTCCCGCAAATGCCTTTCATTCCAGATATAAATTGATCTGTCCGGGCAAATTTCCCCTTCCAAATGCAAAGAGGCAACGCCTGATGGCTTCACCCCCCACTGGGCAGGAGGGTTTACCACACCTTGAAAAGTGCCACGCCATGTCGTGGTACGGTTACGGTGTAGGAATCTTTGTGACGACCCAGGTCCTTTTGACGCCACAAATCGCGCACATGCAGCCTTCCTTTCAATCCCAGTTCCGTCCAGGTCACCTTGATTTGTGTCGGGGTTTCGCCCAAATTGAACAGGCCAACTGCTTTAGATCCGTCCGACAGGGGTTTTGCGTAAATGCACTCGTTTCCCTCTTTCCAGACGGTTGTGGCTTCCCGTCCGAGCGTGTCCTGGTCCACCGCCAGGACTTCGTCGTTTTCGAGAAGGTTGAGGGTGAAAGGATCCAACTGGGTAAGATCACAACCAATGAGCAAAGGTGCAGACAAGAGGCACCAGAGGCTGATGTGGGTATATTGTTCATTGGGGGTCAGCCGTGTGGGGTGAAGATGCCCCCAACCCACCTTGCCCACGACCAACATGTCGGGGTCATTCCAATGTCCGGGCCCTGCATAGGGTGCTGCGGGGTCCTGGCGGAATCCTATGCGGGACATGCTGGACCAGGAATCATTAATATCCCCGGTGGTGCGCCAAGCGTTGCCCTGCACTGATTCACCCCATTTCCAGACATCCTGCATTCCGTACTGGCACAGACTATAAAAGATGTCACGGGGTTGGGCCCGAAGGCAAAGTCCCATGACATTGTAGGGATAGGAAGCCACGGCGGTGTCGTTCATACCATGGCTTGATTGCCATGTGGGAAGGTCCGGACTTGAGTGAACTTTGCCTTGGGCCACCTCTTCATAGCTGCACCAGTCATACTTCAGGTAATCAAATCCCCACGCTGCGTACTGGGCTGCGTCCTGGGCTTCATGCCGCCAGCTTCCGGCGCACCCGCCGCAGGTCCAAGGTCCCGGAGAGGAATATAAACCGGCCTTGAGCCCGAGCGAATGGATGTAATCAGCCAAGCCTTTCATGTCCGGAAAACGGGCATTGGGCTGGATATTGCCTTGGGCATCACGGTACGGTCCGCGCAAAGTGGGGTCCTTGGTGCGGTAGTTGTTTTGCCAGAAATCATCCACGTTGACGTAGGTCCAGCCATGGTCAGCCAGGCCGCTCTCCACGAGAGCCTTGGCGGCGGCCTTGACTTTATCTTCGGATACAGCGCCTGCAAAACAGTTCCAACTGTTCCAGCCCATCGGGGGTGTGAGGGCTATTTGACTTCCCACCACGATGGTAAAGGACCGGGTGGATGAACCTCGCCGGTTTTTGGCCTTCAAGGTAACTTGGTAGGTTCCCAACTGATTGAGTGTTCCGGTGATGCGGCCCGTAAGCGGGTCCAAGGACAATCCGTCAGGCAAATGCTTTGCAGAAAAGGTCATGGGCCTCTCCCCTGTGGCGGCGATGGTGTAGAGAAACGGCGAACCGGGCCGCACTCCCTGGATGGCGGCTCCGTTGATGCGCGGCTTGGCGGGGGCTGCGGGAGTGAGAATCTGCGCCACCTCGTCAGGCGTGGACAGGGTGACAGGTTGGAATCCATTGGCCATCTCAAAACTGGCTGCCGCCCAGTCGGCATGAGCAAAGGCAATGTCACCACTAGGATCACCCACCTTAAGCAGCAGCATCTGGACCCCTTTCAACACCACATTGCAGGTTTGGGCTCCATCCCCGGAATGCAACACGCGGCTCTGCCACAACAAACGGTTGTCCCCGTAAACCTGGAATTGAACAGTGGCTGCATTGCTCTGGACTTCGTCATCCACGCCAACTGTGGCGCTGAAGGACTTGGCATTTCCCTCCAGTCGCACATACAGGGTGCTTTCTGCATGGGTGCCCAGTCCCCGTTCAAAAACCTGGCCTTCCAAAGAGAGTGGATGGCCCTCCACAGACCTATTTTTGTGCGGGTCTCCCCATGATTGGTTTACGGCGCCAAGGTCCAGGTCATCCAGCCAAACCGTGGCAGCTTTTGAGGCCCCTGCTGCCAGAAGAACCAACAACCCTCCCATGATCATCACGGCAAAATGACCAGCGCGGACAGTAAAGCGTTTGAACTTGGGGCGAATATTGGAATTCATGCGGAACTGTTTACGTGAATTTGCCGCATGAGGCAAGAAGGCATCCACCGCAAAAGTGATTTTTGCCATTCAGGCCCCTGCGGCGAATTGGGGGTTATCGTGGGTTGCCTCAGGCTTCAAACAACGAGCCGCGCTCTCCGCAGGAAACCCTTTGCGAGAGCAGGGGCAAACCTTGGGAAAATTTCGTCGCCTGGAATAATTTCGTCGCCTGGAATTAAACCAATTCCGGCTGTATCTTTTCGGGATTGACGCCCAGGTCTTTAATGGCTTGTTCCACCAGTGATAATGGAATGATTTTCTTTTGCGCCAGCGCGTAGAGGGTACCTACCACCGTGCATTCCGTGTCAACAGAGAAGAAGCGTCGCAGCCTGGCACGGGTATCGCTCCGACCAAATCCATCGGTCCCCAGTGTGAACAGGCCCCCTGGCACCCATGGATGAATCTGGTCAGGCACGGTCCGCAAGTTGTCTGATACAGCCACAAAGGGTCCGGATTCACCTGCCAGAACGGTCTCCACATAGCTGCGGCGTGGAGGCTGGGAGGGATGCATCATGTTCCAACGTTGACAGCGCAAGGCATCCGTGCGAAGCAATTTATAACTGGTGGCGCTCCACACATCGGCGCTTACGCCATAACGTTCCGCCAAGATGACTTGAGCTTTGAGCGCGGACTGGATAAGGGTGCCGCTACCGAGAATATGGGCCTTGATCTTGGCATTGGACGGGCCGGCTTTGAACTTGTACAACCCGGCAAGCACTCCATCCTGCACCCCCTCAGGCATGGCAGGCATGGCGTAATTTTCATTATAGAGCGAGAGATAATAAAAAATTTCCTCGCCCTGGAGATACATGCGGCGCAGGCCGTCGGCCACGATGATGGCCAATTCGTACCCGAACGCCGGATCGTAAGGCAGGCAGGTTGGAATGGTGCTGGCATGCAGGAGACTATGGCCATCCTGGTGCTGCAAGCCCTCGCCATTCAGGCTGGTGCGTCCAGCGGTGGCGCCCAGGAGAAAACCCTTGGCACGGATATCGCCAGCCAGCCACATCTGGTCTCCCACACGCTGGAACCCGAACATGGAGTAGTAAATATAAAACGGGATCATGGGAACCCCGTGCGTGGCATAGCTGGTGCCTGCGGCAATGAATGAGGCCATGGACCCGGCCTCGCTGATTCCCTCCTCCAAAATTTGCCCGTCCTTGGCTTCGTGGTAATAAAGCAGGGACGCCCTGTCCACAGGCTCGTACAATTGTCCCTTGGAAGAATAAATGCCAAATTCCCTGAAAAGAGCGTCCAAACCAAAGGTGCGCGCTTCATCAGGGATGATCGGAACCACATTCCGGCCAATGCCTTTATGCCTCAGCAGGGTTCGGATGGCGCTTACAAAGGCCGTGGTGGTGGAGATTTCCGTGGTGGATGGCTTGAAAAAGTCGGCAAAATAACTCAAATCGGGCACTTCTAGCCGCTTCTCCTTGACATGGCGCGCAGGAAGAAAACCACCCAGTTTTTTGCGGCGCTCCATGAGATACTGGATTTCCACACTGTCGGCGGGCGGACGGTAAAACGGGGTTTCTGCAATGATGTCATCGCTGATGGGAATGTCGAAGCGACGGCGGAACTCACGGAGTTCCTTTTCATTCATTTTTTTCTGGTTATGGGTGATGTTGCGTCCTTCGCCAGCCTCGCCCAAGCCATAGCCTTTGACGGTTTTGGCCAGAATCACGGTGGGCTGCCCAGTGTGAGCCATGGCTGCATGGTAGGCAGCGTAAACTTTCTTGGTATCATGACCTCCGCGCAGAAGTTTGCTGATCTGTTCATCGGTGAGGTGGTTCACCAAATCCAGCAATTGCGGGTATTTGCCAAAGAAATGCTTGCGTGTGTAGCTGCCTGGTTCCACGCAATATTTCTGGTAATCGCCATCCACGCATTCTTCCATCCGCTTGAGAAGCAGCCCGGAGGTATCGCGCCGCAGCAAATCATCCCAGTCACTGCCCCAAATGACCTTAATGACGTTCCATCCCGCCCCGCGGAACAATCCTTCCAGTTCCTGGATGATTTTACCGTTGCCGCGTACCGGACCATCAAGGCGCTGGAGGTTGCAGTTGACCACCCAGATCAAATTGTCCAAACCTTCGCGGGCGCCAAGCGTGATGGCACCCAAGGATTCGGGTTCGTCCGATTCACCATCTCCCACGAAGCACCAGACCTTTGGTTCATGTTTCCATTGCACAAGACCCCGAGCCTTGAGATAGCGGTTGAATCTGGCCTGATAAAGGGACCCAATGGGGCCCAAGCCCATGGAAACGGTGGGGAACTGCCAGAAATCCGGCATCAGGTAGGGATGTGGGTAGGAGGAAAGCCCTCCTCCCTCGGCCAGTTCCTGACGAAAATTCTGGAGGTGGGTTTCGCTCAGGCGTCCCTCCATGAACGCTCGGGCATAAATGCCCGGCGCGGCGTGGCCTTGAAAATAAACCAAGTCACCCGGAAAAGAATCAGAGGCGCCACGGAAAAAATGGTTGAAACCGATTTCGTAAAGAGTTGCCGCCGAGGCGTAGCTGGAGATGTGCCCGCCCACATTGGTGGTGGAATTGGCCTTTACAACCATGGCCATGGCGTTCCACCGCATAAAACTTTTAATTCGCCGCTCCACCTGCCAGTTGCCTGGGTACTTGGGTTGCTCTTCAACTCCTATGGTGTTCAGGTAAGGCGTGGTGGGCCCGCCAACCGGGCGCGGAGCCGACCTCAACTGGCTGGCCAGGTTTTCCAACAATTGGGCTGTGCGCTCAGGCCCATGGTTCTCCAGAGCCAGTTCGAATACGGATTGGAAGCTCTCGTCCAGTTTGTCGCCATTGTTTTTTGAGGCGGAGCCGCGGGATGCGCGCATGTTGTAAATTTCTTTTGTGTCTGCTTTCACTGTGGTCAAATAAAGTCGTGCGAAACGCAGGGGTTATTAAACCCTATGTCATCAGCCCGCGCCAGTAAATTAACACACACAGCGCCAGACAACAAATGAACTTTATCCCCGCACAAGACTTGTGCCGACACGACTTGAAATCCGTTGACCCTGCCCGCCAGGTGGCTGCGGACGAGGCATTTCTGGATTGGGCCGAGGAGCAGGGCGGGCCTGAGATGCTGCTCTTTTGGGAACCGGTCGAAACCTTTGTGGTGGTAGGCTATGCAAACCGGGTGCAAAAGGAGGTGAACGAATCGGTTTGCGCCCGAGAGAATATTCCCATCTTTCGCCGCTGTTCGGGCGGCGGGACGGTGGTGCAAATGCCGGGAATACTTAATTACAGCCTCATCTTGCGCATTCCCTCGGAAGGCCCTCTCGCAACCATTACCTCCACCAACTGCTTTATCATGCAAAAAAATCGGGCGGCACTGGCCGTCCTGTTGGATGGTTCACCCTCCCCTGCCCTCTCGGTGCAGGGACATACCGATCTCTGCCTGGGCTCACTCAAAGTCAGTGGCAATGCGCAGCGCCGCCGCCGGGGGTTTTTATTGTTTCATGGAACGTTTCTGCTCCATTCCACCTTGGACACAATTGGACATCTCCTCCCAATGCCCTCCCTTCAGCCTGAATACCGCGCACACAGAAATCATGCCGATTTCCTTATTAACCTCAACATTCCTGCTGAATTGGTAAAAGAGTCCCTGGCTACCGCTTGGAATGCGACTCTTCCACTTCCTAACCCGCCACTCGATCGAATGGAAAGGCTTGCCCATTCTAAATACACGAAAAGTGAGTGGAACCTCAAGTTTTAGCCGGTCGAGTCTGGAAAAGTTGTGGCGAACTCGGAACGGAGATTTTTGGCACCTGGCAAAGACTTGCAAAAATGAGCCGCCATGGTAGTGAGGATGGGCTGACTACCCAATCCAAAGCCGCGATCCGCGTTCAGACCCGTTCCGCCAATGCTGCCCGGCTACGGGCCAAAATCTCCTCGTGCAGGGATTTCCCGTGCGCATCTATGGTCACCACCGCAGGAAACTGGACTATTTCCAGCTCCCAAATGGCTTCCGGCGCGCCAAATTTTTCAAGGAAATGGACGTTTCGAACCTGCCTCACGCGCTCAGCCAGAACCTGCGCGGCCCCGCCGACGGCATGCAGGTAAACACAGCCATATTCCCGGCATGCAACCTGGGTGCGCTCGCCCATCCCACCTTTTCCAATCACTCCTCGCAAACCAAAATCACGGATGATTTGCCATTGATACGGCTCTTCACGAATGGAAGTGGTGGGACCCGCCGCCGTGCATTTCCACGTATTATCCGCCTGCTTGAGCATCACCGGCCCACAATGGTAAATGATTCCATCACGCAGACTCACCCCTGTGGGAAGCTGTCCGCCCTCATGCAAATACTTGTGAACCGCGTCACGACCCGTGAAAACCACTCCATTAATGGATACTTCATCGCCCACTTTTAATGCGCGAATCTGGTTTTCGTTAAAAGGAAAGGTGAGTTCGATCATGGAGATTTTAGTAAAGCCAGTCACTGATTTCCCCGGTTGCATTCAGGCGGACGCCCTGACGCCGGTAAGCCCAGCACATATAGCTGATGCTGACAAAAAACGAGGCCGGCACCCGGTTTGCGGCCATGATCTTGACTCCCAACAGGGTTGTTTTACCGCCGAACCCCATGGGGCCAATCCCCAGCTCATTGCTGGTCATTAAAATATCCTGCTCCAAGGCATCCAATTCAGGCACAGGATTTCGATCTTCCAACCGCCTTAAAAACTGGGTTTTGGACAATTCATAGCCCGTGGCCCGGTCTCCTCCAATGCACACACCTAAAATGCCCGGACCACAACCTTTGCCCTGGGCCTGCAGCACCGCATCCAGTATGACTTTCCGGCAACCATCCAAATCCCGATTGGCATGGAGGTCCTCATTCGGCAGGGAATATTGCGCCCCCACGTTCTCACACCCGCCACCCTTCAAAACCAGCCTCGCCTCCAATTCACTGCCACGGTGCTGGTGAAAATGAAAAGCAGGCGCGCCGATCCCCACATTGGTGCCATCATTGCGTCCCGTCAGGGAATCCACGGAATTTTGCCGCAGAAAGCCTTTTTTGGTGGCTTCCTTGACTGCCTCCCGCGCCGTGTCGGCAAATTGAATCTGGTCGTAACCCACCGGAGTGTGCACATAAAACAAAATGCTGCCGGTGTCCTGGCAAAGGGGCTGGGATTTTCTCCGGGCAAGCGCAATGTTTTGGTCAATGATCGCCATGGCATTGGATGCAAGGGATCCTTTCTTTTCCTGCTCCAAGGAATGCAAAATAGCTTTGTGAACGTCCTCCGGAATCTCCGCCGAGGTGCGCCGTATCAATTCCACCAGTGAAACCTGCAAATTACTCATATCAAAAAATCAACCACTTGATCATTCAATTTACGATGCGCTGGCAAACCCGTCAATCCTGCTGGTCCAGACCACCAAGATCAGCATCCAACCCGGCAAATTGGGGATCAACACGTGGCTAAGAAATGGCGGCAGACCGGGTGAAAATGACCGTCAAAAGCATGCGCTTGCATGGACAGGAGAAACCAAAGCATGCAATCCCAAACCCAAAAGTTGTAGGGTATTGCCCTGCAAGAATTAAAGGCGACGCCTCACAGACACTGGAATACGAAACAGAGTAATCTTGGGGAATGGAATTTCTAAAGCGATTTAAAATGGCCATATTCGCCGGGGGGGCGGGGTTGATGCTGGCAACAGTATCCTTGAGCACTGGCTGTGAACGTGGACCGGACCCTGCCGCAACACCACCGGATGACTCGGCACCCAGCACATCCAGTCCGCCAACCGCAGAACTCAGTGGCGATCAATTAAATGCCATCAAAATTGGAACCGTTGAAGTTTACGCCTTCCCAAGGGAAGTTGAATCGATTGGATCCATTTTCTTCGGGGAAGATCCAAGCCTCGTCCAGGCAGAATCCACGTTGGCAGGCGCTTCAGCCGCTGAGGAATTGGCTTCCAAAGTGCTCGCACGCGCGCAGGCTCTTTATGAAACCAACGGCGTCTCCCTGGCAGAGTTGGACCAGGATGTCGCTACGGAAAAAACCTCCAAGGCCGCGTTAAAAGCCGCGCGCGACGCAGTGCGGGCTCTGAACGAAACAGATGCCCAAATAAGCCAGATCCTCGACACCGGAAAAATCCCGGCTGCGCAGGGGGAGCATTCTTCACCCAAATGGGCACGGGCCAACATTGACGAGGACGATTCCCCGTCAATTCAGCTAGGCCAGCCTGTCACGGTCAGGGTGGCAGCCTTTCCAAAAAGGATATTTGACGGCTCAGTTTCCAAAATTTACCCCAACTTGGATTCGAATACGCATCGCATGGCGGTGAGGGTGGAGGTGACCGACACGAATGACTATTTGCGCGTAGGCATGCTCGCCACCATGACCATTGAGGTCTCCAAACCACTGGAGGCTGCAGCCATTCCCGCCAATGGAGTGGTCCGCGAAGGTGATGGGACGATGACGGCATGGGTCACGGCAGACCGCAGGCATTTCACCCAAAGAATTATTACGACGGGCCTGCGGGAAAATGGAGAAGTGCAGGTTTTGAGCGGTCTTCAACCCGGCGAACTGGTCGTCACGGATGGAGCCGTTTTCATTGACAACATACTGTTCGCACCGCCGACCGATTAGGGAAGCAGTCTATTTTGCCAAAGGCCTATCATGCTCAAATTCATTGTCGCTTCGTGCCTCAGCCGCCGGGCAGTTGTTGTCTTTGGCTTGTTGTTGTTTGCCGCAGCCGGCATTTTTGCCGCCAAGAACATCAACATTGAAGCCTACCCCAACCCCGCTCCGGTCATTCTTGAAATCACCGCGCAGGCTCCTGGCCTCTCTGCTGAAGACATGGAGCGCTACTACACCATACCCATGGAGGTGGCGCTTTACTCCACCCCCGGCGTCCAAATCATCCGCTCCACGTCGTTTTATGGATTGTCCTTTGTGCGGGTGGTCTTCAAGTACGGGGTTCCCTACGATTTTGCGTATGCACAGTCGGTCATCGCGTTGCAACAGAATTGCACTTTGCCGGGCGGTCAGATTCCCTCGGTCAATCAAAATAGCGGCACCGGGGAGATTTTTCGTTACACACTCCAAGGCCCCCCGCATTTTGGTCTCACCAACCTTAGAACCGTGCAGGATTGGGTCGTCCTGAGGCGCCTTTCCACCATTCCAGGCGTGATCAACATCAATTCCTGGGGCGGCACCACCAAAGAATTTGACGTCCAGGTGAACCCGCACAAATTGGAGTTTTATGGAGTCACCGTCCCACAAATCATCACCGCCCTGGGAAACGCAAACATCAATGTCGGAGGGCGGGAAATTAACATCGGTCAGCAATCCATCAATATTCGCGGCCTGGGACTTTTTGATGACGGCGGCAATGACGACCTCACGCAAGGTTACAAGGTTAATGACATTCAAAACGTGGTGTTGTCCCAGTACAATGGAGTGCCGGTATTGGTGAAAGACGTGGCCAATGTGGTGGTTACCAACGTTCCAAGGCTGGGCATATTTGGCAAAGACACGAACGACGATGTTGTTGCAGCCATCGTGGTGATGACCCGCACAGCAAAGGCGGCGGACGTGCTGCCTCAAGTCAGGTCCATGATCGCCAAAATGAACACGGACGGCAGTCTGCCGCCGGGAGTCAAAATAGTGCCTTTTTATGACAGGGACAATTTGGTGAAGGTCACAACCCACACCGTCCTGCATAATCTCATATTCGGGTGCGTGCTGATTTTCCTGATTCAATGGATTTTTCTTGGAGACCTCCGAAGCGCCTTGGTTGTGGGGATCAACATCCCCATCGCATTCTTCTTTGCCTTGCTTCTTTTGGTAATGTCGGGCGAAAGCGCCAACCTGCTGTCCGTTGGAGCGGTGGATTTTGGCATCATTGTGGATTCAGCGGTGATTTTGGTTGAGTGCATCTTCAGGAATCTCCAAAGGCCGGAAGTGGAAAGGATTGGCCTGCTTCAAAGGCTCTCCGAGGGGTCCTGGGGTCCCGATCCAACACGCGGTTCTGACCGCTCAACCACGATTCCAGGATGGTCAGACCGGCTGCGGTTGATCCTCATCAGCACGATGCAAATTGACAAAGCGGTGTTTTTTTCCATTCTGATTATTGTGGCAGCCTTTGTGCCCCTGTTTACAATGCAGGGGGTTGAAGGGGCCATTTTCGGGCCCATGGCACGCACCTATGCCTATGCATTGGCCGGGGCCTTGATCGCTACTTTCACCATTACTCCTGTGATGGCTTCGATTTTTCTACCCATGCACCTCCGGGAGACGGAGACATTTCTCATCCGCTGGCTGCATAAGGTTTATAATCCCACCCTTCGCTTCGCGCTGGCGCACCGTCTCATTGTGGTGTTGCTTGGGGTTTTGTTCCTGGGGGCAACGGCCTTCTTTGGGTCGCGGCTTGGCGGCGAGTTTCTTCCGGCTTTGGAAGAAAACAACTTTTGGATTCGAGCGTCCATGCCCACGACCATGGGGCTGGAAGATGGTGAAGCGGCGACGGCAAAAATGCGGCGGATTTTATTGAAATACCCCGAGGTTCTGACCGTGACTTCCCAGCATGGCCGTCCGGACAATGGAACAGATGCCTCGCCGTTTTCAAATGTTGAACTTTATGCGCCTCTTAAACCGCTGGACGAGTGGCCGAAGGGCATGACCAAGGAAAAATTAACTGAAGAAATAAGCGATGAGTTTGCGAATGAATTGCCCGGGATTATTTTTAATTTTTCCCAATACATTCAGGACAACATTGAAGAAGCCATCAGCGGTGTCAAGAGCGCCAACTCCTGCAAGATACTCGGACCAAACCTTCAAACACTGACCGATCTGGCAGGCCAGATTCAAGACCAAATGAGCCATGTCAAAGGCATCACCGATCTGGGAATTTTCCCGGTTTTGGGCCAGCCTAACCTAGACATCAAGGTGAACAGGGCCAAAGCTGCGCGGTACGGGCTGAATTCTGGCGACATCAATTCGGTCATACAAACCGCAATTGGAGGCTCCACCGCCACCCAAGTGCTTGAGGGGGATCGGGAATGGAATCTTGTTCTGCGTTACGCGCCCCCATATCGGGACACCGTTGACAAAATAGGCAAAATCAAGGTGGGCTACACGACGGCAAGCGGTTCCACGGCTTACATTCCTTTGGAGGAATTGGCCGACATTTCACTGGATACGGGGGCATCCTGGATTTACCACGAAACCTTGGAACGTTTTATACCGGTGAAATTCAGCATACGCGGGCGTGATCTTGAGAGCACCGTTGCCGAAGCCCAGCGCCGTATCGCAAAAAACGTCAAGCTCCCGCCCGGCTATCACTTGGTTTGGTCCGGCGAATATGAAGACCTTCAGCAGGCCAAAAGAAGACTCGCGGTGATTGTGCCCGTGAGCATGGTGTTGATCATCGGCCTTCTTTACTGCCTTTTTAATTCAGTCCTGGAAGTTCTCCTGGCGCTTTTTGGCATTCCTTTTGCCATGGCAGGCGGCGTTCTGGCCCTATATTTTACCGGCATCAATTTCAGCATCTCAGCGGCAATCGGGTTCATTTCGCTTTTTGGAGTATCGGTGATGATTGGCATCCTTCTGATCAACCACTACAAGCACGCCCTGCGCCAGGGTGTGCAACCCATGGAGGCAATGTTTTCGGGTGCCTCCACGCTGATGCGCCCCCTCCTCATGATGGGTCTTTCCGCAGGGATTGGGCTTTTGCCGGCGGCTATTTCAAGGGGCATTGGAAGTGAGGTCCAGCGGCCTTTGGCAACGGTTGTGGTGGGAGGCATGTTTATCGGTCCTGTTTTGCTGCTCATTGTGGTGCCTGCCCTGCAAATGGTTTTTCTGGGTTCCAAAAAAGAAAAGGCATCCACCACTGGATCAAAATGAAAGCGTTTTACTTCTTGTTGGCGGCCACGGCTGCCTTGTGGCATGCGGCTTGTTTTGCCAATCCACCAGCCCAGGCGCTGCTTTTGCCCCCTGCGATTCCAAATTCAGCAACATTGCTCAAGGATTCGGGTGCCGCAACAGGCAAGGCCGCAGCAGCAGCCAAAATGGTCCTTCCCGGAATCGAATCTCCCGGCACCAAGTCCAGCAAGGCCGTGCGTTTTATTGGCATCCAGCCTGCCGGCCCAATGTTCCGGGATGCACGCAATCGCAGTCCGGCCATGACCATCCTTGGCGGTCCGGCAAAAAGCAAAAATTCCCCGGTCATCAGTGGAACCAGCGTAAACCATAAACCTTTATGATTTTCAAAGCATCACGCCTGGCCTGTCTTCTGGTTTTGCTGGCTGGCTGCGCAGTCGGTCCGGACTATAAGAAACCCGCGGCCCCAAGCGTCAGCTCTTATACCGCCACACCGCTTTCCACCGTTGCCGGCGATGCCAAAGTCATTGCCGGACAGGCACAGTCATTCATTCCGGGACAAGATATTCTCGGGCAGTGGTGGACGCTTTTTCACTCGAAGCCGCTCAATGATTTGATCGAACGCTGTTTGACCAATAACCCGAACGTCAATGCAGCACAGGCTGCTCTGGCTATCGCCCGGGAAAATGTCATCGCCCAAAAAGGCTTATATTGGCCCAACGCTTCAGCCGGATTCTCCGCGAGTCGGCAATCGCAATCCGAGCAGCTCGCACCCATACCCAATTTCCCAATTACCACGGCGGAATACACCTACGATCTTTTTACCCCGCAAGTCAGCGTTTCCTATGTGCCGGATATATTTGGAGTCAATCGCCGAACCGTGGAATCCCTCGCAGCTCAGGAAAGCGAGGCGCGATTCCAATGGATTGCCACAGATATTACCTTGGTTGCCAACGTCGTTTCGGCCGCCATCCAGGAGGCTTCCCTGCGGGCACAAATTGATTCAGATCAAAAGATTATCACCCTGAATGCCAGGATGCTTGATATCTTGCGTAGCCAGTATGCCTGCGGCTATGCCTCGCGCCTGGCAGTGGCTGCGCAGGAAGCACAATCGGCCCAGTCGGAGGCCACCCTGCCTCCCCTGCTCATACAACTGGCCCAGCAACGCGATTTGCTGGCGGCCTTGGCAGGTGGATTTTCTGGCGCGGCGTTGACGGAGAAATTTGAACTTTCGAGCCTGACTTTGCCTTCAGAACTGCCTGTGAGTCTCCCATCCAAACTCGTGGAACAGCGCCCGGACGTGCGACTGGCAGAGGAAAACCTGCATTCGGCCAGCGCACAAATTGGGATTGCCATTGCCAATCGTTTGCCGAACATCACCCTGACGGCTAACGCGGGCAGCACAGCCCTGCAATTAAACCAGATTTTCGCTTCTGGCACGGGTTTCTGGGGCATCGGAGCTGGCGCCACTGCGCCCCTGTTCGAAGGAATGACATTGCTCCACAGGGAGCGGGCTGCCAAGGCAGCTTTTGTCCAGGCATCAGAACAATACCGCGGTGCCGTATTGACGGCATTTCAAAATGTGGCCGATGTGCTCAGCGCGCTTCAGCACGACGGTGATGCAGTGCGAACGGCTTCCGCAAACACAGACGCTGCCAAGGCAACCCTCGATTTAACCCAGCGGCAATTACAAACAGGTTATGCCGGCAATATGGCAGCTCTGGGCGCAGGAGTGGTTTATCAGCAAGCCAGGATCACCTTGGTTCAGGCGCAGGCAAATCGTCTTTCAGACACCGCTGCGCTGTTCCTGGCACTCGGTGGCGGCTGGTGGAATCGGCTTGATTTTTCCGAAAACAAAAATTGATGACCCCAGGTCTGACCGCCTTTTGTGGCTGACAGCCGCAGTGAAAAGTATTTGATCCCGCTGGTCCCGGTGGCTTTATTCGCAGGTATCTCGATCCAGAAAAACTTGAGGAGAAGTGCCATGCATGAAAACGTCCCAACCTGATATTAATGATGCGAAGGCAGAGGTTTGCAAGCCCCCGGTTGTGACATGAATGCAACTGCATCTGAATTAATCAGTGAGTCTTGGAACCGCGGCCGGGATGTCTTTCATGAACGAGATTTGCCGCCATCCAGGACACGCATCACTATCCATATGAAGGCAATGTTCCACGAAAAAACCCGCCCGGATGACCCGGGCGGGTTTAAACCAGTTCATCGAACGGTCACTTCTTTTTCCGCACGGCAGATTTCCGTTTTTCCTCGATGGCTGCCTGAGCTGCAGCCAGCCGCGCCACAGGAACGCGATAAGGCGAACAACTGACATAGGAAAGCCCAATACGGTGGCAGAATTTGACGGAATCAGGATCACCGCCATGTTCGCCACAGATGCCCAACTTGATGTCAGGACGCGTGACACGACCCTTGGCAATGGCAATTTCCATAAGCTGCCCAACGCCAGTCTGGTCAATGGAGGCAAATGGATTTTTCTTCATGATTTCGGATTCCTGATAGGCACCCAGGAAACTGCCGGAATCATCGCGACTCATTCCAAGGGTGGTTTGGGTGAGATCATTGGTGCCAAAGCTGAAGAATTCAGCAGTTTGAGCCACCTGATCGGCGGTAAGGGCGCCACGGGGGATCTCAATCATGGTTCCGACGGAATAACTGAGTTTGGTTTTGCGCTCCGCTTGAACTTTTTTTGCAACGTCATGCACGATTTCAACTTGCAAATCGAGCTCTTTTTTGAACCCAACCAACGGGATCATGATCTCGGGCTTGGCTTTGAAGCCCTGTTTCTGGGCATCGGCAGCCGCTTCAAAAACAGCGCGGGCCTGCATGCGGGTGATTTCCGGAAACTTGATGCCCAAACGGCAGCCGCGGAAGCCAAGCATGGGATTGAACTCGTGAAGTTCATTCACGCGATTCATGATTTTCTCAACCGGGATGTTGAGTTTGCGAGCCAGGTCCATCTGGGATTCCTTGGTGTTGGGTAGGAATTCGTGCAATGGGGGATCCAGGAACCGGATGGTGGCAGGGAATCCCTTGAGCGCCTTGAAAATACCCAGAAAATCCTCCCGTTGGTAGGGCAGCAGCTTGGCCAACGCACCTTCGCGGGCCTCAACTGTTTCCGCCAGGATCATCTCGCGCATGGCATCAATGCGATTACCTTCAAAGAACATGTGTTCAGTGCGGGTAAGACCAATGCCAGAAGCACCAAACGCCACGGCATTCCGGGTTTGTTCAGGCGTGTCAGCGTTGGTCCGGACCTGCATGCGCGAGTGCTGGGAACACCACTTCATGAGCTGGGCGAAATGTTTGAACTTCTCAGTCTCCTTCGCGGCTTTATTGTCGTGCAAAAGGCCGGCAATGATTTCGGATGGTGCGGTCTTGATTTCCCCGGCATAGACCGCGCCTGCGGTGCCATCAATGGAGAGATAATCCCCCTCCTTGAACGTGGCGCCCCCGATTGTGACGGATTTTTTGTCGTAATCAATCTGCAACGCGCTCGCCCCGCAAACACAAACTTTTCCCATTTGACGGGCGACAAGCGCCGCGTGCGAACTGACACCACCCCGGGCGGTGAGAATTCCCTCGGCTGCGATCATGCCCCGAAGATCCTCCGGGGATGTTTCCACGCGTACAAGCAGGACTTTTTCACCCCTTGCCGAAGCCTGAACGCAACGGTCTGCGTTGAAATAGATCCTTCCGCTTGCCGCGCCGGGCCCGGCGGGAAGCCCGGAGGCAATCAACCCGGCTTTCTTGACCTCGTTGACGTCAAAAACCGGCGCCAGCAACTGTTCCAACTGGTCGGCTGGATTGCGCAGCACGGCGGTTTCCGAATCAATGAGCTTTTCGCGGACCATGTCCATGGAGAATTTCAGCGCCGCCATGGCTGTGCGCTTGCCGTTGCGGGTCTGCAACATGAACAGCTTTCCATCCTGAATGGTGAATTCAATGTCCTGAACGTCCTTGAAATGTTTCTCAAGGATTTTGCGGACATCCAGCAATTCCTGGTAGGATTTGGGCATTTTCTTTTTCAATTCCAAGACGGGTTCAGGTGTGCGGACACCGGCCACCACGTCCTCGCCCTGGGCGTTGATAAGGAATTCCCCGTAAAATTCATTGGTCCCATTGGCTGGATTGCGGGTGAATGCCACCCCTGATCCGGAGGCCTCCCCGGTGTTGCCAAAAACCATGGCCTGCACGTTCACCGCAGTTCCCCATTCGGTGGGAATGTTGTACTTGCGCCGATACACGGTGGCGCGATCATTCATCCAAGAGCCAAAAACCGCTCCAGCGGCTCCCAGGAGTTGATCCCAAGGGTTGGCGGGGAAAGACTTTCCGGTGCGCTCCAGCACGAGGGCCTTGAAGCGTGAAACCAACTCCTGCTGGTCTGCCGCAGTGAGCTTGGAATCCTCGATGTCTCCGTGGTACTTCTCATGCTTGAAGGCATGAATCACTGTTTCAAATGGCTCATGATCCTCCCCTTCCCGTTTTTGCACGCCTAAAACCACGTCTCCATACATCTGGACGAATCGGCGGTAACAATCCCAGGCAAACCTCTCGTTTCTTGTGGCCTGCGCTAACGAGAGAACGGTCTGGTCATTCAGACCCAGGTTCAAAATCGTATCCATCATCCCAGGCATGGAATCCCGCGCCCCGGAACGGACCGCAACCAATAATGGAAAGCCCTTGGCATCACCAAATTTGTAGCCCATGATCTTTTCCATGTTGGCCACCCCGGCTTCCATTTGGGCTCTCAGTTCCTTCGGGTAAGTGCGCTTGTGAGCATAATAGTAGGTGCAAACCTCGGTGGTGATGGTGAAACCGGGAGGAACTGGCAACCCAATTCGGGTCATCTCCGCAAGATTCGCCCCTTTACCCCCCAGCAAAGGCTTCATGGACCCATCTCCATCGGCCTTTTTGTTACCCCATGTATAAACGTATTTTACAGATTTTGATTTGGCCATATTTCAATCAGTGCAGTTAATATTGTTACGAAAAATAGAGAAGTAAATTTAACAAAGCGTTATTCAGAGTCAATCCGCGAGTGGCAACGTTTTGGTGACCAATTCAAAAACAGGATAATCACTCGCATCATCAAATCATGATATGTTGATTTTTAAATTGAAACGCCCTGTTTTTGAGGTATTTTAACCGCATGTCGAGCCACGTTGATTTGTTGATTAAAGCCTTGGGCGAACGCATTGTGATTATTGATGGCGCCATGGGCACAACCATTCGCACCTATGGGCTGGGCGAGGATGATATTCGGGGTAAAAGATTCAAGGATTCCAAAAAGGATTTAAAAAACAATGGGGACCTCTATTCCCTGACACAACCCGAGACCATTGAGGACATTCATCGCCGGTTTTTGGAAGCGGGAGCGGACTTGATCGAAACCAACACATTTTCGGCCACAAGCATCGGCCAAAGCGAGTTTTTCAAGGATGATCCCCGCGAGCATGGCGGGCGAAAGGACTCTGCATTTTATCAGGAAGTCATTGAAAATCCCTTTCTGAACGATTTGGCGTGGGAAATCAACCAGCAATCCGCGCTTCAATGCAGAAAGTGGGCCGACAGGGTGGGAAACTCCACCGGGAAGCCTCGCTTTGTGGCGGGATCCATTGGTCCGTTGACCTTGTCACTGTCCAATTCACCCGATGCGGAGGATGCGGGTTTCAGAGTGGCGACCTTTGACCAGGTCGTTCAGGCGTACAGGCATCAAATTCGCGCGCTGGTGGCTGGAGGAGTGGATTTGCTGTTGTTGGAAACCATTTTTGATTCCTTGAACGCCAAAGCCGCACTGGTGGCGATCAACGAGGTTTTTCAAAAAGACGGCATTTACCTGCCCACCATGGTCTCTGCGGCGGTGGGTCGTGGCGGGGAAACAATGATATCCGCTCAGACTGTGGAAGCATTTTGGAACGCGATCAAGCATGTCAAGCCGCTGGCGGTGGGTTTGAATTGTTCATTAGGTCCGGATTTAATGCGTCCTTTCCTGGCCGAACTGGCGGGAAAGGCAGACACGGCTATTTCCTGTTACCCCAATGCAGGATTGCCCAACCCGCTCTCGCCCACGGGTTTTGATTTGCAACCAGAAGACATGGCGCGGCATCTGGGAGAATTTGCCGGCAGCGGATTGTTGAATATTGCTGGCGGCTGTTGCGGCAACACACCGGAACACATCGCGGCGATAGCCAAGGCGTTGGAAGGAAAGCATCCGAGGGAATTCAGGCCCCTTCAGGGTCAACGCACACTGTCACTACCTGCGGCCCGGGAAAAACCGCTTCCCGAGACACTCCAAGCACCTGAGGAAACTCGACCGCTGCGGCTTTCGGGTTCCCAACCCTTCACCCAGCAGGTTGGCCAATTTATCATGATTGGAGAACGGACCAACGTGGCAGGTTCACCCAAATTTGCCGGACTGATCAAGGCGGGCAAATTTGACGAGGCCGTGGCGATCGCCCGCCAGCAGGTGGAAAATGGGGCCAACATCATTGATATTTGCATGGATGAAGGGATGATTGATGGGGTGGCCGCCATGACGCGGTTCCTTCTCTTGCTGGCAAGCGAGCCTGAGGTGGCCAAAGTGCCTTTCATGGTGGACTCATCCAAGTGGGTTGTAATTGAAGCGGGCCTTAAATGCTTGCAAGGCAAAGGACTGGTTAATTCCATTTCCTTGAAGGAAGGGGAGGAACGTTTTCGTGAACAGGCGAAAACGGTCTTGAAATACGGGGCTGCGGTGGTGGTGATGGCCTTTGATGAACAAGGTCAGGCGGCGACCTACCAGGATAAAATCCGAATATGTGAACGCGCCTATCGCATTTTGGTGCAGGAGGTGGGCTTTCCGCCGGAAGACATCGTGTTTGACCCCAATATCCTGACAGTGGGAACAGGTATTGAAGAACACAACAACTACGCGGTGGACTTCATCGAAGCCACACGCTGGATCAAAAAAAACCTTCCACACGCCAAGGTCAGTGGTGGAGTGTCCAACGTTTCCTTTGGTTTCCGAGGCAACAATCCCGTGAGGGAAGCCATGCACAGCGCCTTTCTCTTCCACGCCATTGGCGCTGGAATGGATATGGGTATTGTCAATGCAGGGATGCTGGAGGTTTACGAGGAAATCCAGCCGGAATTAAAAGTTTTGGTGGAGGATGTTTTGCTGAACCGTCGGCCCGATGCCACGGAGCGGCTGGTAGCCTTTGGTGAAAGCATTAAATCGTCAGGCACGGGACCGGTTGCTGCGGACAAGAAAACCACGGAGGAATGGCGGCGAGGCACAGTGGAAGAACGCCTCACCCACTCTCTGGTCAAAGGCATTGACACCCACATAGAGGAAGACACAGAGGAAGCCCGGGTGAAATACGGACGCCCGCTGCTCGTCATCGAAGGCCCCCTGATGGCAGGCATGAGCGTGGTGGGTGATTTATTCGGTGCAGGCAAAATGTTCCTGCCCCAAGTGGTGAAATCAGCGCGCGTAATGAAAAAATCCGTGGCATTCCTCACGCCACACATGGAGGCAGAAAAAGCCGCGATGGCGGCGCGTGGAGAAAAACCGAGGGCCCAGGGCAAAGTGGTGCTGGCCACGGTGAAAGGGGATGTGCATGACATCGGCAAAAACATCGTGGGAGTGGTGCTAGCCTGCAACAATTATGAAGTAATAGACATGGGAGTGATGGTGCCCTGTGAAAAAATCCTCGAAAAAGCGCGGCAGGAAAACGCGGACATCATTGGGCTAAGCGGGTTGATCACCCCGTCGCTGGATGAAATGGCTCATGTAGCCCGGGAAATGGAGCGGTTGAAATTAAAAATCCCCTTGTTGATCGGGGGAGCCACGACCAACAAGGAGCACACCGCCGTGAAAATTGCCCCCCATTACAGCGAGCCTGTTGTTCATGTGCTGGATGCCTCGCGCGCCGTGCCGGTGACCAGCAGCCTGTTGAGCACGGATGGAAAGGCGCCTTTTGTCCGGCAACTGCGCGATGAATATGACAAATTGCGATCACGCCATGGCAAATCTCGGGTGAGCCTATTGAGTTTGAAAGATGCGCGAGCCAAGGCGCCCGCCCTGCTCTACAACGACCTGCCCAAGCCCGCTTTCACAGGAGTGAGACCGGATAGTGGCATTCGTCTGGCAGACCTCGTGCCCTACATGGACTGGACGCCCTTTTTTCACAGTTGGGAATTGCGAGGTGTTTACCCGTCCATTTTGCAGCATGAAAAACATGGCGAAGAGGCGCGCAAATTGTATGCAGACGCCCAGACCATGCTGGAGCGCATGATTACCGAGGAATGGATCACCCCACGTGGGGTGCTGGGATTTTTTCCAGCGAACCGTGCGGGGGACAGCGTGCAGGTGTTTGGGGATGAACAGCGTTTAAAACCGTTGCATACCCTTCATTTCCTGAGGCAGCAGATGAACAAGGAAGATGACACGCCCAATTGGTGCCTGGCAGATTTCATTGCCCCGGTCGGCCTTCCAGATTATCTGGGGGCATTTGCGGTCACTTCCGGGATTGAAACCAAGGAACGAGTGGAAAGCTTCAAGAAAAACCACGATGATTATAATGCCATCCTGCTCGAAGCGCTGGCAGACCGGCTGGCGGAAGCCTACGCGGAGGCCATGCACCTGCGAGCCAGGAAAGATTGGGGATTCGGCGCAACCGAAAACTTGTCCCCTCAGGATTTGATACAGGAAAAATACCGCGGAATCCGGCCTGCGCCCGGGTATCCAGCCTGCCCGGATCATACGGAAAAAGACACCCTTTGGAAATTGCTGGATGCGGAACGAACAACCGGCATTCAATTGACTGAAAGTTTTGCAATGTGGCCCGGCGCCTCGGTTTGTGGAATTTATTTTGCCCATCCGGCATCCAAATATTTTGCCGTGGGCAAACTGGGCCGGGATCAGGTGGAGGATATTTCCCTGCGCAAAAACAAATCCCTGACCGAAATGGAACGATGGCTGGGACCCTGGCTGAATTACACCCCCGGATGAGACAAACCGGGCCGGGTGAAACAGCAGGGACTGCCACATTGAGAATTTCCGGACGCGGGTCTGCTGCCGGGCGCACGCTGGACTGGACAAGCTGACGGCGGCTTGGGATATTTTGTGAAACCATGGTTCCAAGGTTTTACTGGATGGCTTTTGCGGTGGCCTTGCTTCTGGGTGGCTGCGCCACCCACACTCACGACCGTGCGGAGCGCTTCAGCCATTTCATTGGCGTGGATGACTTTTCGCAATTTTCCAAAACCTTGCTCGCCGATGGCACCTGCCTTTTGGAATCGCAGCCCATCACCACTCCGCTGGACTGGAATGAATTGGTCGTGTCCTGGAATGCCCAGGCGCCGCCCGGTTCGGGGCTGGAAATTCAGGCCCGGACCTTCGTCTCCGGACATGCCACGCGCTACTACACCATGGCTCGTTGGAGCCCGGACAATATTTTATTCAAGCGCACCAGCGTGCCCGGGCAGGAGGATGCAGACGGCATGGTGGCGACCGACACCTTGATACTGAATGGTTTTTCAACCAACCTACAGGTACGTGTGCGTCTGGAAGGCAGCCGGGAAAATCTGCCGCGCCTGACCTATCTGGGGTTGAGTCTAAGCAACACCCATTCAAAACCACCCAGCCATCCGGCCAACCACGCTGCTTGGGGAATCATCATCCCCACACCAGAAAGGAGTGAAAATGGCTATGCAGGGAGTCATGGCTGGTGCAGCCCCGCCTCCATCAGCATGGTTATGGATCATTGGGCCGAGGTCTTGGACCGGCCTGAACTGAACCATGGGGTGCCTGAAGTGGCGGGATTGGTTTATGACGAGGATTATTCCGGATTTGGCAACTGGCCCATGAATACGGCCTACGCTGGAAGCTTTCCCGGAATGCGCGCGATCGTGACCCGCTTGGACGACCTAAGTGAATTAGAAGATTGGATAACAGCGGACGTGCCGGTGATCCTTTCTGCACGCTGGAATTTGTTGGAAAAAGGGCGTACGGACACGGGTAATGGGCATTTGCTGGTTTGCATAGGGTTCACCCCCACCGGGGACGTGGTTTGCAACGATCCTGCCACAGACACCAAAAGGCATTCCATTCGCCGGATTTATTCCCGCCAAGCAGTAAAAGAAGCCTGGGCAACCTCCCAAAACACCGTTTACCTGATTTATCCAACCCATTACACCCTTCCCTATAATCGTTATGGACAATGGTAAAGTGGAAAAGCAGCGGAAATTCCGTGATCCATCCACGGTTGGAAGCTCCGTCCAATATGGCGTAGCCCCGGGGTTTTTAGGCGAAGGAGTGCTTGTTTTTCCCGCTGTCCAGCGTAACTTGATCTCATGAAACAGGACGTGGTGAAGGTGGATATCCGGGGTATTTTGCCGGCAAACAGCAGTTGCGCCTTGTTTGTCGGCAATGAGCAAAAAGTTTTTGTCATTCAGATCGAACCTCAAATGGGTTCCATCATTGGCATGTTTCTTCGGGACACGCCCAAGGAAAGGCCCCTTACCCATGACCTGATCAATCGCGTTTTCATGGGTTTTGGCATCAGTGTGGAGCGAGTGATCATCACCGACCTGAAAAATTCCACCTATTTCGCCCGTTTGATACTGCAACAGCAGAACGAATTGCACACCGAGAGAAAGATCGTGGAATTGGATGCGCGGCCCAGCGACTGCCTGGCCCTGGCTGCGGCTCAGAAAAAACCCATATTTGTGGTGGGCCGACTTTTTGAACAACTGGAAGACATGAGTGAGGTCCTCGAAAAAATGAACGAATCAGGACCGGAATCGGAATAAAAATGTCCTCCACCCCAGCCACAACCCTGCGGCTGATCTGCGGGGACGATGATTTTGCCGTGAAACAAGTTGCCAAGGCACTTTTCGGGGAGTGGTGCGCAGCTTTGGGGGGGATGGACCATGAAATTCTGGATGCCTCAGCAGGCAATAGCGGCGAGGCCATGAAAGTCATTGGCCGACTTCGTGAAGCTCTTCAGACCCTCCCGTTTTTCGGCAATGGCAAGGTAGTATGGCTCAAGGACTGCAATTTTCTGGGTGAAGAAAAAACGGCATCATCCAAGGCCGTGATGGATGCGCTGGGCGAATTGGCTGTTGAGCTTAAGGAACATGACTGGAAAGGTGTGAGACTCATCATCAGTGCCGGCAAGGCGGACAAACGCCGGGTATTCTACAAGACCTTGGAAAAACTGGGCACCATCGAGACTCACATGGCATGGTCTGTGGACGGAGGACAATGGGTTCCGCAGGCTGAAATGGCTGCCCGGTCTGGATTTCAAAAATGCGATAAAAAAATAACTGAAGAAGCTCTAGCAGAACTACTTGCCCGAGTTGGGCCCAACGCGCGCCAACTCGACAGTGAAGTGGAAAAATTGTGCCTCTATATTGGAAATCGCGCCCAGGTGGAAATAAACGATGTGACGGAAGCTTGCTCCCGCAATAAGACGGCACGAGCTTTTGCGCTGGGGGATGCATTGGGTGAAAGAAAACTGGCCAACCTCTTGAAACGCCTGGATGAGGAGCTATGGGAGGCTAAATTTGACCGGGACAAGAGTGAAATAGGGCTATTATACGGGTTGATTGGTAAAATTCGATCCATGATCCTGGTCAAGGAAATGGTCAAGGAAGGGTGGATCAAGCCCACCCATGACTATTCCCAATTCAAAAACCAGTTGGCCCGCGTGCCAGCGGATCAACTCCCCGAGGACAAAAAATTCAACCCCCTCGCCATCAATCCTTATGTGCTTTACAAAGCGGTGGCTCAAGTCAAAAACTATACATCAACAGAACTGGTCAGGGCTATGGAGATTTTGCTGAGGTGCAACCAACGAATGGTTTCGAGCGGACTCGATGAATCCATGTTGCTGCAACACTCGCTGGTGCAAATCGTATCAGCCCCGACTGCAATTTGAAATCAAAAGGAAAATCATGTCATCGGCCAATTTGGAGGTATGGGTGGGTAAAAACGAAGCATGGATTCGCATCGGCGGAAGGGCGAACTTTGCCTCCAGTCCGGAATTCCAGACCTTGCTGGAAAAACTGCTCCAGAAAGGATATGGCCGGTTCAAAATTGAGCTTCAAAAGTGCGTTTTGATGGATAGCACTTTTTTGGGCGTGCTGGCAGGATTTGGCATGAAACTCAATCCAGATGGAAAGGACTCGAATGGCTGCGTTGAGTTGATCAATGTCAATGACCGGGTGCGGGAGCTCCTGGAAAACCTGGGGGCGGCCAACCTGTTCAAAATAACCATGGGCGAGGCAACCCTGCCGGGGGGCATGGCTCCAGCCCCTTGCGATCCCGAGACCAGCCAGCCCACTCACGAACAAATTACCCGCACAAGCCTGGAGGCTCATAAAACACTGATGAAAATCGCCCCTGAAAACATCGAACGCTTCAAGGACGTGACCCAGTTCCTTGCCGAGGATTTGCAAAACCTTCAAAACAGCTCGGAATAGCAGGCCCCTCCGAACATCAAATAGTTTTACGACCGTCCATTTGACCGGCTCACCACCCTATTTCATTCACATGTTGGCTTCAAATTTGCCGGATTGGGGCCATCATGAGTAGGCTGGAAAGGGCTGACAAATCTTCCTTTTACAAAAAATTATTCCCGGGTAGGAAACCCTTTAATACATGTCCCATAGCAAGCACCGGCGCACGCTTACCATTTTTATTTTAGGATCGCTCTCTGCCCTGAGCCCATTTGCCATAGACATGTATCTCGCGGCATTTCCCAGGATCGCAGCAGGCCTGCATACCACTCCGGCGCGGGTTTCCCTTTCCGTGGCCAGCTATTTTGCAGGCTTGGCCGCCGGTCAATTCATTTATGGTCCGTTGCTGGATCGTTTTGGCCGCAAGCGGCCCCTTTATGCGGGATTGATTCTGTTTGCTGCGGGGTCGCTTCTGTGCATGGTCTCCAGAACGGAAAGATGGCTCGTGGCCATGCGCTTTTTACAGGCTTTGGGAGGATGCGGCGCGCAAGTCGCTTCCATGGCCATGGTGCGCGACTTTTTTCCTGTCCAGGAAACCGCAAAAATCATCTCCCTCCTTATTCTCATCCTTGGTGTGTCCCCTTTGCTGGCCCCCACCGTGGGTGCATTTGTTGCCATTCATTTCGGGTGGCAGTTGGTTTTTGCCATTTTGGCTTTTGTGGCGATCCTGAATCTAGCCTTGGTTTTTTGGTTCCTGCCTGAAGGCCATCAGGCCGACCCTGATATTTCTCTTCATCCACTGCCTGTTCTTAGAAATTTTATCGAAGTCCTTATGGAACCACAGTTCACCGTTTTTACCCTCTCAGGCTCGTTCGCCTTTTCGGGATTGCTGGTGTATGTCGCTGCATCCCCAATCATCTTCATGGAGGTTTTTCACGTAAGCTCACGATTATTTGGCATCATCTTCGCCGGGCTTGCCGTAGGTTTCATAGGCAGCAACCAAATCAACGTGGTTCTACTGCGAAAATTCACAAGCGTCCAGATTTTCAAGGGCGCCCTGTGGGTGGAATGTCCCTGCGCGATGCTGCTTCTGGCTGGAACCTTTTGTCACTGGCTGGGTTTGGCTACAACCCTCGCGCTTTTATTCCTCATCCTTTCCAGCTTGGGACTGGCTTTTCCCAATGCCGCCGCTTTGGCGCTTGTTCCTTTTGATCATAACATCGGCAGCGCCGCCGCCATGCTGGGCTTTCTCCAAATTGGCGTCTCCGGCCTTGCCTCCGCCATCGTTGGCATGACAAACTCTCATGGCATGTTGCCCATCACGGCGATTATTGCATCCACATCCTGGCTTGGCCTGTTCATTCTTATAATGGGTCGAAATCGCATTGCCAGCCTGCGCTTTCTGGATGAAAAAGGAGCCATCCAAATCCCCTGATTATTTCCTTTAGGCGCAGGTTTGCCAAATCCTGTAACTGAGCCGAAACGAAGCCCAAGGCCACGGTTAGCCTGACTTCCCCCAAAAAATCACAAAAGGCCAATAAAAGCGCATTTTTGTAGCAAGTAATATATTAATTAATGACAATATTGTTCTTGCAATGCCCGTTTATTGCGTTTATTCTGTAGCTCGTGTTCGTTCAAGCCACCAAATCCTCACGCAAAGGCAAAACCTACGTCTCCTACCTCGTGCGCGAGTCTTTCCGCACCGC
>JAKAFL010000058.1 GCA_021817945.1 bacterium | reverse complement strand
ACCATATTGTGAACCAGTACAGCGGGCTGGCGATGGATGTTCAATCAGGGGTGGTGGTACAGAATCCGCTGAACAACTCGGGCAGCCAGCAATGGAATATAAATCTGGCGCAGATCTTTCCCAAAAAAGGTTTGGCTCACACCGGAAACAATATAGATTACCTTTACCATCCGTTCTGGGTTCATGATTATGGTCCGGGAACAAGCGCGCCCGCCCCGCCCAATGTCGTATATTACCCGGCGGATGAACAGCCTTGGTATGAGCGTGGTGCCACGGTTGCCAGAAATTACTGGTCATTGCAACCGACCTGGCGCACCAAGGCTGCGTCCACTGTCGTTCTGGGGTATTGCGAACCGGACAACACCTCCGCCTACTTTAATCCGACCAATAGTGCAATTGCCTGGATGAATGATCAAAATTTAGATGTTCCGGTGACAGCGCCGGCAGCGGCAAACGTTTTGGGCACATGGATTCCGACATTTTTGAGTTATGTCACCAACTGGGGGTGTCGGTTTGAAGCCATGCCTTCGCATGAATACTCTGGCAATAATTCATCTGGCTCGTCAGCCATCTGGATGAACACGGCACAAACCGCCAACAGCCGATATGGGTTGCCGGTCTGGATGACAGAATGGAATATCGTTGACTGGGGTGGCACAGGCTACTGGAGTGAGGAGGATAATTACAACGCCATGGCTGAATTTTTGTGGCGCGTGGAGTCCGTGCCGTGGTTTCAAAAATACTCACTCTTTGTTTTATTCGCCAGCGCCAGTTCACCGATGGCACCCAACCCATGGACCCGCACCACACCCGCGCCCAGTGGGTATTGTTACGACACGAACGATGTTCTGACGCCGTTTGCTGAATTATACGGTGCTTGGGATGACGACGCCAACGTGGAAACCAACAAGTTTTATTTCATCCACAACTGTGGAACACGCAAGCAACTGGCCAACATGTCTGATCCGCAATTTCCCGATGCCAAAAACATCCTCGTGCGCGACCGCGTAACCCAATGGACTTTGCAACCCGCGCCAATCTCCGGGGACTATTATATCGTTTCAGCCGTGGATGGCCGGGAATTGAGTTACAATGGATCGAGCGTGACCCTGGCGTCACCCGGGACCACCGGCACGGCGGTGCAATGGACTCTGACGCCCTACCAGTATGGCTGGTATTACTTGGATCATCCGGCCAGCGGTCTGCGGTTGCAACTGGCCTACGACAACACGACACAGGTGGCAACCTTTACAATGGTCGCACAAACCATGACGAGCACAGCGGTGCAGTGGCGGTTTATTGTGCCCTACACGCCATCTCCGGCTGTTTGGACGGGAAGCAGCAGCGCCACCTGGTCCAATCCCAATAACTGGGTCAACACGCAATTAACGCCGGCCTTCTCGCAAAAGGCGAACAATCTCGTCCTGTTCAACAATCTTTCGACCTCAAACTTGGACACGGTGCTTAACTTCAGTAACAATTCAGCCGTCTCGAACTTCTTCACCGTTTATGGAATCACGGTCAGCAATCCGCCGGGTCCTGTGTCAATCAGTGCGACGAACACCCTGGTTATCGGCAATTACATTGATCTTTCCCAAGCGAGCCAGTCTTTGACCATCAATAGCCCGGTCTTTTATGGCGAGTCACAAGGCGAACGCCGTCAATTCTGGACGGTTGCCAGCGGGCGCACCCTGAGTCTGAACAACAGCGTCTCCGGAGCGGATGACCTCATGATTAACGGCGGCGGAACGGTCATTTTGGGCGGCAGCAATAATTACACCGGCGGCACCCTGGTGAATGGAGGCCAATTGGATTTCACCGGCTCATATCAGGGATCCACCAATGGCACCGCGCTGGCCGCCAACGGCGGGACGATTTTGTTTGATATGGGACTTGGATCCGCCGATTTTTACGGGGATGGCTATAATCATTCACCATTGATCGGTGACGGCAGTTTCACTGGTGCGATGATTCTTCAATCCGGCACTTTGAATATCCTCGACATGACCAATGGCACTGCCGCAAGCCTTCGTCTGGGCTGCAATGGCAGCAACGCCAACGGTTCTTTGACGATTAACGGCGGGAAATTAAACCTGCCGGGCCGCATTCTGATGGGAGCCAACACGGCTGGAGCTCAGGCTTTTCTGACGATGAATGGTGGAACGGTTAATTTGGGGATTCCCGGTGCGGGCAGCTACATTGATCCCGGGCTTGGGCTGCTCTGGTTTGGTAACTATAAATCCACGGTGAATTTATATGGAGGGACGCTCGCCTTGTACAGCCTCTACAGTCAGGGCCACGGCGCGGTCACGGTCACGCTGAGTGGCGCCACCATTCAGGCAGTCCAAAACAACCCGACTTTCACACAAGGTTCCATGGATATTCTGGTGAGCACAAATGGCGTGACGATTGATCCGGCAGGGTATGCGATTACCATCACCAACGGTCTCTCGCATGACGGCGGTTTGACCGGGATTGACGGAGGATTGACTGTGACTGATTCATCAGGGGGCGGAAGTTTGACGCTGGCTGGGATCAACACCTTTACCGGTCCTACGACCATCAACAGAGGGAGGCTGGCGTTGAGCGGGAGCGGGACAGTGGCGAGCACGAATATCATCGTGTCAGGGGGCGCCGTGCTGGATGTTTCCGGTGAAAGCAGTCCTTTTACGCTGGTCGGGGGGCAGATACTGGGAAACAGTTCGGCGGGCGGGGTGGTTAGCGGGGCAATCAACTGCGGCGCTGGAGCATTGTCTTTGATCTACGATGGGGTCAAACCTTGTTTGGTGCAGACCAATGGCGCGTTGACGTTGTCTGCGTCCACGGCAGTCATGGTGAAGAACGAAGGCGGGATTCTGGGGGTTGGACACCATACCATCATTGCGTCAGCCACCACGGGCAACGCGGGTCTGGTGGCAGGCGGATTGCCAGGGGTAACGGTGGGAGGAAACGGGGCATCAGGGCCGGCGACCTTGCAAATCAATGGCTCGGGTGGATTGGACATTGTGGTGGGCAGCGCGGTGGCAACCAATCCAACGAATTTGATTTACTCTGTTAGCGGCGGCGTTTTGACCCTGTCGTGGGCAGGGGATCATCTGGGATGGGTTGCCCAGTCCAACTCGGTCAATTTTGCGAACTCAAATTTCTGGTTTAACATTCCTGGCTCCCAGACTGTCACCAATCTGGTCATACCGGTTTTTCCAAATGGCGCGAATGTCTTTTATCGGCTGCGGTCGCCCAATTAGGCGGATGGTTGTCCTTGTAGGCTTCAAAGCATTGACAGCCAACAGAGCCCTACGTAGTGTGACCCAAACAACTTTAAACGCATCAATGCCACAGCAAACCTTTCCCGCCAGAGCTTTAGATCTCGTTGCCTTGGGCGCATGGATGAGTCAGCCGGAGGAGAGGCCATGAGTTTGGGCGGGCAGCGCAGTTTTAAGCCTTCCGGTTTAATTCCATGTCGGCTCTGCGGGAGGGGTGTCCTGTTTTTTATCCCGCTTTTGTCGCAGTATCTTTTAAGCCTTTTGTTTTGTCCCGGTTTGGTTGATGCGCAAACAGGTTCCGAAGTTGCGAATGAATTATTGGTAAGGCAGGACCCTGACTATGTGAATGTGGATTGGGAGGTTCAGGATGGATTGCCATCGGCGAGAATCAATGACGTAATCCAGAGTCACGACGGTTATATTTGGGTGGCAACGCTCAATGGCCTTGCCCGGTTTGACGGGGTGCGGTTTGAGCGGTTTTACCAGGCGGAAACCCCCGGATTAGCAAGCAGCATGATCAGTTGCCTGCTTGAAGACAGCCGTGAACAAATCTGGTATGGCACGCAATCCGGAGAGGTGGGATGGAAAGACGACCAAGGTTTTCATTTATTAAGTTTTTCTGCCGAAAATCTATTGGACAGGGTCAACAGAATGGTGGAAACGTCTGACGGCACGGTTTGGGCGGCCAGTAGGAAGCGATTGCTGGCTATTCAGAATCATCGTCCAGGAAAAATCATAGCCCGCCCGGAACAGAGGGACATATGGGACATTTGCGCGGCTGAGGGCGGTGGCTTATGGATGCTGCTAGACGGGGGGGATTTATATCTTCTCAAAACCGCAACGGGAAAAATGTCATGTGTGTTACCAGGTCTGCCCGGTCAGTGGCGGAATATCGCCCGGGCGCGTTCGGGTGGATTATGGGTTCGTGACGGCCAATGCCTGAGGCGATGGCAGGATGGACGATGGGTTGAAGACCGTGGAGTTTTGGATTTGCAAAGCAGGGAAAATACGTGTTTGTGCGAAACCCGTTCCGGCATTTTGACGGTTGGCACATACGGACAAGGAGTATGGATGATTGACGAAGAGGGCCGTCAGCACAAAATGGATTTTTTTGGAGGATTGTCCCACGACCAAGTCTTGTCGCTTTGCGAGGACCAGGAAGGCGATCTTTGGGTGGGCACGGTTCACGGCCTGAATCGTGTCACGCGGCGCGTAGTGAGATTGGTTGCGCCGCCTGACAACTGGCAGAATCGAGCAGTAACCACCATTGCTCCCGCCATGAAGGGGGGGCTATGGGTGGGAACCGAGGGCGCTGGACTTTATCGGATTGGCGCGGATGGGCAGGTCCAATTTCATCAATGCAATGATCTCTGGCGGCAGGATTATATCCGTAGCGTGTTGGAAGACACCCGCCATCAGGTTTGGAGTGGGCTGTTTTACTTCGGCCTTTGGCTGAGAGACACCGCCAACCCTCTCGGCTACGAATTACCGGAGGCCACGGAGGGGGCCATCAACGCAATGTTCGAAGACTCGAACCAGCAGATATGGATAGGCTCCACAAGGGGGGTGATGCGGTATGATGAAGAGAGTATTCTTCCAAACCAAAAGTTACTGAGCACCAGCGACATACGCTGTTTTGCCGAAGCTGGCGACCACTCAGTTTGGATTGGATCGCAGGATGGCAAGCTGTATCAATTCAAGTTGGGCAAGGTTCACACTGTGGCGTCTCCTATGGAATGGTTGCGAAGCGGAATCCATTCCCTCCATTTTGACTCCATGGGTACTCTTTGGATTGGGACTTGGCGAAACGGGCTGGTTTTCGACAGAAACGGACGCTGGGGAGAATTAAAGCAGGAACATGGACTGCCGGACGACTTCATTAGCAATATTCAATCAGACAAAAATGGAAATCTATGGATAGGCTCATCCAGCGGGATTTTTCGCATCAGCCATCGGCAATTGGATGGATTTACTCAGGGCAGGATAAAAAATGTGAACTGCCTCCAGCTTGGCATCGGCGATGGTCTTGGTGCCTGTGAAATTCTTGGAGGGTACCAGCCCACCACCTGCAGAACAGACGATGGAAGTCTTTGGTATGTGACAAGCCTGGGGTTGGTGACATTCGACCCCGACGCCATCCTTCCAAATAATTTGCCACCGCCGGTGGTCATTGAGTCTATTTTTGCAGATGGACGCCTTTTACCACCCCCGACCAAGGACCGGTCAAACACCGAAAATCAACCCAGGTTTTTTTGCCCCGCCGGCACCCGGCAGGTGGCGGTTCATTTTACAGCCCTCAGCCTGTCTTCCCCGCAGCAAATACGTTTTCGTTACCGGTTAACCGGTCTGGATAATCGCTGGATGGAGGCGGCAGATAACAGGGTTGCGGAATTCTCGCTGCTTCCGCCAGGAAAATATGTTTTTGAGGTGACTGCCTGCAATAATCAGGGCGTTTGGAATCCAAAGATTTATCAGCTTTCATTTGAAGTGCTGCCTTTGTTTTGGCAGACGGTTTGGTTTCGATTGGCAGTGGCAGTGTTTTTTTTGGTCTTGGTCTGTTTGGTTTATCGGGCGCGGGCTTTGCGGTTGCTTGCCCTTGAGCGGCTCCGCCAGCAAATTGCCCGGGATCTTCATGATGAAGTCGGGGCAAACCTCGGCAGTATTTCCTTGCTGGCCGAAGTCATGGAACGCAAACCCCAACCCAATGATCTTGCGCAAATCAGGTCCATGGCGGATCAGACCGTGGACACATTGCGTGATCTGGTGTGGATCATCAACCCTTCGCATGAGCGGTTATCGGACATGATTGAGCGTCTGCGCCAGATTTCTGCCATTATGATGTCCGGAATGGACTGCCGGTTTGAAGTGAAAGAGCCTTTGAATGATGTTAAGATATCACTGAAACTACGCCGGAACGTGCCGCCGTTGCTCAAGGAGATTTTGCATAATGTGCTGAAGCATTCCCGCGCTGGGCAGGTGGAGGTTCGGGTCTGGTGCGAGGAGGGCTGTTTCCATATGATGGTCAGCGACGACGGCCTTGGTTTTGACACGGCTAAAGCGCTCCCGGGAAACGGGATAAAAAACTATCAGATTCGGGCGAATGAAATGAGTGGGTCGGTGAATGTGCGCAGCAAGCCAGGCAGCGGCACCATAATTGAACTGGCGGCCCCAATCACGAAATCTCGTGACTGGCAAAATCTTTTTAAAGTGGGATAATATTGAAAAGAGCCTCGTAATGGGGGGGTTGCGTAGTGTATAAAGTGATCCCACCCATCATGGCAAAAAATTATAAAATGAGCAACGCGTCAGAACTGCAATCCGCGGACAAATGTCAGGCAGCAAAGGAGCCTGACCCCTCACGGTTGGTTCATGTCTGGCTGATTGAAGACAATGAAAATTTCCGAGGCACGCTCTCCCGGGTGATCAACGGCATGACAGGCATACAATGCAGCCATCAGTTCTCGAACGCCGAAGATGCTTTGGACGCTTTGCATGCCGGGGACGTTCCCGATGTGGTGTTGCTGGATGTGGGATTGCCGGTTCTTAATGGAATTGATGCGATCAGGGAGATTAAGGCCCTTTCTCCGACAACGCGAATCATCATGCTGACCGTGTTTGATGACCAGGAGAAAATTTTTAACGCCGTTTGTGCCGGGGCATCAGGATATTTATTGAAGCCGTCAAATACCGCCAAAATTGTTCACTCCATTCAAGAGGCGCTCTCAGGTGGGGCACCAATGACGCCTCAGGTTGCCCGCTCGGTTCTGGATATGTTGTCTGGGCGCGCGGCACGCAAACCTGCGCAGATCCTCACCTCGCGGGAGCAGGCCATTTTGCGACTAATGTCCCAAGGTCGTGGCATGAAAGGGATCGCCGAAGATTTAAATTTAAGTTATCACACGGTGGATTCTCATTTGCGCAATATCTATGCCAAACTGCATGTTCATTCCTCTGCAGCAGCCGTCGCCAGAGCCATCAAAGACGGGCTCTTGAGCTAGAAATGCACCCACTGTCTGTGGTTGAACAACAGAAAAAATGCCTCGAAATTCAAAGTTCACGGTGACAGGCATCCAGAATCCCCATTCTCGTCGAGGATTCTTGCGCCCATGATTTGCCGCCAGATCAAATTCATGCTGGCGGCTTTGGTCAGCCCCTTTTTTTTGCTGATAACGTCCCTCGTTTCGCTGCCTTGCCATGCCTCGCCGCCCAACTTGCTTATTATTCTGACGGACGACCAAGGGTATCATGACGTGGGATTTAATGGCAGCAAAGACATACCGACGCCGAACCTGGACTCCATTGCATCAAACGGAGTTCGGTTTTCGAGTGGTTATGCGGCGGGACCGCTTTCCTCCTCCAGCCGGGCCGGATTACTGACAGGGTTGTACCCTCAGCGATTTGGTTACGATCTTGGCTCAGCTTGGCAACCTGAAAATATTAAAGGAGGATTGCCGCTGGGACGCCCCACCTTGGCTGACTTTCTTGGCAATGCTGGGTACCATTGTGGTGCAGTCGGCGAGTGGAACCTGGGCGTACATCCCGATCTGCGTCCCTTGAAACGGGGTTTCAAGGATTATTTTGGCATTCTTGGTCCTGGATCAAGCTATTTCCCTGAGGAACTAACCATTCTCGTTCCTGAAAATATCAAATTTCAATACGAAATATTTCACTTGAGCGTTTGGCGCGACGGTCATCCCAGGGAAATCAAAAACTATCTCACGGATGAATTATCCGCCGAGGCGGCGCGCTTTATTAACCAAAACAAAGACCGACCTTTTTTCCTTTACCTGGCCTATAACGCACCGCATAGCCCTCTGGAGGCGACACAAAAATATCTGGAACGGTTTCCGGACATTGAGAGCCCCCATCGAAAAACGTATGCCGCCATGGTCAGTGCGGTGGACGACGGGGTAGGGTGCGTGCTGGCTGAATTGCGTAAGGACGGCCTGGAGGAAAAAACCCTGGTGGTTTTTCTTTCGGATACGGGAGGCAGTCTTGATCAGAATTCATCAGATAACTATCCGTTGCGTGGTGCCAAGGGCAGTCCATGGGAAGGTGGTTGGAGAGTGCCTTTTGTCATGCAGTGGCCGGGTCATCTGCCCAAAGGGCGCGTTTATGAACAACCCGTGATTTCTCTCGACATTTTTGCCACCATGGCGGCGCAGGTCAGCGCACCCTCTCAAGCTTCGGTGGCGCTGGATGGAGTTGATCTGATGCCTTACCTCACCGGCTTGAAAAGCGGTGCGCCACATGATGCTCTCTTTTGCACAATCCCCTCCTCCGGTGGCTTTGCAGTCCGCTCCGGGAACTACAAATTGGTGAATTCTGGCGATGGCAGCCCCGATAAACTCTATGATGTTGTCGCCGACATCGCGGAATCTAAAGACCTCGCGGAATCTCAGTCGGCGGTGCTGGCCACAATGGAGCAAAAATGGGCTGTTTGGAATCAAAGTTTGCCTGATCCGGTGGCCGTCCCTTCGGCACCGGCCCTGCCAGCCGGAAAAAATTCCCCTTCGCTGACAACTGGCCGCAACAATTAATCACTGACAAAGCCATTTCAAAATGAATTTTAGTAAATATTCCCTTGCCGCAGCGTCTCTTGGGGTGTGCCTGGCGCTGGATTTTTCAGCGTCTGCAGCCGCCGTTTTCAACAAGCCGAATATTGTAATCATCCTCGCGGACGACCTTGGATATGGTGACCTTGGTTGTTACGGCGCGACGAAAATCCGAACTCCGAACATTGATCGTCTGGCTGCGGAAGGAGTGCGCTTTACCGAAGGTTACGCGCCTTCCTCAACCTGCACACCCTCACGATTTTCACTTTTGACTGGAGAATATGCGTGGAGGCAATCGAGCAAAAAAAACAGCATCCTGGATGGCGATGCGCCGTTGTGCATTGATCCGGGACGTTTGACGCTTCCGGCAATGTTGCAGAAAGCCGGGTATTACACGGGCATTATTGGAAAGTGGCACCTGGGTTTGGGAGATGGACACAAGGTGGTTAATTTCAACGAATCCATTGAGCCCGGACCGCTGGAGGTGGGTTTTAATTATTCCTATATCATTCCCGCCACCGTTGACCGTGTGCCAAGCGTGTGGATACAGGACCATAACGTGGTTGGTTTGGACCCCTCCGATCCCATCACCGTCAGTTACGTGACCAACATCAGCGACGGGCCTACTGGTGAAGAAAGGCCCGATTTAAACACGCATTATGCTGCAGACAAGCAGCATTCCGGCACCATTATAGATGGGATCAGCCGGATTGGGTACATGAGAGGCGGACACGCGGCACGTTTCAAGGATGAGGAACTGGCAAAAACACTCGTCGCAAAATCTGAGGCGTTCATAGAGCAGCACCAAAGCGGGCCGTTTTTTCTGGAGATGGCATTGTTTGAACCTCATGTGCCTCGCGTGGCGGAAAAACCTTTCATTGGAAAAAGTCAATGTGGTGTTCGCGGTGATGTCATCGAGCAAATTGACTGGGAAACCGGCGAATTGATGAAGACGCTTGACCGCCTGAATCTCGCCACAAATACCCTGGTCATCCTTTCCAGCGACAACGGGGCAATCTTGTTTGACGGGTATTATGACCATTCGTTTGAGGATCTGAACGGTCATCAGCCAACGGGAGGGCTGCGTGGCTGGAAATATCTGGTATTTGAAGGCGGTTGCCGGGTGCCTTTGATTGCACGCTGGCCGGTTCAAATCCGCCCCAGAGTAAGCAGTCAGATGTTTAACCTGGTGGACTTGATGGCCACATTGGCGGACATCGCAGGTCAGAAAGTTCCCAGGGCAACAGCCCCGGACAGCCTGGATTTATCATCTGTTTTGCTGGGACAAACCACCAAAAACCTTCGCGAAGACACCGTGCTGCACGGGATTTCCGATGAATTGGCATTGCGATGGGGTGATTGGAAATATATTCCCGCAAATGTGAAAAAATCGGCGCGGGGCATGGGCGGGGGTGCCAACCCCAAGGATACCCGCTTTGCGGAGGCGCACATCATCGAACCACTTCTGTTTGACCTCGCCACCGATCCAAATGAGAAAACGAACATCATCGCGGAGCACCCCGACGTGGCCGCCAAAATGCAACAACGACTGGACGCCATCAAGCGCGGAGACTTGCCTTAGCTATGAATCTTGCACGTTTTGAAAGAAAAAGCCCGTGGCGGGAAGGTGGGCTGGTATCCATCGCTTTTATTTTGTTCGTTCTCCTGCAGCACTCCAACCTGTTCGCAGCGGAAGATTCAAAGTGTTATTTCGAGCCCGGTGAGGTTTGGCTGGATACTGCGGGCAAACCTATTAACGCACATGGCGGTGGGGTGCTTTATTACAAAGGTGTTTATTATTGGTATGGCGAGTTTAAAGAAGGCCGCACCTATCTTCCTAAAGTGAACGAGCATTGGTCCGGCACGCGCGTGCTCGCTGGCGGCGTTTCCTGCTATTCCTCCACAAACCTGTATGAATGGAAAAATGAGGGTATTGCCCTTCCGTCTGACCCTAAAAATCCCGAGGATGATCTGGCCTGCGAAAATGTCATCGAGCGCCCAAAGGTTATTTTTAATGCGAAAACCAAAAAGTTTGTCATGTGGTTTCATCAGGATAGTCCGGATTATTTGGCAGCCCGCTCCGCCGTGGCTGTCAGCGATACACCCACGGGGCCATTCAAGTATCTCGGCAGCTTTCGGCCTGACAAGGAGGTCTGGCCTTTATACGTCCAGAAGCAGGACAAGATACCAAGCCAAAACAATCTCCTAGCCAGAGATTTCAAATTCGGCCAGATGGCTCGAGACATGACTCTCTTTGTGGACGACGACGGGACGGCTTACGAGTTTTATGCCTCGGAAAACAATGGCACGCTGCATGTCTCGCAACTTTCCGGGGATTACCTGCGATCCGCCGGTAAATTTGCCCGGATTTTGACTGGCCGTTTCACGGAAGCTCCGGCGGTTTTTAAACATCACGGAAAATATTATCTCATTGCATCGGGTTGCACCGGGTGGCAGCCGAACACCGCCCGTTCGGCGGTGGCTACCAGGATTTTTGGGCCATGGACGGAACTGGGCAATCCATGTCGTGGAACAAACGCTGACATCACATTTTTTGCCCAAAGCACCTGGGTTTTGACTGTGGCGGGCCACCCGTCGTCATTGATTGCCATGTTTGACCGATGGAATAAATGGGATTTGCAAAATTCTCGATACCTTTGGCTGCCGATAACCTTTGATGATCAGGACAGGCCACTGATTCAATGGCGAGATCGCTGGAGTCTGACCAATAAAGATTTCGAGCCAGCCCTATGAAGAATGGAATGACAGGAATATACGGTTTGTGGTTCATCCTTTTACTGCTTCTCCACGCAGCCAATGGCAATGCTGCCAGCTTTTATGTTGACTCGATCACCGGGGACGACAGTCTATCGGGTGCCAACCCGGAGTCGGCTCTTCGATCTCTGGCTGCCGTGAACCGGATCAGGCTCGCGCCAGGTGATTCAATTTTTCTGGCAGAGGGTCGAACATTCAAGGGTGAAATGGCTCTGGAGAATGTTCATGGAACCGCCGCCAAACCTGTTTTGATTTCCACCTATTTGCCTCATAACCATCCATTCGGCGATCGGGCGTTGATAGATGCACGGGGATGTGTCGCCGGCGTCTGTTTGAAAAACTGCTCCGAAATCGAGGTTCGGAACCTGCAAATCACCGCCAACGGTGGCGGCATGCAACATGGACAAATTGTGAATTCCGATTTGCGCTGCGGAGTGCTGGTGGAGATTAACTCACCCGGAGTGTTTTCTGGATTCGTGTTTTCAAATCTGCTCGTCAAAGACATTTTCTACGAAAATCCTGGCTTTGTGCGCGACATTTCCGAAATCCGGACCGCCAATGGTACCCAGGATTACGGCTGGGGCATTCGTTTTATCAATTTCGACGACCACTCCGTTCTGCGGGGGATTAGCATCGTGGATTGCGAAATTCAAAATGTGAGCCACACCGGCTTGCAATTTTCATCGCCGAGCGGATGTCTTCGCGATGTCAAAGTAAGCGATGTTCGCGTGACGTCCTCGGGAGGCCCTGGAGTGCAGATGTCAGGATTGGACAACGGTATTTTCAGCCAACTGGATGTGAATGACAGCGGAAGCAGCAGGGATTCGCGTGATCGCAAACGCGGCAGCGGACTCTGGACCTGGACCTGTGATGGAGTCATAATCGAGAACAGCCGGTTTCAAAATGCGCATGGCCCGGGAGACTCGTGCGGAGTTCACATAGACTACAATTGTCGGAATGTAATCGTTCAGGATAATTTAAGTGTGCATAATGCTGGCGGGTTCTGTGAAATTCTGGGCAATGATCATCATTGCGCCTACCGCTACAACGTCAGTGTGGATGACGGTTATCGCACCAAGGGGGTGAATGGAGCATTTCAAGAGGGTAAAATTCTGTGGCTCAGCGGCTATGTTGGCGACAAAAAACCGCAGCAAGGACCGTTCGAAACCTATTTTTACAACAATACTATTTTCACCAGCCCAGATTTGACGGCCAAAATATCCATTTCCCCAACGACTCGCGGACTACTGATTGCCAACAACATATTTTGCATCGAGGGCAAATGCAGCCAAGTTGAAGGCGATCAAACGGCGCATGATGCCAACCAGGAAAGACAGGCGGAAAACGTGGTTTTTGAAAATAATTTGTTTCTGCACCCCGGGAATTGGCCCCCGGGCTTGCTGATTAAGGACAGCGCTCCGATCATAGGAAATCCAGAGTTCAAAAGGGCCGGTGGAACGAATCTTGAAGATTATCTGCCTTCCAACATATATCTTGTCAGGGGGCGCGGCATCCCCATCCCATCTATTCCCGGCGATAAAATTGGATTGAAGGGCGGGTTGCAAATGGATCGGGACGCAATGAATCAGACTGTCAAAGGCATCCCATGCCTGGGCGCCTTGGAATATGGAAATAATTTTCAGACTGCTGCAACCCATTATTAATTATTGTTTTAGAATGAATCGGGCATTTTGAAAAATAAGAAAAATGGATGCGTTGGCCGCGATTATCCAGACTTGAAATTCAGGGAAAATGCCCGCTTGGAAAGTTGAATTTACCGGGTTCGAGATATGTTGTAATCACGAATTCTCGGGATGCCCATCGCTTTAATATTAATTGATATCAACCTCACAAGTCGCCATTTTTAAAACATGAACCGCATGCAGTTGGTCAAAGTGGGACTTTTGCTTTTTGTCTTAAACCTGTCTGCCACTGTCTCGATATGGGCAAGGATTACCTTGCCCTCTATTTTTTCAGATCACATGGTTTTACAGGGTGGAATGCCGGTGCCGATTTGGGGTTGGGCCGATCCTGGTGAGCAAATCACGTTGAGCATAGCAGGTCAAATCAAGACCACCACCGCAGACGCGGATGGCAAGTGGATTGTAAAATTGAGTCCGCTATCTGATCATTCCCCGCTTAATCTGACAGTCAAAGGTCGGAATACAGTGGTGATTGAGGATGTGCTTGTGGGGGAGGTATGGCTGGCTTCTGGTCAATCCAACATGCAATTGTCTGTAAATGATGTGACAAATGCATGGAAGGAAAAGGCCACTGCGAATTTTCCGGAGATCCGAATGTTCACCGTGGGCCGTCATCCTGCCGTGACACCACAGACGAATTGTGACGGGCAATGGGTGATCTGTTCTCCCAAAACAGTCGGCAACTTTTCGGCGGTAGCGTATTTCTTTGCAAGGGAATTGAACCAAAAATTGGAAGAGCCGCTGGGAGTGATTCACGCGTCATGGGGCGGCACTCCAATAGAGACATGGACCAGCATGCCTCGGATGGAGGGGCCTGAATTCGAGCCGGTTTTTAAACCCTGGCAGGAGAAAATGCGTGTGCCCTATGATGCCAGCCTGGCCGAGCAGCAATATGTCAAAGCATTAACCATTTGGACCAATAGGGCTGAGGTTCTCAAAGCGCAGGGAAAAAACGTGCCACCGCCTCCCAAACTGATGGGTGATCCGCGATTGGATAAAAATTACCCCGCTAATTTGTTCAATGGCATGATTGCACCCATCATTGGTTACGCCATCCGTGGCGCCATCTGGTACCAGGGCGAAAACAATGCCGGTTCTGATTTTCCCCAGCTATATTCCATGCAATTGCCGCTGCTTATCCACGACTGGCGCAAACGTTGGGATGAAGGAGATTTTCCGTTTGCCTGGGTGCAGTTGCCAAATTTTCAGGCTGGTAAGGATCAGCGCTCCGACAACAATTGGTCGGTGGTTCGTGAAGCAATGTTGAGAACTCTTTCAGAAACCAACACCGGTATGGCAATTACCATTGACGTTGGAGACCCAAAAAACATTCATCCTAAAAACAAACAGGCCGTGGGTCATCGCCTGGCACTCTGGGCTTTGGCCAAGGTTTATGGCAAAAACCTCCCTTACTCCGGCCCCCTGCCAGCGGGACAGACCGTTGACGGTAACAAAATGATTCTTTCCTTTGTACACACCGACGGTGGTCTGGTCGTGCACGGGACTGAATTGAAAGGTTTTGTCATTGCAGGTGCGGATCATCAATGGGTGAAAGCAATCGCTGAAATCCAGGGCGACCATGTCATTGTCTCCAGTCCGGAGGTCCAATTGCCCTTGGCGGTTCGCTATGGATGGGCTTCCAATCCGGACTGCAACCTTTTCAACGGCGCGGGCTTGCCCGCCTCGCCATTCCGGACTGATGACTGGAAATGAAAACCCGCCGCTTTTTGAACTCGCCTTGATGCGGCAAAGCCACCAGCCGATATGCAAACAAGTGATTTTCCCACCGCATGGCCGCGCCGGGACTTTTTAAAAATTTCAGCCACAACAATCCTTGGGCTTGCCCTTACGCCGTTGCCAGCGATGGCCGGGCCATTCACTCGCGAGGATTTTGAAAAACTCGTTCCTCCAGACAAAAAGCTTTCCGCTGAGTGGATCAAATCCCTGTTCGAACGAGGAGAACCTGAGGTGTTCCAAGGCCGCGACTTGAAATTTATTGGAATGCCCGTTGGCGGGATTGGAGCAGGACAGATTTATCTGGGCGGCGATGGACGACTCTGGCACTGGGATATATTCAACCAACTCCTGATTACGGGGGCGGATCATTACGCCCACCCAATCAAACCGAGTTCTCCCTTGGAACAGAGTTTTAGCCTGAAAATCGGAAACCGGACCGTTTCATTGGATCGTGACGGGTTTTCAAATATTCGCTTCCGGGGTGAATACCCGATTGGAGTTGTAGAATATTCAGATACCACCGAGCCGATAGAGGTGAAACTTGAGGCATTTTCGCCATTCATACCGCTGAACACGGATGATTCAAGCCTCCCGGCAACCATACTGCAATATACCCTTCACAATGTTTCTACCTCACCGGTTACCACTACACTCTCGGGCACTTTGGAGAATGGAGTCTGCCTGAACCATCGCGATCGAGCCGGCCAAATCCGCAATCGGACCATCCGCAGGGAGGGCCTCACTACTTTGCTCTGTTCAGCAGAGGAATCATTGCCGTCTGGCCGTGAGGACATACTTTTTGAGGACTGGAACCAAGCGCAAAATAGTCCATGGAAATCTGAAGACACATCCAACGCGGCAAATTCAAACGCCTCCACTACCGGCGAAACCCTAACAGCAGGAAGTGACGCCAAAAGGAAGCTCATCAGCCGGGATTTCACCCTTGAGCGAAATTTTATTCTTTTTTGGCTGACCGGTGGCAAGAGGCGAAAAGGATCAAGCCTCACTTTTTCCCTGGTTGTGAATGGTAACAGCGTCCCTATGGTATCAAACCAAAATGCCAGCCAAATGGATTTGGAATATATTGACGTGCGCCCTTATGAGGGCAGGCAGGCCCATATTGAAATTCTGAATGAAGGGGCTGATTTACCGGGTGATGTGGGATTGGGCAAAATAATTTTTGCCGATCAGAAACCAGACGACGGTCCCATGGAAAAATTGCCGGACCATGGGACAATGTGCCTGGGCCTGCTGGGCGAACCGGCAGACGAAGCCAGCCCGGACGCAACAGCGCCCTTCCCGCAAAAACTGTTTGGCAGCCTTGGTCGCCGGCTAAGCCTGCTGCCAGGGGAATCTGCCACTGTGACATTCATCCTGGCGTGGCATTTTCCGAATTTATCCCTTGAAAAAATGGGCTGCGTTGGTCGCCATTATTCCGGGAGATTTTCTTCTGCCGATGCGGTGGCGTGTTATGTGGCCGATAATTTTTTCAGGCTTGAGCAACAGACAAAATTGTGGAGGAAAACCTGGTATGACTCGACCCTTCCTTACTGGTTTCTTGACCGGAGCTTTTTGAATACTTCCACTCTTGCCACTTCAACGAGTTACCGATTTGCCGACGGTCGTTATTACGGCTGGGAAGGAGTGTGTTGTTGTCCGGGGACTTGCGACCACGTTTATCACTATGCACATGCGTGCGCGCGACTGTTTCCCGATCTGGAACAGAACAATCGTGAGCATGTTGATTTCGGCCTGGCTTTGAAGCCGGATGGGGAAATTCGCTTTCGTGGCGAGTTCAATCAGATTCCAGCCGTGGATGGACAGGCTGGAACGATCTTGCGCGCATTACGCGAACACCAGATGTCCGCCGACATGAATTTTCTCAACCGAACCTGGCCCAAAATCAAGCTGGCCATGAAATGGCTTATCGCCAAGGATGCCAATGGCGATGGTCTCATCGAGAGCAATCAGCACAACACGCTGGACACCGATTGGTTCGGCAAAGTGGCTTGGTTGAGTGGCCTTTATCTTGCGTCCCTTGCGGCGGCGGCACAAATGGGGGATGAAGCGGGTGATTCCTCCTTTGCCGTTGAATGCCGCAAGATTTTGGATGTTGGCCGGAAAAATCTTGTGGATCAACTCTTCGAAGGAAAATATTTCATCAACCGAGTGGATCCAAAGCATCTTGACGCGATAAATTCAGGCACGGGATGTGAAATTGACCAAGTGTTCGGCCAGAGTTGGGCGTTCCAGGTGGGCTTGCCCCGAATCTTTCCGGAGAAACAGACGCGATCTGCTTTGCAATCAATATGGCGCTACAATTTTGCCCCGGATGTGGGTCCTTACCGCCTGCAAAACAAACCCGGTCGCTGGTATGCCATGCCCGGCGAGGCAGGATTGCTAATGTGTACTTTTCCGAGATCCGATTGGAATTTCGTTCAGGCGAGTGGGATTGGCAAACCCGGATGGGCAGCCGGGTATTTTAACGAGTGCATGAATGGCTTTGAATACCAAGTTGCCGGCCACATGATCTGGGAGGGAATGCTCATGGAGGGGCTTGCAATCACCCGGGCCGTGCATGACCGCTATCATGCCTCTCATCGCAATCCGTGGAATGAAATTGAGTGCGGTGACCATTACGCGCGCAGCATGGCCAGTTATGGTGTTTACCTGGCGGCTTGCGGGTTCGAATATCACGGTCCCAAAGATCACATCGGATTCGCTCCTCGACTGACACCGGAGGATTTTAAATGCGCATTTACGGCTGCCGAGGGATGGGGAAGCTACTCCCAAAGAATCGAAAATGAAAAGTTTAAATCAGTGGTGTCCATGCATTGGGGCCGACTGAAATTGAAAACAATCGCGCTTCAGTACTCCGTTGCGTCTTCAGCCCACATTTCCCTTGCCGAAAAATCGCTTGGGGTGGTGCTGCACAAGATAAACGAAAAAATTCTCCTGACACTGGATCATCCGGTGATTCTTTCCGCCGGTCAACATCTCGAAATTACCTTGACTTAAAATGAACAAAAAAGCAAAACACCTGAGCCTGCTTGCGCTCTTCACATTCATGGCCGGTACCATCCTGGCGGCTGACAGTTGGCAGACGGAATTACACCAGCAACTTCCACTGCTCGGGCATCGAAACTGGATTGTCGTTGTGGATTCGGCATATCCATTGCAGACAGCGCCGGGAATTGAAACAATCTGCGCCAACGCCGATGAACTGAATGTCGTTAAAGGCGTGCTGGCGGAGCTTGCCAGGGCAAAGAATGTAAAACCCCAGATATACTTGGATGCAGAGCTGAAATATGTGGCCGAAACGAATGCTCCCGGTATCAGTGCCTATCGCGATGCGCTGGAGGCAATTTTAGCTGGAAAGCCCACCCAAAGACTTTTGCACGACCAAATCATTTCAAAACTGAACGAAGCGGGACAAACGTTCAAAATATTGATTATTAAAACACCACAGGCAAAGCCCTATACATCGGTGTTTTTTCAGTTGGAATGCGGTTATTGGAATGCAACGGCGGAAAAGCAATTGCGTGATGCGATGCAAGCCGCACAATAAATGATTCAAAATCAGCAATTTGCATTGAAACGCAAAGTTGTTTATTTACGGGTTTCGGTACTTCTGGCCTTGCTTGCTGGAACCGTTTCCTAGTCCAAACGTAAGCGGTGAAGGAGGGACCCACTATTCCGCGACGGCGTGGCGTGTTAAAAATGTGGGCGATGAAAACAATCAATGGTTCTTGTCGACTCCGGTCCGCCCGTATTGATGCCGCGCAACGGGCCAAAATCGTGTCGGCGTTTGAAAACAGCGGTTTATCTGCCGCCGCGTTTGTCCGCCTGCACGGACTCAACTACACCACCTTCTGCGGTTGGCGGCAGCGACAGCGCAAGGTCAAATCCTTGCCGGCCTTTGTGCAGGTCGAAGTGGCAGCACCCGCCGCGCCCGTGAAGTTGGTGATCGAACTGGGCGCGCAAGCCCGGATGCGACTCCACTCCGAAAGCCAACTTGTTCTGGCCACCCACCTGATTCACCACCTCAACGGGGTCGGGTCATGTTAAGTTTTCATGCCCACCTCAAAGTGTTCGTCACGACTGCCCCGTGCGCTTGCTGCGGGGCATCACCAACGTCTTGAAGACTCAAATGCGCGCGAGTGGTTATGTGCAGGTGGATGAAACGCCCGTGCGTTACCAAGACCCCGAACTGGTGGGGCGTTGCGGTCAGGGTTATCTCTGGACCGGATTGGTTCCAAAGCAATGCGTGGTTTATGAATGGCACGCCAGCCGTGCCGCCAAGTGTTTGGACGGTCTTTTAGGCGGGGACTATTCCGGCAAGGTGCAATGCGACGGTTATTCAGCCTACCCGGCCTTTGCCAAAACCAAACCCGGCATCGAACTATTTGGCTGCTGGGCGCACTTGCGTCGAGGGTTTTTCGAGGCCATTGAACAAGCGCCGGTCGTGGCAGGGTGGATCTTGAAACAGATTGGTGCCATGTATGGGTGGGAAGAACAGTTCCGGCAAACCCGGGCTGGACCGGCGGCGCGACAAGCTCTGCGTTCCTCGCATCACCGGATGGTGGTGGACCGGCTCCAGCGCGCCCTGACTCGGCTCCAGTCCCGTTACCTGCCGCAAAGTCCCACGGGTCAGGCCATCGGCTATGCCTTGAACCAGTGGCCGACCATGGTGCGTTTCCTCGAACATGGCGAGGTGGAAATGGACAACAACAAGGTCGAAAACTCCATCCGGCCCACCGCCCTCGGAAAAAAGAATTGGCTCTTCTTCGGCTCGGAAGAAGCCGGTGAACGCAGCGCGGTCATGTATACGCTGATTGAAAACTGCCGAATGCACGG
>JAKAFL010000057.1 GCA_021817945.1 bacterium | reverse complement strand
GGATGGCGATGGGACGGAGTGGCGGCCGATCCGGCGGGGCTGGTGCCTGGGGACGGCGGAGTTTAGAACCAAGCTCTTGGAGCAGATGGAGGATAAGCTCGGGGAACACCACGCCGGGGAGTTGAAAGGGGAAATCGCCGGGGCCAAGGCTGAACGAATCGTCCGGGAAGAACTCAAGCGTCTGGGGTGGGGCGAAGGCGAGTTGAAGCGGCGTGAGAAGAGCGATCCCACCAAGCTGGCGTTGGCGGCGCATTTGCGCCGTGAAACGCTGTTGACGCTGCCGATGATCGCCGCCCGGCTGCACTTGGGGACCTGGAAAAGCCTTAATGCCAAGCTGTATCAGTGGAAAAAAGCCAACAAATGAGTCGAAACTATATGACTCCTTTAATAGTTTGACTCCTTTACGCGATGATTTGGAGGCCGCTTTGCTGGAGCAGCGGCAACAGCGGTGCGAGCCGGGCAGCACGGATTTGGTCCCGGATCCCTGCATTGCCCGGAAAGCGGGGATGCGCCCAGTATGGGGCATGGCATGAATGGATTTAACCCGAAAAGCGAAATTGAAAAGGTCAAGATGGTCAAGATGCTGGAGCGGAAACTCTTTGGAAAAACCGAAACCATACCCAAGGAGGTCTCGTGAGATTTTTCCAAAGAGTTTGCGCCCAGTAGATTGGGGCAGGTTGGCCTTTTGAATTTCGTTTTTCGGGTTTAAGCTTTTTTAAAAGGATGGTTCAGGGTTAAATTGGGGCATGATATCTCGTTATTCTCGTCCGGAAATGCGGGCGATATGGACCGATGAAAACAAGCTTCGGATTTGGCTGGAAATTGAAATGCTGGCATCGGAGGCCTTGGTGGCCGAGGGGGTGGTGCCCAAGCGGGATTATTCCCGGATCAAGGCTGGATGCCTGGGATGGATGCAGGATTTGCCTGGATTGGTGGCCCGTCAGCGCGAGTTGGAAAAAACACTGAACCATGATGTGATTGGATTTACCACTGCGGTGGCCGAAAAAATCAACCATCCGGCCAGCCGGTGGCTGCACTTTGGATTGACCAGCAGCGACGTGGGGGACACGTGCTATGCCGTTCAGATGCAACAGAGTGCGGACTTGCTGGCGGAGGATGCCCGTCAGCTTTTGAAAGCCATAGCCCGGCGTGCCAGGGAACATCAATGGACACCCTGCATTGGCCGAAGCCATGGCATCCATGCGGAACCCACCACGTTTGGGCTGAAACTGGCATTGATGCACGATGAATTCAAGCGGGTCCTTGGAAGGATGGAGCGAGTCCGGGAGGTGGTTTCAGTGGGGAAAATTTCCGGGGCCGTGGGGACCAATGCACACCTTCCATCGCGGGTGGAGGCGTATGTCTGCAAACAGCTTGGTTTAAAACCGGCTGTGATTGCCACCCAGGTGGTTCAGCGGGACATTCACGCGGAATTTCAAACGGTATTGGCGCTGGCCGGTGCGAGCATGGAACGGTGGGCGGTGGAATTCCGGCATCTCCAGCGCACCGAGGTGCTGGAGGCTGAGGAACCATTCACCAAGGGTCAAAAAGGGTCCAGCGCCATGCCCCACAAACGCAATCCCATCACATGGGAACGCGTCACCGGCCTGGCCCGGGTGCTGCGTGGCAATGCGATGGCCGCATTGGAAAATGTGGCCCTTTGGCATGAGAGGGACATTTCACATTCCAGCGTGGAGCGGATTATTTTTCCCGACTCCTGCACCCTGCTGGATTACATGTTTGGCTTGATGACTCGGATGATGGATGGGCTGGTGGTTTATCCGGCCAACATGCGGCGCAACCTTGCCTTGTCCCTTGGGATGTGGAATTCCCAGACGGCGCTGCTGGCGCTGATCCGCAAGGGTTTGACCCGCGAAGCCGCCTATGCGCTGGTTCAACGCGCCGCCATGAAGACCTGGGAGGTGAAGCATGCCGGGCGGGATGATGCGGATTTTTTGGAGGCCCTCAGGGCGGATCCCGAGGTGGCGGTCCATTTCAAGCAGGGAGAACTGGAAAAAATATGCTCGCTCGATTTTCATTTCAAGGAAGTCGGGAGGCGATTTAAAAAACTGGGGCTTTGAGGAAAAGCCATGAGCGGGTTCGTGCATTGGATTGAAAAGCCATCGCCAGGTTGGGCCATGGCAATCAGCCTTGCCCTGGTTTTGATCATAGGGTTGGTGGATTACGCCACCGGCTATGCACTGGTTTTTTCCGCGTTTTACCTGTTGCCGGTGAGCCTGGCGGCCTGGCACAAGGGTCTGGGCGGAGGAATCATTCTATCCGTGTTGAGCGTGGCGGCCTGGCTGGCGGGGGATTATGCGGCGGGGGTGCATTACACCAGTACTTTTGTGCCGGTATGGAACGGACTTATTGCCTTGGCGGTGTATGGTGTGGTGGTCACCATGCTGGTGAGCCTGCGGACACTCCAGCGGGAACTGGAGGAAAGGGTCCGTCAACGAACCGTTGCGCTGGCATTGGAGATGGAGGAGAGGACACGGCTGGAGCGGGAGATGTTGGACATCACCGAAAGGGCGCAGAGGAAGATCGGGCATGATTTGCATGACGTTCTGGGGCAGCGACTCACAGCGGCCGCCCTTGCCAGCCAGGTGCTGCATGAAAAATTGAAGGGGAAATCCCTGCCGGAATCTGCCGCCGCCCACCACTTGGTCGAAATGATGGAGGCGTCCATTGCCCTGACACGCAACCTGGCCCGAGGTTTGCAACCCCTGGGTTTGGAGGCGGAGGGGTTTATGGACGGCCTTCAGGAACTGGCCCGAAACATCAGCGAGCGTTTTGGGGTGAATTGTGAATTTGAATGCCCCACGCCCTTGTTTCCGGGGAATGCAGACTGTTGCACCCATCTTTACCGCATCGCCCAGGAAGCGGTCTCGAATGCCATCCGCCACGGACGAGCCCGGTTCATCAATATCAGTATTGAAAAGCAGGACCGGTCCATTCTCTTTTCCATCACTGACGACGGCACGGGGATGCCGGAGCACCCCTCCAGCACCGGGGGCCTGGGCCTGCGCATCATGGCGTACCGGGCGGGAATGATCGGTGCCCAATTCAAGGTGGAACGCCTTCCTGAATCGGGAACCAGGGTGAGTTGCCGGCTAAACCAGTCCTAAACGCCTGTTGCCAGAAGCCATGAACCCAATCAAAAAGATCGTGGTGGTGGATGATCACCCACTCGTTCGCGAATGGCTTACCAACCTCATTCGCCACCAGGCGGACATGACCGTATGCGGGGAGACGGGCAGCGGGCCTGAGGCTTTGAGTCTGGTCCGGCTACACCAACCGGATGTGGCCATCGTGGATATATCCCTGGCCAGCGGCTCGGGTTTGGATTTGATCAAGGACATCAAAACCGGTTGCGCCGGGGTGGCAGTCCTGGTTTTATCCATGCACGATGAAATGCTCTACGCTGAAAGGGCGCTTCGGGCTGGAGCCAGCGGGTATGTCATGAAAAGCGAGGCCACCCAAAAAATGGTGGAGGGCATTCGCGTGGTTTTATCCGGGGAATGGTTTGTCAGCCCCAGGGTGGCGGCTTTCATGGCCAGGAAACTCATAGGAGGCCAATCCACCCGTTCCATGGAACAGCTCAGCGACCGTGAATTGGAGGTCTTTCAATTGCTGGGCCAGGGAAAAAGCACCCGACAAATTGCAGAACACCTCAATATTGGCTTCAAGACGGTTCAGGGATACACCGCGCGCATCAAGGAAAAGTTGAATTTATCCAACATCAATGAACTGATGCGCGAAGCCATTCAATGGCATGAAAAATCGCAAAACGCGCCCCCATCCATCTAGGAGGGGTGCGGGGTTTCGTCTCTAAAATAAATTCCTCACCGGGGTTGGTTTTTTTTTGATGCTCATCCTATCCCGGATGGTGGAGGTTTTGAAGGCCGGTCCATTCAACCCGAAAAACGAAATTGAAAAGGTCAAGATGCGGCAGGATTCTGGAGCGGAAACTCTTTGGAAAAATCGAAACCATACCCGAAGCGGTCTGATAAGATTTTCCCAAAGAGTTTCCGGCCAGTGGGTGCATCTCAGTTTTTAGGCTGTTGAAATTTGCGTGGAAGGAGAGCGAAGGGGCGGTTTTGGTTTTGGGTTTGACCATATGGAGCATAGGCATGCCCAGTGGGGGGGTATTCCCCGCAATTTTGCTTGGGTCGGATGCCTTGTATGTGCCGCCCTTACGGGGCTCGGAATGATTTTTAGAGATTGGATTTCTACAAATAGGTCGCCCCTCTGGGGCTGGGGGCAAATTGCCCGTTTCCGAAAGATCAGTGCTACCCCTCCCCAGCCCTCCCCATCAATGGGATTGATGGAGAGGGAGAAAGAGGCGGTGGGTTCAATAGGGTTTTAAACCATTTCGAAGGTCGAAGGCCATCGCCATTTCAAGCGCACACAACAGCCCTGCGCCCCTGGTTTCCTCGCCCCGCCAGCGGAGCGCGGGGAGAGGATTAAGGAGAGGGGAGATCGCAAACAGCCAGCGCGATAAATGAGCAATCTCACTTTCCGAAAGATCAGTTCCACCCCTCCCCGGCCCTCCCCATCAATTGGGATTGATGGAGAGGGAGAAAAAGGCGGTGGGTTCAATAGGGTTTTAAACCATTTCGAAGGTCGAAGGCCATCACCATTTCAAGCGCACTCAACAACCCTGCGCCTCTGGTTTCCTCGCCCCGCCAGCGGAGCGCGGGGAGAGGATTAAGGAGAGGGGAGATCGCAAACAGCCAGCGCGATAAATGAGCAATCTCATTTTCCGAAAGCTCAGCGTCACCCCTCCCCATCAATGGGATTGATGGAGAGGGAGAAAGAGGCGGTGGATTCAATAGGTTTTTAAACCATTTCGAAGGTCGAAGGCCATCACCATTTCAAGCGCACTCAACAACCCTGCGCCCCTGGTTTCCTCGCCCCGCCAGCGCAGCGCGGGGAGAGGATTAAGGAGAGGGGAGATCGCAAACAGCCAGCGCGATAAATGAGCAATCTCACTTTCCGAAAGATCAGTGCCACCCCTCCCCGGCCCTCCCCATCAATTGGGATTGATGGAGAGGGAGAAAGAGGCGGTGGATTCAATAGGTTTTAAACCATTTCGAAGGTCGAAGGCCATCACCATTTCAAGCGCACTCAACAACCCTGCGCCTCTGGTTTCCTCGCCCCGCCAGCGGAGCGCGGGGAGAGGATTAAGGAGAGGGGAGATCGCAAACAGACATCGCGATAAATGAGCAATCTCATTTTCCGAAAGATCAGTGCCACCCCTCCCCGGTCCCCGCCACCCATGGAGGTTTATAAAAATTCAAACGAGGAGGCTGAGGGGCACTCTCTCAAAAACTGAGACGCGCCCCGCCCGGTAGATTGGCGCAGATTGGTCTTTTGAATTTCGTTTTTCAGATTTAAGGGAATCATTCGAATTCCAGTCCTTAGCCAAGCCGGTGGGTGGCGGACGAAATTATTTTCCTGCGCGTGGTGAGCCCGAATAATCCGGAGTGGGCCGTTTTGAAGGCCCGCTTTACGGTTGAGCACCCACTCCCCGACCAAGACCCGCCACCATGCGGCCAGCCGCCTGGGTTTGGCTTGTTGACGGTCCCATACGCGTTCCGGGAGGTCATCCTTTGATCCAGGTGGCGACATCCATGGCGGAATAAGTGATGAGAAAATCGGCGCCGGCCCGGCGCATGGCCAGGAGGCTTTCCAGGGTGACGGCCCGTTCATCAATCCAGCCCCGGGCGGCGGCGGCCTTGATCATGGCGTATTCACCGCTGACGGCATAGGCGGCTGTTGGGAGTCCAAAGGTGGATTTGACCTGATGGAGCACATCGAGGTAGGCCAGGGCTGGTTTGACCATCACCATGTCCGCCCCTTCCTGGACATCCAGGGATACCTCCCGCAACGCTTCACCCACATTGGCCGGGTCCATCTGGTAGGAACGGCGGTCGCCAAATTGCGGGGTGGATTCCGCCGCCTCACGGAATGGGCCATAATAGGCCGAGGCAAATTTGGCGGCGTAGGAAAGGATGGGCACATCGGTGAGACCCTTGTGATCGAGAGCCTGCCGGATGGCTCGCACCCGGCCGTCCATCATATCGCTTGGCGCCACGATGTCCGCACCGGCTTCGGCATGGCTCAAGGCCGTGTCTGCCAGAAGATGCACCGAGGGATCGTTGAGGATTTTTCCATTCCGCACAATGCCGCAGTGGCCATGGCTCATGTACTCGCAGAGGCAGACATCGGTGATGACCAGAAGCCCGGGAATTTCCTTTTTAAGCAGGCGGACAGTTTTTTGGACGATGCCGTTGCGGGCATACGCGCCGCTGGCCTTGGCATCCTTTTTATCAGGCAAACCAAACAGGAGGATGGCGGGAATGCCCAGCGAATGGGCTTGCCGGGCGGTGTGAAGGATTTCATCCGGAGAAAGCTGAAAAACGCCCGGCATGGACTTGACCTCCCTTCGTAGATGGCGGCCGGAGCGAACAAACAGGGGCAGGACAAGTTGTTGCACGGAGAGGCGGTTTTCGCAAACCATGCTGCGAAGGCCCGGGTGCTGGCGCAGTCGGCGCAGCCGATGCGTGGGATACTGACCATGAAACCGTTTCATTCGCCCATTTTAGAAGCCTTTCTGAAAATGACAAGGAAGCTGCGATCTGGAACAGGGCCTGTTCAGTCAAACCTTTTTCTCCACCACCAGGCGGTTTCGAGGGTGTCCGGAATTTTCCCATAAAACACAATGCATGGATTTGAAAGGGTTTCCGGTTCTCCAGCGCCGGTACGGGGCTTGACCGGCCGCTGCGCATCGTTTCCAACCATCCTTTCCGGCTTGGCCATTTGCTGGCATTGGCTTACGATGGGTTCATGCGACAGATTGCAGTCACCCTGGTGATGGCGATACTTTTTTTTGCCGGAATCCGGCTGGGAGTGCGCTGGGCAGAAAGTCGGCACAAGGATCCGTTGCGGGAAGAAAGCACCGTCACCGTGGTGCAGCAAATCCAATCCCTGTCCGAGCTTGTGACGGTGAAGTACGTGGTGGAAAAGGTTGTGATCCTGGAGGACCAGCGGTGGTACGGAGAAAACCGCGTTCTTTTGCTGGCTCACGGCGTTGTGAAGGCGGGAATAGATTTGAGGCAGTTATCGGGGGCTGATGTTCGCATTTCAGGCAACAACATTTCCCTCCGCCTTCCCGATGCGCAAATCACGGATGCCTACCTGGATGACCGGCAAACCCGGGTGATAGATCACACCACCGGCATGTTCCGCGAGTTTGACAAGGATTTGGAACAGACCGCCCGAAAGACTGCGGTGGCGGATTTACGGATGGCAGCGCGTCAAAACGGGATCATCAACGACGCCAACGAGCGGGCACGGCTGGAATTGGCGGTGTTTTTCCATCAAGCCGGTTTTCGCCAGATTCAATTCACCGGCCAGAAGTTTTTACCCGTTGAAATGCCTGCAATTCCGTTGCGTTGAAGAGGTTCAAGTGGGCTGGGGTTTATGGTTTCCGGCTTTTACGTGCGGTTCATGGGGCCGGGTCCGATGGATTCCCGAGTGGAGATTGTTGTCCAGATTTGGGCCTGGGTGTCTCATTTTTACCTGGAGGGGTTTTTCCTCATGGAAATTGATGGCCAGCCTGTGGCGCGGGATGGATATTTTTTTGTTGCGGACGGCGTAAGGAATGGCCAAGCCTGAAGATTTTCCATCTCCATGCCTGCCGTGAACGGTGTCGCCGTGGCTGGTTTTGCCGGCGGATGTTTTGTATTTTCTGGCCACACGCCTGCAACAGCAAATCGTGCGCCAGCCAACTAATCATGTCATCTCTCAACGAGATTTCAGCCTGGCGAGCAATTTGAAATGGATTCCATCAAAACTACCGTTGCTGAAAGTCACCACCACATCGCCTCCTCCGGCTTGGTGGGCCAGGTGATTCACGATTGCCTGCACGTCTGGCAGGTGGTGTGCGGGTTTTCCATTGGCACGAATCTGGCCTATGAGCTGGTCAGGGTCCAGGCGTTCCTCGGGCGCCAGTTGGTCGAGTCGCGCCACCTGGGCCACCACAACGCTGTCGGCATCCGAGAACGATTCCGCAAGGTCCTGCTGAAACACCTTGCGCCGGGTGGAGTTGCTGCGGGGTTCAAAAATGGCGTGAATTTTTTCGGTGGGATACCGCAGGCGCAAGGCCTTGAGGGTTTCGCGGATGGCCGTGGGATGATGTCCGAAATCATCTATCACGGTCACACCGCCTGCAATGCCTTTGATTTCCATTCTGCGCCGGATGCCCTTGAAGGAGTCGAAGGCGGACTGGATCTGGCGGTTGGAAAGGCCGCAATGCCTGGCTGCGGCGACCACGCCCAGGGCATTGCGCACGTTGAGTTCGCCGACCATGTCGAGGCGGAAACGGAAGCTGGGTGTTTCAAAACTGGAAGCAGTGGGGCCCAATTGGAGGTTGAAAGCGTGAATGGCATTGTGCCCGCCCAGGCCAAATTGCTTGACCGGGCAATGGCTGATATTCAGCAGGGGTGCCAAACGGGGGTCGTCGCCATTGGCGAGCAACAAACCATTCCTGGGAACCAGCCGGATCAGGTGGCTGAAGGCTTTGCGGACGGATTCCAGATTTTCAAAAATATCGGCGTGGTCAAATTCCAGGTTGTTGATAAGGGCCAACTCGGGCTGGTAATGGATGAATTTGCTGCGCTTGTCAAAAAAAGCCGTGTCATATTCATCGCCTTCAATGATGAACCATTCGCTGTCCGTGAACCGGGCGCCCTGGGTGAAGTTGCCGGGGATGCCGCCGATGAGGTAGCTAGGGTTGAGGCCGTTGTGTTCAAAAACCCAGGCGAGCAGGGAGGTGGTGGTGGTTTTGCCATGGGTGCCGCACACCACCAGGGATCGTTTGCCGCGGATGAAAAACTCCCGCAAAAGTTCCGGCAGCGAGCAGTAGGGCAGTTTTTGCTCCAGCACATATTCCGCCTCCGGGTTTCCACGGGATATGGCGTTGCCAATGATGACGAGGTCCGGGCGGTGGTGCAGGTGCCGTTCATCATATCCGTTCAGGACGGGAATTTTTTTTGAGGCAAGGAATGAAGCCATGGGTTCATAGATGCCGTGGTCCGAGCCTGTAACGTGGTACCCACGATCCAGCATGGCGGCTGCGGCGCTGGCCATTGCCGTGCCACCGATGCCTGTAAAATGAACAGATTGTATTTTTTGGGAAAACATGGTCTGGAGTTGATTTGAAAGATGCGGAGGCGCATGGCGCCTGGGTCGTGCCGGGCGCTGGCGGGTCCTGGTCCGGGCTAGCCTCTCAGTTTACGCTGAAGGATTTCCCCCACCATGGCAGGGTTGGCCTTTCCCCGGGATAATTTCATGACCTGGCCTTTCAAGGCATTCAAGGCGGCTTCCTTGCCGGCTTTGTAATCGGCCACAGGATTTGGGTTTTGGGCAATGGCCTGGTCGCAGAGGGTTTCGATGGCGCCGGCATCGCTCACTTGAGCGAGGCCCATGGACTGGACAATGGCAGAGGGCGCTTTTCCACTCGCCACCATTTCAGCCAGCACAGTCTGGCCGGATGCGGAGCTGAGGGCGCCGCGCGCAACCATTTCCACCAGATCCAAAAGATCCGATGGCTTGAATTTCAAGTCGGCCAGGCCGGTGAACTTCATTTCATCCGGCTCCAGTCCCAATGAGGCTTGCTCGGTCTTCTCCTTTTCCATGATTTCCACGAGCCGGGCCTGGAGGTTGTTGATGATCCAGTTGGCCAGCAGTTTTGGGTTTTTGGATAGCCGTGCAATGGGCTCGTAATAATCCCCGAGAGCGCGGTTGTTTTTCAGGACCTCGGCATCGCCTGCGGGGAGTTGGTATTCCCGCATGAGGCGCTGTTTGCGTGCGAGGGGCAGTTCCATCAGGCTGGCGCGCTCGTTATCCAACCAGTCTTGGGCCGGCTCAAAGGGCATGAGATCGGGTTCGGGCAGGTAACGGTAATCATGGGCGTTCTCCTTGCTGCGCATTTCCTCGGTCACGCCAGCCACGTCATCCCAGCGGCGTGTGGATTGCACGAGCTTTTCGCCCCGGCGCACGGCGGCGATTTGCCTTGGGATTTCGTATTCCAAAGCCCTTCGGACGCCAGAGAAACTGTTCATGTTCTTGATTTCGATCTTGGCACCCAAGGCCTGCGTGCCACACGGGCGCACGCTCACGTTCACGTCGCAGCGGACCATGCCTTTTTCCATGTCGCAATCGCTTATGCCGCCGTATTGAAGGATTTCCTTGAGGGCATTGAGGTAGGCGTGGGTCTGGTCGGCGCTGGTCAGGTCGGGTTCGGTGACGATTTCCAGTAGGGGAACGCCGGCGCGGTTGAAATCCACTCCGCTGTGACGTTCAAAATGGGTGCTTTTGCCCACATCCTCCTCCAGGTGCGCCCGGGTGATACGGACGCGGGACAGGGTGCCGTTGAATTCAAATTCCACGTGTCCGTTACGCGTGGAAGGCTGGTCATACTGTGTGAGTTGGTAGTTTTTGGGTGCGTCCGGGTAAAAATAATTTTTGCGGTCGAACTTGGCCCTTGCTGGTATTTCGCATTGCAGGAGCAGACCTGTGCGGAGGGTGAGCCTCAGGGCCTCCTCGTTGGCCACAGGCAGAACGCCTGGAAGCGCCAGGCACACCGGGCAGACATGGGTGTTGGGAGGGGCTCCGTATTGGTTCGGGCAGCCGCACCACATTTTGGAGCGGGTCTTGAGCTGCACGTGCGTTTCCAGTCCTATGACGGCTTCGTAATCCATGATTTAAGATTTAAACAGACCCGGGCGGGAGTGACCAAGTTCTAATTGGAATAACTGGCTGGTTTTCGGCCCCCGCGGGGAGGCCTGGCATTCGTTCCGGGGTCCGGGGCGCACAATTTGAGCGAGATTTGCCTTAAAAAAGCGAGGTGTCTTTTTTGAAACACAGGGTCGTGGATTTCCCGTCCGGTGATCATCCGGGTCAATTGAGGAAAAGCCAGCGGGAAAAAGACCAGGCCATGGACAGCCAGGAGCAGGTGTTCCGGGGCGAATTGGCCGGGCCAGGTTCCACATTGCTGGCCCTCGCGAAGCTTTTTGATGCTCATTCGGTTGGAGGCAAGGCGGCTGGAATGCTCAAGGATTTTTCCCTGGGGATAGTTCAGCGCCTCCCACTGGAGCATCCTTACCCACTGCCAATCCCGGCAGGAAGAAGTGAAGCGTTGTTGGAAATAAGCGGGGGGATCGGTCACCAATGCCTGCTCCATTTCCTGGCGTTCGGCAATTTTTTTGAGCAGGGCAGCGCGGAAGAGGCCGGCCTTGTCGCCGTAATAGTGGTAAAGCATCCGCTTATTGATGTTGGCGCGGCGGGCGATGGCATTCACCCGCGCACCGGCAAAGCCTTTGGCGGCAAATTCCATGAGAGCGGCTTTGAGGATGCGGGATGAGGTTCGCTCTGGGTTGCGCGGGCTTGAAGGCTTGGAGGGGGATGTTTTTCCCTTACCGGGACCAGTGGGTTGTTTCATTGGGATGGGGATTTTTTGAGGGCACCAGGAAGGGGTGGGTGCCGGGGGATGGAGGTTGGAAATAGGTGTCAGGAATTGATTTGGCACCCCGTCCCGGGGCCGCCCCCATGCGGCCTGTTACTGGCACAAGAACGGACGTATTATTGGAGGGGTGGTTTGGCTTTGTGCCAATCGGTGCTTTGCTCATAAGCATGGGCAACACGGAGAAGGGTGGATTCGCCCATCGGCGGGCCCAATATTTGAAGGCCTATCGGAAGGTTGCCGGGCGAGGTGAACCCGCAGGGGACGCTGATGCCGCAAATGCCGGCCAGGTTGCAGGAAATGGTGAAAATGTCCGACAAATACATTTGCAGAGGGTTCTCCGCTTTTTCCCCGACCTTGAATGCCGCCGTGGGCGTGGTGGGGGTGACCAAGACATCCACTTTTTCAAATGCATTCAGGAAATCGTTGCGGATCAAAGTGCGAACCTTTTGGGCGCGCAGGTAATAGGCATCATAATAACCGCTGCTGAGCACGTAGGTGCCCAGGATGATTCGACGTTTCACCTCCGGGCCGAAACCGGCGCCACGGGTGCGGCTGTAGAGTTCCGCCGGGTCGTTTCCATCCACCCGCATGCCGTAGCGGATGCCGTCGAAACGGGCCAGATTGGCGGAGGCCTCGGCAGTGGCGATGATATAGTAGGTGGCCACGGCGTAATCCGTGTGGGGCAGGGAGACTTCGCAGACATCAGCCCCCAGGCCGACCAGTTTTTGAACGGCTGCATCCACGGATTTTTTGACTTCGGAATCCAAGCCTGGCACGAGGTATTCACGGGGGAGACCCACTTTCAATCCCTTGATGTTCCCGGACAGGGTAGCTGGGTAGTCTGGAACCGGGTCGGGAAGGCTGGTGGAATCGCGAGAATCTTTTCCGCTGAGCACCTTCAGCATGAGGGCGGCATCCCGGACATCTTTGGTAATGGGTCCGATTTGGTCCAGGGAACTGGCAAAGGCCACCAAGCCAAAACGGGAGATGCGTCCGTAGGTGGGTTTTAACCCCACGCAACCACAAAGGGCCGCTGGCTGTCGAATGGATCCGCCGGTGTCCGTGCCGATGCTGGCAATACATTCATCTGCCGCAACCGCAGCGGCGGAGCCACCCGATGAGCCGCCGGGAATCCGGGCAAGGTCCCACGGATTGCGTGTGGTGCCAAATGCCGAATTTTCCGTGGAACTGCCCATGGCAAATTCATCCATGTTCAGGCGCCCGTGGATGATGGCGCCTGCGGCCCGGAGTTTCTCAATGGCGGTGGCGTCGTAGGGCGAGATGTAATTTCCCAGGATTTTGGAGGCGCAATTGAGGGGATGGTTACGGACCGCCAGGACGTCTTTGATGGCCACGGGAATGCCCATCAGGGGCCGGGCTTCATTCCAACCTTCCCTGGCGATGGTTTGGTCGGCAGCATCCGCTTGGGCAAGAGCATCAGCGGGGTCATGGCTCAGGTAGGCGCGCACCCGCCCATCCACCTGCTGGATTCGGTCGAGGCAGCTCTGGGTGATTTCCCGCGCAGAAATTTCACGCTGCGCGAGGCGCCGGGTGAGATCTGAGATGGTATGCTGGTTCAACATGGTGGCGAGTCTGAAACGGATGGTTGGAGAGGTGCGGCTGGGATGCGGCTGGTCTTAGGATTTTATTCCACGATTTTGGGCACAATAAAGAGGCCGCCGGCCTGCCGCGGTGCATTTCTCAAGGCATCTTCATGGGCCAATGAAGGCTGGAGATCATCCGGTCGGGCGATATTCACCAGTGGCACGGCGTGTGCCGTGGGTTCCATGCCCGACACGTCCAGCGCGCCCAATTTCTCGACATATTCCAAAATCTGCGCCAGTTGCGATTCCAATTTTTGCTTTTCATCGGGTTGAAGATGAATTCGGGCTAGTTGGGCAACATAAGCCACATCAATGTTTGCGGATACCATGACCACGAAGGTTCCCGGTTCAAGGGGAAAAACTCAAGAATATCTTGCTGGAGGAACAACTTGCCGCAGAGCGCCGACGGGACTATTCCTCGTCGAATTTGCGATGGACCAGGGCTTCCAACTCGGCAATAGCCAGGGAGGCATCGGCACCCTTGACGTGGAGGATGATTTTGCTTCCCGGTCCTGCCGCCAGCATCATCAAACCCATGATGCTTTTGCCATTGATTTTTTCGCCGTCCTTCTCCACAAAAATATCGCAGGCAAAGCGGTTCGCGGCCTTGACAAACATCGCAGCCGGCCGGGCGTGGATGCCTGCTTTATTGGCGATGGTAAGTTCCTTGGTCAGGAAATCACCGTTGGGAAGACTTTTTGCGGTCATTGAACTAGAAGAGGTTAACCCACATTCCATGGTTCTGCCAGTTCAAAAAGCGAGTCTGGTTCATTTTTCGGGTCAAACACCTGAAGCCGGGTTCATTTTGGCCAGCAACCTTTGGTTCAATTCCTGTGCGGCATTGTATCCGGATTTGCGTAGTTTCACCTGAAAAGCCGCCACTTCAACCAACCGGGCCAGGTCGCGACCTGTCCGCACGGGAATGGTGACATGGGGAATGTCTATTCCCAACACTTTGACGTATTCCTGCTCCATGCCCAGCCGGTCCACATCCTTGACCTCATCCCATTGCCTGAGTGAGACAACCAAATCCAGGGTTTTTTCCTGGCGCACGGCCTTGACTCCAAACATGAGGCCCACGTTGATGATGCCAATGCCCCGCACCTCCATGTGGTCCCGCGTGAGTTCTGAACTGGTGCAGACGATTTCACGATTGTCTGAAACCACCACCTTGACCACATCATCCGCCACCAGGCTATACCCGCGTTCGATGAGGGCGAGCACGGCCTCGCTTTTGCCAATGCCGCTCTCGCCCCGTATGATCACGCCCACGCCCAGGATATCCACCATGCTGCCCAATTCGGTGCCGCGCGGGGCAAACAGGTTTTCCACGGCCAGGGTGGCCAGGTTGATGAATTTCATGGTCACCAGGGGGGTCTGAAAAATGGGCACCGAGGCCAGTTCCGCTGCGGCGAGGAATTCCTTGTCCGGCCTGAGGCTGCGGCTGAAAACCATGCAGGGAATTTTGTAGGCAAACAGGTAGGCGTAGCGCGCCGCCCGTTTTTCAGGGGGCAATTCGCGCAAATAAAACACTTCTGCGTGACCCATCACTTGGACCCGCTTATAGGCGAAATAACGGGTGAAACCGCTCAGGGCCAGGCCCGGACGGTTCACGGTGGGTTCCCGGATGATGCGCTTGAGCTTGTTTTCACCGGCCAGCAACCGTAGTTGCAAGGGACCGGCGTATTCCCGGTAAAACTGCTCCACAGTCACGGTTGAACGTTCCATAAATTTCCAAGATTGATTGACGGCACGCCGGGTGCCTCAGGGCTTGCCCACGGGTTACAGGTTGAATTCAGGACCCAAATAGATCTCGCGCGCCTTCGGATCATTGGCCAGGAACTCCGCGCTACCCTCCACCAAAACCTGTCCCTTGTGAATAATGTAACCCCGGTCTATTAATTTCAAGGTTTCACGGACATTATGATCGGTGATCAGGATGCCCAGGCCGCGATCGCGAAGCCGGCGGACGATTTTCTGGACTTCATAAACGGCAATGGGATCAATACCGCTGAAAGGCTCGTCCAACAGGAGCAGCCGTGGGTGGGTGACCAGGGCCCGGGTGATTTCCAGCCTGCGTTTTTCCCCGCCGCTTAACTGGTAGGCCTTGCTGCGGCGGATGGGGGTGAGATCAAGCTCTTCCAGAAGGTATTTCAATCGCATTTCCCGCTCCGAACGCTGGAGGCGACACGTTTCCAGAATGGCCAGGATGTTTTGCTCCACGGATAACTTGCGGAATACCGAGGGTTCCTGTGTCAGGTAGCCAATACCCAGCCTGGCGCGCAGGTGCATTGGCAGGCCGGTGATGCTTTTATCCTGGTAACTGACATCTCCGGAATCGGGTTTTACCACCCCCACCACCATGTTGAAGGTGGTGGTCTTGCCGGCTCCATTGGGTCCCAGCAGGCCCACGATTTCACCCGCTCCCACTGAAATGGACACCCCGTTCACCACGCGGCGTCCCTTGTATTCCTTGATCAATTCCCGGGTGGCCAGCAATTGTTCAATCGTGCCTACTGCGGGTGGCGGCGTTTTTTGCGGCTTTTGACCCTCGGGGCTGGTTTGAGGTGCAGTCATTGTGGTGTCACCGGCTGCTGCCCGCTGGCAACTGGGAGGTGGGCCGGTTGGACGGGTTGTTTTCAGATGCAGGAATCCGAAAATGAGTTTCCACGTTCACCCCGGAGAAATTTCCATGGGTATTGTCATAAACCAGTGGCTGGCCGGTCATCCATCCCTTGGAATTTTGCATTTTTGCCGGCACACTGTCGGATCCAAGAAAGGTGATGGTGTCATTGGTTTCACCTTTGCTGACCTCGTACAGGTAGATGGCCTGGTCGCAGGTGATATGGTTGGTGTCTGCATCCTTGACAAAGTCCACCGTGACATGATTTTCCGCCAGGGCATGTGTGGGTTGCTGGTTGGTGCTGTCCTGCGATGGCAGGTCAATGGTGAGCTTGTCACAATGCAGGCTGCCCATTGCATTGGTGGCCACGACCTCTCCGGAATAGACCACCTGCTGCCGAAGTCCGTTTTGAAAAACGAAATGCCGGGCGCAAACGCCCACATATTGTCCCCCTGCTGCGGGATTGATGGCCATTCCAGGGGTGGCGGCAAGACCCGCCCGCGCCACCGCCAGAATCAAGAGCATGATCCAACCGAATTTCATGGCTTGTGATCGGAAAGCGTTTTCATTTTCACCAGGGTGTAAACCTGGTTCGAGATGGTGAGAGAATTATCGGCTTGTTGCCACAAAAATCCCCTGCCTGTTACGTACAACCTGTTGTCGGCGGTTTTCATCTGGATGGGGCCGGAGGAATAGGCCAGGCCGTCATAAGGGGCGTAAATGCAGTCTGGCGCCTGAATCAATGCATCCGTCCCGCCATCCAGCCGGTAGGTTTGGATGGTGAGGTTGCTGATGTCCAGGTTCCCGCCCGGGAGCGGCGTGGCGGAGTCGCCCTCCAATTCCATTTTCACCTTCAAATCGTTGGGGGGTTCGAAGTATTCGTCGGTCTTGAATTGGGTGGCTTTTCCCAAGCCGGGCATTTGGGCATTGCCATTGCAGTGGAGGACCGCATGCAAGCCGGCTGCGAGCAGCAGGCTGGCCGGTCGGTGGCAAAAGGGAATGCGCCGGTTCACAGTCATGAGCTGTAAGCTTCGGAAAAGGCGTTCCAGAGTCCCTGGGCTTTTAAAATCAGCTCTATGGTTTCACGCACGGCCCCGTGGCCGCCGGGGTTCCGGGTCACATAGTGGGCCGCCGCCTTGGCTTCGGGCACGGCGTTTCCCACCGCCACAGCCAGTCCGCATCGTTTGAGTGGGCCCAGGTCAATGATGTCATCCCCCACAAAGCAGGCCTGGCCCCAGGTTAATTTCTCCTGCTTGAGTACCGTTTCAACTGCCGCGGATTTGCTGGTGTGATCCCCTTGTTGCACGAGGTGGTCTATGCCCAGTTCCCTGGCCCTGAGGGTGGTGGCGGGGGAGGGCCTGGCAGATACCCAGCCCACTTTCAACCCTGCACGCCGCGCCAGAACCATTCCAAGTCCGTCCCGTATGTGGAACCGTTTTACTTCCCTGGTTCCTCCTATGTAAATAGTGCCATCGGTCAACACGCCATCCACGTCGCATAGGAATAACCGGATGGTTTTGAGGCGCTTGTTTAGTGAGGAGGCAATTTTGGCCATGGTGGCAATCAGCGGGTGGCGTTGTTCACTCAATCGGTTTTGGCTGGAGACTTTGCGGCTTTTTCAGCAAGGTTCACCTCATGAAAAACGGACAGCCAATGGCGCGGGATTTCAGGGTCATGGCTGGTTAAAGCTGGCATGGGAATGAATCACTGTTCGATCCGGGGGCTGCTGGATTGGGCGGTGGTAAAAATGGCCTTAAGGTGGCGGAGCACCCCGCGCATGTTTTTCAAGGGAATCATGTTGGGTCCATCACTGAGGGCTTTTTCCGGGTTCGGATGCGTTTCAATGAACAGGCCATTGGCGCCCGCCGCCAAGGCAGCCGCTGCCAGCACAGGGGCAAATTCAGACTGGCCCGAGGACCTGTCCCCGCCTCCGCCGGGCAGTTGCACGGAATGGGTGGCATCAAAAACCACGGGCAATCCGCTGCGTTTCAAGATGGGGATGGAGCGCATGTCCACCACCAGGTTGCGGTAGCCAAAGGTGGTCCCGCGCTCGGTCAAAAGCAGGCGTGGATTGCCGGATAAACGCGCTTTTTCAGCCACTTGCCCCATTTCTTCCGGCGATAAAAACTGGCCCTTTTTCAGGTTGAGAATCTTTCCGGTGCGCGCTGCCGCCGCTATCAAATCGGTTTGGCGGCAGAGAAAGGCCGGGATTTGAAGCACGTCCACGCATTCACCGGCCGCATGGGCCTGTTCTTCCGTGTGAATGTCCGTGAGCACCGGCACTTGCAGGTCTTCGCGGATTTTGCCGAGGATGTCCAGGCCCGGTTTCAAGCCGGGGCCGCGGTGGGAGCGGCTGGAGGTGCGGTTCGCCTTGTCAAAGCTGGCCTTGAACACCAAGTAAATCCCCAAGTCGCGGCAAACTTCCGACAGCTCCGTGGCAACCTGCCGGCAGAGCCTCTCATTCTCAATCACGCAAGGGCCGGCAATCAAAAATAATTGCCGCGCTTTCGTGAGCTTTTTCCAGATGGCTTGGGTGGCGAGCACGGCGAATTCTGCCCCAGCTCCCCCGGCATGGGCAAATCAAATCACGGTGCCATCGGGAATGATCGCATCCTTGGGGATGATCACAATGCCGTCCCGGATGAAGTAATTCTTGTGGTCGAGATTCTCCGCCTTTCCGGCGGGGGAGATGGTGACGTTGTTGCCGATGCGGGTGTTTTTGTCTATGATGGCATTTTCGATCGAGCAATTTTCGCCGATCCCAATCCGCGGGTTGCCCTCCTGCAGGTTGCGCTCCACCGAGTCCTGGGATTCGTAATAATCACTTCCAATCACGATCACACGGTTCAGGAGGGTGCCGCTCCCCACGAGGGTGCGCAGGCCTATGATGGTGCTTTTGATGGTGGCGCGGTTGATGATGCAGCCATCGGAGATCACCGCATGGTCAATCTGCGCGCCGTTGATCTTGGAACCGGGCAGGTACCGTGGACGCGAAAAAATGGGGGCGCTCATGTCAAAAAAGTTGAACCGGGGCAGTTCTGAAACCAGGTCCAGGTTGGCCTCAAAGAATGAGCGGATGGTGCCGATGTCCTCCCAATAGCCGTCGTAAACGAAAGAACACACCCTCCGCGTTTTAATGGCTTGCGGGATGATGTGTTTGCCGAAATCCGAGTGGGGATTGTCCAGCAGGTCGCAAATGACTTGACGGCTGAAAACATAAATGCCCATGGAAGCGAGAAATGCCTCGCCCTCCATGCGCACGCCCAGTTGCTGGCGGACTTCATCGGGTATTTTCAGCGGGTCCAGGAGCGCCGGGTCCTTGGGTTTTTCAGTGAAGCTGGTGATACGCAGGTCAGGGTCCATTTGCATGATGCCCAAGGCATGGCATTCGGACCGGGGAACCGGCTTGGTGGCCACGGTGATCTCCGCGCCTGTGGCCATGTGTTGTTGCACCATCGCCTGCAAATCCATCCTGTAAAGCTGGTCACCGCTCAGGATGACAAGGTACTCAAAATCATGGTCCAGGAAGTGGACCAGGTTCTTGCGCACGGCATCGGCAGTGCCCTCGTACCAGGAGGTGTTGTTGAAGGTCTGTTGGGCGGCCAGGATTTCCACGAACCCTCCGGAAAAATGGTCGAATTTGTAGGTCCTGGAAATGTGGCCATGGAGGGAGGCGGAATTGAACTGCGTCAGGACGTAAATGCGGCGGAACCCTGAGTTGATGCAGTTGGAAATGGGGATATCCACCAGGCGATACTTGCCGGCGAGTGGAACGGCAGGCTTGGCGCGGTCCTTGGTGAGCGGAAACAATCGTGAACCTTGGCCGCCCCCGAGGATGACGCTCAGGACCTGGCTGGTGTTTGCGGTTTGCCGTGAGTTGTGATTCATGAAAATCCTTTTTGTTGAGCTTGAGCCAAGTCTAAAGACGATGCCACGCCAAAGCAAGCGGGTTGTTCAGGCTTTGCGCAAGCCCTGCGATGGGTTCATCCGGTTTTTGGCGTGGGAAGAAACAGCATGTTTGTGTCGGCCCAAAACCTCATCCAGTACCGAATTCGGGGTTCCGTGGTTTGCGCCAGTGAAGCTGGGTGCCATGCGGGTGGGAGTCCCGCCGGTTGAATTAGCCTGACTTCCCCCAAAAAATCACAAAAGGCCAATAAAAGCGAATTTTTGTAGCAAGTAATATATTAATTATTGTCAATATTGTTCTTGCAATGACTGTTTATTCCGCTTATTCTGTAGCTCGTG